>JASFVP010000013.1:0-66391 GCA_050049775.1 Chromatiales bacterium
CCCTGGGCACCATATAGCAAAAGGCTTACGACGTATGTCGGCAAGCCTTTTTTTATGTCTGAAACTTTGGGTGCGAAGGTGAAACGCAGGCAGATACCAGTTTCACTTTTTCAGGAAGAAAGCACGAAATTCGGGGATTTCTTCTTCCATGTGATGTATCCACATCTCATGCATCAGTTTGGTCAGCTCTTCCGGAAAGCGGTGCTTGTCTTTCAGCGTCCGGGTGAACTGTTCGGCGGTACTTTCAATAAAGTCGAGGTGTTGGTCGCGATGATGATTGACGTCGGGAAATTGTCCCGCGGCAAGAATTTTTTCTTCATCAGCAAAATGTTTTTCCGTAAACAGCATTAGTTTTTCAACGGTTTCTGTGAGCAGTTCCGGGTCGGTCTCGGTGTCCTGATGCTCGAGCAGAATGTTCAGTAGTTCGACAAAGCGTTGGTGCTGCTTGTCGATTGCGGCTGAACCGGTGTTGTATTTTTCTGACCAGATTATTTTTTCCATCCTTAGGTTACCTGTGCGAGTGTCTCCTGATATCTGGGAATGAGAAAGGTAAAGCTGGCGCCATGGTCCCTGTTGTTCGCCGCTATGATCTGGCCGCCGTGTCCTTCAATGATTTCCTTGGAAATGGCCAGTCCTAGGCCGGTACCACCAGCCTTGGATCTAGTCTTGCTTGACTGGATGAAGGCATCAAACACCGATTCCAGTTCACCCTTGGGCAGGCCGATGCCCTGATCAGCAATCGTGAACTTGAGAAAAGCATCCGACGTTGTGCTGAGAGAAAGCAATATTTTTTTGTGTTCCGGAGTGAACTTGATGGCGTTGGCAAGCAGGTTGCGAATGACTTGCAGGATTTTTTCCCAGTCGAACACGCCGGTGATGTTGTCGCGGCTCGATCTCACGGAGATTTGCAATTGTTTATCTTTCGCCAGGGTTGCCAGCTCGTTGACCACGGAATCAACGGCTTTGTTCAGGCTGTTATCCTTGAAGTCATACACACTTTTACCGGACTCGAGCTTGGAAAGGTCAAGCAGGTCATTGAGTAATAATGTCAGGCGGACCGCACTTTCATTGATGCGGGAAAAGTAGGAAAACAGTTTTTCCTGCGGTGCATTGTCAAATCGTTTCACGCCCATTTCCGAAAAACTGAAAATGGCGTGCATCGGTGTGCGCAGTTCATGCGACATATTGGCAAGAAACAGGCTTTTGCTTGCGTTGAGATGCTCCAGCCGGGTGGTGTAGGCGGTCAATTGCTTCTGTGCCTGGCTGAATTGTGAAAACAGGTAAACCAGCGCCACGATGTAGGCCAGCAGGCGCAGGATATGCCACCACCACCAGCCGGCGTCCCACAAAACCGAATATTCAAACAACAGCCCGGCAATGCCGAATAACAGGCAGTGATTCGAAAAAATGATGTAACGGGTGTAATCGCTGTGGTCGAGCCGATGCCTTGACCTGAAATATTGGTAAACAAAATAACCGGAGCCGACCAGAAAGCCGATGCCGCCAACAATGTTGGTGAATCTGGCGACCACGGTGAACTCGCCATCTTCGATCATGGCTGGCAGTATTTCTGGATACAGCATCGAAACCAGTCCAAGAGCCAGACAGCCGATGACCAGCACAGTCAAAGGCAACATGACTTGTTTTGAATGGTTTTTCCTTGGCAGCCAGATCAATGCAAAGATGACGCCGCCAACTAGTGTGGCGATACTATGTAGCCAGACAAAGGATGCGCCGGCATGCAACACGGCGTGGAAACCATCCAGGATGCCCATGCCGATCAAGGCCAGGGCAGCAATCACAAATCGTGCGTCCAGGTGATCGTAATGCACCATGATGATCATCAGGGTCGCAACAGTAAAAGCACAGAATGCGCCGATGCTTTCCACCATGGAATGAAACGGATAATGACTCCAGCGCCATTCCGGAAAGGTTGCTGACAGAAACAGGCCAAGCGCCATCGGTACGATGGTGCTGAACAGGAAACTGATGATGACGGGCTTGCTGTTATCGAGATTGATCATTTCCGTATGGGGTGGTAGCAGCGTCCTTAGAGTAATGTAGCAGATCAGGCCGGCCTGAAGGGTCAGTTGCCGGTCGTCTGTCATTAGTATTACGGCATGTGCGTGGGCAACTGTAAACGAATCTGTTGATATGACCTAAATTCCTGAAAAACCGTTTGAGTCGCCCTGCCATCTGGGAAAATCGGCGTTGCCGGCTGGAAACCTGTGTCCGGGATGGAGCCGAAAGCCGGGTTTTTCTGCTCTGAGGCAAAAAAAACCATATTTGTGCTACGATTTTAAGGCTTTTTAAAGGATGACCCAGCCATTTTCTCAACAAGGACGTTGAAGAAGTTTGTTATTCATTCAACCCTAAAACCCGTTGAGGACTGTATGACATCATTTGCAAACTGTTTGCAGTTTGACCTGACCTCCGACACCGTGACATGGAGTGATACGGCGATTGCTTTTTTGCAAAAGCATGACATCGTGGTTAATCCGGTTTGCTTTATTGTTGCTTATGAGTATGCACGGGGCAGGCGAGGAGAGCTCAGGTCACGAATCGACCAGTATCTTGATAGCGGCAAGCCGCTGAACGCACACGTTTTACGCGATCTTTTTGAAGAGCTTTGCCTGAACCACGGCGAAGATCAGGCCGATGGCTATATTGCCGACTTGCAGCAATTGCTGTTCCAGGTACTGGAGGGCGTATCCAGCGCCAGTCATGGGGCGGAAAATTATCACGAGATTTTGCAGCGGCAGGCGAGTGAGTTGCACACTAATCCCGATCTTGCCGATCTCAAGCGCATTGCCGCGAATTTGTTGGATGCCACCAGCAGGGCGATCGAGGATTCCGATACGCTAAGGGAGCATTTGCACAAAGCCGAAGAAAATGCCGCGCGTTTGCAACAGCAGGTCGAGCAATTGCAGGAAGAGGCTGCCCGCGATGCCCTGACCGGTTTGTATAACCGTAATGCGCTGAGCCGTAAACTCAATGAGCTGCTCGATGAGTCCGAGACGATCGGTTACCAGTTATCGGTGTTGATGATGGATATCGATCATTTCAAGCTGTTCAATGACCATTACGGTCATCCGATTGGTGATCAGGTGATCCGGCGCGTCAGTGACACCATGCTGAAAGTGGCGCGTGAGGATGATTTTGCCGCCCGTTATGGCGGTGAGGAATTCACCATTTTGTTGCCGAATACTTCGCTGGACGACGCAGTGGAAATTGCCGGTCGGGTCAATCGCGCGATTGCCGAGATTACCCTGATCAAACGCAACACCAAGGAGCGTCTGCCGAATGTGACCGTGTCGCTCGGCGCGGCCTGTTTCAGGCCCGGCGATACCGATGACAGCCTGCTGTCGCGCGCTGACCGCGCCCTGTATCTGGCCAAACAGACCGGCCGGAACCGCGTCATGACGGAAACCGAGTTGCTGCACTAGCCGAGTGCCGCGCTGCAAATGTTTCACGCATAAAAAAACCGGCCTGCTTTGCAGGCCGGTTTTTCAAGAACTATCGCGAGACAGATCTTATTTTGCAGCTTCAGCTTGCGGTGCAACCGGAGCAACAGCCATCGGTGCAACCGGAGCTACCGGGTAACGGTAACCGTAAGGGGCATAGCCGTTGTAACCGTTGAAGCCGTTATAGCCATTGCCATAGTAAGCGTTGTTAGCAGCGCCGTCCCAACGGGTGTTGGTGTTGCCGCGCGCCTTGCCTTTACCAGAGAAGCTCATGCTGAAAGTGCCGTCGAAATCGCCAGCGGCATCGCCAGCTGCGTCGCCAGCACCGTTTCCGTAGCCGTAACCGTTGCCGTCGAAAGCGCCATTGTTGTAACCGTTGTTGTAACCGTTGCCCCACCAGGCAGAAGCTTGAGCAGAAGCCAGGATAGCAACCAGAGCGATGATTTTTTTCATGTGATGTCTCCCAAAAGTCGAAAAAGTAAAATTGGTAACGTTCAGTTCGTTTAACGTTGGCGACTAGTATATTAGAATTCACTAAATTAGCAAGTACTAATTTAGATATTTCTAATATTTGGGGAATAATATTCCTTTAGGGCGAATAGATGATCGTCCGTCCATCTTCATCTAATGGACTTTTTCTCGTGCTGTTTCACGGTTTTGCGGCTGGTATAGCATGGCGCGATTACGGCCGCTTTCCTTGGCGCGATACAGCGCGCTGTCGGCGGTTTGTAACAATTCCTGGCCGAGTCCCTGCAGGTTGTCGTGTTGATGCGCCAGGATCTGGCTGGCGCCGATGGAGATCGTGATGTTGAGCAGCACGTCGGTGTCGGCACTGACCGGTGCCGCCTGCACGGCGTGGCGAATGCGTTCGGCCAGCAACATGGCTTCCTCGCTGCCGGTCTGTGGCAGCAGCAGGGTGAATTCCTCGCCGCCGAAACGCGTCGGTATGTCGCTGGCGCGCAACTGGTTCTTGATGCGTGTGGCGACTTCCTTGAGCACCTTGTCGCCACTGGCGTGGCCATGGGTATCGTTGACGCGCTTGAAAAAGTCGATGTCCAGGAACAGGCAGCTGAGCGGCTGTTGGTAACGCGCGGCGCGGGAAATCTCTTCATTGAGACGACGTTCCAGATAGGCGCGGTTGTAAAAGCCGGTCAGTGCGTCGGTCAGGCCCGACAGGATAATGCGCTCGCGATTGACGGCATTTTCCAGGCACACCGAGCCGATCGCGGTCAGACGCTGCAGAAAATCAGAAGAATGCTGCCGTGTAAAACGCCGCGGGTCCTTGCTGCCAAGCGCCAGGCAGCCGATCAGCGTGTCGCGCAGGTTCAGCGGCAGGACCGCAATGCTGCGATTTTCCGGAATGCCGAACAGGCCGTTATGGCGTTCCTCGCGACACGGCCCCAGCCAGGGTGCGCAGCCCTTGCGCAAATGGCCGCGGATTTCATCCGCCCGGTCGACAAAATGGATTTCCGGGAAACATTCTTCCGGTGTGTTGTTGTGATTGAGCAGGTTGCGAATTTCCTGATCGCTGTCGACCAGTAGCAGGCGAATCTCGTCGAGTGAAAACGACTGTCGCAGGCCTTCGGTCAGGTTGACCAGCAGTTCCGGCAGGCTGCCGCTGCTAAGCAGTGCGATTTCACGCTGCAGGAACTTATTCAGCAACGCTTCGTTGTTACTGGCTTCCTGGGTGATGTCCTTCAGCTTCTGACGCAGCAGCCGGTTTTCATGTTCCAGCTCATGATTCATCGCTTTATCCTGCCAGTCTGAATGGGTTGTTCTTCACGCATGTCTCTGACAGGAGTTTACAACATTGCCAGACTGGCCGGGTTCTCTGGTTCACACTTTGTCGATTGTCTAGTGCAACTGCCCTGGGCAACGATGTAGCCACTTTGACTAGAAACCGCTTTCGGAACGCCATTTCTGGAAGCTCGGTTGGATGTTGTAGGAGCCGGAAATGACATAGTTGAGCACGTTGCGCAGCCTGAAGAACCGCACCACGGAATCCAGTCGGATGATTTCCTTGCCGTTCTCGTCAAAGAACACCATTGAGGGCGCGTAGAAGATGTCGAGCTCTTCGGCCCATTTGCGCGCCGTGGTTTTTTCACCCTGCGGTGTGATGACCGGTGTGTCGCGGTGCATGTTCAATTGCACGCTTTCAAACTGGCTGAACAGTTTGGCGATGGCCATGTGCTTCAGCGGTTCGGTGTGTAATACATCGCAGGCATGACAGTCGCCCTGCTCGAAAAACACCACCAGCGGACGTTCGCCCGGGAAGCGGGTGCGGTCCAGGTTGTAAGGTGGCGGGCTGAAAAATTCCTCTTCCACCAGATCGTCTTTTTCGAAGCGCATGCTCTTGTCGCCACGCGCCAGATAAACGCGAAACTTCTCGCGCTTGTAATGGCCTTCGGCAACATATTGCAATGCGGCCATGAATTGGTAGGGTGGGTAATAGCCGCGCAGGCGCAGTACCAGATCGCCGTCGGCATTGTAAAACAGCAGCGATGGCGTGAAGTTGGTGCCCTCACGCAATGAGTAATCGCGTTCGGTCAGTACATGGCCCTTGGTGTCGGTGACTTCCTGCACACCCCAGATATCAATCGGGATCAGGTCAAAATGTTCGCGGGTATAGTTTTCGATTTCTTTCTGGCCGAAGTTGACGTCCATTAACATGCGGCAATAGGCGCAGCGTTTCTGGCCAAAATAGACGATGATGCCCTGTTTGCCGTTTTCGATGCTTTCGTTCAGGTCTTCCTGCAGGTCGAGAAAACTCTGTTTGAACCATTTCGGGTAAGTCAGTGGCTCGGCCAGTGGAAAGTCGTCGAAGTCGTGCGGATCATCGGTGGCCGCGGCGCTGGCAGATAGCAGCAACAAGAATATAAACAGGATTGGCTGCAGCATCGGTCTCATTGCAGATAACCAGACCAGTCAACACTGTTGTCGCCAAACACCAGGAAGTGCGGATTCAGCAGCGAGTCCTTGGTGTTGTATTTCAGGGGTTGCAGGTCCAGTGTGGTGACCCGGCCGCCGGCGGCTTCAACCACGGCCTGTGACGCGGCGGTATCCCACTCGGAAGTGGGCCCCAGGCGTGGATAGATATCGGCGCTGCCGTCCGCCACTAGGCAGAGCTTGAGCGAACTGCCCATGCTGACGATGTCATGTTCACCGACGTTGTTGAGAAACTGTTGCAGGCTGTCGCCGGCATGCGAACGGCTGCCGGCCACCTGCAGGCGCTGGCGACGTTGCTTGTGCACCTGAATGGCTTCGGCATTGCCGTGGGCGTTTTGCCGGAAAGCCCCTTGTGCGCGGCTGCCATAAAAGGTCAGTTGCTTGGCCGGCGCATAGACGACACCAAGGGTGGCGTCATGGTTTTCGATGAGGGCGATGTTCACCGTGAACTCGCCATTTTTTTTGACAAACTCGCGGGTGCCGTCGAGCGGGTCCACCAACCAGTAACGTTGCCATTGCGAGCGAGTGGCAAAAGGGATGGCGGCGGATTCTTCGGACAGCACGGGTATGTCCGGCGTGATTCTGGCCAGCTCGTCGCAGATCAGTCGGTGTGCGGCGAGATCGGCTTCGGTGAGCGGTGATTTGTCGTTTTTCTCATAGACCGAGAAGTCCGAATCATAGATGGCCATGATGGCGTCGCCGGCCTGCTGCGCAATGTGGACAATCTTGTTGATATCGATATTCATTGATTCATTGTTATCTGTTGATTTAACAGAGTGTTATACAGACGGCATGGAATGTCTAGCAGTCCTGTTGCTTGACGATTTCCATGACGCGATAGAGCGCGGCAATGCTTCGGGCTTCGGTGAAATCCTCACGTTGCACAAGGTTTTTATGGTCATCCAGGTCCCAGCGTATTACTTGCAGGGGTTCGGGTTCGTCGCCATCCAGGCTGGACGGGTACAGCTCCTCGGCCAGCACGATGTGCGTGGTGTGACCGAGATAGCCCGGGGCGATGGTCATAGATTCGATGTGCGTGAGCTTGCCGGCGGCGTAACCGGTTTCTTCCTGCAGTTCGCGGTTGGCGGCTGTCAGCACGTCTTCGCCAGCATCGATTTTGCCTTTCGGGAAAGCCAGTTCGTAACGTTCGATGCCGGCGGCGTATTCTTCCACCAGCAGCACCTGTGGCCCCGGCAGCAGGCCAACCACCAGCACGGCGCCTTGCGGCGAGCCGACGATGCGTTCGTACTGCCGGGTGGCGCCATTGGAGAACTCCAGTTGCATGGCTTCGATACGAAAAATATTGGTATGCGCGACGATCTCTCTTTTCGTGACTTTCGGTTTTTGTTTCATGTAAATTAAACAGGCGTTCAGGCAATGAATGCAGACTGTATCAGACTCATCAGCCTGGGGAGAAATCGTGTCCAGCAATTTGCCATGGTCGGAAATCGATGACGTCATGCTTGACATGGACGGCACCTTGCTTGACCTGCACTTCGATAATCACTTCTGGCTGGAATATGTGCCGCACCGCTACGCTGAAGACCGGGGCATGCCTTACGAGCTGGCCAGGGAGGAGTTGCTGCAGCGCTATCGCCGCATCGAAGGTACGCTGGAATGGTATTGCGTGGATCACTGGAGCCGCGAGCTGGGACTCGACATCGCTCTGCTCAAGGAGGAAGTGGACCATCTGATTGCCGTGCACCCGCATGTGGTGGACTTTCTCGAGGCGTTACAGGCGGCCGGCAAACGTGTGAGCCTGGTTACCAATGCACACCAGAAATCGCTGGCTCTGAAAATGCGCAAAACCCGGCTGGATCACCATTTCGATTACGTCATATCGGCGCACCAGCTCGGTTACCCGAAAGAACAGCAAGCTTTCTGGCACTGCCTGCATGCGCAATTGCCGTTTGTGCCGCAACGCACCCTGTTTGTTGATGACAGCGTCAGCGTGCTGCACTCGGCGCAGCAATACGGCATTGCCCATTTGATCGCCATTCTCAAACCGGACACCCGTTCGCCTCATCGGCAGGTCAAGGGCTTTACCGGGGTCAGCGATTTTTCGGCATTGTTGCTGGGGTTAGCGACCAGCTGAATTTTTGTGTCGCGGTCGTTGTCCAAATGTCGGTAGCCTGCTATGTTCGATATACAGCATGTAGTAGCGCTGGTGTGTCACTCAACTAGATAGGGTGGTTATGGATACGGCACTGCAGGAGCGCATCAATCGGCAAAGGGAGTTGTTGGGCGCCAGGCTGGAAAGCATCCTGGAATCGACGGCGACGGTATGTGCGATCGCCTGGCCGAATCCGGATCAACTCGACACCGTCTTGCGCGCTGCCCTGCCGCATATCAACGGCTGCAAGCTGCTCTACGCAGTCGATTGCCATGCCGTGCAATACAGCTCCAATGTAACATTGGACAAGATTGACACCGCTGCGCGCGGCTTTGATTTATCCGTGCGGCCTTATATCGGCGCAATGAGCGAGGGTTCCGGCTTTGTACTCTCGGATGTGTATGTGTCACGCACCGATTTTCATCCCTGTGTCACCGCTTTGCGTCAGGTCAAGGATCAGGACGGCAGGATACTCGGCTGTGTGGCCGGTGATTTTGATGTCTGCGACCTGCCGGAAGTCACGCCGCTGAGTGCCTCTTGCACGCCGCTGTACTGGCGACAGATCAAGGGTGACCCGGCGATTCGCCAGAACCTGTTTTTACAGACGCGCGTCACCAGTCCAATGGATGAAAATCTGGATACGGTCAACAGCATCCTGTGTGAATTGTTCCTGTATCACGGGGTGTTTCATGCCAAATTGCATTACAGCAGTTCGCGCGCAACGCTGTGGCTGTACGATGATCCACACCGATACCGCATTCACGTGCTCGACGAGATCATCGATCCGTCGGTCTGCCTGGCTTATGCGCAGCGGCGCTATCCGCTCGATGCTGAGGTCGCTCCCGACGAAGTCATGTGGGTGCTGGAAAAATTTCGCAGCCTGAGGAATGCGGATGAAACCATCTATCTGCGTTCGGCGTCGCTGAACATCATCAACGGTATGGTCGGCCTGACCTTTTCCTGTGACGGCAGCCATTACATGCAGGTCAGCGAATTCCTCGAAAAGCCCGACGCATTCTGGTTTGGCCACACGCTGGCCATCGCCTGAGCCTTTTTCTGCGGACATAAAAAAGCCCTGACATCTTGTGGATGCAGGGCTTTTTGCATTGACCGACTTGTGGCCGGTCGAATGTTTCTGGCTGGCTGTTACAGCAGTGGAATGATCATCAGGGCAACAATGTTGATGATCTTGATCAGCGGGTTAACAGCCGGGCCGGCGGTGTCCTTGTACGGGTCGCCGACGGTGTCGCCGGTGACCGCCGCCTTGTGCGCGTCGGAACCCTTGCCGCCGAAGTTACCGTCTTCGATGTACTTCTTGGCATTGTCCCAGGCGCCGCCACCGGTGGTCATGGAGATGGCGACAAACAGGCCGGTGATGATGGTGCCGATCAACAGGCCGCCGAGCGCTTCCTTACCCAGCAGCAAACCGACCAGGACCGGTACCGCAATCGGCAGCAGCGACGGAATGATCATTTCCTTGATGGCCGCCTTGGTCAGCATGTCGACCGCCTTGCTGTAATCCGGCTTGGTGGTGTGATCCATGATGCCCGGCATTTCGCGGAACTGACGACGCACTTCATTGACGATGCCGCCGGCAGCGCGGCCGACCGCTTCCATCGCCATGGCGCCGAACAGATACGGCACCAGGCCGCCGATGAACAGGCCGATGATGATCATGTGGTTGGACAGGTCAAACGAAACCTGGCCGCCGAGGTTGTGAGTGTAGTCGGCGAACAGCACCAGGGTGGCGAGACCGGCCGAACCGATCGCGTAACCCTTGGTGACCGCCTTGGTGGTGTTGCCGACGGCATCCAGCGGGTCGGTGATGTTGCGAATGGCTTCCGGCAGTTCCGCCATTTCGGCGATACCACCGGCGTTGTCGGTGATCGGGCCATAGGCGTCGAGTGCGACGATAATGCCGGTCATCGACAGCATACTGGTCGCGGCAATCGCGATGCCGTACAGGCCGGCCAGTTCATAGGCGCCCCAGATGGAAGCGCAGACTGCCAGTACCGGTGCGGTAGTGGCTTTCATGGAAATACCCAGACCGGCAATGACGTTGGTGCCGTCACCGGTGGTGGAGGCTTCGGCGATGTGCTTGACCGGACTGTATTCAGTGGCGGTGTAATATTCGGTGATGACCACCATTGCCGCTGTCAGCGCCAGGCCGATCAGTGTAGAAATGTAAATGTCCATGGCAGCGATGCTTTTGCCGGCGACCATGATGCCTTCCGGGAACATGCCGGTGGTAACCGGGTAGAAGGCGACGGCCGCCAGTGCGCCGGCGACAATCAGGCCGCGGTACAGGGCGTTCATGATCTTGCCGCCTTCATTGACCTTGACGAAGAAGGTGCCGATGATGGAAGCGATGATGCTGACGCCGCCCAATACCAGCGGGAACAGGATGGCGTTGGTGGCTGAAGCGCCGGTGACCAGCAGGCCGCCAAGCAGCATGGTGGCGACCACGGTGACCGCATAGGTCTCGAATAGGTCGGCGGCCATGCCGGCGCAGTCGCCGACGTTGTCGCCAACGTTGTCGGCGATGACCGCCGGGTTGCGTGGATCGTCTTCCGGGATGCCGGCTTCGACCTTGCCGACGATGTCGGCGCCGACGTCAGCGCCCTTGGTGAAGATACCGCCGCCTAGTCGCGCAAAGATCGAAATCAACGAGCCACCAAAGGCCAGGCCGACCAGAGCGTGCAGCGGATCGTGCGCGCCGCTCATCTGCAGTATGGTGTAATAACCGGCCACGCCGAGCAGACCCAGGCCAACCACCAGCAGGCCAGTGATGGCGCCGCCGCGGAAAGCGATCTGGAAGGCGGCGTTCATACCACCGTTGGCGGCCTCGGCGGTGCGTGAGTTGGCACGCACCGAAATGTTCATGCCGATGTAACCGGCCGCGCCCGAGAAGATGGCGCCAATCGCAAAGCCGATGGCGGTCGCCACTTCGAGGAATACAGCGATGATAATCACCAGAATCACGCCGACAATCGCGATGGTGGTGTACTGCCGCGCCAGGTAGGCGGATGCCCCTTCCTGGATCGCCTGGCTGATTTCCTGCATTTTTTCGTTACCGCCGGGCTTGGCCAGCAGCCAACGCACTGACCAGATACCGTACGCAATCGCAGCGCCGGCACAGACCAGGGCAAAAATGAGACTGGTAGACATGCTTCACTCCTTCCAAAGTAGTTATTTGAGGCGCCCTTGTTGCGGAGCGCTTGAGGGTCTGAGATCACCAGTCCGGACACCACGAAAGCCGACCTACTGGCAGATATCGCAGGAAATCCTACTCAGCTTGTGGTTTTGGGGGAAATTAAATGCGTTGTGGGCAGCGATAAGTCAACTAAATGTTAATTTAGGAATTTTATCAAGCGCTGATTGATTTTTTGGCTAGCTGCCCCAGCGTTTGAAGCGTTTTTTGCAGTACTTCAGCAGTTCCTGGTAGTTGCGGAAATAGTAGGTGAAGCCTTTTTCGGCGGGTTCGTCGAATTCGCACCAGTCGTTGTCGTATTCGCGGCAAATCGGCGGGCGGTCCTCGTAAATGGCGCAGGCGCCGTTGTCGAGAATGTGTTCACAGCGGCCCTGAAACAGCAGGTACCAGCCGCTGTCGTCCTTGTAGATTTCCACACCCTGGTGCGACACCTGCCATAGCAAATGCTCAAAATCGGTTTTGGAACGCGGTGTATCCAGGGCTTCCGTGATATAGGTGCAGCAGATGGTGCCGGTACAGCGGCTGCACTTGTTGTCGACAGGAATCTCCGGGCCGGCGCTCATGGATGGTCTTTTTTACTGTTCTGGTTGCCGCGCGGGCGTTTGCGGCCGCGATGGCCGCCCGGTTTGCGGTCGCCGCCTTTGGCACGCCCCTTGTGTGGCGGGCGTTTTCTTTCGACACGCACACGACTGCCCGGGTCCACTTCGGCGAGCAGGTCGCTGCTGACCGGCAGCATATCGATTTTGGCGTTGATGTAGGCTTCGATGTCCGGCAACGAAAACGCATAGGTTTCGCAGACAAAGCTGATGGCGTCGCCTTCAGCACCGGCGCGCGCGGTACGGCCGATACGATGTACGTAATCCTCGGCATCTTCGGGCAGGTCGTAGTTAATGACATGGCTGACATCCGGAATGTGCAGGCCACGGGCGGCGACATCGGTAGCGACCAGCACCGGCAACTCGCCGTTCTGGAATTCCTTGAGCAGGCGAAGGCGTTTCTTTTGCGGCACATCGCCGGACAGGACGGCGGTCTTGATGCCGTTGCCTTCGAGGAAGCCCCAGACCTTCTCGGCATCGCGTTTGGTGTTGACGAACACGATGGTGCGATGCGCGTCCATTTGTTTCAGCAGGCCGATCAGCAACGGAATCTTTTCGTCGTTGGCGACCATGTAGCCGACCTGGCGCACGCGATCGGCGGTCATTTGCTCGGATTCGATTTTCACCGCGGTCGGGTTGTTCATGTGCTCGTAGGCCAGTTCGGTGACGCGATACGACAGGGTTGCCGAGAACAGCAGACCCTGGCGTTGTTCCGGTGGTGGACAACGTCGGAGCAGGTAGCGGATGTCCTTGATGAAACCCAGGTCAAACATGCGGTCGGCTTCGTCGAGTACGACGACCTGGATGGCCTTGAGATCAAAAATGTGCTGTTTGAAGTAATCGATCAGGCGTCCCGGTGTGGCAATCAAAATGTCGAGGCCTTCCTGCAGCATCTGGCGTTGTTGTTCGTAACCGGTGCCGCCGAATACCACACCGATTTTCAGGTCACAAAACTGCGCCAGCTTTTGCATGTCCTTGTCGATTTGCACCACCAGTTCGCGAGTAGGGGCGAGGATTAATGCGCGAGGCTGGGTTGGCTTGCGCTTGTCGCTGGCCGGATGGGTGATGAGGTGTTGCAAGGTGGCCAGTGCGAATGCCGCTGTCTTGCCGGTGCCTGTCTGTGCCTGGCCGGCGACATCCTTGCCTTGCAGCGCGAGCGGCAGAGTTTCCGCCTGGATTGGTGTGCAGTATTCAAAGCCGGTGGCTTCAATGCCTTGCATGATTTCCGGGGCAAAGTCGAAGCTGGCGAACGTGGTGGAACTGAGATGTGTGTCTGTCATGGAATGCGGGTTCGTATTGGCTGTCTTTCTGGTTTGTTGTGGGCTGGCCGTACAAAGGTCTGCATCATTGCCATAACTGAAGTGACAACATGCTGTAAACGCGTGATTTGCGGGCAGCAGCCATTAATGGCGACAAGCATACAGGAAATTGAGAAAAATGCCTGTCGTGCTTGCATTTGCAGATGGATTCGGATGAAATAACCCAAGCAAGACCGGTTGTATGTGGAAATCCCTGTCCAGATATAATGATTACCCCGACTCAATTTCAATAATGGAGAAGTTTAGTGAGCAGTGAACTCATTGTTCATGTATCGGACGATGCATTTGAAGAGGAAGTGCTGAAGTCCAGCGAGCCCGTGCTGGTGGATTACTGGGCGGACTGGTGTGGTCCCTGCAAGATGATAGCTCCCGTGCTGGATGAAATCGCCAGCGAATATCAGGGTAAGCTCAAGGTGGTTAAACTCAATATCGACGAGAATCCAAACACGCCGCCCAAATATGGCATTCGTGGTATACCGACGCTGATGCTGTTCAAGGCCGGTGAACCGGAAGCAACCAAGGTCGGTGCGGTATCCAAATCGCAACTGGTTGCTTTTATTGACAGTAACATCTAAAAATACTGGACGTGCCGCGAGAGCATGCTAGACTCTAGTTTCAAAGCTGTCTCGCAGCACGTTTTCCAGCTCTAAAATATAAAACAATCCCGTAACAACCGCTGATCCCGGCCGCAGTCCGTTCAGTTTCTGTTTTTCCCAACTCCCTACATTCACTATTTCTTTAGACTACCCATATGAATCTCACAGAACTCAAGAAAATGTCCATGCCCGATTTACTGGAGCTGGCCCAGTCAATGAACCTGGAAAACATGGGGCGTTCCAGAAAGCAGGACCTGATTTTTGCGATCTTGAAAAGTCACGCCAAAAAAGGCGAAGACATCTATGGTGACGGGGTGCTGGAAATTTTGCAGGATGGATTCGGTTTCCTGAGATCAGCCGACAGTTCCTATCTGGCAGGACCGGATGACATTTATGTATCACCGAGCCAGATCCGGCGTTTTAGCCTGCGCACCGGTGATACCATCTCCGGCAAGATCCGGCCGCCGAAAGACAACGAACGTTACTTCGCCATGCTCAAGGTTAACGAGATTAACTACGACAAGCCGGAGAATGCGAAAAACAAGATTCTGTTTGAGAACTTCACGCCGCTGTTTGCTAACCAATTGCTCAAACTGGAAATCGGCAACGGCAGTACCGAAGACATCACCGCTCGCACCATCGATCTGGTCGCACCGATCGGCAAGGGTCAGCGTGGCCTGATCGTGTCACCGCCGAAAGCCGGCAAGACCATGATCCTGCAAAACATCGCCCAGTCGATCGCGCACAATCATCCCGAGTGTTATCTGATTGTGTTGCTGATTGATGAACGTCCCGAGGAAGTCACCGAGATGGCACGTTCGGTGCGCGGTGAAGTGATTTCATCGACTTTTGATGAACCGGCGGCACGTCATGTACAGGTGGCCGACATGGTGATCGAAAAAGCCAAACGCCTGGTAGAGCACAAGAAAGACGTCGTCATTCTGCTCGATTCCATCACCCGCCTGGCGCGCGCCTATAACACCGTGATCCCATCATCCGGCAAGGTGCTGACCGGTGGTGTGGATGCCAATGCCTTGCATCGGCCCAAGCGTTTCTTTGGTGCCGCGCGTAATGTCGAGGAAGGTGGCAGCCTGACCATCATCGCCACCGCCCTAGTCGACACCGGCTCACGCATGGACGATGTGATCTATGAAGAGTTCAAGGGTACCGGCAACATGGAAGTGCATCTGGACCGGCGCATTGCCGAAAAGCGTATTTTCCCTGCGATCAATATCAATCGCTGTGGTACGCGGCGCGAAGATCTGCTCATGAAACCGGACGAATTGCAGAAGATGTGGATCCTGCGCAAGATCCTGCACCCGATGGATGAACTGGCGGCGATGGAGTTTCTTTACGACAAGCTCAAGGTTTCCAAAACCAATGATGAGTTCTTTGAGTCGATGAAAGGCAACAAGAACTGATCTGCAGCGATTACCTTCGCTAGATAAACTCAACCACCTCATCGAAATCCAGCCGCAGGCGTGCACTTTGCTCGCCCGCGCGGTAGCCCAGCGCGACCAGCACAGCCACTTCATATTGTTGGGGGTCGATGTTCAACGCCGCTTCGACCGCCTGCTTGACAAAGCCTTCTATCGGGCAACTGTCGATGCCGACAGAGGCGGCAGCGGTCATGATGTTGGCCAGTGCGATATAACACTGCTTCGAATTCCACGCATAATAACTCATCAGTGGTTCAATCTCTGTCTCGCAATGCTGACGATAACGTTGCAGATAGGCGGCTTCTGCCTCTGCTGTCAGGTTGCGGCGCCGAAACTGTTTCGCGACGTAGTCGTTGCCCGGTTCGGTGAGGTGAGTTTTACTGAGTATGACAATTACATCACTGCTGTCGGTGATTTGCGGTTGATCCCAGCACGCCTTGCGTAAACGCTGGCGTGTTTCTGCATCCTGGACAACCAGAAATTTCCACGGCTCCATACCAAACGAAGACGGCGACAGGCGGGCGCATTCAAGAATATCCCGGAGTTCCGACTCCGGGATTTTGCGTTGTGCATCAAATTTTTTGCAGGCATGGCGAAACTGCAATGCCTCGAGCGTAGGATTCATGGTGTTTCTCCCGGGCAAAAAAAAGCACGGCGAGGGCCGTGCTTTTCAGTTGGTTGACAGCGATCAGAATTCGCCAGACGCGCCAGCCAGCATAATGTCGAGCATGTTCTGGTTAACGCGGATAGCAGTTTCGACCACATCCGGCGGCAGCAGCTTGTTCTCGATCAGCATGTCGAGGTTAAGCATCATCAGCCACATCTTGCCATCCTGATCTTCGACCATGGAAATGCGGCAAGGCATGTAACTGGCGAAAATCGGATTGGCGATAACCATCAGACGGGCGTCCATCGGGCTACAGAACTGGAAGATGGACAGATAGGGTGATTCCACGCCACGCGCTTCAAGCTCCTTGGAGACATGCTGCTGGGCAACCAGTTTCTGGTTGAGTTCGACGGCTTTTGACAGCATGGCGTCGATGGAATCCTGGATGCCTACGCCGTCGTTGATGGCCATCTGCACCACAGTCTGTTTGATGTCAGAGATTTGCAGATTACTTTTTTCACGGGTTTCAGCAACTGCCTTGGATTTGCGCACATCGGTGGCGGCCACTTTCGGCAGGGCAGCCTGGAAACCATCCTTGAACTCACTGTCGTCGAGGGTAGCCAGGAACGAAGTGATGTTCATGAGATCGGAATCGTTGTAGTCGTCAAAAGTTTCATCTTCCTTGTCATTGTCGTGAGCACGACTTTTGAACTGGAACATTTTCATTGACTGGTACAGATACTCGACCTGCTGTCCTGCGATCGGTGGCGCATCCTTCCTGGGGTTGCCGAAACCGTCACGCGCGTGACAGGTCTTGCATTCGTCCATGTAGATTTCCTCACCGGCTTCGGCGTTGCCGCTGTGCTGGGCGATGTTGAAGCGCGGGTCCGGGCGAATATCGATCATCGACAGATAGGTGGAAATATCCTCGATATCGCTATCGGTCATTTTGTTGATACTGGCGGTTTTGACCATCAGCGGATTGACGCGTACGCCATCCCGGTATTCCTTGGTGGCCTTGATCAGGTATTCTTTCGGCAGGCCGGCGAGGCGTGGTGACAGTTTACCGGGAGTTCCCTGGCCGATGTTGCCATGACACAGCGCGCAGCTTTTGTTGATTTCCTGGCCATTGGCCAGGTCGGCGGCCTGCGTGCTCATGCACGAGGCGGCCAGCAAAATACTATAAAACAGTTTTTTCATGGTTATGGTTCCTGTTTTGGATATGACGATAATCTCCTCTGCCGCCTTCAAAATGAACTGCCGGCGAGAATACTTTATTTGCTTTTTTATAGGTTTTTGTTAATTGGCTTTCTTGGACGAGCCAATCCGGTTACTGTACAAACTATAACCAAATCCAATCATATGACAAGTGACCGGCAAAGTTTATTGATAATTCGCAATTCGTCATGAAGGCCTTGAAAAACATTACAAAATGTATGATTTTGGCGGCCGGTCGAGGTGAACGCATGCGACCGCTGACCGACAAGATTCCCAAGCCGTTGTTGCCGGTCGGTGACGAGCCATTGATCGTGCATCATATTCGCCGTCTGGCCTGTGCCGGCATCCACGAGCTGGTCATCAATCATGCTCACCTGGGCGAACAGATCGAGCACTTTCTCGGCGATGGGCGGCAATATGACGTGAGCATTCAATATTCCCGGGAAGGCCAGGGGCAGGCACTGGAAACCGGCGGCGGCATTTTCAAGGCGTTGCCATTGCTGGGTGACGGGCCATTTCTGGTGATCAATGGCGATGTCTGGTCCGATTTTGATTATGCTACGCTGGATCTGGCGTCGGACAAACTCGCCCATCTGGTGCTGGTCGACAATCCGCCACACCATCCTTCCGGTGATTTTGCCCTGGTCGACGGACTGGTGCGGCAACATGGCGCAAACAAACTGACGTTCAGCGGTATCGGTGTCTATCGCGCCGAGTTGTTTGCCGGGTGTCAGCCGGGCGCTTTTCCGTTGGCGCCGCTATTGCGACAGGCGATGTCCCGCCAACTGGTCAGTGGTGAACATTATCGAGGCGTCTGGATTGATGTCGGTACTCGCGAGCGGCTGCAGCAGGTCAGTCAGCTCTATGCAGCCAGCGGGGATTGTGCTTGATGGGGCAGGAGATTTCACACAGTCACTTCAGTGCCGAAGACTTCGAGCTGTTTTCCGAACGACTCCGTGAAGAGACCGAGTTATTGCACAGCTGGCAGGCCGATGGTGTATTCAGCGAGCAGCCATTGCATGTCGGGTTTGAACTGGAAGCCTGGTTACTGGATGAACATTTGCACCCGGCGCCGCAAAACGAACGCTTCCTGCAGCAATTGAATCACCCATTGGCCGTACCGGAACTGGCCCAGTTCAACTTTGAACTCAACAGTCTGCCACGCCTGCTGCAGGGCAATGTGTTTGACCGGATGTACGTTGAACTGCAGAACACCTGGCAGCGTTGCCAGCAAAGCGCTGCTGCCTTGCAGTTGCAACTGGCCAGTATCGGCATTTTGCCCAGCGCACGCCTGGCCGATTTTCGCCTCGAAAACATGTCGTCATTGCAACGCTACAGTGCGCTCAATGAACAGGTGCTGCGCATGCGTGAGCGCAAGCCGCTGCAGTTTTCTATCAACGGTATTGACCAGTTGGAAATCGATCACCCGGATGTCATGCTGGAAGCGGCGACCACCTCTTTCCAGATTCATTTGCAAATGCCGATCGACAAGGCGGCGCGGCTGTATAATGCCGCCAAGGTGATTGCTGCGCCAATGGCGGCGTTGTCGGCCAATTCGCCGTTTCTGTTCGGCAAGAATTTATGGAGCGAAACCCGTATTCCGGTGTTTGAGCAGTCGGTGCAGGTGGGCCAGTCCGACCTGACCAAAAGAGTCAGCTTTGGCATCCGCTATGCGCAGGACAACATACTCGAGGTGTTTGACTCCAATCTGTCGCGTTACCCGATCCTGTTGCCACGCGTCATGAACGAACCGCCCGAAAGCCTGGCGCACCTGCGTCTGCACAATGGCACCATCTGGCGCTGGAACCGGCCTCTGATCGGCTTTGATGTCGATGGCACGCCACATTTCCGTCTCGAACATCGCGTCGTGCCATCCGGCCCGACCTTGCTCGATTCGATCGCCAACGCGGCGTTTTTTTACGGGCTGGTCATCGACATGGCTTACAACGTGCCGGCGCCGGAAAGCCTGTTGCCGTTTGAACTGGCGCGGCGCAATTTTTATGATTGCGCCCGCCATGGTCTGAACGCCAATGTCGTCTGGCTCAACGGCGAACTGCTGCAGGTGGCCGGGCTTTGTCTGCAACAGTTGTTGCCGCAGGCGCAGGCCGGTTTGCGCCGCATGCAGATCGATGAGGCGGAGATTTCGCGCTGGCTTGGCCTGATTGAACAGCGTGTTGAAACGCGCCGCAACGGCAGCGCCTGGCAACGCGCCTGGGTGGCGCATTATGGCGCTGATATGACGGCGCTGACACGCGCCTATCTGGAGCGGCAGGACAGCCAGATGCCGGTGCATAGCTGGAAAGTGAAGGATTGATTGATGTTGCAAGTGCTGGATAAATTGCCCGACGGTTTGCTGGCTTACACGGCGGATCAGTTGCAGTCTGTACTGGGCGGGCCGACGCTGATACACCTGCCGGGCCGCATCGAGCCGCCGTTGTTTGTGTCGGTGTTGATGCATGGAAATGAAACCGTCGGCTGGGATGCGCTGCGCCAGTTGCTGCCGCGCTACGCCGTCGCCGGCGGCGAACAGGCCTTGCCGCGCTCGCTGAGTATCTTCATCGGGAATGTTGCCGCGGCCGAGCAGTCCGTGCGCCATCTTGACGGCCAACCCGATTACAATCGCGTCTGGCCGGGATGTGAACGTGAAGTGGCGAAGCAACACAGCGCCGAGGCGCTCATGATGCAGCAGGTGGTCGACGCTATGCGCCAGCGCGATGTGTTTGCCGCCATCGACATCCACAACAACACCGGCCTGAATCCGCATTACGCCTGCATCAACGTGATCAATGATGCGTTTTTACATCTGGCCACATTGTTCGGTCGCACCGTGGTGTTTTTCACCGATCCCTGCCAGGTGGCTTCCAACGCCATGGCGCGTTTATGTCCGTCGGTGACGCTGGAATGCGGCAAGGTCGGCCAGCAACATGGCATTGATCATGCCACGCAATATCTCGATGCCTGCCTGCACTTGAGCGAGTTCCCGGAACATGCCGTGGCCGAACAGGATTACGACCTGTTCCATACGGTGGCCACGGTGAAGATACCGCCGGAAGTGAGTTTCAGTTTTGGTGAACATGCGGTGGATCTGTGTTTACTGGAAGACATCGAATACCTGAACTTCCGTGAACTGCCGGCGGGTACGCATTTTGCGCGGCTGGCGCGACACAACAACCTGCCTCTGGATGTCCGAAACGAGCAGGGCGAACAGGTGCGCGAGCGTTATTTCCGCGTCGATGGTGATCAGCTATTGCTGGCGACGCCGGTCATGCCGTCCATGTTGACCACCAATGAAACCGTGATCCGCCAGGATTGCCTGTGTTACCTGATGGAGCGCTACCAAATCTGATCGGTTACGCAGGGCCAAGCAAGATGGAGCGATGCGTCATGCCTTCGGGTTGTGACAGTCCCATGAGTTGCAACACGGTTGGTGCGATCGAGGCGAGGCCGGCGCCAATTGACAGTTGCCAGCGCGTCTGGTCGATTACCAGGCAGGGCACCGGGTAGACGGTGTGCTGGGTGTGCGGCTCACCGGTAATCGGGTCGATCATTTCATCGCAATTGCCGTGGTCGGCAGTCAGCACCACGGAGTAGCCCTTGGCGACCGCCGCATCGAGCAAGCGGCCGACTTCGCGGTCGAGACATTCGACCGCCTCAATAACGGCTTCGCGTACCGCGGTGTGACCGACCATGTCGCCATTGGCGAAGTTGACCACCACCAGTGGAAAGTTGTCATCCTCGATTGCGGCAATGGTGCGATCGGCCACCTGGTGCGCGCTCATTTCCGGCGCCAGGTCATAGGTTGCGACCGCGGGTGAATCAACGATGACATGCTGCTCACCCTGGAAGACGTCACCGCGGCCGCCGTTGAGGAAAAAAGTAACGTGCGCGTATTTTTCCGTTTCTGCGCAATGAAACTGTGCCAGCCCGGCAGCGCTGACGGTTTCCGCCAGGGTATTGCGTGGCCGATCCTGCTGGAACGCAAACGGTAGCTTGAACCAGCTGTCGTATTCGGTCATGCAGGTCACGGTGACTGGCTGGTAATCGCCGCGGTCGAATTCGGTGAAGTCCTCGCGAAACAGCGCCGACACCAGTTGGCGTGGCCGGTCGCGGCGGAAGTTGAAAAAGATCACCTGGTCATCGCTGCAGATCGGTTCGAAGTCCGGCAGGATCAGCGGCTTGATGAATTCATCGGTGACGCCATTGTCGTAACTGGCCTGGACTGCCTGCAAGGCGTCATCGACATGCTCGCCTTCACCTTGCACCATGGCGCGCCAGGCCAGTTCGGTGCGCGCCCAGCGGTGATCGCGATCCATGGCGTAATAGCGACCGGTAATACTGGCGAGTTTGCCTTCCGACCTTTCCATTGCCTGCAGTACGCTCGGCAAGGCATTGATAAAATCCCGCGGGGCGACATCACGCCCATCGGAGATGGCGTGCAATATCGGTTTGACCTGGTTGCGATGGCACAGGTCAAACAGGGCGCACAGGTGGCGGATGTGGCTGTGCACGCCGCCCGATGAGACCAGCCCGACCAGATGCAGCATGCCGCTGTTTTCCTTGGCCGCCTGTATCGCCGCCTGCAATTTTTCGTTCTGTGCAAAGCTGCCGTCCTGGATGGCCTGGTCGATCAACACCAGATCCTGGCGGATGATGCTGCCGGCGCCGATGGTCAGGTGACCGACCTCGGAATTGCCCATCTGGCCGTCCGGCAGACCGACGGCGAGGCCGGAAGCCTGCAACAGGGTGTGCGGATGATTGGCGTAATAGCGGTCGAAATTTGGTGTCTTTGCCAAAGCCACTGCATTATGCGCACGACTGGGGTTGACGCCGACACCGTCGAGAATCACCAGCAGGGTGGGGTTGCGGGGAGCGGATTGTTTTTTGGTCATGACGACTACAGGTCCTTGCTGTTGCTTTGCGCCAGCGTTGGATTGGCCTGCAGGTCGGCATGATACGAGGAACGCACCATCGGTCCGGATGCCACATTTTTAAAGCCCAGTTGTTCGGCGAGCTGACGTAATTGTTCGAATTCTTCGGGGGTGACAAAACGCTCCACCGGATGATGGTCGCGACTCGGTTGCAGGTACTGGCCCAGTGTCAGCATGTCGCAATCGTGCGCCCGCAGATCTTTCAGTACCTGCAGGATTTCTTCCTCGGTTTCACCGAGACCGAGCATGAGACCGGATTTGCTCAAAACCTGCGGATGTTGCTGTTTGAACTCGCGCAGCAACTGCAGCGAGCCCGCATAGTCGGCGCCGGGCCGGCATTGCTTGTACAGGCGCGGTACTGTTTCGAGGTTGTGGTTGAATACATCGGGCGTATGGCCGTCAAACAAGGCCAGCGCGGTTTGTTCGCGGCCGCGAAAATCCGGCACCAGCACCTCGATGCGAGTTTGTGGTGAGCTTTGGCGTACCGCATCGATACAGGCGGCAAAATGCGCCGCGCCACCATCGCGCAAATCGTCGCGATCGACCGAGGTGATGACCACATATTGCAACTGCATTTCGGCAATGGCCTGCGCCAGATTGGCCGGTTCCTGTTCATCCAGCGGTTGCGGCCGGCCGTGGGCGACGTCGCAGAACGGGCAACGACGGGTACAGATGTCACCCATGATCATGAAGGTGGCGGTGCCGTGGCTGAAGCATTCGCCGAGATTGGGGCAGGCGGCTTCCTCGCAGACCGAACTGAGCTGGCGCTGGCGCAGGATTTTCTTGATGCGTTGCACGCCGGCGCCGGAGGGCGCCTTGGCGCGTATCCAGTCGGGTTTGCGTGGCAACTCACCGGTAGGCGTGACCTTGACCGGAATGCGCGACAGCTTGTCCGCGCCGCGCTGGTGGCTGTCTGGCGTGGCTCTGGATGGGGCGGTCAGTTTGCTGCTGTCAGTCATCTGCGGTCCGGTATTCAATACTGTAGTTGAGATGTGGCGCGAGTTTTTCGATCACGCCACGAGCGGCTTCACGGGTGCTGATTTTAACGCCAAAGTCTGACAGTTGCGTAACTTTTAAGCCTTCGTAGCCACAGGGATTAATGCGTTGAAAGGGTTCGAGGTCCATGTCGATGTTAAACGACAGGCCGTGGTAGCTGCGCCCCTTGCGTACGCGCAGGCCCAAAGCGGCGATCTTGGCGCCATCGACATACACGCCCGGTGCGCCACGGCGTGCTTCGGCACGGATGCCAAAATCACTGAGCAGCTCGATGATGGCCTGTTCGATGTGTTGCACCAGTGAGCGCACGCCGATGCCAAGGCGTTGCAGGTCAAGCAGCAGGTAGACGATCGCCTGTCCCGGGCCATGGTAAGTCACCTGGCCGCCACGATCGCTTTGTACCACGGGAATCTGCCCGGGATTGATGAGGTGCTCGGCCTTGCCGGCCTGACCCTGGGTGAATACCGGCGGATGTTCGAGGCTCCAGATTTCAGAGACGGTGTCGGCATCACGCTGCCGGGTAAAAGTCATCATGTCCTGCCAGACCGGCTCGTAGTCGCGTAAGCCGTACTGGCGCACGATCACGCGCTGGTTGCTCACAGGCTCATGGTCACTTTTTCGTGGGCGGTCAGGTCCATGTAAATGGCGTCGAGCTGGTCCCGGCTGCTGGCCTGGATGTCGACGGTGACCGACAGCCATTTGCCGTTTTTGCTTGGCCGCGTTCGGCTGCAGGCTTCGCCGAGATCGGGGCAATGTTTGCGCACGATCTGCACCACCAGCTCCTGGAAGCCGGGTTCATTCAGGCCCATCGCCTTGATCGAGAATTCGCACGGGAATTCCAGCAGGCTTTCCTGGTCGGTGGTGATTTCGGTGAATTTCAACTTTACTCCAGCATCAGCATGAAATGATCGATGGTGCGTCCGATAATGCCATCTTCCTCGATGTCTTTCAGCGCCACCAGCGGCAGGCGGGTCAGGGTTTCGCCGGACAGTTCAATCACGACTTCGCCGACCTGCTGGCCTTTATTGATGGGAGCGATCAGCGGTTCATTCAAGTGCATGCTGGCGTTGAGGTTGTCATACTGGTTGCGCGGGATGGTGATGTTCAGGTCGTGCTCGATACCGACCGGTAGCTGTTCACTGGCGCCTTTCCAGACCTTGCTGGAGCTGAGCGTCTCGCCGGCGCCATAAAGTTTGTGGGTCTCGAAAAAGCGGAAACCGTAATTGAGCAGTTTGAGGCTTTCCACGGCGCGCGCTTCTTCGCTCTCCGTACCCATGACCACGCTCACCAGCCGCATGCCGTCTTTTAGTGCCGATGCGACCAGGCAGTAACCGGCGGCTTCGGTGTGGCCGGTTTTCATGCCATCAACGGCATCATCGCGCCACAACAGCTTGTTACGGTTGTGCTGGTTGATGTTGTTGAATTTATACGACTTGATCGCGTACCACTTGTAAAACTCCGGGAATTCATGAACGGTGGCGATGGCTACCTTGGCGATGTCCTCAGCCGTGGTGTAGTGGTCCGGGTGTGGCAGGCCGGTGGCGTTGACGAAATTGGTATTGATCATGCCAAGCCGCTGTGCATGTGCGTTCATTACGGTGGCGAAGGTTTCTTCGCTGCCGGCAATATGCTCGGCCAGTGCGACACTGGCGTCGTTGCCTGACTGGATGATCATGCCCTTGAGTAATTCCTCAATCGATACCTTCTTGCCGACTTCGATGAACATGCGTGAACCCTGGGTGCGCCAGGCTTTTTCGCTGACCAGCACTTCGTCGGCCAGCTTGAGATTGCCTTCTGTCAGTTCGCGAAATACCACGTACGCGGTCATGATCTTGGTCAGGCTGGCGGGTTCCAGGCGTTCGTTGGCGTGGTCTTCCGATAGCACCTGGCCGCTGGTGAAATCGATCAGCAGATGGCCGCTGCCGCTGACTTCGGGTGGCGCCGGCGTGGGGATGGCGGCGAAAGCGGAGAAACTCGGAAGCAATAATAAAAGCAGGCAAAACAGCTTGAAAAAATGGGTCACGATACAATTCCTGTGAGTTTTTTCGTTGGGCAAACAGTGTTGCGAATTAAAAGACTGATGACAATAGCGGACATCCCTAATGTTAACACCGAGCGCGTCACAGATTGTGACATGCGGCTTAGTCGATCACGATTTTGAGATTCGCCAGCCCCATGGTTTCCAGTTTGAGACTGACGGCGTCGGCCAGTTCCACATAACGCAGCGGTCCGACCTGGACACGGTATAGCGGCGAATTGTTTTGGGTGACCTGGCTGATGCGCACCGGGTTTTCCAGGTGCTGTTGCAGGCGATCCTGCAAACGCGTGGCATTGGCCTGATTGCCGAAAGCGCCAGCCTGCACATAAATCGACGGCGTAGCGCTGGCCTGGCTTGATGCGAGTGGTTTGGCCGGCTTGTCGTTGCTGGTCAGTATCGGTTGTTTTGGCTGGCTTGGGTCAATGGCGCGGATTTCCACCAGGCCGGTGCCCTTGGCGGTAATGCCGAGCTTGGCGGCGGCCACATAGGACAGGTCAATGATGCGGTTGTTATGGAACGGGCCGCGGTCGTTGACCTTGACGATGACCTTGCGGCCGTTTTGCAGATTGGTGACTTCC
Source organism: Chromatiales bacterium (assembly GCA_050049775.1). Lineage (GTDB taxonomy): Bacteria > Pseudomonadota > Gammaproteobacteria > Chromatiales > Chromatiaceae > JABDQZ01. Next base: position 26,050 of record JASFVP010000013.1, read on the forward strand.
ACGTACGTTGGCAGCGGCAGGCTTTTGTGCGCGGCTGTCATGGCGTACATGTTGTAGGGTTCGCCACTGGAGGTGCGCCGGCCATGAAATTTGTTGCCGTACCAGGAGGCGATGCCGCGTTCGGTGAAGCCGGCGGAGCTGTTCATGACATAGTAGCGTTTGCCAAGCACCACGTAGGACGACGGGTTGCCGTAGCGACTTTTCGGTTCGGCCCTGGGTGTGGCGTTGTCGATGCTGTGCAGATCAACGTGACGGTCCGGGCCGCCGTCCTGTTGTTCAAAAATATCCGGAATATAGGACGAGCAACCGCCGAGCGTCAGAGTCAGTAACGCCAGTGCCAGAAATTTTTCAGCTTTGCTTTTTGCTGCGGTCATGCTGCTGGTCTTGATAAGCGCGTAAAATATCTTCACTGAGCTGGAACACCGCCATGGTGTACAACACTCTGGGATTATAGGTGCTGATGACATAAAAGTTGTGCAGGCCGATCCAGTGCTCCAGTCCGTTGCCGCCTTCCAGTTCCATGAGCACGGCCTGTTCGTTGTCCGGCAACTGCGGGCGAACACTGACGCCGGCCTGGCGTAGTTGCTTGATGGATGTCTGCGGTTTGATTTTTTTCTGCAACAGCTGGCGATAACCGCGGCCATCCACCTTGACCGGCTCGGCGACGGCTTGGCCGCGGCGCCAGCCGTTGCGCGCCAGGTAATTGGCGATGCTGCCGATGACGTCGCTGGGTGTGTCCCAGATGTCAATGCGACCATCCTGGTTGAAATCCACCGCGTAGGCACGATAGCTCGATGGCATGAACTGGCCCTGGCCCATGGCGCCGGCGCGTGAACCGGTCAGCAGCAGCGGGTCTTGCTGGCGGGCGCGGCTGAACAGCAGCAGGTGTTCCAGTTCGGAACGGAAGAAAGGTCCGCGGCGCGGATGATAAAAACCTAGCGTGTACAGTGAATCGGCCACGCGGTAATCGCCACTGTTTTTGCCATACGAGGTTTCGATGCCGAGGATGGCGATGATCACCTGTGCCGGCACGCCGAAATGTTGCTCGGCGCGTTGCAATTCGTCGGCATGACGTTGCCAGTACTCGACGCCCTGGCGGATGCGCAGGTTACTGATCAGCTTGCTGCGGTATTTGCCCCAGGTCCAGGTGCGTTCCGGTGCATTTTGCATTTTCGGGATCAGTTCCGGCACGTATTTGACCTGGCGGAATATTTGTTCCAGCTGCGAGCGTGGATACTGGTGCTGGCTGACCATGCGGTTGATGAAATCGGCCTTGAGTTGTTCGCGTGCAGCGTTGCTGTGGCCGGTTAACGGCAGCAGTGACAACAGGGCGGTGACAAGTAAAGTGGCTGGGCGCATATCAGGTCGGTAACAGCTTTCTGTGAGTGTGAATGGACATCAGCATACCGAAGCCGGCCATCAGGGTCACTAGGGATGTTCCACCATAACTGATGAGCGGTAACGGTACGCCAACCACCGGCAAAATACCGGACACCATGCCGGTATTGACAAACAGGTAAACAAAAAACACCAGGATCAATGAACCGCCGAGCAAACGGCTGTAGGTGTCCTGGCCGCGTGAGGAAATGTACAGGCCGCGGATGATGATCAGCAGGTACAGACCCAGCAGGGTGAGAATGCCGATAAAGCCGAACTCTTCGCCGAGCACGGCAAAGATGAAATCGGTATGGCGTTCCGGCAAAAACTCAAGGTGTGACTGGGTGCCGTTGAGCCAGCCCTTGCCGTACAGGCCGCCGGAGCCAATGGCGATCTTCGACTGGATGATGTGGTAACCCGAACCGAGCGGGTCGCTTTCCGGATTCATGAATGTGATGACGCGCTGGCGCTGGTAATCCTTCATGAAATACCACAACACCGGTGCCATGGCCGCTAGCGCCGCCAGTGCACCGCCGATGATGCGCCAGCGGATACCGGACAGGAACAGGGCAAAAATGCCGGCGCTGGCCACCAGCAGGGAAGTACCAAGGTCCGGTTGGCGGAAAATCAGCAACACCGGCACCATGATCAGGATCAGGCTCAGCAGTAGGCGCTTCCAGTCGGGCGGCAAGGGTTTTTCGGCGAGAAACCAGGCGATCATCATCGGTACCGCTAGCTTGACCAGTTCCGACGGCTGGAAGCGGAAGAAACCCAGGTCCAGCCAGCGCTGCGCTCCCTTGCCAACTTCGCCGAACAGCAACACCGCGCCGAGCAGGGCGACGCCGATGATATACAACAGTGGGCTCCAGCGTTTCAGTGTGGACGGTGGAATCTGCGCTACCGCCAGCATGACGCCAAACGCCAGTCCCAGGCGTATCGCCTGGCGTTCGATCTGGCCCATGTCCTGGCCGCTGGCGGAATACAACACCATCAGGCCAAAGCCGCACAGCAACAACAAGCCCATCAGCAGTGGCAGGTCGACATGAATAAAGTCCAGTGTGCCCTGTGGCTTGACCGGGCCGGACGGCGTCAGTTCCCTGTCAGGCGCGGATACGCTCATTGTGTTTCATCCAGTAAATAGGCATCCATAATGCGTTTGGCGATAGGCGCCGCGATGGAGCCGCCATGGCCGCCGTTTTCGACGATGACCGCCACAGCAATCTGCGGGTCCTCTAACGGGGCAAACGCCATGAACAAGGCGTGGTCGCGGAATTTTTTGGCGACATTTTCTTCATCGTATTCCTCATCCTGTTTGACACTGAAAACCTGTGCAGTTCCGGTTTTACCGGCGATACGGTAGTTTTTATTTTGGATGCGCTTGGCGGTGCCGCGTGCGCCTTCGACCACGTGGTTCATGGCCGTGAGCATATGATCCCAGTTGGCCTGACTGGTTTTTTTGAGCGGTTTCTCAGTTGTGCCAATTTTCTCGATGACGTCATCTGTCGAATTGCCGATGATTTTACTGACCACCCGCGGCGCGCGATAGATGCCGCCGTTGGCCAGTGTCGCGGTCGCAGCCGCCAGTTGCAAGGGCGTGGTCAGGAAATAGCCCTGGCCGATGCCCATGATCAGGGTCTCCCCGGGGTACCAGGGTTTGTTGTGGCGCCGGCGTTTCCATTCTTTCGATGGTAACAGGCCGGGCAGTTCACCACCGAGGTCAACGCCGGTGCGTTCACCGAAGCCGAACTGACCGAGGTATTGCTGTAGCCGGTCGATGCCCATTTCATGCGCCAGGTCGTAGTAATAGACGTCACACGATTGGGTGATGGAGATGTCCATGTCGACCTGGCCATGGCCGCGTTTTTTCCAGTCGCGATAGCGGTGGGTATTGCCGGGCAGCTGGTAATAACCGGGGCAGTACTTCTTGGTTTCAAAATCTATGGTGCCGGTTTCCAGCCCGCCCAGGCCGACAAAAGGTTTGAGGGTGGAGCCGGGTGGATACTGGCCGCGCAAGGCACGATTGAACAACGGTTTGTTTTCCGATGCCTGCAGATCCTGGTAGTCACGGGAACTGATGCCTTCGACAAACAGGTTGGGGTCGAAGCCGGGATTACTGACCATGGCGAGCACGCCGCCGGTTTTCGGATCGATGGCGACCGCCGAGCCGTTTTCACCCTCGAATGCCTGCATGGCGATTTCCTGCAACCGGGTGTCCAGGTGCAGTTGCAGGTTCAGTCCCGACGCCGGCAGCTGTTTTTCCAGTACACGAATGGTGCGGCCGATGGCGTTGACTTCAACCTGTTGCATGCCGACGTCGCCGTGCAAGGTGTCTTCGTAGAATTTTTCCACACCGTTTTTACCGATGTGCGTGGTGCCGGCGTAACTCGAAGGGTCGATCAGCTCAAGCTCTTTTTCACTGATGCGGCCGACATAGCCCAGCACATGCGCGGTCTGGTCGGACAGCGGGTAGTGGCGCAACAGCTGTGCTTCGATATCAACGCCGGGAAAACGATGCCGGTTGACGGCAATGCGTGCGACTTCTTCAGATGTCAGGCCGACTTTCAACGGTATGCTTTCAAAGCGGCGCCGCTGGCTTTTGAGTCGGTTAAAACGCTGGTGTTGTTCATCGCTGATGTCGATGAGCTTGGCCAGTTCCGCGAGCGTCCAGTCCATGTCCTCGACCTGCTCCGGTGTGATTTCCAGGCTGTAGGCAGGACGGTTTTGTGCAACGATGACGCCGTTGCGATCATAAATGAGTCCTCGTACCGGCGGCAGCGGCACCAGTTTGACGCGGTTTTCCTGTGACAGGGTGGTGTAGTGTTTGTGGCTGCTGATTTGCAGATGCATGAGACGCAGAACCAGGATCGCCATCAACAGCGTGACCAGTAGACCGGCGAACACAGCACGGTTGAGATACAGCTGGCTTTCCCGCAGATAATCTTTGATCTGACCTTTCAACATGCCGTGTTTATTTGATGTTTCATTTCTGTCGCGGCTGAATGCATGGCGTCAACTGCGTCGCAAGCGGTGTTGCAGTTCGCTCAGCAGAATATACAGCCAGGGCCACAGGAACAGGCCGACAAAGGGCGCAAACCAGTAATCCAGGCCGGGCGTCACCTTGTTGGTCAAGCCAATAATCCAAAGGTTCAATACGTGTTCCAGCAGCAACAGCGAAAACACAATCAGTGACTGTTGCCACAAGGGAAAAATGCGCGTGCGCTGGTAAATGTTCAATGTGATATAGGCCACGATGGCGAGGCTCAGGGCGTGTGCGCCGAGTAGGCTGCCGGTCATGGCATCGAGCAACAATCCACACAGCCAGGCGATGCCGATGCCGACTTTTTCCGGCGCCATCAGGCACCAGAAAATCAACACCAGGGTCAGCCATTGCGGTCGAAGCTGCGCCGCCCAGTCCGGCAGTGGGAAAATGCTCAGCAACAAAGCCAGGACGATGCTGCTGAAAATCAGTGTCGTACTGGTGCGCGCCGTACTACTCATTGGCCGCTGCCTCCTGCGGTGAGACGACAGCCGCAGCTGTTGGGGTTTCCGGCTCGGCGCTGGCAGATACTTCGGCTTTGGTCGGCTCTTCGGTTGTCGCCGTCTGTTCGGTCTTTTCGGTGTCGCCAGTGTTTTCCGCCAAGCGGGTTTCCGGGCGAATGGTCCAGACCAGCAGGACTTCACGGCTGCGGTCCAGATGCGCCAGGGGGGTGGCTTCAATGGAGGCGAAGTGCTGGCCGGGTTCCTGGCTGACGCGCGTGACTTCAGCGACCGGATAACCCGGCGGGAAAATGCCGCCCAGTCCAGAAGTCACCAGTTTGTCGCCCACTTGGATGTCCGCATTACGTGGCAGAAACGGTAACTGCAGCAGATTGATTTCACCGGTGCCGACTGCGACCGAACGCAGCCCGTTGCGCAATACCTGAACCGGCAGGGCGTGGCTGGCGTCGGTGATCAACAACACGGTGGAGTTCATGGGCGAGGTGTGGATGACCTGTCCCATGACGGCGTGGGCGTCCAGCACCGGTTGGCTGACAAATACGCCCGAGCGCGTGCCCTTGTTGATGATGACCTGGTGTTTATAGGGGTCGAGGTCGACCGAAATCAGTTCCGCAATCAGCACACGCTCACCGACCTTGAAAGACGAATCCAGCAGGTTACGCAGGCGCAGGTTTTCGGCTTCCAGCGCTTCGAGTTTTTGCAGGCGCACTTCCAGCAGGATTTTATCTTTCTGCAGTTGCTTGTTTTGCTCGGATAATTGCTGGTGACTGGCGGTCGTTTCCACCAGCCAGTCGGACGTGGTTTTGGGCAGGTCAGCGATGTAATACAGCGGATAGGTCAGCAACGAAAGCCCGGAACGCAGCACCTGCAGATGGTCGAAGCGATGATCGACCACCATCAGGATCAACGACAAGGTGGTCGCAACGATGATACGGGTCGATAATGCCGGGCCTGCTGCAAATATCTGTTTGATGGCGTGGTAACTCCGTAAAGCCCGGGATTATTCAACAGTGAATAAATCGCCGCCTCTTTCGTCCATCAGCTCCAGTGCACGGCCACCGCCACGCGCCACACAGGTCAACGGGTCTTCTGCCACGATCACGGGCAAGCCGGTTTCCTCTTCGATGAGACGGTCGAGGTCGCGCAACAGCGCGCCACCACCGGTCAGCACAATACCGCGTTCGGCGACGTCTGCGCCCAGTTCCGGCGGAGTCTGTTCCAGGGCTTTCTTGACCGCGTTGATGATGCCGGTCAGGGGTTCCTGCAAGGCTTCAAGGATTTCATTGCTGTTCAGTGTGAAGCTGCGCGGCACGCCTTCAGCCAGGTTGCGGCCCTTGACTTCAATTTCGCGTACCTCGTTGCCCGGGAAGGCCGAGCCGATCTCCTGCTTGATGCGTTCGGCGGTGGATTCACCCACCAGCGTGCCGTAGTTGCGGCGAATGTAGTTGATGATGGCTTCGTCAAATTTGTCGCCACCGATGCGCGCCGAGTTGGAATAAACGATGCCGTTGAGTGACAGGATCGCGACTTCGGAGGTGCCGCCACCGATGTCGAGCACCATGGAGCCGCGCGCTTCCTCAACCGGCAGGCCGGCGCCGATGGCGGCCGACATGGGTTCTTCGATCAGATACACCTCACGTGCGCCGGCGCCGGCGGCCGATTCACGGATGGCGCGGCGTTCCACCTGGGTGGAGCCGCAAGGCACGCAGATCAGCACGCGTGGACTGGGGCGGATGATCTTGGATTCGTGCACCTTATGAATGAAGTACTGCAACATTTTCTCCGTGACGGTGAAGTCGGCGATGACGCCGTCTTTCATCGGTCGAATGGCGGTGATGTTGCGTGGTGTTCTGCCGAGCATCTGTTTGGCTTCGTCGCCGACTGCTGCTACGGATTTCTGCCCGCCGCGGGATGGGTCCTGCCGAATAGCGACCACGGATGGTTCATTCAGCACAATGCCCTGGTCACGTGCGTAGATAAGTGTGTTGGCGGTGCCAAGGTCGATGGACAGGTCATTTGAAAAAATGCCTCGAATACGTCTCAGAAACATACGTTTTATTTATCCTGTGGTGGGTGTTATCTGGAAAAGTCTAATCTTGTTATCGTGCGGGCGAATTAAAAGTTTAATCTAGCAAACGCAAATGGATTTCGGCAAGTGACGCTTGAGCAATTCGCAACGATGCTTTCCCTGTTTGGTCGCGGCTGAATGGCGACTTCCTAAGCTAATTTAGCATAGCTGTTTGCCGGCGTGGAAAAAAGAAAATTAAAGATTTATTTGGCTCCGCCGTCAAACAGGGATGAAAAATCCAAGTCGGGGGAAAACCAATGTCTGAAAGCAGTTTCATTCAATCAGTGGATGATCGTACCAGTCTGGCTGGTACCAACAAGCTTGAGGTGCTTTTGTTCAGTCTGGGGCAGGATTCGGACACCGAACGTGATGAGGTGTTTGGCATCAACGTATTCAAGGTCAGGGAAGTGATGCGAGTACCGGAGATCACCCATGCTCCCGACATGCCGGACGCGGTGGAAGGCATGGTCAGCCTGCGCGGCACCATGGTGCCGGTGATTAACCTGCCGAAGTTCTGCCATGTGCAGACCACACGCAAACCCAGCATTCTTATGATCACCGAATACAACAAGCACGTGCAGGGCTTCCTGGTCGATTCAGTCGACATGATCCAGCGCCTCAGCTGGAATGAAGTCAAGGCACCGCCGCCGATGATGGCCAGTCGCCTCGGTGGCCTGGTGACCGCGGTGACCGAACTCAGTGACAGCCGTCTGGTAATGATCATGGACGTCGAAAAAGTGCTGGCGGAAACCGCCGGTTTTTACGATGACGACATGGTGTTTGAAGGCATTCTCGAAAATGAGAAAAACCGTGGCCATACCGTCCTGTTCGCCGATGATTCCAGCGTGGCGCGGGCGCAGATCAAGGGTACGCTGGATCGCATGGGGTTGCGTCATTTAAGCGCCATCAATGGTGCCGAAGCCTGGAAAATGCTGGTCAATATTGCCGAACACTGCGAAGCCACCGGGCGTGATATCCACGACGAGATCAGCGTCATCCTGACCGATGTGGAAATGCCGGAAATGGACGGTTATGTACTGACCCGCAAGATCAAGGGCGATTCGCGTTTTGATGGCATCCCGGTGGTCATGCACTCGTCGTTGACGGCAGAATCCAACCACAATCTCGGTACCGGTGTCGGTGCCGATGCCTATGTGTCCAAATTCCAGCCGCGCGATCTGTCCGCCAAGCTCGAAGAGCTGATTCACCCTTCTGAATAAATCCTGCCTGGCGGTTGCTCCGCCAGGTGTAATTTTCCTGTCAATCCCGTTTCCGGCGCTGTTTTTAACGCGCGGTTGTGGTACCTTTCCCGGCTTATTTGTACTGGTGGCAATCCAGAGGTAAGCATGTCCCTGACGCCGGAAGATATCCAAAAAATCGCCCATCTGGCCCGCATGGCGGTGACCGAAAATGAAGCTGCTGCGGTGGCGAGCGATCTGAGTAATATTCTTGGCCTGGTCGAACAGATGAATCAGGTGGATACGTCTGAGGTGTTGCCGATGTCGCACCCGTTGCACATGAGTCAACGGTTGCGTGCTGATGAGGTGACTGAAACCGATCAGCGCGATAAATTCCAGGCGATCGCCCCGGCCGTGGAAGACGGCCTGTATCTGGTTCCCAAGGTTATTGAGTGACAATGCATAGCAAGAGTATTTCCGAACTGGCCGCAGGTCTGCGCGCCGGCGAATTCAGCAGTGTCGAGCTGACACGCCATTTTCTTGAGCGCATCAAGCAATATGATGGCGAACTCAACAGTTTCATCAGCTTGTGTGAAGATGAGGCGCTGGCCCAGGCAAAAGCGGCCGATGCGCGCATTCAGGCCGGTGAAGATGGTTTGCTGATCGGCATTCCGATTGCGCATAAGGATATTTTCTGCACCGACGGTGTGCGCACGTCGTGCGGCTCGAAGATGCTGGATAATTTCATTGCACCTTACGATGCCACCGTAGTCAGCAAGCTCAAGCAGGCCGGCGTGATCATGCTGGGCAAGACCAACATGGACGAATTCGCTATGGGCTCGTCCAATGAAACCAGTTTTTACGGCCCGGTGAAAAACCCGTGGGACACGCAGACCGTGCCCGGCGGTTCATCCGGTGGTTCGGCCGCCAGCGTGGCGGCGCGACTGACGGTCGCGGCAACCGGCACCGACACCGGCGGTTCGATCCGCCAGCCGGCCGCGCTGTGCGGCATTACCGGCATCAAACCGACCTACGGACGCATTTCGCGTTACGGTATGATCGCGTTTGCCTCGAGCCTGGATCAGGCTGGGCCGATGGCGCGCAGTGCCGAAGACGCCGCTATTCTGTTACAGGCCATGGCAGGTTTCGATGAGCGTGATTCCACCAGCGCCGACCAGGCGGTGCCGGATTATCTGGCCAGCCTCAACGATGATCTCAGTGGTCTGCGCGTTGGTTTGGCAAAAGAGTTTTTTGGCGACGGCCTGGATGCGGACATTGCCGCTTCGATCAACGCGGCAGTAGAGCGGTTGCGTGAACTCGGTGCCGAGATTGTCGACATCAGTCTGCCAAATTCAGCCTTGTCCGTGCCTGTTTATTATGTCGTGGCGCCGGCCGAGTGTTCGTCCAACCTGTCGCGTTTTGACGGTGTGCGCTTTGGCTATCGCTGCGAAGATCCCAAAGACCTGGAAGACCTGTACAAACGTTCGCGCGCCGAAGGTTTCGGCGCCGAGGTCAAGCGCCGTATTTTGATCGGCACCTATGCGCTGTCGGCCGGTTATTACGATGCCTACTACCTGAAAGCGCAGCAGATCCGCCATTTGATCTCGGACGATTTTGAGCAGGCGTTCCAGCAATGCGATGTGATCCTGGGTCCGACTTCGCCGAGCACGGCGTTCAAAATCGGCGAGAAGGCCGACGACCCGGTCACCATGTATCTGTCGGACATCTACACCATCGCCACCAACCTGGCCGGTTTGCCGGGCATGTCGATTCCGTGTGGCCCGGTCAACGGTATGCCGGTCGGTCTGCAGCTGATTGGCAATTATTTTGACGAACCCAGACTGCTGAACGTGGCGCATCGCTACCAGCAGGTCACCGACTGGCACCAGCAGGTGCCGGCCGCTTTTGAGTAAAACGGTTACTGGATTTTTTTTATGCAATGGGAAACTGTCATCGGGCTGGAAATCCACGCTCAACTGGCCACCAGCTCAAAAATTTTCTCCGGCGCTTCCACCGCGTTTGGTGCCGAGCCCAATACCCAGGCTTGTAACATCGACCTTGGTCTGCCAGGCGTGCTGCCGGTGCTCAATCGCAAGGCGGTCGAGATGGCGGTGCGTTTCGCCAGCGCTATTGATGCACAGCTGGCGCGCCGCTCGGTATTTGCGCGCAAGAATTATTTTTATCCCGACCTGCCGAAAGGCTACCAGATCAGCCAGTTCGAATTACCGATCGTGGGTCCGGGGCATGTTGAAATTCATCTCGATGATGGTGCCAGCAAATGCGTCGGCGTGACCCGAGCACACCTCGAGGAAGATGCAGGCAAGTCCTTGCACGAGGATTTTCACGGCTTCACCGGCATCGACCTGAACCGCGCCGGCACGCCGTTACTGGAGATTGTGTCCGAGCCGGATATGCGTTCAGCCAAAGAGGCGGTGGCTTATGCGCGCAAGATTCACCAGCTGGTGCAATACATCGGCATTTGCGATGGCAACATGCAGGAAGGCTCGTTCCGCTGTGATGCCAACGTATCGGTGCGGCCAATGGGACAGGAAAAACTAGGCACGCGTGCGGAACTGAAAAACATCAACTCATTTCGTTTCCTGGAGCGCGCCATCAATTTCGAAGTCGAACGCCAGATCGATTTGATCGAATCCGGTGGTGAGGTGGTGCAGGAAACGCGCCTGTACGATTCCAACAAGGACGAGACACGCTCGATGCGCTCCAAGGAAGAGGCCAACGATTACCGCTATTTTCCGGACCCGGATCTGTTGCCGGTCGAGATTGATGAAGCCTTCATCAGTGACGTTACCGCGAGCATGCCGGAATTGCCGGACGCCAAACTGGAGCGCTTCAAGGCCGAATACGGCCTTACCGATCAGGATGCCATGCAACTGACCGCTACGCTGGCGCAGGCCGACTACTTCGAACAGGTTGCCGGTTTATCCGGCGATGCACGGCTGTCGGCCAACTGGATCAATAGTGAACTCAGCGGCGCGCTCAACAAGGCCGGGCTGGAACTGGAGCAGTCACCGATCAGTGCCGACATGCTGGCCGGCATGCTCAAGCGAATTGCCGACAACACCATTTCCGGCAAGATCGCCAAGCAGGTATTCGAAGCCATGTGGAATGGAGAAGGCGATGCCGATGCCATCATCGAGGCACGCGGTCTGGTGCAGATCACTGACAGCGGTGCGATCGAAAAAATCGTCGATGAAGTCATTGCCAACAACCCGCAGCAGGTGGATAACTACCGCAGTGCTGACGAGGCCAAGCGGCCGAAAATGCTCGGCTTCTTTGTCGGTCAGGTGATGAAGGCGTCCAAGGGCAAGGCCAATCCGCAACAGGTCAACGAGCTGCTGCGCCAAAAACTCTAGAGGCTTTATTTGCGCGGCGTCAGCACGTCGTCCCGTTCAAACTGAATGCCGGGCCAGCCTGTCTGGATGAACTGGCGGATGTTGGCATGGTTGGTGCCATGTGGGTGGCGCAACACATCATCGCGGTAATAATGACCAAAACAGGCCAGCGTCTGCTGTTCGCTGAGACTGTGTAAGCGGGCGAACGCAAAAATCTTGCACGAGCCTTCATTACTACCGGCTGCGTTATTGACGGCGCCGTTGCGAAACACGCTGGGGCGATAATCGTAGTGCTGCTTGATCACGTTAATACAGTCCTCAAAGCTGATGCTTTCCGGGCTGCTGTTCAACACATCCAGAAATTCTTCAAGTTGCATCGCATCACTCCCGCGTGGCCATGGCGACCGTGTAGGTCTGGCCCTGCTTGATTTTCTTGTGATTGCCAAACACCTGCATGAACGCCTTGGCGATGAACTTGCGCAGCCCGGAGATGACCACGACATAAATACGTGCGCCCGGTTGCATGCGTGAAAAGGCATCGTAAAAGAACAGGTAATAATGCTCTTTGGAAGTCTTGGCCGGCAGGTTGGTGACCACCAGCGTGAAGGTTTCGTCACCCAGGTCGCGACAACCGTCGCTGAGCTGGATGTTGACGTTGCTGATGTGATTGATGGCGGCATTCTTTTGGGCGTATTCAATCGCCACAAAATCCTTGTCGACCAGCGTGCAAAAACCTTGCGGTGCGTTGCGTGCGATAGTCAGGCCGATCGGGCCATAGCCGCAGCCGAGATCAAGCGCCCGGTCATCGGGGCGGATGTCGAGATGGTCGAGCAGCAAGCGGGTGCCATTGTCGATCGCCTTGGGCGAGAACAGCCCCCAGGTGGTGTGGAATTCGTAATCGTCGCCCTTGAGCTTGTCATGGAAAACGATGTCCTGGCGCAATTGCTTGAGGTAATCCTCTGCCGAGAGCAAGGTGCTGGTCATGGTTGCTGCCGTTGTAGAAAGTCGTCAATGGCCGGCAGGCAGCTCTCCAAGTGTTCGAACCGGTGATTGCCGCCGGGCTGACTAATGATAGTTTGGCCGCGGTAAAAAGTCTCGGCGTCACGGTAATCCAGCACTTCATCACCCTGTTGCAGCAACACCAGATAACGTTCCTGCTCATCGAGCTGTTCGCGCTTGATTGCCCTGAGCTGTTGAATGTGCGCCTCGGTCAATTCGATGCGTTCACCACTGCACCAGTGGCTGTGCTCGCCGACGTGCGGTTGCAGCACGGCAGCCGCGTCCACCGCTGGATTGATCAGTACGGCCGGAATGGGGGTTTCGCGATTGAGCCAGGTGGCGTAATACGAGCCCAGCGACGAGCTGATTGTCAGCACGGGCGATTCAGTGGCGATGATGTTTTGCAGTATCTGCAGGCTGTCGGCCGGGTTGACTGGCAGGTCCGGTGCGATCAGGCGTTGTGCACCGAAGTGCTGGCGCAACAGGCTGGCCTTGACGCCATTGCCGCAGCTGGCGAAACCGTGAATGAACAGAATCCTGGCGTCCGCTGACAATGGCATGTTTTCAACCGGCTTTTTTCTGACATACCGGGCATTTCGGATCGGCTTTCAGCTTGATTTCGCGCCACTGCATGTGCAGCGCATCCAGAATCAGCAGGTGTCCTTGCAAGGTCGAACCGCTACCGGTGAGCAGCTTGATGGTTTCGGTGGCCTGCATCGAACCGATGATGCCAACCACGGGGGCGAGCACGCCGTTTTCGGTGCAGCTTTCGTCTTCCTCGCCTTCGCTCCCGTACAGACATTGGTAGCAGGCCGAACCGGGCTGGTTGTCAAAGGTGGTGATCTGGCCTTCCCAGCGGATGGCTGCGCCCGACACCAGTGGTTTGTGTTCGGCCACGCACAGGCGGTTGATCATGAAACGCGTTGAGAAGTTATCGGTGGCGTCGACGGTGACATCGGTCCGTTGAATGTGTTGTTGTAACTGCGCTTCGTCGAGCAGTGATTCAACGATATCGATCTGGCAGTCCGGATTGAGCTTGCGCAGTTTTTTGCGTGCCGACTTCACCTTGGCCTGACCGATGTTGCCGGTGTGATGCACGATCTGGCGTTGCAGGTTGGACAGGTCAACCGTATCGAAATCCACCAGCGTCAGGTGGCCGACACCGGCTGCCGCCAGGTACATCGCAATCGGTGAGCCGAGTCCGCCGACGCCAATCAGCAGCACATGCGAATCCAGCAGTTTTTGCTGACCTTCGATGCCGATTTCAGGCAGCATGATCTGCCGCGAATAGTGGAGAAGTCTGTTGTCGTCCAAAACTGAAAAAAACTACAGGTATTTGCGCCAGTGGGTCGGGCGCTGGTCACGACATCCGTGTTTCATGTTTTGATAACGTTTGATGAAGACTTTCTGTGTACAGTTGCTGTCACCGTGTTCGCAGCCGCAATTGGCGCGCTGGGTTTCTTCGGTGTAGTAATACAGGGCGCGCTTGAGGCGATACATGAGGCGATTGTCGAGGTGAAAGCCCATCTCGGCGAGGATTTCCTCAATCTGTTGCAGGGTGATGTGCAACACGTTGTAGCTGATGGTCATCAGTATCGGCGAGACAAAATGTACCCGTTCTACGCCTTTGATGTCGGACAGCAACAGCACGGCTGATTGCGCCTGATTCGGATCAGGGTGCAACTTGCTGAAGGCGATCTCGCGATGCTTGGTCAGGCTGTCGGCTTGATTGTCCATAGTCCTGATACTAACGTGGACAAGCAATAAATCAAGATTTTTTACAGGGGATTAGGCGGGGCGAAATCCCAGTGTAATGCGCTCATGGCTGGCGTAATCCGACAGCGTTTCAATGCCATAGTAAGCCTGTTCCTGAAACAGTCGGCGTACCTTGTTGCCTTGCTGATAACCGTGTTCGACCAGTAACGCCGCGTTGTCACGTAAATAAGCGCGGGCGTCGGCAATGATTTGTTGCAGGTCATCCAGTCCCTCGGGGCCGGCGGCCAGTGCCTCCAGCGGTTCAAAGCGTAGGTCGCCGCGGCCCAGGTGCGGGTCCGCGGATTCAATGTAGGGCGGGTTGCTGACGATCAGATCAAATTGTTGTGGCTGGATCTGTTTGAACCAGTCGCTTTTTTGTGTCGCCACCGGTAGACCGAGGCGGCTGAAATTGCGGCTGGCGACTTCCAGTGCTGCGCTTGAGCGGTCTGTGGCGAGCAGACACCAGTCGGGCCGTTCACTGGCCAGAGCTGCGGCAATGGCGCCACTGCCGGTGCCGAGGTCGAGTACGTGCATTTCCTTGTGATCGGCAAAGCGCTGCAACACGGTTTCGACCATGAGTTCGGTTTCCGGTCGTGGAATCAGGGTCTGCTCGGTGACTTCGAGTGATAGCCCCCAGAATTCACGTGTGCCGGTGATGTGGCTGATCGGTTCACCGTGGCAACGGCGTTGTAGCAGTTGCTGAAATATTTCGATCTGGTCATCCGTCAGTGTCTTGTCCGGCCAGGCGATCAGCCAGGTGCGGCCCTTGTCGAGCACGTGGCCAAGTAGCAGGGCGGCCTCGAGACGGAAGTCGATGTCCGGGTTTTGCGCCAGCTGTTGCTCGGCCTGTTGCAGCGCCTGCTGGACGCTGGTTGGCGTCTCACTCATCACCGGCCAGGCTGGCGAGCTGCTCGGCCTGGTGTTCCTGCAGTAGCGGGTCGATCACCTGATCGAGTTCACCCTGCATGACTTCATCGAGTTTGTACAGCGTTAGGTTGATGCGGTGGTCAGTGAGGCGGCCTTGCGGGAAGTTGTAGGTGCGGATGCGCTCGGAACGATCACCGCTGCCAACCTGCAGTTTGCGATCCTGCGCCCGTGCGCTGGCCTGTTGCTCCTGCGCTTGCGACAACAGGTGTGATTGCAACAGCGACATGGCGCGTGCCTTGTTTTTATGCTGTGAACGTTCGTCCTGGCATTCGACCACGATACCGGTGGGTAAATGGGTGATGCGCACGGCCGAGTCGGTTTTGTTGACGTGCTGGCCGCCGGCGCCGGAAGCGCGATAGGTATCGATGCGCAGGTCGTTGCTGTTGATGTCAAACGAGTCGATGGCATCGGCTTCGGGTAGGATCGCCACGGTGCAGGCGGAAGTGTGGATGCGGCCCTGGGACTCGGTCTCGGGCACGCGTTGTACGCGATGGGTGCCGGATTCAAATTTCAGCCGTGAGTAAACGCTCGGGCCACTGATGCGGCTGATGACTTCCTTGTAACCACCGAGTTCACCTTCGCTGGCGCTGATGATTTCGGCTTTCCAGCCACGGCGTTCGGCGTAACGGAAATACATGCGCAACAGATCGGCGGCGAACAGTGCCGATTCGGCGCCGCCGGTGCCGGCGCGGATTTCCAGGAAAATGTTTTTGGTGTCGTTCGGGTCTTGCGGCAGCAACAGTGCTTGCAGGGCTGGCTCCAGTTCCGCTATGTTGTCTTCGGCTTCGGCGATGCTTTCCCTGGCCAGCTCGGCCATTTCCGGATCGTTCAACATTTCTTGCGAGGTTTCGATTTCATCGCTGAGTTGCCGGTAACGTCGGTAGTTGTCGACCACCGGTTCGAGCTGTGCGTATTCCTGGCTGAGGGAGCGAAAACGGTCCTGATTGCTCTGTACCTCGGCGTCGGCCAGCAACGCGGTGATTTCCTCGAAGCGCTCACCGAGGGCTTCGAGTTTGTCGCGGATTCGGGCTTTCATTGTTTGTTATCGGGCAGGTTGAGCTGGAACAGCGCGTTGGCGGCTTGCAGTAACTCGCGATCGCCATTGCTGCTGGCCTGACGCAACTGGTGGCTGGGTGCATGCAGCAGCTTGTTGGTCAGGGTGTGGGCGAGAAACGCCAGGGTCTCATCGGCCGATTTGCCATTTTCCAGCATGCGCTGGGCGCGCTGTAACACTTCATCGCGCGTTTGTTCGGCCTGCTCGCGATAATTCTGGATCAGGGTGACGGCATCGAGCGAGCGCAGCCAGGCCATGAAGTCCTGGGTTTGCAGGTCGATGATTTCGCGTGCCTGTTCGGCGGCGTCCTGACGCGAGCGCAGGTTTTCCTGGATGACTTCCTGCAGGTCGTCGACGGAGTACAGATACACGTCATCGAGTTGACTGACTTCGGCCTCGATGTCACGTGGTACGGCGATGTCGACCATGAACATGGGCTTGTGGCGCCGCGCCTTGAGCGCACTTTCCACTGTGCCCTTGCCAAGCACCGGCAGCGGACTGGCGGTGGAGGAAATGACGATGTCGGCTTCCGCCAGATGGCCAGGGATCTCGGTCAGGCTGATGGCGTAACCGTCAAACTGTACCGCCAGTTCGTGGGCGCGGTCGACGGTGCGATTGGCGACGATCATGCGGCCGATGCCTTGCTGGTGCAAATGCCGCGCCGCCAGTTCGATGGTTTCACCGGCGCCGATCAGCAAGGCGGTCTGGTTGCTGGTGTCGCTGAAAATCTGTCGTGCCAGCGTGACGGCGGCAAATGCGACCGAAACCGGGCTTGAGCCGATGGCGGTATCGGTGCGCACCTGTTTGGCGGCCGAGAAGGTGTGCTGGAACAGACGGCCGAGCAGTTTGCCGGTGGCGCCGGATTCGCAGGCGGTCTGGTAAGCGCTTTTTACCTGACCGAGGATTTGTGGCTCGCCGAGCACCAGCGAATCCAGTCCGCTGGAGACGCTGAGCAAATGCGTTACCGCCTGTTCCTGCTGGTAGGCGTACAGGTACGGATTGACGTTGACCGGATCGAGGCCGTGAAAGCGGCTCATCCACTGGCACAGATCATCGTGACTGTGCTTGTCGGTGATGCAATACAACTCGGTGCGGTTGCAGGTCGACAGGATCACGGCTTCGCGCACGCCGAGTTTTTCGGTCAGGTCGCGCAGTGCGGCGACGATAATATCAGGCCCGAAAGTCAGGTGTTCCCGTACATCGACGGGTGCGGTTTTATGATTCAGGCCTATGACTTGCAGGGACATTATGAAAATCGGTTTGGGATTAATAAGGCAAATTTTGTAATATCAATAAGTTAAATTCAAGTTTTTACATAGCTGGTTGAACTGTTTTTAATCTTGCTACACTAAATCAATAGCCATTCTCCGCTGTATAAAGACGCTGTCTGTCAGGGATCATCATGCAGGTACATAAAATCTTGAAACTGGTAACGCCAATGCTGGCGGGCTGTTTGTTGCTGCTTGGCTGCACTGGCAATCCTGCCCGGACAGATGCGCCGGTTGCGCCTGCTCCGGGTGCTGACACAACCGAGTTGCCGTTTGCCGAACCCGAGGCGCCAGCCAAGGAACTGGATGCCGATATCCTGTATCACTATCTGGTCGCCGAGGTTGCCGCCCAGCGTGGCCAGCTGGAGCTGGCTTACAACCATTACCTGTATGCTTCCCTGCTGGCCGGGGATGCCTATGCGGCCAAACGTGCGACCCAGATCGCCAGTTTCCTCAAGGATCAGGATGCCGCGCTGAAAGCGGCCCGGCGCTGGGTGTCGGTGGCACCGAATTCGATTCAGGCGCGCAATTCAGCGGCCGTGCTGAGCATGCGTTCCGGCAATCAGGAGGCGGCGCGCGAGCATCTGCTCGCCATGGTGAAAATTGCGGAAGCCAAAGGCCAACAGGGTTTCCTGCTGGCGGCTGTGGCGTTGGCCAAGGAAAAAGACCGGACCATGAGCCGTGAGCTGATGCAGTATCTGACCGAACAGTATTCCGACGAAGCTCAGGTGTACTATGCGCAGGCGATTTTGTTTGCCGCCTACAAGGAATATGACCAGTCGCTCGGCAGTCTGGAGCAGGCGCTGCTGTTATCACCCGACTGGGCCAAGCCGAAATTGCTCAAGGCAAAAATCCTCATCGATACCCAAGGCGCCGAGCAGGCGGTGGCTTACCTTGAGAAAGTGTTGCAGCAGCATGCCGAAGATCGTGAGTTGCGCCTGACCTATGCCAAGTTGCTGGCGGCTTCCGACTATCAGAAGGCCTATCGCGAGTTTGAGGTGCTGTATCAACAGGATCCGGGCGATATCGACGTCATCCAGGCGCTCGGCGTGCTGGCCGTGCAGCTCGAGGACCTGACCGCGGCGCGTTCCTGGTGGACCCTGCTGCTCAACCAAGGTGACAGCCAGAAACGTTCGGAAGCGGCCTTTCATCTTGGCCAGGTTGAAGAGATGGGCGGTAACAAGAAATCCGCCATCGGCTATTACGAAAAAGTCGACAAGGGCATTTACAAAATTGATGCACGTCTGCGGCTGGCGCGCCTGCAGGCGCAACTCGGTGACATCGCCAAGGCGCGTGACCTGTTGCAACAATTGCGCGTGCTGGAGCCGGAACGGTCGGTGGATTTTTATCTTTCCGAAGCGCAGATACTGCAGGATAGCGTCGGTGTGGATGAGGTGATGGCGTTTTACCAGAGCGCACTGGATGCGCGGCCGGGTGATCTCGAGTTGTTGTATGCGCGTGCTATTTTTGCCGCCGATCATGATTTGATCGACATCGCCGAGAAGGATTTGCGTCAGGTCATCGAGGCCGAGCCGGATAACGCCGATGCGCTCAATGCGCTCGGTTATACGCTGGCTGACAAGACGGAGCGTTATCAGGACGCCCTCGAACTGATCGAAAAAGCCCTGGCGCTCAAGCCGGACAATCCCGCCATTCTCGACAGCATGGGCTGGGTGAATTACCGCCTCGGCAAGTTCGACGAAGCGCTCGGTT
Organism: Chromatiales bacterium; assembly: GCA_050049775.1. GTDB lineage: Bacteria > Pseudomonadota > Gammaproteobacteria > Chromatiales > Chromatiaceae > JABDQZ01. The sequence goes on from JASFVP010000013.1 coordinate 45,240, forward strand.
TTCTCAAACGCGCGCTGGCCTTGCGTGATGATGACGAAATTGCTGCGCATCTTGGCGAGGTCATGTGGATGATGGGTGATCACGACAGCGCTCGCCGGGTCTGGCAAAAAGCGCTGACCACTTTTCCGGACAGCGCGCATCTGGCCGATGTGCTCAGCCGTTTTAAATAAATCCTGAGTTTAATTCACTGACGATCTGATCATGAGTCTGTCCGAGCTGGCATTGCCTGCGCCCGCCAAACTGAACCTGATGCTGCATATCGTGGGTCAGCGCGCCGATGGTTATCACCTGTTACAAACGGTATTCCAGTTTCTCGATTATGGCGATGAACTGACATTCAGACTGACTCAGGATGGCCGTATCAGTCGCAGCGCCACACAGCATGCGGTGCCGCCGGAGCAGGACCTGATTGTGCGTGCAGCCTCTGTGTTGCAGGACAAGGCCGGGACTGGTCAGGGTGTGCAGATCCACATTGATAAACGCCTGCCGATGGGTGGCGGTCTGGGTGGTGGCAGCTCCGATGCGGCGACCACCTTGCTGGCACTGAACAAACTCTGGCAGCTGGAATTTTCCACGGATGAACTGGCGCAACTCGGCCTGTCGCTCGGCGCTGATGTGCCGGTGTTTGTCCGCGGCCATGCGGCCTGGGCGGAGGGCGTTGGTGAACAGTTGCAACCGGTGGATTTACCTGAACCCTGGTTTGTGGTGATCGCCCCCGGTTGTGCGGTATCTACGGCAGAAATATTTTCCGATTCTGATTTGACACGTAACAGCCCGCTGACGACAATAGCCGACTTTCTGGAACATGGCGGCCATAATGATTGCGAACCGGTGGTGCGCAGGCGTTATCCGCAGATTGCGCAACTCATGGACTGGCTGCAACAGTTTGCCCAGCCGCGACTGACGGGCACCGGCGCCTGTATTTTTGCCAGTTTTGCAAACGAGTCGGATGCCAGAAAAGTCCAGCAGCAGACGCCGCAAGGCTGTCAGGCTTTTGTCGCGCGCGGTTGCAACCGCTCGCCGCTACTGAAAGTGCTGGATAATTATTGATTTATTGGGGCGTCGCCAAGCGGTAAGGCACCAGGTTTTGATCCTGGCATGCGTAGGTTCGAATCCTGCCGCCCCAGCCATATAGTTAGACTGCCATAGCTAAACGGCAGGATGAGAACCGTGCCAGGTTCGACGGCGAACGCAGTGAGCCGAACAGCCGAGGTACGAGGCTGGCCCGCAGGGCGAGGACGCAGTCCGAGTCATCCTGCCGCCCCAGCCATACAACTAAAGTCTGTGAAAGCAGCCAATGATCAGATTCTGTGATTGAAAGAGCACATCTGGCGACGGAGTCGAAAGCGTTTTCAGCTTTGTCTATGATTTTAATGAACTGCCACCAACTGACAGGAGCCAGCTAAATGCTTTCCAGAGGCATGATGGTGTTTTCCGGCAATGCCCACCCTGAACTTGCGTCGGAGATTGTTTCCAAGCTGAGCCTGCCATTGGGCAAGGCCGTGATCGGCCAGTTCAGCGACGGCGAAGTCATGGTCGAAATCCAGGAGAACGTGCGCGGCCGCGACATCTTTATTGTGCAGCCGACATCGGCGCCAACCAACGACAATCTCATGGAATTGCTGGTCATGATTGATGCCCTGCGCTGGGCTTCGGCCGGGCGTATCACGGCGGTCATTCCTTATTTCGGTTATGCGCGCCAGGATCGCCGGCCGCGTTCGGCGCGTGTGCCGATCACCGCACGGCTGGCGGCCAAGATGCTGGCCAAGGCCGGCGCCGATCGCGTGCTGACCATGGATTTACACGCCGACCAGATCCAGGGCTTTTTTGATATCCCGGTGGATAACATCTACTCGTCGCCGATCATGCTGGGCGATGTCTGGCGCCAGGAATATCCGGATCTGATGGTGGTTTCGCCCGATGTGGGCGGTGTGGTGCGCGCCCGTGCGCTGGCCAAACGCCTGGATGACGCGGATCTGGCGATCATCGACAAACGCCGGCCGCGCGCCAATGAGTCACAGGTGATGAACATCATCGGTGATGTCGAAGACCGTTCCTGTGTGCTGGTCGATGACCTGGTCGATACCGCCGGTACTTTGTGCAAGGCAGCCGATGCGCTGAAATCGCACGGCGCGGCGCGGGTCGTGGCCTACTGTTCACACGCCGTGCTGTCCGGCCCGGCGGTGGAAAACATCGAGGCGTCCGCGCTCGATGAACTGGTGGTGTCCAACTCTATTCCGTTGCGCCCGGATGCGCAGCAATGCGAAAAAATCCGCCAACTCAGCATTGCAGGCCTGCTCGGCGAGACCATGCGCCGCATCAATAACGAGGAATCGGTCAGTTCCCTGTTTGTGGATTGACAATTTTGTGGTACGCTTGCGCGCCGTTTTTATACCAATCACCGTTTCAGGTCGCATGAACGGTGATTTTATATTTGGAGCAATGTCATGAGTTTTAGTTTTGAACTGAATGTGAATGCCCGCAGCGATACAGGGAAAGGTGCGAGCCGCCGCCTGCGCAAGTCGGGTCTGGTGCCGGGAATTATTTATGGAGCCAACAAGGATCCCGAAATGATTTCCATGCCACATAATGTGCTGATCCAGCAGCTGGAGAACGAGGCGTTTTATTCTCACATCCTGACGGTCAACGTCGATGGCAAGTCACAGCAGGTCGTGCTCAAGGATTTGCAGCGCCACCCATCCAAGCCTTTTGTTACGCACATGGATTTGCTGCGTGTGAGTGCGTCTGACAAGATCAAGATGCATGTACCGCTGCACTTCATCAATGAAGACACCGCGCCGGGCGTCAAGGCAGGTGGTAAGGTCACGCACAACATCAGTGATGTCGAAATCAGCTGTCTGCCGAAAGATTTGCCGGAATACATCGAGGTCGATCTGGGCCAGATGGAAATCGACGATATCATTCACCTGTCCGACATCAAGCTGGCTGACGGCGTTGAAATCACACAGCTGGCGCTGGGTGAGGATCACGACGCGGCTGTGGTTGCGATTCATACCGCCCGGGGCGGCGCAGCTGAAGACGAAGGTGAAGAAGAGGAAGCTGCCGAAGACTAAGCGGTGGTCTGATTCTGTGGTTCATCAAATGGCCTGGTTTTCCAGGCCATTTGTTTTTGCGGGGGATGCAATGCGGTGAAGCCGATTGATGGCGTGCAATTGATTGTGGGGCTGGGCAATCCGGGGGGTGATTATACGGATACGCGCCACAATGCCGGTTTCTGGTTTGTCGACGCTGTTGCCGAGTCCTACGGCGAGCGTTTTTCTGCGCAGGGCAAATTTTTTGGCGAAACCGCCAGAATCAGTCTGGCCGGCGGTCCTTGCTGGCTGCTCAAGCCATCCACCTTCATGAACCGCAGTGGTCAGGCGGTGTCGGCGTTGGCGTCTTATTACAAGATCGAGTTGCAGAATATTCTCGTGGCGCACGATGAACTGGATCTGCCACCGGGACAGGCGCGTCTCAAGCAAGGCGGCGGACATGCTGGTCACAATGGGTTGCGCGATATCATCAAGGCGATGTCGGGTCAGGACTTCCTGCGTTTGCGCCTCGGTATCGGCCACCCGGGTGACAAATCCCAGGTTGTCTCCTATGTGCTCGGGCGCGCTTCGAAGCAGGATGATCAGCAGATTCATGAGGCCATCGACCTGGCGGTTAAACAGTTGGATGATTTGTCGCTGGGGCGGCTGGATCCTGTCATGCAGCATTTACACAGTAATTAGCCAATTGCGGGAATGGGTCGAAAGGGGCGAGCGTTTTTTTGTTTTCAGCGCCTGGCTTTGCTTTTTTTCGACACCGGATCGCAGAAAATAGCTGGTAAATATTATTGACATCACTGGAGGCTTTAAGGAGAATACCGCCTCTTTTGCGGAGGGGTTCCCGAGCGGCCAAAGGGATCAGACTGTAAATCTGACGGCTCAGCCTTCGGTGGTTCGAATCCACCCCCCTCCACCATATATATTTTGACTCCGGTTTTTACGGGGTGATGAGAACCGGCAGGTTCGACGTCAGGCGCAAGGCGCCGACGAACGTCGCGCAGCACGCGGCGGCCCGGAGGGCGTGGCTTTGTGAATCGTATATTGCACGTCTCCACCAGAGTTTGGCCTGTTATTGTGATACGGGTGGCTACAGGGTGTGGATGCACTCGGAAGTTAATCTGCGGGTGTAGTTCAATGGTAGAACTTCAGCCTTCCAAGCTGACTACGTGGGTTCGATTCCCATCACCCGCTCCAACATCCTGGTGAGTTGGGCTGATTGTTGTAAGTGGTTAAGTTTTGGCCCAGATAGCTCAGTTGGTAGAGCACACCCTTGGTAAGGGTGAGGTCGGCGGTTCAAATCCGCTTCTGGGCTCCAGTATTAAGTAGTATTGAGCTTGCGCCCCGAAACGGGAATGCATAATGTTTTTACCTTTATAGTTTAATCAATTCGGAGACTATTGGGATGTCCAAGGAAAAATTCGAACGAAACAAACCGCATGTTAATGTAGGCACGATTGGTCACGTAGACCATGGCAAGACGACATTGACAGCGGCGTTGACGAAAGTCATGGCAGAGACTTACGGTGGTGAGTTGAAAGCGTTTGACCAGATTGACAATGCCCCGGAAGAAAGAGAGCGCGGCATTACGATTGCGACGTCCCACGTAGAATACGAATCCGAAAAGCGTCACTACGCCCACGTCGACTGCCCGGGACACGCTGACTACGTCAAGAACATGATCACCGGTGCGGCGCAGATGGACGGCGCGATCCTGGTGGTGTCCGCCGCCGATGGCCCGATGCCGCAGACACGTGAGCACATCCTGCTGTCCCGTCAGGTCGGCGTACCGTACATCGTCGTGTACATGAACAAAGCGGACATGGTCGACGACGAAGAGCTGCTCGAGCTGGTGGAAATGGAAATTCGCGAACTGCTGGATCAGTACGAATTCCCGGGTGACGATACTCCGATCATCACCGGTTCTGCACTGAAAGCACTGGAAGGCGACACTTCTGACATCGGCGCACCGTCGATCGTCAAACTGGTTGAAGCCATGGACAGCTACATTCCGGAACCGGAACGCGACGTGGATCAGGACTTCCTGATGCCGATCGAAGACGTGTTCTCCATCTCCGGTCGTGGCACCGTGGTCACCGGTCGTATCGAACGCGGTGTGATCAAGGTCGGTGAAGAAATTGAAATCGTCGGCATCAAGGACACGCAGAAGACCACCTGTACCGGTGTGGAAATGTTCCGCAAACTGCTCGATCAGGGTCAGGCCGGTGACAACGTGGGTGTCCTGCTGCGCGGTACCAAGCGTGAAGAAGTTGAGCGTGGCCAGGTGCTGGCCAAGCCGGGTTCCATTACCCCGCACACCCACTTCGAAGCCGAAGTGTACGTGCTGAGCAAGGACGAAGGTGGTCGTCATACGCCGTTCTTCAACGGTTATCGTCCGCAGTTCTACTTCCGTACCACCGACATCACCGGTGCTTGCGATCTGCCGGAAGGCGTCGAGATGGTGATGCCGGGCGATAACGTCAAGATGACCGTGAAGTTGATTGCGCCGATTGCGATGGAAGAAGGTCTGCGCTTTGCGATTCGTGAAGGTGGCCGTACCGTCGGTGCGGGTGTTGTTGCCAAGATTATTGAGTAATACATCCAGACGTTAATCAAAACAGGCGAGTCGCTCTTTTTGAGCGCTCGCCTTTAAGTTTTTTTTGGAAACAGAGAATAATTTAGGCCAGTAGTTCAATTGGTAGAGCAGCGGTCTCCAAAACCGCAAGTTGGGGGTTCGAGTCCCTCCTGGCCTGCCATATTTTTGGGTAGTGAGAATGAGCGCTAACGCTGAAGTACAGTCGAGCGGGATGGATACAGTCAAACTGTTGGTGGCACTTGTCGTGCTGCTGGCCGGTGTGGCGGGTTTCTACCTGTTTGAGGAGCAGTCGCAATTGCTGCGGGTGCTGGGCCTGTTGGGCACTTCAGTGGTGGCTGTGCTGATCGCCCTGCAAACAGCGCGCGGGCGCAGTATCTGGAAATTCGGTGCAGATGCCCGCACCGAGGTTCGCAAAGTGGTCTGGCCAACCCGGCAGGAGACCATTCAGACAACCCTGATTGTGCTGGTGGTGGTTTTGATCATGGGTATTTTCCTGTGGCTGGTTGACATGATGTTACTGTCAATCGTTCGCACTCTGACTGGTCAAGGAGGCTAAGGTGGCGCTTCGCTGGTATGTGGTTCATGCGTATTCCGGGTTTGAAGCCCAGGTCAAACGTTCGCTGGAAGAGCGCATTCAGCGCGCCGGCATGCAGGATCTGTTTGGCGAAATTCTGATTCCGACCGAGGAAGTGGTCGAGATGCGCGCAGGTCAGCAGCGCAAGAGTGAGCGCAAGTTCTTTCCGGGTTATGTGCTGGTGCAGATGGAAATGAACGACGAGACCTGGCACCTGGTCAAGGACGTGCCCAAGGTGATGGGCTTTATTGGTGGTACTGGCGACAAGCCGGCGCCGATCACCAGCAAGGAAGCCGACGCCATTCTGCAACGCGTGCAGGAAGGCGTCGACAAGCCGAAGCCGAAAGTGCTGTTTGAACCGGGCGAAGTGGTGCGCGTCACCGACGGGCCGTTCAATGACTTCAACGGCGTGGTCGAGGAAGTGGATTACGAAAAGAGCCGCATCAAGGTGTCGGTTCTGATTTTTGGTCGTTCAACACCGGTTGATCTTGAGTTCAGCCAGGTCGAGAAAGGCTGATACGGATTTTTATTGTCGCGGCCGCAACGCCGGGGCGTTTTTTGTATCTGAAACTGGGGAGCCGATAAGGCGCTTGCACCCATAGGAGATATTCATGGCTAAGAAAATTCAGGCTTACATCAAGCTGCAGGTCAAGGCGCAGGAGGCCAATCCGAGTCCTCCGGTCGGCCCGGCACTGGGTCAGCACGGCGTTAACATCATGGAGTTCTGCAAGGCATTCAATGCGCAGACCCAGAGTGTTGAGAAAGGTCTGCCGATTCCGGTGATTATTACCGTTTACAGCGATCGTTCCTTCACCTTTGTGATGAAAACACCGCCGGCGGCCGTGTTGCTGAAAAAAATTGCCGGCGTTGCCAAGGGTAGCGGCACGCCGAACAAGGACAAGATTGGCAAGGTCTCACGCGAACAGCTTGAAGAGATCGTCAAGATGAAAGAACCGGACCTGACTGCGCGCGATATGGACGCGGCGGTACGGACCATCGCTGGCACGGCCCGTAGTATGGGCCTGAACGTGGAGGGTGTGTGATCATGGCAAAAATGACTAAACGTGCCCGCGCGATTGCGGAAAAAGTGGAAATCGGTAAAGCCTATGCGGCCGAGGAAGCTTTTGGTCTGTTGTCCGAACTTTCCACAGTGAAATTTGCCGAATCCGTCGATGTGGCGGTCAACCTCGGTGTGGATCCGCGTAAATCGGATCAGGTGGTACGTGGTTCCACCGTATTGCCGAATGGCACTGGCCAGGACGTGCGCGTCGCTGTGTTTGCACAGGGCGCCAACGCCGATGCCGCCACGGAAGCCGGCGCCGACAAGGTTGGTTTTGAAGACCTCGCCGAAGAGATCAAGGGTGGTAATCTGGATTTTGACGTGGTCATCGCCACGCCGGACGCCATGCGTGTTGTGGGGCAGCTGGGCCAGATTCTCGGTCCGCGTGGCCTGATGCCGAACCCGAAAGTCGGCACGGTAACACCGGACGTCGCCACTGCAGTGAAAAACGCCAAGGCGGGTCAGGTGCGCTACCGTACCGATAAGACCGGCATCATCCATTGCCCGATCGGCAAGGTAACGTTTTCAGCGGCCGATCTGAAACAGAATCTGGAAGCCCTGCTGGCGGACCTGAAAAAGGCCAAGCCATCCTCGGCCAAAGGTGTGTATATGAAAAAAGTCACGGTTTCATCAACCATGGGGCCGGGACTGCTGGTAGATCATTCCACTCTGGAGATCTGACCGGCAAACGTACTTTGGGGCTCTGGTCTATGACCAGGCCATCAAAGACCGCAGGTGCGTAATCGCTTAATCAGTTTGCCTGCGTAGATGGTGCTCCTGAATCAGATTTGTACTGATGATGGTGCGCAAGGGGTGTGACGGAGTGATTCGTCACATGAGTTAACGAAGCAGGTGACTGCTTCATGATGCAAGAGGTGACTACTTTGCCACTCAATTTAGAGCAAAAGAAAGTGATTGTCGCCGAAGTCGCAGAAGTGGCTGGCAGTGCTTATTCCGCTGTTGCCGCCGAGTACCGTGGCTTGACTGTCGACGAGATGACGCTGTTGCGCAAAGAAGCGCGCAATAACGGTGTTTATCTTCGTGTCATCAAGAACACACTGGCTCGCCGGGCTGTGGAAGATACCGATTTTTCCTGTATGCAGGATGGTATGACAGGACCTCTGGTTCTGGCATTTTCCCAGGAAGATCCGGGTGCTGCCGCGCGTGTTATCAAGGATTTCGTCAAAGAACACGATCAGATGATCGTGAAAATGGTTTCCATCGGCGGCAAGCTGCTGGACGCCAGCGAACTCGACACGCTCGCCAAAATGCCTACTTACGATCAGGCCATCAGCATGCTGATGGCGGTCATGAAAGCACCGGTTGAAAAACTGGCCAGAACACTCAACGAAGTGCCTGGCAAGCTGGTTCGCACCGTTGCTGCTGTTCGTGATGCTAAGGAATCTGCGTAAGGCGAAATTTTAGTTTTTACAAATCTTATTTTCAGGAGTTAACAAATGTCTGTATCGAAAGAAGATATCCTCGACGCGATCGCCAACATGACCGTCATGGATGTGGTTGAGCTGATCGAAGCTATGGAAGAAAAATTCGGTGTTACTGCAGCTGCCGCTGTAGCTGCTGCTCCGGCTGCTGCCGGTGGTGAAGCTGCCGCTGCCGCTGAGAAGACCGAATTCGACGTGGTTCTGGCTGGTTTCGGTGACAACAAGGTTGCTGTCATCAAGGCTGTTCGCGGCGTAACCGGTCTTGGCTTGAAAGAAGCCAAGGAAGCTGTCGAAAGTGCACCGACCACTCTGAAGGAAGGTGTTTCCAAAGACGAAGCCGAGGAAGCCAAAAAGACGTTGGAAGAAGCAGGCGCTACCGTCGAACTCAAGTAATTGGCGTTGCGTTTTTCGACCAACTAGAAAACCGGATCTGGCTGGTGGCTTGCGGGCTGCCGGCCTTTTCCTGTTTGTGTCATGTTTGTATTTACATTGGCACGGATTGCGGCATGAGGCCGACTGACAATCGGGCTAAACAGGGATGGCAGTCATACAGCAGCGCGACCAAAGCGGTAACGACGCTACTGATTTTAATTACAAGATGAATTCCGGTGATTGCAGCACGTTGATTCGCTGTCTGTGTTTACCGAGTTGAAACCTTAAATATTCTGAGGGACGGCAAGAATGGCTTATTCTTTTACTGAGAAAAAGCGTATCCGAAAAGACTTTGGCAAGCGCCAGAGTATTTTGGAAGTACCTTATCTGCTTGCAACGCAGATCGATTCATTCCGTAGTTTTCTGCAGGCGGATAAAAAACCCAAGGAGCGTGAAGCCGTCGGCTTGCATGCGGCCTTCAGTTCGGTGTTTCCGATTGAAAGCTACTCCGGTAATGCGGCCCTCGAATACGTCGAGTATCGTCTCGGCGAACCCGTTTTTGATGTGCGCGAATGCCAGCTGCGTGGTGCCACCTACGCCGCGCCGCTGCGCGTACTGGTGCGTCTGGTCATCTATGACAAGGATGCGCCGGCCGGTTCCAAGAAGGTCAAGGACGTCAAGGAGCAGGAAATCTACATGGGCGAATTGCCGCTCATGACCGATAATGGCACCTTTGTCATCAACGGCACCGAGCGCGTGATTGTTTCGCAATTGCATCGTTCGCCGGGCGTGTTCTTTGACCACGACAAGGGCAAGACCCATTCTTCCGGCAAACTGCTGTTTTCCGCACGCGTGATTCCGTACCGCGGTTCCTGGCTGGATTTCGAGTTCGACCCGAAAGACTGTGTGTTTGCGCGCATCGATCGTCGCCGCAAGATTCCGGCGACCATTCTGCTGCGTGCGCTCGGTTTCGAGACCGAAGAAATTCTCGGCATGTTTTTCACCACCGATACCTTCCACCTCGGCAAGGACAAGATCGAGCTGGACCTGGTGCCGGAACGTCTGCGTGGTGAAACCGCGATTTTTGACATCAAGTCCGGCCGCAAGGTTATTGTGGAAACCGGTCGTCGTGTCACCGCGCGTCACATCAAACAGCTTGAAGCCGACAACGTCAACAAGCTGGTCGTGCCGCAGGACTTCCTGATTGGCAAAACCATTGCGCACAATGTCATCGACAAGGACACCGGCGAGATTCTCGTCAATGCCAACGATGTCATCACCGAAGAAGTGCTTGAAGCGCTGACCAAGGCTGGTGTCAAGCAGTTCCAGACGTTGTTTACCAATGATCTGGACCATGGGCCGTTCATCTCCGATACCTTGCGCATCGATCCGACCACTTCGCAGTTGGAAGCGCAGGTGGAAATCTATCGCATGATGCGCCCGGGCGAGCCGCCAACCAAGGATGCGGCACAGAACCTGTTCGCCAACCTGTTCTTCAGTGAAGACCGTTATGACCTGTCGGCGGTCGGTCGCATGAAATTCAACCGTCGTCTCGGCCGTGAGGAATCCGAAGGTTCCGGCACGCTGTCCAATGACGACATCGTCGATGTGCTGAAAGTGCTGGTCGACATTGCCAACGGCAACGGGGTGGTCGATGACATCGACCATCTCGGCAACCGTCGTATTCGTTGCGTCGGTGAAATGGCGGAAAACCAGTTCCGCGTCGGTCTGGTGCGTGTGGAACGTGCCGTCAAGGAACGCCTGGCGCTGGCCGAGTCCGAAGGCCTGATGCCGCAGGAAATGATCAACGCCAAGCCGGTGTCTGCCGCGATCAAGGAATTTTTCGGTTCCAGCCAGCTGTCGCAGTTCATGGACCAGAACAACCCGCTGTCGGAAGTCACGCACAAACGCCGTGTTTCTGCATTGGGCCCAGGCGGTCTGACGCGTGAGCGCGCCGGCTTTGAAGTGCGCGACGTACATCCAACGCACTACGGCCGTGTTTGCCCGATTGAAACGCCGGAAGGCCCGAACATCGGTCTGATCAACTCGCTGGCGGTGTATTCACGCACCAATAAATACGGCTTCCTGGAAACACCGTATCGCCGTGTCGTCGATGGCAAGGTTACCGATGAAATCGATTACCTGTCGGCGATCGAGGAAGGTCGTTACGTGATTGCCCAGGCCAGCGCCAATATGGACAAGAATGGCAAGCTCATCGACGATCTGGTGTCATCGCGTCACCTGAATGAGTTCACCCTGTCCACGCCGGACCAGGTTGAATACATGGACGTGTCGCCGAAGCAGATTGTGTCGGTAGCGGCCTCAATGATTCCGTTCCTCGAGCATGACGACGCCAACCGCGCCCTCATGGGTTCCAACATGCAACGTCAGGCGGTACCGACCTTGCGTGCTGAAAAGCCTTTGGTCGGCACCGGTATGGAACGCGCCGTGGCGGTCGACTCGGGTGTCACCGTAGTCGCCAAGCGTGGTGGTGTGGTCGACTCGGTGGACGCGGCACGTATCGTGGTGCGCGTTAACGATGACGAAACCCAGGCCGGAGAGGCGGGTGTCGACATCTACAACCTGACAAAGTACACCCGTTCCAACCAGAACACCTGTATTAACCAGCGCCCGCTGGTCAAGACTGGTGACGTGATTGCGCGCGGTGACGTACTGGCTGACGGTCCGTCCACCGACATGGGTGAACTGGCGCTGGGGCAGAACCTGCGTGTCGCGTTCATGCCGTGGAACGGTTACAACTTCGAGGACTCGATCCTGATTTCCGAGCGCGTGGTTGAGGAAGATCGTTTCACCACCATCCATATCAACGAACTGACCTGTATGGCGCGTGATACCAAGCTCGGTCAGGAGGAAATCACCAGCGACATCCCGAACGTTGGTGAGTCCTCACTGTCCAAGCTGGATGAATCCGGTATTGTCTACATCGGCGCCGAAGTGCGCGAAGGCGACATCCTGGTCGGCAAGGTCACGCCCAAGGGCGAAGCCCAGCTGACACCGGAAGAAAAACTGCTGCGCGCCATCTTTGGTGAGAAAGCATCCGATGTGAAGGATACCTCGTTGCGTGTCGGTTCCGGTGTGGTTGGTACTGTCATTGACGTACAGGTGTTCACCCGCGACGGCGTTGAAAAAGATGCCCGCGCCCAGCAGATCGAGGAAGCTGAACTGGATCGTGTCCGCAAGGACCTCAACGACCAGCTGCGCATCATGGAAGAGGACACCTTCTCCCGTGTTGAGAAGCTGCTGGTCGGCAAGGTCGCCGATGGTGGTCCGGGCGGTCTCAAGGCTGGCACCAAGATCACCAAGTCGTACCTGGCTGATCTGGAGCAGGACAAGTGGCTGGAAATCCGCCTCAAGAACGAAGACGCCGCCAAGCAGCTGGAAGCCATTTCCGGACAGATCAGCGAGACACGCGAACTGTTCCGCGAGAAGTTCGAGCTGAAGAAGAGCAAGCTGGCCACCGGTGACGATCTGGCGCCCGGCGTACTCAAGATGGTCAAGGTGTATGTGGCGGTCAAACGTCGCGTCCAGCCGGGTGACAAGATGGCCGGTCGTCACGGTAACAAGGGTGTGATTTCACGCATCGTGCCGGTTGAGGATATGCCATACGACGAAAACGGTCGTCCGGTCGACATCGTGCTCAACCCGCTTGGCGTACCGTCACGTATGAACATCGGTCAGGTGCTGGAAACCCACCTCGGTTTTGCCGCCAAGGGCGTCGGTGAACGCCTCGGTGAAATGCTGGAGGCGCAGGCCAAAATTACCGAGATTCGTGGTTACCTCGACAAGATCTACAACTTCAGCGGTCGCAAGGAAGACTTAAAGAGCTTCAGCGATGAGGAAATCATCGAGCTGGCCACTAATCTGACCGGCGGTGTGCCGATGGCGACACCGGTGTTTGACGGCGCCAATGAAGACGAGATCAAGACCCTGCTGAAACTGGCGGGTGCGTCGGAAACCGGCCAGAGCCAGTTGTATGACGGCCGCACCGGTGAGGCATTCGAGCGTCCGGTTACGGTCGGCTACATGTACATGCTCAAGCTGAACCACCTCGTCGATGACAAGATGCACGCCCGCTCCACCGGACCTTACAGTCTGGTCACGCAGCAGCCGCTCGGCGGTAAGGCGCAACAGGGCGGTCAGCGTTTCGGTGAGATGGAAGTTTGGGCGCTGGAAGCCTATGGCGCCGCCTACACCTTGCAGGAAATGCTGACGGTCAAGTCGGACGACGTCAACGGCCGTACGCGCATCTACAAGAACATCGTCGATGGCGATCACCGCATGGATGCCGGCATGCCGGAATCGTTCAACGTACTGGTCAAAGAGATCCGTTCGTTGGGCATAAACATTGAACTGGAGCAGGATTGAGGTCGTCCTCACTGCCATTTAGGGAATATTTGCTGGAGAGTTTATTGTGAAAGATCTTCTCAGAATCTTAAAACAGCAGGGCCAGGTCGAGGAATTCGATTCCATCCGGGTTGGTTTGGCATCCCCGGACATGATCCGCTCCTGGTCATACGGTGAGGTCAAAAAACCTGAAACCATCAACTACCGTACTTTCAAGCCGGAGCGTGACGGTCTGTTCTGCGCCAAGATTTTTGGCCCGGTCAACGACTACGAATGTCTGTGCGGCAAGTACAAGCGCCTCAAGCACCGCGGCGTGGTCTGCGAAAAGTGCGGCGTTGAAGTCACCCTGGCCAAGGTGCGCCGCGAGCGCATGGGCCACATCGAGCTGGCCAGCCCGTGCGCGCACATCTGGTTTTTGAAATCGCTGCCGTCGCGTATCGGTCTGCTGCTGGACATGACGCTGCGCGATATCGAGCGCATTCTGTATTTCGAATCCTATGTGGTCGTCGATGCCGGCATGACCACGCTGGAACGCGGTCAGCTCATGACCGACGATCAGTATCTGGATGCGGTCGAGGAAAACGGTGACGAATTCGATGCCCGTATGGGTGCCGAAGCCGTGCGCGAGCTGCTGATGTCGATCGATATCCCGGCCGAGATCAAGCAGATGCACGAGGAAATCACCTCGACCAATTCGGAAACCAAGATCAAGAAACTGTCCAAGCGTCTCAAGTTGCTCGAGTCGCTCGACAAGTCCGGCAACAAGCCGGAGTGGATGATCATGGAAGTGCTGCCGGTATTGCCGCCGGAACTGCGTCCGTTGGTGCCGCTCGACGGTGGTCGTTTCGCGACCTCCGATCTCAACGATCTGTATCGTCGTGTCATCAACCGTAACAACCGTCTGCGTCGTCTGCTGGATCTGAACGCACCGGACATCATCGTGCGCAACGAAAAGCGCATGTTGCAGGAATCGGTTGACGCGCTGCTCGACAACGGTCGTCGTGGTCGCGCCATCACCGGCACCAATAAACGTCCGCTCAAGTCGTTGGCCGACATGATCAAGGGCAAGCAGGGCCGTTTCCGTCAGAATCTGCTCGGCAAGCGTGTCGACTACTCAGGCCGTTCGGTCATTGTGGTGGGTCCGACGCTGAAGCTGCACCAGTGCGGTCTACCTAAGAAAATGGCGCTGGAACTGTTCAAGCCGTTCATTTTCTCCAAGCTGCAACTGCGCGGCTTGGCCACCACCATCAAGGCGGCCAAGAAACTGGTTGAACGCGGCACCGCCGAAGTCTGGGACATTCTCGAGGAAGTGATTCGCGAACACCCGGTCATGCTCAACCGTGCACCGACGCTGCACCGTCTCGGTATCCAGGCATTCGAGCCGGTACTGATCGAAGGCAAGGCGATCCAGCTGCACCCGCTGGTGTGTACCGCATTTAACGCCGACTTCGACGGTGACCAGATGGCGGTACACGTGCCGCTGTCGGTTGAGGCGCAGCTGGAAGCGCGCACCCTGATGATGTCAACCAACAACATTCTGTCGCCGGCCAACGGTGAGCCGATCATCGTGCCGTCCCAGGACGTGGTGTTGGGCCTGTACTTCATGACCCGTGAAAAAATCAACGGTCGTGGCGAAGGCATGGTGTTCAGTAACACCGACGAGGCACGCCGCGCCTACGAAAGTGGTGAGGCTGACCTGCAGGCGCGCGTCAAGGTACGTATGACCGAATACAGCTACAATGACGCCGGTGAACTGGAGCCGAAGCGCGGCGTGGTCTCGACCACGGTTGGCCGTGCGCTGCTGTCGGAAATCCTGCCCAAGGGCCTGCCGTTCTCACTCATGAACCGTGCCATGGACAAACGTGCCATCGGTAACCTGGTTAACACCTGTTACCGTCAGCTCGACGTCAAGGAAACCGTGATTTTCGCTGACCAGTTGATGTATACCGGTTTTGCCATGGCCACCCGTGCCGGCGTTTCCATCGGCATCAACGACATGATGGTGCCGGACGAGAAGGTCACCATCCTGGCCACCGCCGAAGCCGAGGTGAAGGAAATCCAGGAGCAGTACGCTTCCGGTGTTGTCACCAACGGTGAACGTTACAACAAGGTAGTGGATATCTGGTCACGCACCAACGACCAGGTGGCCAAGGCAATGATGGCCAAGCTCGGTAAGGAGAGCGTCACCAACCGCGAAGGCAAGGCAGAAGAGCAGGACTCGTTCAACTCGATCTACATGATGGCCGACTCCGGCGCGCGTGGTTCGGCGGCGCAGATTCGCCAGCTTGCCGGTATGCGTGGCCTGATGGCCAAGCCGGACGGCTCTATCATCGAAACACCGATCACGGCCAACTTCCGTGAAGGTCTCGATGTATTGCAGTACTTCATCTCGACTCACGGTGCTCGTAAGGGTCTGGCCGATACCGCGTTGAAAACCGCCAACTCCGGTTACCTGACGCGTCGTCTGGTGGATGTCGCCCAGGATATGGTGATCACCGAAGTCGATTGCGGCACCGAAGCCGGTATCCCGATGGCGCCGATCATTGAGGGTGGTGACGTGGTCTTGCCATTGCGCGACCGTATTCTCGGTCGTGTCACCGCCGAGCATGTGTACAAGCCTGGCAGCGACGACGTCGTCTGCGAAGCTGGTACCCTGCTGGACGAAAAATGGGTCAACCGTCTCGACGAGGAAGGCATCGACCACGTCGTGGTACGTTCGGCAATCACCTGTGATTCACGCGTCGGCGTCTGCGCCAGTTGCTATGGTCGCGACTTGGCACGCGGTCACCTGGTCAACCAGGGCGAGGCAGTCGGTGTGATCGCGGCACAGTCCATCGGTGAGCCGGGCACCCAGCTGACCATGCGTACCTTCCACATCGGTGGTGCGGCGTCCCGGTCGGCGGCGGCCAGCAGCTATGAATCCAAGCGCGCCGGTACCGTACACTTTGAAAACATCAAGACGGTGCAGGACTCCAGCGGCAAGACCGTGGCGGTTTCGCGTTCCGGTGAAATGCTGATCATCGATGAGCACGGTCGTGAGAGTGAGCGCTACAAGCTGCCTTACGGTGCGGTGTTCCATGTCGAGGATGGTGCGCAGGTCGAGGGCGGTCAGATTCTGGCCAACTGGGACCCGCATACCCACCCGGTCATCACCGAGGTTGCCGGTACGCTGAAGTTTGTTGACTTTATTGAAGGCGTTACGGTGCAGAGCCAGACCGACGAAATCACCGGCCTGTCCTCGCTGGTGATTATGGATCCGAAACAGCGTCCATCCACCGGCAAGGACCTGCGTCCGCTCATGAAGCTGGTGGATGACAAGGGTGAAGACCTGTGCCTGGCGGGTACCGACCTGCCGGCTGTCTATGCCCTGCCGTCCGATGCGGTGATCAATGTGCGCGACGGCGACACCATCGGTGTCGGTGACGTACTGGCGCGTATCCCGCAGGAATCTTCCAAGACGCGTGACATCACCGGTGGTCTGCCGCGTGTTGCCGACCTGTTCGAGGCGCGCAAGCCCAAAGAACCGGCCATCATGGCGGAAGCCGCCGGTACGGTCAGTTTCGGCAAGGAAACCAAGGGCAAGCAGCGTCTGGTGATTACCGATACCGAAGGTGAAACCGTCGAAACGCTGATTCACAAATGGCGTCACCTCAATGTGTTCGAAGGCGAGCACGTGGAAAAAGGTGAAATCATTGCCGATGGCGAACCGGTACCGCACGACATCCTGCGTCTCAAGGGTGTGATTGATCTGGCGGAATACATGGTCAAGGAAATCCAGGACGTTTACCGTCTGCAGGGTGTGAAAATCGATGACAAACACATCGAGGTCATTGCCCGTCAGATGCTGCGTAAGGTGGAAATCCGCTCTTCCGGCGACACCAGTCTGTTGCGCGGTGAGCAGGTCGAGCGTGCGCGCGTGCTGGAGGAAAACGAAAAGGCGATGGCCGAAGGCAAGCAGCCGGCGACTTACGAGCATGTCCTGCTGGGCATCACCAAGGCGTCGCTGGCGACCGAGTCGTTCATTTCGGCGGCTTCCTTCCAGGAGACCACGCGCGTGCTCACCGAGGCTGCCGTACGCGGCACCAGCGACACGCTCAACGGTCTCAAGGAAAACGTCATCGTCGGTCGTCTGATTCCGGCCGGCACCGGCCTGTCGTTCCACAATGAGCGCAAAATCAAGCGCGCCATGGTGGTCGAGGAAGAGGGTGGACCGGTGGAAATGGCGGTTGAAGAAGTCGAAGAGGCGATCAAGCAGGCTCTGAATACTTCAGAACTGGACTGAAAAACAACTTGCGCCGGATAAAGCCGGCCAAGTTGCAATACAAGCCTTGACACCCAACTGGAGCGCGCATAGAATGCGCGCTCTTTTTTGCAGCCCATATTTAATTTTTTTGACATTTCTGTGCTGCAAAACCACTGGTCCAATGAAAAAAAATCAGTGGTAACAACTTGTTTTGGCAGAGATTCTGACGTGTTAGGCATCGGAAGGGTCTTTTGCTCGTTGTAGCGGCGTGAAAATTCGCCGTGTGAACGTCCCTGGAGAGACGGAGTATATGGCTACAATCAACCAATTGGTACGCAAACCGCGCAAGCGGCAGATTGAAAAAAGTAACGTTCCCGCGCTGGAGGCGTGTCCACAACGCCGTGGCGTGTGTACCCGTGTTTATACCACTACGCCGAAAAAGCCGAACTCGGCCCTGCGTAAGGTGGCGCGTGTACGTCTGACCAATGGTTACGAAGTTACCTCTTATATTGGTGGTGAAGGCCATAACCTGCAGGAGCACTCGGTGGTGCTGATTCGTGGCGGTCGTGTCAAGGACTTGCCGGGTGTGCGTTATCACACCGTGCGTGGCACGCTGGATACCTCCGGTGTTGATGGTCGTCGTCAGGCTCGCTCCAAATACGGTGCGAAACGGCCGAAAAGCTGATTTCTAGTTGAGATTATACAAATGGCAAGAAGAAGAGTTGCAGCAAAACGCGAAGTTTTACCGGATCCGAAATACAAAAGTCAGTTGCTGGCCAAGTTCATCAACATGATTATGGTAAGCGGCAAGAAGTCGGTTGCTGAAAAGATTATTTACGGTGCGCTGGATACCGTCGTCAACAAGAAAGGCGGCGATCCACTGGAGACCCTCGAGGAAGCGCTGGAAAACGTGCGTCCTGCGGTTGAAGTGAAATCCCGTCGCGTCGGTGGTGCTACCTATCAGGTGCCGGTTGAAGTGCGTCCGGCGCGTAAGAATACGCTGGCAATGCGCTGGTTGATCGATGCGTCCAGAAAGCGCAGCGAAAAATCCATGGCGCAGCGTCTGGCGGGTGAATTGCTGGATGCTTCCGAGCAGAAGGGTACAGCGGTCAAGAAAAAGGAAGATACGCACAAGATGGCAGAAGCCAACAAGGCTTTTGCACACTACCGCTGGTAATAGCGGTTTACAGGTAAAGTTGTGGCGCGGCACACACCGATCGCTCGCTATCGCAACCTGGGCATTATGGCCCACATCGATGCGGGCAAGACGACAACGACGGAGCGCATACTTTACTACACCGGTGTATCTCACAAGATTGGTGAGGTGCACGACGGAGCTGCCACCATGGACTGGATGGAGCAGGAGCAGGAGCGAGGCATTACCATCACCTCGGCTGCGACGACCTGTTTCTGGCGAGGCATGGAGCATCAGTTTGAGGAGCATCGGTTCAACATAATCGATACTCCGGGGCACGTGGACTTCACCATTGAGGTGGAGCGGTCGCTGCGAGTACTGGATGGCGCCTGCGCGGTGTTTTGCGCAGTCGGCGGAGTAGAGCCGCAGTCCGAAACCGTCTGGCGACAGGCGGACAAGTATCATGTGCCAAGGATTGCATTTGTCAACAAGATGGACCGTATGGGTGCGGATTTCCTGCGGGTCGTCGAGCAAGTGCGCAAACGCCTGGGGGCGACACCGGTACCGATGCAGTTGAACATCGGCGCCGAGGAGCACTTCAAGGGCGTGGTAGATCTGGTCAAGATGAAGGCGATCTACTGGAAAGAAGAGAACATGGGTATCGAATTCGAAGAGAAGGAGATACCGGAAGAACTGCAGGCGCAGTGTGAAGAGATGCGCGAGTCGCTGATCGAGGTGGCGGCAGAGGCCAGTGATGACCTGATGGAAAAGTACCTGGAAGACGGGGAACTGACCATCGAGGAAATCAAGCGCGGCATTCGTGCCCGCACCCTGGCCAACGAAGTGACGCCGATGTTTTGTGGCTCGGCGTTCAAGAACAAAGGTGTACAGGCCGTGCTCGACGCAGTGATCGAGTACATGCCGTCACCGGTCGATGTGCCGGCCATCAAGGGGCACCTCGACGACAAGGATGAGACCGTCACGGAACGGCATGCCTCGGACGATGAACCGTTTGCGGCACTGGCATTCAAGATTGCCACCGATCCGTTTGTCGGAACACTGACTTTCTTCCGGGTGTACTCGGGAGTGCTGAAATCGGGTGACCAGGTGTACAACCCGATCAAGGGCAAAAAAGAGCGTATTGGCCGAATTCTGCAGATGCACGCCAATTCGCGAGAGGAGATCAAGGAAGTGCACGCCGGCGATATCGCCGCGGCCGTCGGTCTCAAGGATGTGACAACTGGTGAAACCTTGTGCCATCCGGATCATGTGGTGATCCTGGAGCGCATGGACTTCCCGGAGCCGGTGATCTCGGTTGCGGTGGAGCCCAAGACCAAGGCCGACCAGGAAAAAATGGGTACCGCACTGCAGAAGCTGGCCCAGGAGGATCCTTCATTCCGCGTACATACGGATGAGGAATCCGGCCAGACGATCATTTCGGGTATGGGTGAACTGCACCTGGAAATCATCGTCGACCGCATGAAGCGCGAGTTTCATGTGGAAGCCAATGTCGGTGCGCCGCAGGTGGCCTATCGCGAAACGATCAGCAAGAGCGTGGAGCAGGAAGGCAAATTTGTGCGGCAGTCCGGAGGTCGTGGTCAGTATGGTCACGTATTCCTGCGCATTGAACCGCAGGAGGCCGGCACCGGTTATGAATTTGTCAATGACATCGTCGGTGGTGTGGTTCCCAGGGAATACATTCCGGCCGTTGACAAAGGCGTACAGGAAGCGATGCGAACAGGTGTGATTGCCGGTTATCCGGTGGTGGATGTCAAGGTCACGCTGTTTGATGGTTCGTATCACGATGTGGATTCAAGCGAGACGGCGTTCAAGATTGCCGGCTCGATGGGCTTCAAGGAAGGCATCGCCAAGGCGAAGCCGATCCTGCTGGAGCCGATGATGAAAGTGGAAGTGATCACGCCCGAAGATTACATGGGTGATGTGATCGGTGATCTGAACAGCAGGCGCGGCATTGTGCAGGGCATGGAAGACGGCCCATCCGGCAAGCAGATCAAGGCCGAAGTGCCGTTGGCGCAGATGTTTGGTTATGCCACCGATTTGCGCGGCGCCACGCAGGGACGTGCAACGTACAGTATGGAATTTGCCAGATACAGTGAAGTGCCATCTGCGCTGGCGGATGCGATGAGCAAGAAACAGTAAACGACATTAGAGATGTGAAGGGGTATTCAGGTGTCCAAGGAAAAATTCGAACGAAACAAACCGCATGTTAATGTAGGCACGATTGGTCACGTAGACCATGGCAAGACGACATTGACAGCGGCGTTGACGAAAGTCATGGCAGAGACTTACGGTGGTGA
>JASFVP010000063.1:0-17457 GCA_050049775.1 Chromatiales bacterium
AGCCGACGGGCGTTAAAACCGGCGACGCGCAATTGCTTCACCGCTTCGAACGACAGCACGCACCAGGGACCGCGGCAATAGGCAATGACTTCCTGATTGTCGGGCAGGGAACTCAGCTTTGACTTGAGTTGATCGAGCGGCACATTCAAGGCGCCTGGAATATGTCCCTGGGCGAATTCCCCGGCGGGGCGCACATCCAGCACCGTGACCAGGCCACTGCCGACACGCGACAGTAACTCCTGCGCCGGCAGGGGTTCGAGTTCATCGCGTGCATACAGATAACTGGATACCAGATCATGCACTTCATCGGCATGCGACTCGGCCAGCACGCGCAACGCGGCGATCGCATCCAGCGCACGATCATCGGCCAGTTCGTACAACACCTGCTTGCCGACCCGATGCGCTTTTACCAGACCGACCGACTTGAGTTGCTGTAAATGCTTGGAGGCATTGGCGACCGACAGGCTGGCAACCTGGGCCAGATCATCGACAGACCGCTCACCCTGCGCCAGGTAATCGAGAAGCTCCAGCCGTGCGTCGCTGGACAGCGCACGGGCGATGCGCGCCAGATGACCAAACAGCTGTTGTTTCGGACCTTTATTTCTTGACATACGGGCAGTGCTTCACTAATTATTCAACCAATTGGTTGAATGTATATCTTTCCGGGAGTATAGACCAGCCCCGTGTTGGATGCAGACGTTACAGGAGGCGCTTTGGACAGTTTGATCAACAATGAAGCCAGTATCCGGCTGACGTTTTTCATCGGCATCTTTGCTGTCATGGCGATCTGGGAAATACTCGCGCCGCGTCGCCAACTCAGTGTTTCCAGGACCTTGCGCTGGTCCAATAACATCGGCCTGGTGGTGTTCAACACCGTCCTGCTGCGCCTGCTGTTTCCGGCAGCCGCCGTCGGCATGGCCACATTCACCGAAAAAGTGGGGTGGGGCATACTGAACTATTTATATTGGCCCGCCTGGCTGGAACTGGTCATCGCGGTGGTGGTGCTGGATTTCGCCATCTGGCTGCAACATGTCATGGTGCATGCCATTCCGTTGTTATGGCGACTGCACCGCGTGCATCATGCCGACCTCGACTACGACCTCACCACCGGCGCGCGTTTTCATCCGCTGGAAATCATTCTGTCTATGCTGATCAAGTTCACTGTGATCATGGTGCTCGGACCATCGATCGCCGCCGTGATCATTTTCGAAGTGATCCTCAACGGCATGGCCATGTTTAACCACGGCAATGTGCGTTTGCCGCAGCCCATTGATAGCGTGTTGCGTTTATTTTTGGTCACGCCGGACATGCACCGCATACATCATTCGGTCGAGGACGATGAAACCAACTCGAACTTTGGCTTCAACCTGTCGATCTGGGACCGTTTGTTCGGCACCTATCGCGACCAGCCGCGCGGCGGCCACGAGGGTATGACCATCGGCATTCACGGTTATCGTGATCCGAAACAGGTCACCCGCTTTGACGGGCTGCTGAGCTTGCCATTCCGCGGCAAGATCACCGCTTATGCGATCAACCGCCGGCAATGGGGCAGCAACGAGGACGACAATGGCTGACCAGCTGCGTCGCGGCCTTCTGCTGGTATTGCTGCTGGTTGCCGGCGCACTGTCGTTTATCTATTGTGAACGGTTTGATGCCGAAGTACTACAGCAATGGATCACTGCCGCTGGCATCGCCGGGCCATTATTGTTCATGGCCCTGTATGCTGTGGGCACCGTATTGTTCCTGCCAGGCGCCTTGATCACACTGGCCGGCGGTGCGCTGTTCGGGCCGGTACTCGGTACACTGTATAACCTCACCGGCGCTACCCTCGGAGCAGCGCTGGCGTTCCTGATTGCGCGTTTCATCGGTGCGGCCTGGGTGCAGCAGCGTTCCAGTGGTTTTTCCAAACGCTTGCTGCAAGGTGTCGAAGCCGAAGGCTGGCGCTTTGTCGCCTTTACACGTCTTGTACCGCTGTTTCCATTCAACCTGCTCAACTACGCGCTGGGTCTGACGCGTATCCCGTTCTGGCAATACCTGGTCACGACCTGGATCTGCATGCTGCCTGGTGCAATTGCCTATACCTATCTCGGCTATGCCGGACGCGAAGCACTGGCGGGCAGTGAAGGACTGGTACAGAAAGGCCTGATCGCACTGGCGCTTCTGGCGGCGCTGGCTTTCCTGCCACGACTGATCGGCCGCTTGCGACAAAAGCCGATGTTGGAAATCACGGAACTCAAACAACGTCTGGATACCGGCGATGAATTGCTGATACTCGATGTGCGTACCAGCGATGATTTTGTCGGTGAGCAAGGCCATATCGCCGGTTCCATGAATGTACCGCTGGAGGTGTTGGCCAAACAACTGGATCACCTGAGCGACTATGAAGAAAAACCGATAGCGATTGTTTGTCGAACGGATCGTCGTTCTGCGAAAGCCGCTACCATCTTAAGCCGCAACGGTTTTGCCGATGTGTACATCGTGCGCAATGGCATGACCGCCTGGCATGAACAGGACTGGCCGGTTGAGTATGACGTGACACGCTGATATTAAAAACACGTAAGCTCAGGAATCCCTATCTTCAAACGTACTGGTAATCAGCTGGCTTTCGATGTTATCGGGCATTTGCCAGGCATGTCTTCGCCGTCTGCACCTGGGACAACCTCAAGCTCTGGCAGTTTTTAAACCGCCAAGCAAACCTGCTGCAAGCAATGACACAGCGACCAGTATCGGCCCGAAAGGTTGGTCCAGCCTGAGTGCCAGCATGAATGCCAGGATATACGCGGTCATGCTAAAACCGATACTGATCATCAGGACCTGTTTCCAGTGACGCGCCAGTCGGAATGCCAACCAGGGGGGAACAAATACCAGCGCGAATGCGGCCATGAGTCCGACGGTGGCGGTGGCAACCGCCATACCCAGCGCTGCAATCAGATCGAATCCCAGATGCCAACGCCATACCGGTTGCCGGTTGGCGTCATCCTGCCCGGGAAAGAAACGATCGCGGATCACGATCGGCATCAGCCAGTAGATTCCCGCGCCCGTGACAAACACCAGCACCAGGGCGGCGATGAGGTGCGAGATCCCGGCGAAATACAACTGCCCCTCGACCATCGCATGACCCAGCACACTGCCCAGTGTCGTATTAGCAGCAACCAGCAGCGTCACCGACCAGCCGCCCAGGATCATCAGTGCATAAACCGTGTTGCCACGGAAACGTCCCAGCGACTTGATCGCCGCGCCACCTATAGCGCCGACGCTTGCCCCGATGACGACGGGCACCTGGACGGCCAGCCCGATCAGAGCGCTGGCGCCGGCAAGGTGTGCAAACCCAAGTGCAGCCAGCCACTCGTCGCGCAAGCGCAGCAAAACGCCGACCAGCGCCAACGTTGCGGCAACCAGCAGGCCACTGACAAAAGGCATTAGAAACAGGGTATCCCAGGACATCATAAAATCATGCTGCGATATCAATGACTCGGTTACAGGCCTGATCGAGAAAGCCACGCTCGTGACTGACCAGTAACACGGCACGCTCGTCCTGTTTGACTTTTAAAATCTGCGCAAGCGTTTGCTGTCCTTCCGGGTCAAGATTATTGGTCGGCTCATCCAGCAGCACCAGATCGGCTGAACCACCCAGCATCGCCCACACGGCAAGCAGTTGAAACTGACCGCCGCTCAAGGAATCGATACGACGATCCAGCCAGGTTGACAAACGCGCAGGCGGCCTTTCCCGATCGGCCTGTGCATAACGCAGGTAGTCGTGACCGTTAAAAGGCATTTCCTCAAGCCGTACGGGTTGCTGCATTTGCCAGGTGAGCGTCAGCCTTGGCCTGCGCCGGATATCTCCTGCAAATACACGGGCCTTGCCGGCGATGGCGCGCAACAGTGTTGACTTGCCACATCCATTGTCGCCCCATAAGCCGACCACCTCCCCAGGCTCGATGACAAAAGACAAGGGGCCGATGACCGGCTTCGCATAGCCGGTCACCAGCCCGTCAACACGCAGCAGGGATTGCAACATCAGCCGCCGGCCGCCAGCGCATCGATCCAGCGCTGCATATGCGCCAGGTAGTCATCGCCATCGGCATCCAGCGGCGGCTCCAGTGGCAGGCGCACCTGTTTCCAGCCCAGTGCATCGGCCAGTGCTGTCGGTGCCTGTGCCGGTTGGTATGTGGTGTACAGCACCAGACCGGACTTACCCTGCAGGTCATCAATCAATGAACGGATATGTGCAGCCGTGGGCGGCACGCCCGGCACCGGTTCGAGCGTTCCCCAATAGGGCACATTGAAGCGGTCAAGCAGGTAAGTAATGTCTTTATGGAATGAAACCACTCCGACAGGATTGCCGAGCCGTTGGCGCCAGTTGGTAACCCGTGCCGCGACACGTTGTGCAAATGCGTCGGCGCGCGCACGATACTCGGCGGCATGTGCGTTATCCAGCAAGGCCAGGCGTTCCGCCAGCGCTTGAGCCACTTTGGCCATACGCACGGGATCCATGTTGATGTGCGGATTGCCAGTCGGGTGGACATCGCCCAGGGCGCGATCGGCCGGACCGCCGGCATCGAGCAGGCTTACCTGCGTCGCGGCTTCAAAATATCCCGTCCTGCCGGGTTGTATCCCCGGGTTGGCCGCCTGGTTGATCGCCAGCGGCAGCCAGCCGATCTCGAGTTCCGCACCGAGCGCAACCACCAGATCCGCACCGCGCAGGGCGCGGATCATGCTGGGGCGCGCCTGCAGGTGATGCAGGTCGCGGTCCGGCGGCGCCAGGATGGTGAGGTGTGCCTGACTACCCGCTATCTCACGCACCAGGGCGCCGCCACTCGAACTGCTGGCCACCACATTCAGCGCTGCCATGGCCGGCGTCGCCAGCAGAAAGACCAGGGCACTGAGCAGTATCAGTCTCGCATATCTCATCACAGCATCCTCCGTCAAAACTTGTGTGCACCGTGCGAGCCGAGACTCATCAGGTACTGCAGGTAAACATAATCGTAATCGTTGGATTCACCGTCGATTGTGATATCAGCGCTGGCATACTGGAAACGAAACTGCGAATACTCGGTCGGCGTCCAGGTCAGGGCCGCGGTCCAGCGGTCAGACTCGTCCCAGTCTCTCAAGGTGCTGCCGCTGCTTTCCAGCTTGTTGACCAGGCCAACCACATCGTAGCGCAGCCCGGCCTGCCAGCGTGGTGCGAAACCGTACTGTCCCTGCAGATAGAAACCATCCTCGGTGAATTTGCGCTCCGCACCGACCAGCGCCGGATTCGCCTGGTGGAACTGCAGGTTGAGATCCTTGCGTTGCCACAGGTATTCACCCTGTAACTTGAAATCGCCCTGGCCGTAAGCGCCTTTGGCATCGTATTTATAAATACCGTCCAGGCCCCACATCCAGGCATCGCCTTCGAGGGTATGCAGATCACCATCCGCGGCATCGCCATGGATTTCCTGGTGTTGGTTGGACCAGCCACCCCAGGCGCCCAGTTGCAAGGCATGGTCATAGCCAAGTTCCGGCGCGTACTTGACGAATGCGGTGTACAGGCGCGGGCCGTCTTTTTCTGCGGCGAGGGCCAGGTCGTCCTCGCTGAGACCGGCACCATCGAGTTCCGCCGCCAGGTCTTCATCGACTTCCGCCAGGGCGCCGAGTTTCTCCTGCTCACCCTGGAACACCTCGACACCGAACAGGGTGTAATGACTCCAGTCCGGCAGCCAGGTCAACTGCACGCCGGTATCGCGCAAGCCATGGTCACCAAGCAGATTCAGGTAGGCGAGGTTCTGGTCAGTGAAATCCCAGCTGTGTGGATGCTGATTATTCGCATAGCCGATGTCGGACAGGAATTTACCGGCCTTGACCTTGAGGCCATATGGCAGGGAGCGGGTCTGGAACCAGGCTTCCTCGAGATCCACGCTACCGTCCGCATCGATCGCCAGCAGGGCGGTCGCATCGAAATAATTGTCAACGCTCGCCATAAACGCCACTTCGGCGCTGCGGAAGTTGAAACCCTGCTCGGCAGCAGCGTGTGAATGGCCACCGTGGTCATGATCATGGCCCGCGCCATGTGCATGACTGATGCCGTCCGCCATGCTGAGCAACTCGCTGCCTTCACCATCAACATTGTCATGGTAATAGTTGCTATCGAGAATAACGGAGATCTGCGGATTGAAAGCCGAGCCTGACGTCACGCTGCCCCGGTTGCGATCGGACGCGGACGCTGGAGACATGCCAGTCTGCTGCATGGTTTCGGCTTTGACAGCCGCGGTCTCGGCTTTTCGTTCCGCGGCTTGCAGCCTTTGTTCAAGTACCTGCATTTTTTTCTCGTAATCGAGTCTCATCTGCTCGATCATGCGTTTGACTTCGGCCATCTCCGTACTGTCCGTGGCGCTTGCCACCGCCGGACCGGCCAAAGTCGCTGCAATCGCGCTAGCCAGTAACGATTTCTTTATCATTATTAATCTCCAGTGCTTGATGTCGGACTCCGCCCCGACGTGCGGCACACAATCGAGGTTCCGTGTTTAGAATGAAATGTTATACTATTACGAAATGTTATAATATACAACTTCAGGGAGTGAACAACGACCGCCATGCACCAGACCATGCCCGATGCAGAACTGATTGCCGTTACGTCCGAACCAACGCATATCATTGGCACGCGACCGGAAGTACTGGGCCGCATTCTCGATCCCGGAGTGAACCTGTGCCTGTGGCAACGTCCCGTCCAACCGGCGGTGACACAGGAGCTGGCGTCGCTGCAGGCAACCCAGTTGCCTGACGTACGCAGCCGGACGTCGACACAATCGTTTGACGCTGACGTCAAGGCCCTGTTGCAGCAACAGCGGCTGGATCCCGCTGCGTTCAGCAACTGGCGTGCAGACCTGCGACGACTTGCCGATTTGTATTTTGGTGTTTGTGAAGGGCGCGATGTCGTCCTGCGGCTGGTGACTACCGAAGACGACGACTGCCGGCGTTTCCATGTCGACCGAAGCCAGCTGCGCCTGTTATGCACCTACCGTGGCCCCGGAACCGAATGGCTGACTGATGCGCAGGTCGATCGGCAGGCGCAAAGCAGCGGCGCGCCCAACGAAGACATCTTGCGTTTCGGAGCACCTTCACACTTTGCCCCTTTCTGGGCGGGCATCCTGAAAGGCGACGCTTTTCCAGGCAATGCCGGACATGGCCTGGTGCATCGCTCGCCGCAGATTGCCGGCAGTGGCCAGACTCGTGTGTTGTTCTGCCTGGATTGCTGAACCATGGATAACGCCATAGCCGCCGATGACATAGTGGAAATATCGCCCACCTGGCGGCGCGTCACCGATCTTGTCGACCTGGTTGAGATCTTCGATCCCGCCGTGCAGGTGTGTACGTGGAAACGCGACATCGATCCGGCCATTACGACTTACCTTGCCAGTCTCGACCACAGCGGTATGCAACAGACACTCGAAACCCTCTCCGCAACAGATGAACCGCGACTCGACAACCTGCCGGAAGGTTCGGGCCGTACGGCATTGAGAAAAGACATCGCGTTTCTGCGGGAAATTCTTTGCGAATTGCTGGGTTGCCAGGCAGTTGGTTTACGTGTTGCGCGGCTCAGACATGCCATGTGTCCTGGCTGGCACCTTGACCAAACGGGAATGCGGCTTGTCTGCACCTACCAGGGACCAGGAACCCAATGGCTGGAACAACAAGGCATCGATGTAAGCAACTTGGGACACGGTACCAACGGCAACCGTCATTGCATCGAAGCCACTCCAGGAGAAATCGTTCTGCTCAAGGGCAACAGATGGCAAGACAACGAGCGCTTCGGCGCCATCCACCGTTCGCCCGAGCCAACTGCCGATGCTGCTGTACGCACGTTGGTTACGCTCGATCCACTCTGGCGTACATAAAACCCAATACATCAATCTGACAGGAGTAACAGATGCACGCTCATGCTGACATTGAATCAAAGCTGCCGGTTACCGTACTTTCCGGTTTCCTCGGCGCCGGCAAGACTACACTGCTCAATCATATCCTCAACAATCGTGAGGGACGTCGTGTTGCGGTCATCGTCAACGACATGTCCGAAGTCAATATCGACGCTGAACTGGTCAACAGGGAAGTCGAACTCAATCGCGCCGAGGAAAAAATGGTGGAGATGAGCAACGGTTGCATCTGCTGTACCTTGCGTGAAGACCTGCTCATCGAAGTCAGCCGGCTTGCGAAAGAGGGGCGCTTTGACTACCTGGTCATCGAATCGACTGGCATTTCCGAACCACTGCCGGTAGCCGAGACGTTCACGTTTCGCGATGAAGAGGGTATCAGCCTGTCCGATATCGCACGGCTCGATACCATGGTCACCGTGGTCGATGCGGTCAATTTCAGTGTCGACCTGGATCAGGCCGACAGTCTGCAGGCACGCGGGGAATCGCTCGGTGAGGAAGATGTCCGCACCGTATCCGACTTGTTGATCGACCAGGTTGAATTCGCCGATGTCATCATCATCAACAAGATCGACCTGATTTCTGCTGCCGAGCGTGAACGTCTCGAACATGCCTTGCGACAGCTCAACCGACATGCCGAGATCATCTATGCCAGTTTCGGCCAGGTGCCCCTGGAGCAGATCATCGACACCGGTCGATTCGATTTCGAACGCGCTGCCCGGTCACCGGGCTGGCTGGCCGAAATTCGCGGTGAGCACACGCCGGAAACCGAGGAATACGGCATCGGCAGTTTTGTTTACCGTGCCCGCCGGCCGTTCCATCCGGCGCGCTTCGCACAGGCGCTCAAAACCGAATGGCCGGGCAATGTGCTGCGCTCGAAAGGTTTTTTCTGGCTGGCGTCACGCCCCGATGCCGCCGGTGAATGGTCGCAGGCCGGTGGCATCGTGCGCCAGGGCCCGGCCGGCATCTGGTGGGCTGCCGCACCGGAAGAACACTGGCCGCAGGAACCCGAATATCGCGCTCGTATCGAAGCGGAATTTCAGGGCGAATACGGCGACCGCCGCCAGGAAATCGTTTTCATCGGCCAGAATCTCGACCCGCAGCGGACTCGCGACATCCTCGATGAGTGCCTGCTCAACGATGCCGAGATGGCCGTCGGTCCGGCCGCCTGGAAATCATTCGACGATCCGTTCCCGCAATGGTTTGCCGACGCGCATGAGTGAATCGGACAGCCATTTGCATAAGCGCTATGCCGAGGAAGTCTTCCCCGGTGACTATGCCAGCTGGCGCTATTGTATCGAGGTCAAATGCGGTTTGGCGTTGACGCCTGAATACATCCAGGCGCGCATCGTCGCGCTCAGCGAGACAGGCAATGAAGAGACACAGCGCTTCACCAGGCTTTACGGGGATGCGTACCGGCAACAGGTGTTGGCCTGGTTTCAGCAGGCCGCCGATGCGACATGATCCTGGAATGCGAAACCTGTTGCGGCGTAAACTGGCCATGTGGATTTTGTTGATGCTGCTGTCAGCAAACCTGCAAGGACATCCCCATTACTGGATCGACGTTTACACCACCTGGCGGTTCGACAGCCGGGGCCTGATCAGCAGTGTACAGCTGCGCTGGTTGTTCGATGACTACTACTCGATCTTGCTGCTCGATGACGCCAGCGATAAACACCAGGACCTGCAGGAAATACTCGAGAAAATCCTCAGCAACAGCAAACGCTACAACTATTTCCTGACAATCGGGCAGGGTAGTCAGCAAGCAGAATTCGGCAAGCCGGAACAAACCGGCATTGGCCTGCGCGGCCAACGTGTCGAAATAGCGTTTCGCCTGCCACTGGCAATACCGCTCGACCCGCATCGCAGCGACATCGTCTACCGGGTAGCGGAACCGACCTACTTCTTCGAAATGTTGCACGCCGAGGATGCGCACGCCATTCTGTTGCAGGACGCACCATCCGATTGTCGATACCATCTCGAAGCACCGCAACCGGACGCCGCCCTGGTCGCCTATGCGGCTTCGATCGGTATAAACGAGACCGGTGGCGACAGCCTGGGAATACAGTTTGCGGAAAAGGTGACAATACGATGCGAGTGAGCCGACTGGTATGGCTGGGCCTCGCCTGTTTCCTTGTCCTTGCTCTGCGCACCGGCCTGCAGGCGGCCACTGTCTTGCCGGGTGAACAGCCGGCCACGGCCGGGTCCGCCAGGAAGGACCAGTCCACACAACTGCAACAGCCTTCCGGCTGGAGTCTGGCTGTAGCCTGGGTCTGGTCCCAGCAACGCGAGTTCCACCGGGCTTTAACCAAAGCACTGCGCGAATTGCACGACCACACTTCGACAGGCTGGGCGCTGGTGCTGATGAGTTTTCTGTATGGTGTGTTTCATGCCGCCGGCCCCGGGCATGGCAAGGCCGTGCTGACGACTTATTTGTTAACCCACCGGCACCGGCTCAGGCGCGGAATTGCCATGGGCATGACCGCGGCGCTGCTACAGGGTTTGAGCGCACTGATCCTGGTATACGGCCTGACCCGGCTCGCCGGCTGGCTGCCACGCGAAACGGAAACTGCCGCGGTCTGGGCCGGGCGCACCAGTTTTGTCCTGCTGGTCTTGGTCGGCATATATATTTGCGCCCGTGCGGCGAGCAGTCTGCTCAATGGCATGCGCCAGCGGCAACGGAACACAGTGGCATCACACCATCACGATCATCATAATGATACACACGGTGAAACATGTGGCTGTCGCCATCTGCCGAATGCCTCCGAAATCGAAACCGCTGACAACAGGCGGGCGACCGCCGGGGTGGTGCTGGCCATCGGCTTACGTCCCTGTACCGGCGCCGTGCTGGTGCTGATTCTCGCCTCCGTGATGCAACTGCACTGGTATGGCGTGCTTGCGGTACTGGCGATGTCACTCGGCACGGCGCTGACCATCGTCATCCTGGCCATACTGGCCACCAAAGCCCGCGAATGGGCCTCAGCCGTAGTCGCACACCGCTCACCATGGTGGGCCCTGGCAGGTTGCGGCTTCGGTGTGCTCGGTGGCGTAATCGTCATACTGCTGGGACTGTTGCTGCTGAATGCGTCATTCGCAGTTCGGCCAACCCTGGGATGGTGAGTCCGGCCAGCGACAGCTACCTGGCAATGCGCTTGTAAGTGAATTGATATATGTTATATTATTACATGATTCTGGATTCACATACCGTGCCAGCCAACCCCGCCCGTACGTTGAACCCGACACCTGGAGAAATCTTGATGCGGAAACTGCTCGCGCTATCACTCTTGCTGCTTATCCCGGCCATGGGCTGTGCTGAGCCGTTGCGTGTTTTTGCCAGCGTGGTGCCGATCCAGACCTTTGTGGCGAAAATTGGCGGCCAACATGTGGACGCGCGGGTGATGGTGCGGCCGGGCTTCAACCCGCATATCTACGATCCCACGCCGCAACAGATCAGCGCACTGGCTGATGCGGCGCTGTATGTACGCACGGGTGTGCCATTTGAGGATGCCTGGATGGAGCGCATCCGCTCAACCAATCCGGGCATGCAGATACTGGATGCGCGTCAGGGCATCGAACTGCGCGCCAGCGTAGCGCATGATCATCACGATCATGACACTGACGCCGCTCACAAGGATCATGAATCTCATGCCGACGAACACGAGCATGCCGATGAGATGGACCCGCACGTGTGGACCAGTCCGCTGCTGGTCAGACAGATGATCGCTGCCATTCGCGACAAACTCAGCGAACTGGCTCCATCCCACGGTGCGGACTTCGCGCGCAATCACGATGCCTTCCTGGCAGAACTGGATGCCCTCGACCGGGATTTACACAACATGCTTGATCCGCTGACCCAGCGCCAGTTCATGGTCTTCCATCCGGCCTGGGGCTATTTCGCCGACACCTACAAGCTGATCCAGGTGCCGATCGAACATGAAGGCAAACAGCCGGGCGCGCGGGCACTGGCCAACCTGATCAGCCAGGCAAAGCACGAACAGATCAAAGTGGTTTTCGTGCAACCGCAATTCGACAAACGCCAGGCGCGTCAGGTGGCAAAGGCGATTGATGGCGTGGTGATCGCGGTCGACCCGCTGGCCGGCAACTACATCGAAAATCTGCGCCGGGTCGGCCAGCAATTTGCACAGGCGTTACAACCATGAATCCAGTCATCGACATCCACGCATTGAACTTTTCCTACGGCAGTGTGCCGACACTGTCCGGTATCGACCTGCAGGTGGAAGAGGGTGAGTTTCTCGGCATTGTCGGTCCGAATGCCGGCGGCAAAAGCACCTTGCTGAAACTGATCCTCGGTCTGTTGCAACCGCAGTCCGGCAGCCTGCGCGTGCTCGGTCGTTCACCGCGCATGGCCAGTCGGTTGTTGGGCTATGTCCCGCAATATCCGAGTTTCCCGCGCGATTTCCCGATCACCGTCGAACAGGTCGTGCAGCTGGGCCGGCAGGGTCTGGGAGGCAACCGCTGGCGCGCCTTCTGGCCCACGCGAACCACCTCCACCGACCGCGATGCCGTGGTGCGCGCCCTGGATGAAGTCGAAGCAGGCGACATCGCCAAACGCCAGATCGGCAGCCTGTCGGGCGGACAACTGCAACGCGTCCTGCTGGCGCGGGCGCTGGTTGGTGAACCACGCATCCTGATACTCGACGAGCCCACAGCAAACATCGATCATCGCGTTGAAGGTGAGATCTTCGATCTGCTCAAGCTGCTCAATGAACGCATGACCATCCTCGTCGTGTCACACGATGTCGCATTCATTTCACGTTACGTCAGGCGAGTCGCCTGCATCAATCGCACACTGGTGTGTCACCGTACCGATGCCGTTGACGGCGAAATGATCCAGGAACTTTACGGGGAGAAAGTGCGCATGATTGCGCACAGCCACTGATCATGGACGGATTTTTCAGCGCACTGACTCAACACACTTTCCTGCAGACCGCGGTCCTGACGGCGCTGCTGGCCAGTATTGGCTGTGGCGTCATGGGCACCTATGTGGTGGTCAAGCGCATCGCTTTTATTGCCGGCGGCATCGCTCACTCGGTGCTCGGCGGTATGGGCGCGGCGGTTTACTTCGGGTTTGATCCACTGCACGGTGCGCTGCCGGCGGCCATCGCGGCCGCCTTGCTGATCGGTTGGGTACGCCTGCGCTGGCGCGCCCAGGAAGACACCCTGATCAGCGCCTTGTGGGCAATCGGTATGGCGGTGGGCGTATTGTTCATCGCCAAGGCGCCGGGCTACCAGGCTGACCTGATGAGTTATCTGTTCGGCAACATCCTGCTCGTCCCACAGGAAAGCCTGATATTCATGGTAGTGCTCGATGTGGTATTGCTTATGATTGTTGCCGCCTATCACCGCCAGTTTCTCGCCGTGGTATTCGATGAGGAGTTCGCCAGGCTGCGCGGCATTCCGGTCGGTTTTTTCTACCTGTTACTGCTGGTGCTGGTCGCAGTTACGGTGGTATTGCTGATCCAGGTCGTCGGCCTGATCCTGGTGCTGGCGCTGCTGACCCTGCCCGCAGCCGTGGCCGGACACTATGTACATTCACTCGGTCGCATGATGCTGATCGCCACGCTGCTGGGTGCGACATTGAGTGTCGCCGGCCTGGCCCTGTCATATGGCCCGGACATACCTGCCGGCCCAACCATTATCCTGCTGGCGGGCGGCGTCTATATATTGTCCGCCATTATTACCCAGACCCTCGAACGCCGCCGCGCCCGTTTGGTGGCCACACGTGAACTGTTGCCGGGAGAACATCATGAATAACAAGGAACTCACCCAGATCCTCCAGCACGCCGAAGCACTGTGTCGCGAACGCGGTGTGCGCCTGACCGAACAACGTAAAACAGTGTTGCAACTGCTGTGCGTATCCGACAAACCCTTGAGCGCTTACGAACTGCTGGAGCGCATGCGTGGCGTCGTCAAGAATCCCGCGCCGCCGACCGTATACCGTGCACTGGATTTCCTGCTCGAGCAGGGCCTGGTGCACAAGATCGAGAGCCTGCATGCCTATATCGGTTGCAACCATCCGGACCATCCACACGCCAGCCAGTTCCTGATCTGCGATGACTGCGGCGAGGTCTCCGAAGTCGAGGACCCCGCTGTCGCCCGCAGCCTGCAGGCGGCCGGCAAGGCCATCGGCTTTCGCACCAAACGACCGGTCGTGGAACTTCTTGGAACCTGTGCGCAATGCAGCGCGAAAAAAAACGCATCACTCTAGAAACCACACTCGACATCCATCCAACTGATCCGGAGATATCATCCATGAGCCTGCGAACCAACTTTCTGAACACTTTGCTGCTAGCCCCGCTGGTACTGACAATACCGGTAACCTCCCTGGCCGAAGAGCATGAACATGAGCATGAGCACCGCCAACATGATGCACATGTACACGGCATCGCCGGGCTGAACCTGGCACTGGAAGGTGATGAAGTCCACATTGAACTGGACAGCCCGGCCGCCAACATTGTCGGTTTCGAGCACGCGCCATCATCCGAAGCCGACCATGCCGCCCTCGACAAGGCGGTCGTCATCCTGAAGGACGGCAATCGCCTGTTCAAATTCAATGATGCAGCAGGCTGCAAAATGGAAAAAGCACACATCGAATCCGGGCTGCTCGAAGAGGAACACGCAGAACATGCCGATAAGGATGGCGGTGAACACGCACACGAAGCAAAGCACGAGCATGAAGAACACGAAGACGAACACGAGGGACATGCAGACATTGAAGCCGCATATCATTTCGAGTGCGATGCACCGGGTAACATACAGCAGCTAAGCGTTGAACTCTTCGAAGCCTTTCCCGCTACCGACAAGCTCAAGGTGCAGTACATCATCGAAAGCAGGCAGGGCGCTGTGGAACTGACACCAACTTCCCATGTCGTAAAGTTCTGACGCTGGCAATTCATTCATCAGCCGATCCGTCTGACAGGAGAACGTCGTAAATTGGTCATCGATGTAAGAGATCTGGAGTTTCGCTGGCAGGCGGATGCCTCACCGGTGCTGTCCATTGACAGCCTGCAAGTTGCCAGCGGGGAATGCCTGTTCATCAAGGGGCCGAGCGGCAGCGGGAAAAGCACGTTGTTGAGCCTGCTGTCCGGTGTAACGACGGCCAACACAGGAACGGTGCGAGTCATGGATCAACCCATGGAACAGTTGGGCAGCGTCCAGCGCGACCATTTTCGTGCCGATCACATCGGTTACATTTTCCAGATGTTCAACCTGATTCCCTACCTGTCGGTGGTCGATAACGTTGTGTTGCCGTGTCGCTTTTCGGCGCGCCGCCGTACCCAAGCCCTGGCGCGTGGCAACAGTCTGGAGGCCGAGGCCAAACGCCTGTTGCATCATCTCGACATGGATCATCCCGAGTTGCACCGGCGTGCGGTAACAACGCTGAGTGTCGGCCAGCAGCAGCGTGTCGCGGCCGCGCGCGCCCTGATGGGCTCGCCGGAACTGCTCATCGCCGACGAGCCGACTTCATCGCTCGATGCAGATCGACGCGAATCCTTCATCCGGCTGTTGTTTGACGAATGCCGTGAAGTCGGGGCGACCCTGATTTTCGTCAGCCATGACGCATCGCTGGAACACCTGTTCGACCGTTCGATTAACCTTGCCGCCATCAACCGCTGCGGCCAGAAGGCGGAGGCCTGAAGTATGGCGATCCTGTCCCTGGCCTGGCGCAGCCTGCGCAATCGACGTTTTACCGCGGCGCTGACGGTTATCTCAATTGCGCTGAGTGTCACCCTGCTGGTTGGCGTCGAGCGGCTGCGTTCCGAAGCACGCAGCAGTTTCGCCAATACGCTATCGGGCACCGACCTCATCGTCGGCGCCAGGACCGGGCCGGTGCAACTGCTGCTGTATTCGGTGTTCCGGATTGGTGATGCCACCAATAACATCTCCTGGGAAAGCTACCAGGATATCTCTGCCCATCCGAGCGTTGACTGGACCGTGCCGATTTCACTGGGCGATTCGCATCGTGGATTTCGCGTGCTCGGTACCACGCCTGCCTATTTTGAACACTACCGTTTCGCGCGCGACCACCATCTGGAAATCATCAAGGGGCAGGTTTTCAGTGATCTCTATGATGCGGTACTCGGTGCGGAAGTCGCCGATAAACTGGGCTACAAAATTGGTGATCCGATCATCGTTGCTCACGGCGCCAATGACGTCAGTTTCGCCCGGCACAAAGACAAACCGTTTCGTGTGTCCGGCATCCTTGCGCGCACCGGTACGCCGGTCGACCGGACCGTGCACGTCAGCCTGGCAGCCATTGAGGCCATACATATTGACTGGAAGAGTGGGGCGCCGATTCGCGGCTTATCAATATCGGCCGACAAAGCCCGCTCAATGAATCTCGAGCCAAAAGCCATTACCGCCGCCATGGTCGGCCTGAAGTCGAAAATCGCCACTTTCAAGGTGCAACGTTTTATCAATGATTATCCCGAAGAACCCTTGTCGGCCATCCTGCCCGGCGTGGCGCTCAGCCAGCTGTGGGATTTGATCGGCATTGCCGAGAATGCCTTGCTGATCGTCTCAGCCTTCGTGGTTGTCGTGGGACTGTTCGGCATGTTGACCGCCCTGTTAACGAGCCTCAATGAACGGCGTCGCGAAATGGCCATCCTGCGCTCGGTCGGCGCACGTCCGGCGCATGTGTTTGCCTTGATCATGGGCGAGGCGGGGGTGCTCACGCTGTTCGGCGTGCTGTTGGGCATGGCCTTGCTCTACCTGCTGCTGTTTGTCGGCCAGCCGATCATCAACAGCCAGTTCGGCATATTCATTGAAGTCGGTGCGCTGTCGCAATATGAATGGACCCTGCTCGGCGCCGTGGTCGGGGCAGGGTTCCTGGTCGGCAGCATCCCCAGCTATCGCGCCTACCGGTTGTCGCTTGCAGACGGCCTGTCCGTACGCACATAAGCCCTGCCATGCATTTCCGGCTCTACCTTGCTGTCATTCTGGCCTGTCTGACACTGATCGCATGCGAGCAGACCTCGAATATGCAACCAGACGATCAATCAACCCAGCCGTTACCTGCTATTCAGCCACCGGCATCGCCTGCGGTTCCCGATGCCGAAAAAGACGCTGCATCCAGCCAGACGGCTGAAACCGCGTCGGATGATACTAAAGACGCTGATGTCAAAGAACTCGAATGGGACGCCCTGATTCCGAAAGACTGGCGGCCGGAGACGCTGTTTGACCAGTACAACGTCGATGAGATAAGCGATGACGATCCACGGGCACAGAAACTGCTCGACAAACTGAAAGCACTCTGGAAGGAAGCGCCCGTGGTACCGGAACTCGAAGGCCAACGGGTCAAACTGCCGGGTTTTGTCGTACCACTGGAAATGGAAACAGACAGGATCGAACAGTTCCTGTTGGTGCCGTACTACGGCGCCTGTATCCATGTACCGCCACCGCCTTCAAACCAGAGTATTTATGTCGTCACGCGTAAAGACAAGGCATACATCGGCAAGCTCTTCGATACGGTATGGGTTACCGGCACCATACCGTATCGAAGAGCTTGCCGATGTATGCCTTGTCTTTA
>JASFVP010000097.1:0-5282 GCA_050049775.1 Chromatiales bacterium
CCATCGTCACCCTTGACACGGATGCCGTACGCGAACTGTTGCCGCCTGGATCACCCGGTGTCTATCTGGTTACGAACCCGACGCCGCAGGCTTTGGCAGATACCTTGCGAACCGTGTTGAAGGATCTTCCGCTGCTGCGTCAAACACGATTTCACGACGCCACACGGGAGAGCATCGACCCTGTGTCTGTAGCACAGGAATTGGTTACCACCATCTCTCAACGCTTAGCGGTGATATCGCAATGAACGAAATGAACGAATTGACGCGGGGGTTTGGCTCCGATTTCGTGCTGACCCTCCTGACCGATGACCCGACGCTGGCGGCCCATGCGGCTGCCGCCGGCGTTCAGCGCATCGGCCCTGATCTGGAGCAGTTGGGTAAGCAAGAGCGCCAGTCCACAGGCGGCACGAGGGTTTCGTTCCATGATGAGGCGTGCCTGCCACTGATCCGTGATGTGATCGGGGATGCCACCCTGTTTGCACGGCTTAACCCCATCAATCCGGATACACCCGAAGAGATCGAGCGACTGTTGGCACAAGGCGTCGGCAACCTGATGCTGCCATATTTTCACAAGCTCGATGAGGTAAAGAGGTTTGTTGATCTTGTCGCGGGGCGCGCCATCGTAACACCACTCGTGGAAACCGCTGCGGCAGCTGTCCAGATCGAAGAGATCGCGCGACTGCCCGGCGTCGACGAAATCCACGTCGGACTCACCGACATGATGCTGTCCCTGAAGACCCACAGCCGATTTCATATCATGGCGTCCTGGTTCATGTCGGGCCTTGCCGAGACCGTGCATTGCTGCGGCAAGCCGCTTCACCTCGCGGGTATCGCCCGGCTCAATGACGAAAGGCTACCGTTGTCTGCGGATGTAATCCTTGCACAGTATCCGCGATTGGGGGCACACGGCGCCCTTCTGACACGTGTCTTTGTTGACGGGATAGAAACTGCGGAGGACTTCCAGACGGAGATAAAAGCCACGCGGGATCGGCTGGACTACTGGGGACAGGCACCGAAATCATTCCTGGATGAGCAGCACCAAACATTAACACGACTGGCGGCGGACACTGGTGAAGGGCCTTCGATCCCATAACCTTTAAATGGGTGCAGGTGCGCACGCACGTACTATTGAGTTCTATAAATTTAAGAATAGCCTTCTCGTGTTGGGCCAATCTGTATTATGAATACTGACTCTGAGATGTTATATAAAGCGGGGTTTGGCATTTTCAGCCGCTTTGGCTGGATTAAAGCGTTGTTCTATGAATTTCCAGTGGGGGGCATCGATCATTTCAATGATCATCGATTCCTGTAATTGGTAACGCACCATCATCTCATCCAGGAAATCCATGGCTTCAGCTTTCAGTACAGTACCAGACAAGCTTTCTGTCTCGCGTAATAATTCCGCATCATCCTCAGGCAGAACCACCCGATAGCGTTCAGGGAAACTGCTGTCTTGCTGGTTGTAGGCAAAAATATACATTGGCATTGGGATTGAGCCTCAAGCGATATGATTATTTACAATAAGTTTCTAATAATACTTTTCAAGCTATCAATTAATAACTATGGGATTTGTGATGTTTGGGAAAAAACTATTAGTGACTGTTTTCTTAGCGTTATGAATCATCCATAGCCAAGAAATCAGACACGCAAATATGTTCTTGTTACTTTTTTTCGCAAAAGTAACCAAAGCATCTTCCTCCACCAGCCCAGCCTGCGGCTGCCCTCGCTGCTCGAATCAGGCTGAGTCCTCGCCAACTCGCTAGCGCTCAAACAGGCTCGGCCTTTGATCAGCCTGTTTCTGCGCGGCTCAGTGGGCTGGAGTCGGAGAAGGGTGGCGAATTGACCACCCAGCTTCCCCTCTGTTTTGATGTGTCACGCCGGAAGGCAGGCGGAAAAAACGAAAAGCTGTTTGAGCGATTGAAAATCGCGAGTTCTTTTCGTTCGCCTGACTGACAAGTGGCGCAGGTGCTGAACGGAGTGAAGCCAAAACAGGGGGAAGACGGTTTTGGTTCTTTTGCCATGACAAAAGAACAAAGAGAACATTTGCGCGACTGAGTTATTTACTGAGGATGATTCATGACACTGCACCGAAAAATTCGGCAATATAAATTTCAACGCTTCCTCACCAACGTCAACCCATCCGCCAACGGCAACATAGTCTGATCCACCCGCACATCCTGTTTGATTTTTACATTCAACTTGCGCATGGCATTGACAGACGCTTCATCGATGCCAGTGGTCGGTTTGCCGCTTTCCAGCACCGTACCAAACAGCAATACATTGTCGATGGCGATTACACCACCGGTTCGCAGCAGCTGCAGCGATTTCTCGTAATAGTCGTCGTAAGCCGGCTTGTCGGCGTCGATGAAGACAAAATCGAAACTGCCTACTTCGCCATCGGCAATCAGTTGATCCAGTGTTTGCAGGGCCGGGCCGATGCGCAAATCGATTTTGTCCTCGACACCGGCCTGTCTCCAGTAGGGTCGGCCAATCTCGGGCCATTCCTCGTTGATGTCGCACGCCACCAGCTTGCCGCCCTGCGACAAACCCAAAGCGATGCTCAGGGCGCTGTAGCCGGTGAACACGCCGATTTCCAGCGCCTTGCGCGCGCCGATCGCCTGCACCAGGAAGGTCATGAACTGGCCCTGTTCGGGCGGTATTTGCATGATGGCGTTGGACAGTTGCGCGGTTTCGTTGCGCAAGGCTTTGAGTTCATCTGAATCACGCAAACAGCCGAACAGGTAGTCGCGCAACTCACCGGTAAACCGGATATCGCTTTTTTCCATGCAGGTCACCACGGGTTAAGTCTGTTTGCCAGCTACCATAACATTGATGCCATTCTATCCCTACAGCCCAACTGCTAGAATGCAGTAAAAACAACACCGGCCTCGCCATTGAACCAGTCTGCCATCACCGCTTATCTGTTACTGACCCTGACCACGCTGTTCTGGGCCGGCAATGTGGTGCTGGCGCGCTTGTTGCACGCAGACATCTCGGCCATCGCGCTGTCGTTCGGCCGCTGGAGCCTGGCGACGCTGTTGTTGTTACCGTTTGCCTGGAAACACCTGCGCCGCGACTGGCCTGTGCTAATGCAAAACTGGCGCATCATCACCGTACTCAGCCTGCTGGGCGTGAGCGCGTTCAACACGCTGCTGTATTATTCGGCGCATACCACCAGCTCCACCAACATCGCTTTGATCCAGACCTCGATGCCGGCCATGATCGTGTTACTGTCAGCACTGGTGTTTCACGAGCGCGTCAGTCACATCGCCGCGTTTGGTGTGGCGCTGAGCATAGCCGGCGCGCTGCTGGTGATCACACACGGTGATATCGACATGTTGCTGGCATGGCAGTTCGCCCCCGGCGACCTGCTCATGCTGCTGGCCAATCTGTGTTATGCCATCTACTCGGTGCTGTTGCGGCATCGCCCACCGGTGCACGCGATGTCATTTCTCGGCATCAGCTTTATTGTCGGCACGCTCGCACTGGTACCATTGTTTGTCGTGGATGTGACGAGCAACGGCCTGCCGCAACTGACCTCACTGACGGTGGGCAGCCTGTTCTACATCGCCATCTTCCCGTCGATCCTTGCGTATCTGTTCTGGAATCTGGGCGTGACCGTGGTCGGCGCCAACCAGACCGGCTTTTTCATCTGCCTGATCCCGGTATTCACCGCCGTGCTGGCAGCCGTGTTCCTCAACGAACAGCTGCAGTGGTTTCACCTGCTCGGCTTGTTGCTGATCGTTGGTGGCTTTGTGCTGTTTCAGCGCCGGCCGGCACCACGCGCGGCCGGCTGAACGCTATACAGCCCGGAACTCAACCCCTATTATTCGGTCCCATCACAAACAACCATCGCCCCGACCGGAAAATTCCATGCAACAAACAAGCTCGCGCTGGCACAAGGCCTGGATTCTGCCGCCGATTATCATCGGCATCGCCGTCCTGATTTTCATGAAAGGCAGCAAACAGTCGCCGGCGCGGGTGGATCAGCAGGAAGTCGCTCGCGTGGTGCGCATTGTTGAGGTGCCGCAGCTGGACCTGATACCACAGGCCGAAGGTTACGGCATCGTACAACCGGCACAGAAATGGACCGCCGTGGCGCAGGTGACCGGTCGTGTCATCGAGACACACGAGCGCCTGCGCAATGGTGAAATCATCCAGTTGGGCGAAACCCTGTTCCGCATCGACCCGGTCGACTACGAACTGGCCATCGCCAGCATCGAGGCGGAACTGGCCGAACTCGATGTGCAGGAAAAAAATTCCCAGGCGTCGCTGGAAATCGAGAAACGTACAAACAAAATCTCCCAGCGCGAGCTGACGCGCCTGCGCAAACTCGGC
This sequence comes from Chromatiales bacterium, assembly GCA_050049775.1. Classification (GTDB taxonomy): domain Bacteria; phylum Pseudomonadota; class Gammaproteobacteria; order Chromatiales; family Chromatiaceae; genus JABDQZ01. The sequence goes on from JASFVP010000097.1 coordinate 4,339, forward strand.
CAGAAAGGCACCACTTCGCAAAGCAGCATCGACGAAGCCGAGCGCGCCACCCTCAACAGCCAGAGCGCGGTACAGAACCTGGAAAACAGCATTGCGCTGATTCCGAGCAAGCGCAAGGTGCTGGCCGCGCGGCTGGCGCAGGCGCAGCGCGACCTGGCCAACACCACGGTAAAAGCGCCGTTCAACCTGCGCATCGCCAACAACAACATCGAAATCGAGCAATTCGTCAGCAAAGGCCAGACGCTGTTCGAAGGCGATTCGGTCGACCGCGTTGAAATCATCACCCAGGTGCCGATTTCATCATTGCGCAACCTGTTCATCGGCCGCGAGAAAAGCTTTCACGACATCGCCGAGCTGAACCAGAACCTGGCACAGTTCACCGGCTTCAAGCCGCTGGTGCGCCTCGACATGGGCAGCCACACCGCCGAATGGCAGGCCGAGTTTGTGCGTTTCACCGACAGCGTCGATCCACAAACGCGCACCATCGGCATTGTGGTGGCCGTCGACAAACCGCTCGACAAGGTCAGGCCCGGCTATCGGCCGCCACTGTCCAAGGACATGTTCGTGCAGGTGATCCTGCGCGGCCATCCCCAGGCGAACCGTATCATCGTGCCGCGCATCGCCCTGCATGACGACAATGTCTATCTACTCGACGCCGAGCAACGCCTGCGCATCAAACCGGTCAAGCTGCTGTACCACCAGGACAGCGTCAGTGTGATTCAAAACGGCCTGCAAGCGGGTGACAAACTGGTGGTGTCCGATGTGGTGCCGGCCATCGACGGCATGCTGCTGGCGCCGCAGACCGATGACGGCTTGCAGCAGAAACTGTTGCACAGTGCCGCGCAATGATTCGCTGGTTTGCACTGCACCCGGTTGCCGCCAACCTGTTCATGGCGGCCATCATGCTGCTCGGCATCGTGTCGCTGCCGAACCTGCAGCGCGAG
>JASFVP010000098.1:0-5281 GCA_050049775.1 Chromatiales bacterium
GCTTTGGCCGGCAAAAACCGGCCCCCTCTCCCCTGAGGGGAGAGGGTTGGGGTGAGGGGGATGTTCAACGTTATTCAACCCTCACCCTGGCCCTCTCCCAAGCTTGGGAGAGGGGATAGTCGGCTGAATGATCGACCAATCCGGCTGGAGTATTCACAACCCATCTTTCTTTTCATATCACAAGCTGCAACAAACTGCTGAAGCCGTTTCGTCGGCAGGCTTTGTGTTGCCGAATGAGCGCAAGTATTTTTCTTACGATTCAATAAGCTCTTTCATCATTACCGCAAGCTATCGTCGAGTTTGATAAAAACAATTATCTAGCCACAACTTAATAGACTATAACTATTGACACAAGGCAGAACAAACACGATTACAACAGAGGAGAAATCGTCATGGCTGATACAGGCAAGTGCCCGTTCCACCACGCCGCAGGTGGTGGCACATCAAACCGGGACTGGTGGCCCAACCAGTTAAACCTGGATATTTTGCGGCAACATTCATCCAAATCCGATCCGATGGATGCGGATTTCAATTACGCGGAAGAATTCAAGAGTCTCGATCTGGATGCGGTCAAGCAAGACCTGCATGCATTAATGACCGATTCGCAGGACTGGTGGCCGGCGGATTACGGCCACTACGGTCCGATGTTCATTCGTATGGCGTGGCACAGTGCCGGCACCTACCGCATGGGCGACGGCCGTGGTGGTGGCGGGACCGGCAACCAGCGTTTTGCACCGGTCAACAGCTGGCCCGATAACGTCAACCTGGACAAGGCGCGTCGGCTGCTGTGGCCGATCAAACAGAAATACGGCCGCAAGATTTCCTGGGCCGACCTGCTGATTCTTACCGGCAACGTGGCGCTGGAATCGATGGGCTTCAAGACCTTCGGTTTCGCCGGCGGCCGTGAAGACATCTGGGAGCCGGAAAAAGACATCTACTGGGGTCACGAGGAAACCTGGCTGGAAGACAAGCGTTATTCCGGCGACCACGATGAGCTGGAAAACCCGCTCGCTGCGGTGCAGATGGGTCTGATCTATGTGAACCCGGAAGGACCGAACGGCAACCCGGACCCGGTCGCCGCCGGCCGCGATGTACGCGAGACCTTCGCGCGCATGGCGATGAACGATTACGAGACAGTCGCGCTCACCGCTGGCGGGCACACCTTTGGTAAATGCCACGGCGCCGGTGATGCCGCACTGGTTGGTCCGGAGCCGGAAGCGGCTTCCATCGAGCAGCAGGGCTTTGGCTGGATCAGCAGCCATGCCAGCGGCAAGGGCGGCGACCAGATCGGCAGCGGCCTGGAAGGTTCGTGGACACCGACGCCGACGAAATGGGACATGACTTACCTGGACATGCTGTTCGATAACGAGTGGGAACTGGTGAAAAGCCCGGCGGGAGCCTGGCAGTGGACACCGAAAGAAGCCACCGACAGTAATCAGGCACCGGCGGCTGAAGACGCCTCGCAAAAACGGCCGATCATCATGACGGCCGCGGACATGGCGATGCGCATGGACCCGATCTATGAACCGATCGCACGGCATTTTCGTGAGAATCCGGAAGAGTTCGCCGATGCCTTTGCACGCGCCTGGTTCAAGCTGACGCATCGCGACATGGGACCGCGTGCACGTTACCTTGGCCCGGAAGTGCCGGCCGAAGAACTGCTGTGGCAGGACCCGATTCCGGAAGTGGATCATGCGCTGATCGATGACAACGACATCGCCGATCTCAAGGGCAAGGTGCTGGCCTCCGGTCTGTCGATTGGCGAACTGGTTTCCACTGCCTGGGCGTCGGCTTCAACCTTCCGTGGTTCCGATATGCGTGGTGGCGCCAATGGCGCACGCATCCGGCTGGAGCCACAGAAGGATTGGGAAGTCAACCAGCCGGAGCAACTGGCGAAAGTGTTGCAGACTCTGGAAACCATTCAGGGCGACTTCAACAGTGCACAATCCGGTGGCAAGAAAGTATCCCTGGCTGACCTGATTGTATTGGCCGGTTGTGCCGGTGTTGAACAGGCGGCGAAGACTGCCGGTATGAATGTGACCGTGCCGTTCTCTCCCGGTCGTATGGACGCTTCAGTGGAACAGACCGACGTGGAATCATTCGAAGTGCTGGAACCACTCGCCGATGGTTTTCGCAATTACCAGAAGAGTAAATACGCCTGCTCGGCCGAGGAGTTGCTGCTGGACAAGGCGCAATTGCTGACACTGACGCCGCCGGAAGTGACGGTGCTCATGGGAGGCATGCGTGTGCTCAACACCAACTACGGCCAGACCCGGCATGGTGTTTTCACCGATCGTCCCGAAACGCTGAGCAATGACTTCTTCGTCAACCTGCTCGACATGGGCACGGTGTGGAAAGCCACCTCTGCCGATGAGGATCTGTTTGAGGGCAGCGACCGCAAGACCGGCAAGCCAAAATGGACCGCCACCCGGGTTGACCTGGTGTTCGGTTCCAATTCCGAGTTGCGTGCTCTGGCGGAAGTCTATGCCACAGCCGACGCGCAGGAGAAGTTCGTCAAAGACTTCATCGCCGCCTGGAACAAGGTGATGAACCTGGATCGGTTTGACCTGAGCTGAGCGGCAGTAAATAAAACCTGAGGTGAATGCGGCGTTCCAGATCAGTCTGGAACGCCGTTTTTTATGGGGAACAAAATGGATTGAGTGAAAATATCGGGTCAGCGTGCCGGTACCTGCTAGCCTATAGGTCAGGCCCGACATTGTTGAGTATGAAGATCATGCAAATACCCGGTTACCGCTTCGCAGCAGCAATATGCACTGCAGTTCTGCTGAGTTTCGTTCTGCCAGACATCGCCAATGCGAGTGACCAGCTGTGGGAAGCGCTTAAAAAAGGCGGCAAGGTGGTGTTGATGCGTCATGCGCCGGTGCAGCGTGGCGCCGGAAAGGGCAATTCATTATTACGTGATCCGACCTGCAAGCGCGAAAGAAATCTTTCCGAACAGGGCCGGCGTGATGCCGGGAGCGTTGGCTACAGATTCCGGCAACATGACATACCCATAGCCAAAGTTCTGCATAGTCCTTTTTGTCGGACGACAGACACAGCCAGTATAGCTTTTGGTAAGGCGTCTCCCGTGGAATACCTGTCATTATTGGAAATTCTTGAGCCTGATGTAGCGGCAAAGCAGACAGAGACATTGAATCAGGTTATCGGTTCTTATGCCGGTGCGGGCAATCTCGTGCTGGTCACACATGAGCCCAATATCAACGCGGTTTCCTTTGAACTCATGAAGCACCTGGATATTCTGGTGATCGATCCCAAGGGTGGCGATGAGTTTGAGGAACTGGGTGTTATCAGGTTTTCCGAGCAGGAATAAACCCGCATCTGGCTAAAACGGCCACACAGTTGTATTACGCTGATCCGGCCAGAATAATTGACACCTTGTTTTTAATAGTTGAAATTGGGTCGCAATTATTTTCGCGCGACTGACAGGAAGGCTTTATGGCATCCGTTGATCATCTGCTGCTGCCTTTGACTTTTGTTGCTTTGCTCGGCTCTGGCTTGATGGCGGGTCTTTTCTTTGTCTTTTCTGTCGCTGTCATGAAGGGCTTTTCCCGACTGCCTGTACATGAAGGTATTGCGGCCATGCAATCCATCAATGTGGCGATCATCAATCCGGTCTTTTTTCTGGTTTTCTTCGGCACGGCGGCGAGTTGTGCGGCCGTTGTCGTTGTTACGATGATGCGTTGGGGAGAGCCCGGAAACACCGACCTGATGCTCGGTGGTGCGCTTTATCTTATCGGTGGCTTTCTGGTCACTCTTATCTTTAACGTGCCGAGAAACAAGTTGCTGGGGGCGGTATCGCCAACAGATCCGGACAGCGTTCACCTGTGGTCTGATTATCTTGACCAATGGACACGCTGGAATCACGTCAGAACAATTGCTTCGCTTGCGGCGCTGGCATTTCTGAGTATCGGTTTGTGTCAGTTAAGGCTATGACCTGGCTATAAGGATAACAATACTATGAAACTGCTTATCTTTGGTTCAACCGGTAGTGTTGGTCGCCAGGTTGTTAAACAGGCGCTCGAGCAGGGCCATACGGTGACCGCATTCACACGTGATGCTGCCATGCTGGGCATCCAGCACGACAACTTGCAGTTTGCACAGGGTGACGTCCTGGATGCCGTTTCGGTCGAACAGGCTGTGCAGGGGCAGGATGCGGTGTTGTGTTCCATCGGTGCCGGGCGTAACGGTGGTATCCGCTCCGCAGGTACGGAAAATATCATCAGTGCTATGGAGAAGGCGGGTGTGCGGCGTTTCATCTGCCAGTCCACGCTTGGTGTCGGCGACAGCTGGCACAATCTCAACTTCCTCTGGAAGTACATCATGTTCGGACTGCTGTTGCGCCCGGCGTATGACGACCATGTCCGCCAGGAAGAGCATGTCAAAAATAGTAGCCTCGACTGGACCATTGTACGTCCTGGCGCATTTACCGATGGTGAACGCACCGGCCAGTATCGGCATGGCTTCCCCGGTTCCGACAAGACGACACAGCTGAAAATATCGCGCGCCGATGTGGCGGACTTTATGTTGAAACAGCTGAGTGACGACAGCTATCTGCACATGACGCCGGCGCTGTCGTATTGATATAAAGTCACCAACAGGGGGCAGTAAATTCCACGGCTTCAGCCGGCATAAACTGTCCCCCTCTCCCCTTGGGGAGAGGGTTGGGGTGAGGGGGATATGTTCAGTGTCCTCCAACCCTCACCCTGGCCCTCTCCCAAGTATGGGAGAGGGTCGATCAATCCGGCTTTCAGTCGTAATTTGAAGCCACCGGCTTTAACCGGTGGAGTATTCAGACGAAGTCAGCGAAGGTTTTGCAATTGCCGGTCATGCCAACGGCTTAGGGTCAGCAATGCCACAATTGCACCGAACAGTGCATAGGCCATGTCGCTTTGCGTGTCCCACTCATATCCCTGGGTGCCGAGGAAGGCTTCCGCGGCGGTTTCGCTGAGCAGCGCGACAAACCATTCGATCATTTCGTAAAACGCACTGAACGCCAGACACACCGAGACAATAAACAGGTTGCGCCAGCCGGCGGTGCTGACCACGTTCAGGCGCAGCAGAATCTCGCGCGCCAGAATCGCCGGCACAAAGCCCTGCATGAAATGGCCGAGCTTGTCGTAGTTGTTGCGCTCAAAACCGAACCAGGGCTTGATCCAGTCAAACAGCGGCACTTCGGCATAGGTATAGTGCCCACCGACCATGAGCACAATGCAATGCAGCAGGATCAACACATACAGCAGGCCGGTCAGGCGGAAACTCA
>JASFVP010000010.1:0-71369 GCA_050049775.1 Chromatiales bacterium
CTGATGTGTTGTATCGCCCTTCCCTTTTGCAGCCACCGGAGACGCCAGATGTTGAACCAGAAATCATCACAGGATTATGGAAAAAACCCGCTTGAAGTCCGCGAATCGAACAAATATCGCGAAGAATATGTGCATGCCTTTGTCGAGAAATGGGATGAACTGATCGACTGGGATGGCCGCGCCAAGGCTGAAGGCGAATTTTTCATCGAGAAACTACGTGAACTCGGCGTGAAGAAAGTGCTGGATGTCGCCACCGGCACCGGTTTTCATTCGGTGCAACTGCTGCGGGCCGGCTTTGAGGTAACCAGTGTCGATGGCAGCCCGGTAATGCTGGCCAAGGCGTTCGAGAACGCCCGCAAACAGGGCTACATACTGCGCACGGTGCAAGCCGACTGGCGCTGGCTGAATCGGGATGTGCACGACCTCTACGATGCGGTCATCTGTCTCGGCAATTCCTTCACGCATTTGCATGATGACAACGATCGACGCAAATCACTCGCCGAATACTACGCCACGCTACGCCATGACGGCGTGCTGGTTCTCGACCAGCGCAATTACGACGGCCTGCTCGACCATGAGGTCAAGCCCAGTCACAACTTCTATTACTGTGGCGAAGACGTGCGCGCCGAACCCGAACACATCGACGAGAGTCTGGCGCGTTTCAAATACAGCTTTGCCGATGGCTCAGAGTTTCATCTCAACATGTTCCCGCTGCGTAAGTCCTATGTACAGCGCCTGATGCGCGAGGTGGGCTTCCAGCGTATCGGCACCTTCGGCGATTTCAAGGAAACCTACCGTGAAGTCGAGCCGGATTTTTTCATTCATGTCGCTGAAAAAGCCTACCGCGCATCGGAGGACAGCAACTGATGTCGAACAATTATTCCACCGTGGTGGAAACTGCGCGTGCCTACTACAACAGCGAAGACGCCGACAATTTTTATTTTCATATCTGGGGCGGCGAAGACATCCACATCGGCCTGTATGAATCCGCCGACGATTCCATTGCCGCGGCCTCACGTCGCACAGTGCAGCGCATGGCGCAGGAAATCATCGGGCTGAATCAGGACAGCCGAGTCATCGACCTGGGTTCCGGTTACGGCGGTTCGGCGCGTTACCTGGCAAAAACCTACGGCAGTCACGTCACGGCGCTGAATCTGAGTGAAACCGAAAACCAGCGCAATCGCGAACTCAGTGCGCAGCAAGGACTGAGCGAATTGATCGACGTGATCGACGGCAGTTTCGAAAACATCCCGGCAGCCGACAGCAGCTTTGACGCGGCCTGGTCACAAGACGCCATTTTACACAGCGGTCATCGCCACCAGGTGATCGAGGAAGTCGCCCGCGTGCTCAAACCGGGCGGCCAGCTCATCTTCACGGATCCGATGCAGGCCGACGACTGCCCCGACGGCGTGTTGCAACCGGTGCTTGACCGGATTCATCTCGACAGCCTTAGCTCCTTTGCCTTTTACCGCGAAGCGGCGGCCGCGGCTGGCCTGGTGGAAGTGCAAGTCATCGATCTCACGCCACAGTTGATCACTCATTACAGCCGTGTTAGAGATGAACTGACCGAACAACGCTCCCAGCTTGCCGGCAAGGTAAGCGATGACTATATCGAGCGCATGCTCAAGGGTCTGGGCCACTGGGTCGATGCCGGTAATCATAGCTATCTGTCCTGGGGCATTCTACATTTCAGGAAACCGGACTGAGGCGAACCCGCTACATCAAATCACACAGCAGCGCCGTTGCTGATTATTATGGCAGCGATCTTCAAGTCCGGATTGCACGACGATTTTCAATCCGTGCTGGCTGCATCCAAACTGATGCAGGAATTTTAATCCGGTTGGCAAACACCCTGAAAAGCGTTATCAATAAGCTTTCAGAATATCGATCAGGCATTCCAGATGGATGACTCCAGACTCCCGGCCATTGAATTGCTGCAGGGACCACAACAACCCCCTACTCCGGAAAACCAGCCATCACGCGGCCGGCGCTGGAAGCTGTTTGTCACGGTTTTTGTTTTTATTGCCGTCATCGGACTGGGCTACACCTATGCGCGAGCACCGGTGTATCAAACCACAGCCACGGTGTTAACCGTCAAACCCAAGGCGGTCGACACACGCAGTGAAGCAGCCGACACCCAGCATGTCGTCATCCAGGAACGCCTGTTGCAGGAGACGGATTTGTTGCAAAACGTGGCAAATCAATTGGCGTTGGAATTTGAACAGTCACCGGGTGTTTCCGATCTGCGGCAAATATTGTCCGTCAAAGGTCTGCAGGAAACCAATCTGGTGGCACTACAGGCACAAGGCACCGACCCTGCCCTGCTGGCACGCGCCGTCAATCTCTGGGCACAGGCCTATGAAGACTTTCGCGCAGCCCAAATCCAGGAAGCGGCGAGACTGACCACTACCGAACTGACCGAGGAACAACAGCGACTACAGGAAAATATCGATCAGCAACAACTGGAATTAAAAACATATCGCGAAAACAACAACATTCTCAGCCTGGAACGTGATGAAAATGAAGTCGCCTCAAAACTCAAGGGACTGCAACGTTCGCTGAATCGGGCGCGGGAAAAACTGGTTGACGCCAACGCCCATTTGTCAGCGGTACAAATCGCCATTGAACGCGGCGATACCGTGATCCCCAAGGAACAACGCGCTTCGCTCAAGGAACGCCAACTGCAAGCCAAAGCGCTGCGTACCAGAATCGCTGATCTGAAAAAACGTTACACGCAAGTCTATATTGACGGCGACCCGACACTCAAAGTATTGCCGGAACAACTGGCAGAACTTGAAGCCAGCATCAAACACTCGCTGCAACTTGGTCAGACAGCGGTGCTGGAAGAAGCCCGCCAGACTGTCGAAACCGAAACCCAGGCTGTGCAGGCGCTGGAGCAACAACTTCGAACCCATGAACAACAAGTCAAACTGTTCAGTGAGCGTTTTGAGCAGCATAAGGTACTGAAGGACAAGATCGCCCAGCTGGAAGAACTTTATGCCGACAATAACGAGCGACTGACCAAAATCCAGATACGCAACCGGGAGAAATACCCGCCGGTACAGGTGGTGGACCAGGCCCGCATTCCGGAACAGCCCGTCTCACCGGACTATCAGCGCGATGCCGCCATTGCACTGCTGGTTGCATTACTCACCGCGCTGTTTGTCACCTGGTTACGGGAATACCTCGACGGACAGCATCGCAGCGAAGGTGCCAGCTATACCGGCATCCGTGTGTTCACCGACCGCATGTCTGCTGACAATAAAACGCTGCAACACCACAGCGCCGCCGCGGGCGCCATTGAACAACAACAAACGGCCATGCTGCCGGATGCCGCAAACTTTCCGCTTGAACTCAACCCGGAGATGATCAACACATTGCTGGAATCGGCCGAGCCCACTGCCCGGCTGTGCATGCTGTTGTTGCTGACCGGTGTATCCCCACTGGAGCTGCTCCAGCTCAACCGGGAACAACTGCAGCTGGAGGAATCCGCCATGCTGTTGGCTACAGACAATCCGCGCCGTATCGAGTTGACTGCTGAGACAAGCCACCTGCTCAGAGCGACACTGGGTGCCGGCGCCGATCCTGGCCGAATCGACGATACCGATGAGCTGAACAGTCTGTTTCTGGCCGCCGCGATCGATGCCGGTATCAGCGAAACGGCGCTGGTTACGGCAGACAACATACGCTTCACTTATCTGGTGTTTCTGGTTCGTCAGGGTGCGCGCCTGTCCGAGCTGCCGCAATTGACCGGCAAGATCCAGCCACGGCTTTTACAACAACTGGCCGGGTTTTCACCGCCGGGTAAAAATCGCGCCTTGAATGAGATAAACCGGTTTTTTCCGGTGGATGGCAATATCGCCTGATACGACGACGGGGAGAATTTGCTGATTACTTGAATGTGGCCGTCACGATCGTGACATCATCCGCCTGCTCGCCGGCTTCCTTAAAGTGTTGCCAGGCATCGATGATCGAATTCTGCAAGGCTTCACCATCCGATTGCTGCACAATCTGCTCCAGCCGTTGCAAGCCAAACGGCTCGCCATCCGGGCCCTCGGTTTCCGTCAGGCCATCCGAATAGACCACCATGATGTCGCCGCTGCTCATCTCGGTTTGCTCCAGATGAAATTCGGAACTTTTCATCTCGACAATGCCGAGTGGCAAGTTGGCCGAGCGCACACGACGGTTGACTTCGCCACTGCCATGTTCCTTGATCAGAATATCCGGCATGCCACCGTTCCAGATCATCAGCTTTTTCGAGCTGGAACAGAACTCGATGAAAACGCAGCCCATGAACATATTGGTCGGCAGGAACTGCCGCAGCTTGTAGTTGAGCTCGGCAAGAATGGTTTTTGAATCCAGCTGCTTGCTGGCCATGGAATAAAATGTCTCGGTCACCAGTACCGTGCCAACCGCGGCGCTCAGGCCATGCCCGGTAAAATCACACACCAGCACGTACCAGTTGCCGTTGTCGAGACTGGCTTGCAGCACCAGATCGCCGCTGAAAATTTCGGCCGGCTTGACCACGGAGGTCACCCCCACGATCACATCCTTTTTCTGGTTGATCGCGGTATTCAGAATATTTTCCGCCAGACGTTGGTCAGACTCCATACGATCGTGCAGCTCCTTGAGTTCCAGGTGCTGCCTGAACTGCAATTCATGCAGTTTTCGTATCCTCTCCATTGCACGCACCTTGGCTTTCAGCAAAATAGCATCAACTGGTTTGGTAATATAATCATCAGCGCCCGACTCAATACCTTCAGGCATACCCTGATGTTCATTCAGGGCAGTCACCAGGATAATCGGAATAAAGCGGTTGCCGGCTATTTGCTTTATCTTCTTCGTCGCTTCATAGCCGCCCATTCCGGGCATCATGACATCCATAAAAATGATGTCAATGTGCTGATTTTCAAAAGCTTCCAGCGACTCCTCACCCGAGGTCGCTTCGATGACATGAAAGCCATCACGCGTTAACAATGTATTTAACAGCTTTCGATTGGGTGGCACGTCATCAACCACCAAAGCTACTGTCCCTGCATCAACACTCATTCGATAAAGCTGCACGCAACCTCTGGGTCTGCGCTCGTCTCCAAATACCAGTATCAGTTACGTATATAGCGACAAATCGAAAAAACTCTTTAGGTTCAGGCTCGTGACCGCAGGTCTGCCCGGCCGGGACATTTGAAACAGAAAAATCACCGATCAGCATACGGGACAACTTCCCGGACTGATACGTTGCGGTCATCAGTCGGATAGCGGTACAGTGATGCACAGGCATACAGTCTCCATCAATCATCGAACAGGACTCCTATCATGAAGCATTCAAAAACCATCTTGCTGGGCTTTGCCATGCTGGCTGCCGTATTGTTACTGGTGCGCACACCGCAGAATGCCTTCGCAGTCGGCGGCTCCTACGCGATCAGCAACCCGGACCAGCAAGGCAACATCTGGATACTCAACACGGCTTCGGGCATCGCCAGCCGTTGCCAGCCAAACGGCCTGGATGCGCCAAAGTGTTCGGCCTGGTCACGCTAGACCGGACCCGCCATGGTTGCCATTGGTCAGTTTAACTACTTGCAGATTGTGCAGCAGGCGCCACAAGGGGTTTACCTTGCGGCCAAACCTTACGGCAAGATTCTGCTTCCTAAAAAATACCTGCCAAAAGGCTTTCAGCTGGATGACTGGATTGATGTGTTTGTTTATTACGACTCGGAAGACCGGCTGATTGCAACCACCCGCAAACCACTGGTGAGCGTCGGCCAGTTTGCCTATTTAAAGGTCAAGGACGTCAACGAAACCGGCGCCTTCCTCGATTGGGGGCTGGAAAAGGACTTGCTGGTTCCTTTTGCCGAACAAGCCAGCAAAATGATCCAGGGCCACTCCTACACCGTGTATGTCATGCTGGATAAAAAAACCAAACGCATTATCGCCAGCAGCAAAATCGACAAGTATCTGTCTGAAACTGCTGATAAAAAATTTCAGATCGGTCAGGCCGTCGATCTTATTGTCTATCGTAAAACTGAATTGGGATACAGCGCCATCATCAACAACAGCCATCTCGGCTTGTTATACCAGAATGAAATTTTCCAGCCACTGCGTTACGGGCAAAAACTCAAGGCTTTCATCAAGACCATTCGGCAGGACGGTAAAATCGACTTGTCGCTGAACCGTTCCAGCAAGCAGACCTACGCCGAACTGCCGGAACAAATCATGCAATACCTGCAGCAGCACAATGGCATATCACAGCTGACCGACAAGAGCCCGCCGGAAGAAATCTATAAAACCTTTGCTGTCAGCAAGGCCAATTACAAAAAGGCGCTCGGCAAACTGTACAAGGAAAGAAAAATCCTGATTGAAAAAGACCACATCAGCCTGGTCAGCCAACAGAATTAAAAAAGCCGAAGCCACAATGGCTTCGGCTTATAGGCAACTGCCTGAGTGAAACCCGGTTAAAGAAGCTTGCCCGGGTAATCAGCAATACCGGGATTTTCACTGACACCAACCAGAGTCGGATGGTTAATTTTCGGCAGACGCAAAATGTTATCGCTGCTTTTGGCCGCCAGAATATAGTCACGCACCACATCCCACATGAGTCGGCCTTCCGGCGTGCGATTGACGGTCGCCCAACCTGCCACCTTGTATTTTTTATCGGCTTCGATCACGTGACCGTTATCCAGCGTCGCGTCGGTGAGGCGCTCATAAATCGGCTTGGACGGATCAATGGTGTAATCCAGACCGCCGACGCGCACCATATCACCACCGGACTGCAGATACGGATCTGGATCAAACAGGTTATCAGCGACACCCTCAAGCACATTCATGAGTTCCTTGCCGGTCATCTCGGTGACATAGGTTTCACCATAGGTCATGGCGCATTGGGTCATGACATCTTCCATGGTGATCCAGTCACCCTTGAGTGTTGTGGTACCCCAGCGCACACCAGCCGACATGGCGACATCCGCCTTATATTCGTGCCTCAAGGCGTTACACAGAACCTGGTCCCAGGTGCCCATGAAATTGCCACGGCGGTATAACACCCGATCGGCAATCGCCAGCTTTTCACCGAGAATTTCTTCATAGGTCTTGCCGACGCGATCCTTGTTGAAAAACAGATCGGGGTTGCGGCTTTCAACGATTTTTTCGTCGTATTTGGTCTGGCGCATCTGGTTGATGTAGGCTTCCATTTCCTTGTCGGCATCCAGCCAGTCGGTGATAACCGGCAACATGTTGTATTCCATCGACTTGATTTCACCGTCCTGGATGTCAAAGTCCATCACACCAACATACTTGCCGTTGGAACCGGCATTGGTCACCCAGCACTCGCCACCGGAAACATTGGTTACTTTAATCGGCTTGGGCATGCCATCGTGCGTATGGCCACCAAACACGGCATTCAGGCCTGGTACACGCTGTGCCATCTTGATATCGACATCCATACCGTTGTGTGACAACAGCACAATGGCATCGGGTTTTTCGGTTTCCTGGATGCCTTCAACCAGTTCAATCATGTCATCTTCACGCAGGCCGAATGACCAGTCCGGGAAAAACTCCTGCGGATTGGCATTGGCAGTACGCGGAAACGCCTGACCGACGATACAGATACGCACCCCGCCAACATTCTTGATCACATACGGACGAAAAGCATGACCGGAATCTTCATTGTACAGGCCGCGGCCATCGAATTTTTCCACCAGCGCCGGGTACTCGTCACTGAACAGCGAGTCCGGTTTGACGCGCACGTTCTGGCCGATGAAATCGCCCTTGAACAAGGCGACATTGCTGAGTACTTCTGCTTCACGGTAGGTGAACTCCCAGTGGCCGACCATGACGTCCAGGCCGAGTATGTTGGAAGCCTCGACCATATCGACACCACGCGTCCACAGGGCTGTTCCCGAGCCTTGCCACAGGTCGCCACCATCGATGGTCAGCGTGTTCTCTTTGCCACCGGCCTGCTGGCGAAGGTTATCGAGTAGGGTTTTCACATGGGCAAAACCGCCGGTCCTGCCGTAGGTGCTGGCGGCATGCTCAAAATCCAGATAGGTATAGGCGTAGGACTCTGGCGAATCTGATTTCAGGCCCATTTCTTTCAACAGTTTCTTACCGACGATGTGCGGCGGCCGGCCATAGGCGTCGCCGACACCGAGGTTTACATTGGGTTCACGGAAATAAACAGGTTTCAGCTGACCATGCACATCCGTAATGTGCAGGATTCTGGCATTGCCTTTCATTGGCAGATCATAAAAACCTTTGGGTGGCTTCGCACTGACGGCAGTGCCAGGAATCAGCGCCGGTATGGCGGCTGCGCCCACGCCGAGTCCCATAATCTTGAGGAAATCACGTCTGTCGAGTTTTTGCATCGGTCTGTTCCGCGTTAGCAATTATCTGCCACCCGCCGGAGGAACGAATACAGGAAAACAGATAATAAAAATGATAGGAAAAAGTTAAAAACCGGACTGCGGCAAAAAGGAGAGAAACGCCGCAGTCCGGACTGTACAGCCGTTAGCTTACCTTGGCTGTGACCGACTCGCTTGCACCGGTGTTGTCCACCCAGCTCAGTTTCAGCTCATCGCCTTTGTTGCCTGCATATTTGAATGACAGGTACGGGTTTTTCGAAACACCACCACTCCAGTAGCAAGTCATTACATTGTTGCCGCCGGATTCACAGTTGATTTCGCTGATGAAATGTGCCGGAATCAACTTGCCGGTTTTTTTGTCTTTACGCAGACCTGTTTCCATTGGGTGGGTCATCAAGGCCTTGACAGTCACCACACCTGATTTCGCTTTTGCTCTGATTTTAATGGATGCCATTACTTTGTCCTCTAAAAATAAATTAGGTTTCGTGTATCTGTGTCAGGCCGGATTAACCGCCACAACCACCGATGGTGACTTTCACGCCTTTACGGGCGCTGAACATCTTGCCGCCGGATTTCACGACAGCAACTACGTCACCGGTTTTACCCATTTTGATACGGGTTGATACATAACCCTGAGCGCCGGCACCAAGGTTGAACGAAGCAACCAGCGGCGTGGCGTTATTGGACGCAATCAAAGCAATTGACTCAACACCGTTCATGCTGGTGTCGATGGTAATAGGAACAACAGCACCATTTTCCGCGATATCCGGGGCTTTGATGGTGATCGCATCTGACGGGCTGGAAGAACTGCTGCCCATCAGGTTGCTGAGTGCATCTTCAACCTTTTTGGCTTTGAACGCACCTTCCGGCCATGCAGCCATTACAGTACCAGGAGTGAGCAGGCCAGCGCCGACAGCCACACCCAGTGTGCCCGCAGCAACGGAACCTTTAAGGAACAAACGACGCTTTACATTAGCATTCATCTTCATTGATCTCCGATTTCTCATAAATAATTTTGAAATGACTGGTCTTGCCGCTTAGAAGTGCGGGCCAGCATTTTTCTGTTGCATGGCTTGCTTGTAGCCCATTTCGCCCTGGAACCTTGCGGTTTCAAGCAGCGAGACGGCTTTCTCATAATTGCCTTCTTTTGCGGCAACAGCGGCAATGTCCATGTAGCTGCCTTTTACGGTTTTGCCATCAGCTGTTTTGTACGAAACAAAGGTCGATTTTTTCCAGGCTGTATCACGCCATTCACCACCAACGCTGGCCGCTTTTTTCACCGCGGCAGTCGCCGCAGCCAGAGCTTTTTCATAACCGGCTGCAGTTGGTTCCATCATGGCTGGCTTTTCAGCACTGACCGTGGAACAGGCTGCCATGAAGACGGTCGCTGCAAGCATGGAAACTTTCAGTAATTGAACTTTTTTCATTTCTGTAATCTCCTAAATTACTTGCGATAGCCAGGTGCGTTGATTTCCAGGCCGTTAGACATGGAAGCATGGAAGAATTCCAGGTTACGGTATTCGTCACCCTGTGCCTTGAACGGTTTAGCGCGGACCTGCTTGTTACAGCCGCCATAACGACGATGTAGCGTGCCAAGACCATCGTTCTTCGGATTGGCTGACCATTTCTGTCTGTACACCGGGAAGTGAGTGACATGACCGGTTGCCGGGCTCAGCAGGTCGGCACGTACAAAGCTGCCGGCGTAGTAAACATGACAGTCTGCGCAGGAGAGGTTCAACTGGCCACGCTTGGCATAGAAGAACTGCTTGCCATCTTCATAGGCTGCCTTGGCTTTCGGGTCATTCGGAACCACGACGTTGATTTTCTGGCCGCGCGCCTTGTAACCCAGATAGGAAGACAGATAGGCAATCGGGCCCTTGCCCCACTTCATCGGCTTTTCGCCATTGTCAGTCAGGCACTTGTTGATGTCGCCTTCGAGGGTGACAACCTTGCTGCTGGCGCTGTCCCAGTGAGGGTATTTAACCCTGACTTTGGAAGGGTCACTGCCAAAACAACTGGCGAAGCTTTTGCCGTTGGCGAATTTTTTGTTCCAGATCTCTTCACCTTGGGAAACAAAGTCTTCATACGGCGGGAACTCTTCGATATTTTCCCACTGGCTCTTCAGGCTTTCGTCAAGCGCATAGGAACCGTTGATTAAATCTGACGTGGCAACGCCAGGAAATTTTTTGACGAAATAGTCGCTCAGACTCTTGGCGTCTGCATTATTGTCTGCCATCACGCTGCCGGTAGCGATCGTCACGCTGGCAGCCAGCAGAGCTGAAATATACTTCCGCATTGGATTGTCCTCTTTAGATCTATTGACGCGAATTTACAGGGAATAAACGTATTCAGTAATCAGGTCGATTTCCTTGTCGGAAAGCGCGCCGTGTTTACCAAATGGAGGCATTGGCGTATGGGGGTTACGCGCAGTTGCGTCATAGATTTGTGCACGCAGTTTTGCTTTATCAGGAAAGCGGCTTTTCATTGCAATCAGGGGTGGGCCGATGTTACCCGGCAAATCACCGCCTTCAATCACATGACAACCCAGGCAGTTGCCTTTCTTGCGATCAAAAGCGATCTTTTTTCCCTGTGCAATTGCATCGTCTGCAGCCATTGCCGCTGTCGACAACATGCCGGCAGATAGTAGCAGTGCACTGATGAGTCCTGTGATCCCTTGGTTGGCTTTACTCATGTAGTACTCCAGAACAGTATTTTATTAAGAATGGGAAAGCTGAATTAGTTGTTATTAGATACAGCAGGACTAACTATAGTGATTCAGCAAGGGAATACAAGTAGCAACTGCCATATCCTTTTAACGGGCATATTCTGGCAAATCGGTTACAGCGGGAATATTGGAAAAAACAGGAAAATCTATTGTGGTTTTCCTTAATACAGTTCCAGGGAAAGGACCATTCTCATTAGATCTGACAGGGTTTTTGCGTGCATTTTTTCCATCACCTTGGCCCGATGCGCCTCGACGGTCGACTGGCTGACACACAACTCATCGGCAATCACCTTGTTGCGTTTGCCCTGGGTGATCAGATTCATGACTTCCCGTTCACGTGGTGTCAGTGTTTCCACCAGCGCGCGAATTTCGGCAATGCGCGTCGCCTGCCCGCGCTGCGCAGCATCCTGTTCGATGGCCCGGTGCACACTGTCCAATAAACGTTGATCATTGAAGGGTTTTTCAATGAAGTCCATGGCGCCAGCCTGCATGGCATCCACCGCCATCGGCACATCACCGTGTCCGGTAATGATGATGATCGGCGGATGAATGTTTTCGGCCGCCAGGCGCGCCTGAAATTCCAGACCGCTCATGCCCGGCATGCGTACATCCAGCACAATGCAACCTGGCTGGGTTGGATCAAACTGATCGAGAAAGTCCTGCCCCGAACTGAATGTCTTGACCTGCAGACCGACCGACTCCATCAGCAACGCCAGTGCATCACGCACTTGCTGTTCATCATCAATCACAAATACGGTTGCATCAGACATGTTCCGCCACCTGCTGTTTTACCGGTAAAGAAAAACGAAAAACCGTACCCGCATCGGATGTGCGATGCACGTACAGCACACCTTTGTGCGCCGCGATAATGCCTTGACTCAACGACAACCCCAGACCCATGCCATGCTGTTTGGTGGTCATGAACGGCGTAAACAGCTTTTCCATGATCTCATCACTGATGCCCGGGCCGGTGTCGGCGATACTGGTGACGACCGCATTGTTGCCGGCAGCCATGGTGCTGATGGTCAGCACTCGTTCCTTGTTGTGGTTGGCTGACATCGCCTCAATCGCATTGCGCATCAGATTCAGCAAGACCTGATCGATATGAATGTGCTGCGCCATGACATCCGGCAGGTCGCGTCGCAGATCCAGCCTGACGCTGACACCGGCTTTTTCGATCTCAGGCATGATCAGCAGCAACACTTCATCGACCAGCCGGTTGAGATTCAGCCGCGACTGCTCCGGTTGTTCCTTGCGCACAAAACGCCGCAAGTGCCGGATGATCTCGCCGGCATGACGCGCCTGGGCGCCAATCTTTTCCAGCACCTCGATGACGCGTTCGTTGCTGTGGCCGGCTTCCAGTAAACGGATGCAGGCGTCGGCGTTGGTGCCAATCGCGGTCAAAGGCTGGTTCAACTCATGCGCCAGGCCGGACGCCATCTCACCCATGGTGCTGAGCCTGGCGACGTGCGCCAGCTCCAGCTGGTACTGGCGCGCGGCTTCCTGGCTTTTCTTTTTCAGGCTGATGTCACGGAACACCACCACACTGCCTACCGTCTTGCCATCATCATCGCGAATCGGGTTACTGCTGTATTCCACCGGGAAGCTGCTGCCGTCTTTTTTCCAGAACAGGTCTTCCTCGATGTATCTGGGCTTGCTGTCGACAAAGGTGTGAAATACAGGACATTCCTCGGCTGGATGCGGACTGCCATCGGAACGTGTGTGATGCAGTAATTCATGCTGGTTGAGGCCGATTAATTCGTCGCTGCGCCAACCGGTGATCTGCTCCATGGCGCGGTTGACGAAGGTGGAGTTACCTTGCAGATCGACACCGTAAATACCATCGGCAACCGAATTGAGAATCTGGGTATGTTGCTGCTCCAGCAGGCGCTTGGATTTTTCCAGCTCGCGGTGCAGGCGATAAATCGACAAGGTCATGCCGATCAGCACCAGAATGAATATCAGTGTCGAGATCACCCAGCCGGAATAACGCATGAACACATCAGTCAGGGTGAACTCGCGCTGCCAGTCGTACGGTGGCAGTTCCAGCTCCTTGAGCAGATCGTGCACCGGCTGGTACTCCAGCGGCACGGTCCAGCCGGCATAATCGCCCCACTGTGCCGCCGGCTCCAGCTCGGACATTTTCAGCAAGGCAATCACCACCTGCTGTGCCAGTTCATTGGGTGTGTGCTGCAATTTACTGAACGGCCATTCCGGATAAATACTGGTGCTGTGCACCAGCGGAAACCCCGGCTTGTGTTGCTCATTGATGATGTGAATGTCATTGAGGTCGATCTCACCGGATGCCGCCATGCTGGCGAGAATGCCGGTGCGCACCGTGCCCACGTCCACGCGTCCCGAGGCGACCTGCCTCACCACCTCGTCGTGGGTACCTGCAAATGCGAACGAGGCCAGGTCCTTGTCGATATCCAGCCCCTGGTGCTTGAGTTCGCGCCAGGCCATCTGGAAACCACCCAGTGATATCCGGTCGACTGCCATGAAACTGCGCCCGCGCATGTCATCAATGGTTTTGACACCGCTGTCCTTACGTGTGAACAGCACGCCGGCAAAGGTGTTCAACGGCGCTTCATTGACCAGATTGTTCATGGTGGCAATGCGTGAAATGCGATAGCGCACTTCCATGCTGACATAGATGCCGGGATTGACCAGCAGGAAGTCGATCGACTGCTCGGCGATGGCATCGTCGATCTCGTCAAAATCCAGCGGGATAATCACAAAACGCTTTTCCGGAATCTGCAGACCCAGATAATCAGCCGTCGGTGACCAGTGGCGTAAAGCCGTCTCGTCACCACGATGACTCAGAACGCCGATTTTTACCTGCTGCGGTTCGGCCAGCACCTGGCCTGATGAAAGGCCGAGCACAAACAGTAACAGACCGACCACTCGCCTGCCCCAGCGGGACACCGCAGAATTTCGGTAAAAACGTGTGTGTAGCATCTTATTAATAAAGCTTATTTAAGGGCATTGCGCCAGCGAGACGAATGACTTGTTAAGAGATTTCATCCCCTGAATATTAGAAAAATCTAAATTAGTTCTTGCTAATTTAGTAAATTCTAATATACTAGCCGCCAACGTTAACGAATTGAACGTTACAAACTTTTTCCTTATTCGACTTTTGGAGACATCACATGAAAAAAATTATCGCTCTGGTTGCTATCCTGGCTTCTGCTCAAGCTTCTGCCTGGTGGGGCAACGGTTACAACAACGCTTACAACAACGGCGCTTTCGACGGCAACGGTTATGGTAACGGTGCTGGTAACGGTGCTGGCGACGCCGCTGGCGATTTCGACGGCACTTTCAGCATGAGCTTCTCCGGTAAAGGCAAAGCCCGCGGCAACACCAACACCCGTTGGGACGGCGCTGCCAACAACGCCTACTACGGTAACGGCTATAACGGCTTCAACGGTCACAACGGCTATGCCCCTTACGGTTACGGCTACCCGGTTGCTCCGGTTGCACCAGTCGCTGTTGCTCCGAAAGCTGAAGAAGCTAAATAAGACCTGTCTCGCGATAGCTCTTGAAAAACCGGCCTGCCTTGCAGGCCGGTTTTTTTATGCCTGTGATTTAACAAACAGAGCGTAAAAACGCTTCCCTTTCCTTCTCATCAGCAATCTGATCAGCCAATTGCTGACACAGCTGATGCATGTCCGTGTACTGACTGGCGTATTTATTCACCACCCGCCTAGCCAACGGGCCGACGAAAAATGCAAATTTACGTGACAGCTCCTCGAGTTGCTCCGCTGTCATGGTATCGGCAAGCGTCGAGTGTGCGGCCGTTGTTGTTGCTGTGTCGTGTGTGCTGTCCGCGCGGATGCAGCGCTTTGCCTTACTGAGAAATTGCTGTTTTTCCTGTGGATCGGCAATATGTTCGGCCAGCGAGCTGACCAGTGCTTCCGGCGTGGTGTTGGCCGTCGAGGAACGCCTCACCAGTACACTGGCCAGCGGGCCGACATAGGAAGCCAGGCCATGTTCCAGTTCCTTGAGCACATCCTGCGACCATTCGAAATGTGTCGGCGTCTCCGGCTTGATCAACGGCCGCTGGCTGACCACGGTTTCGGATAACTGCTCGATAGCACTCTGCCCGCCATTGTCCGGGTCTGCAATCAGCCGATTGATCGCACTGGCAAAGTCATTGGCGGAAGCAAACCGCTTGCCGGCGTCACTGGCCAGCGCCTGACGCAGCAATTGTTGCAGTTCGATCGGAATAATTTCGCCTTCATGCTCGGCGAAAACCTTGTCGATGAATTGTTCGATCGACTGTGAATAGAGTTCCTGCGGATGCGGTTTACGCCGGGTCAGCAGCTCGAACAACACCATGCCGGTGCTGTAAATATCCGCCCGGGAATCGACCTGCTCGCCTCGTAGTCCTTCCGGACACATGTAACTCGGTGTGCCGACCATGTTGCCGGCCAGCGTCAGTTCGGATTGATCCAGCCGCGCCACACCGAAATCGGCGACCTTGACACTGCCGTCATCCAGCAAAATGATGTTGGCTGGCTTGATGTCACGATGGACCACGCCCTGGGCATGCGCTGAGGCCAGCGCCTTGAGCACCTCGGTCACAATCAGCGCCGCCTCGTTGCGGGAAAACTGATTGCCGCTGTCGAGAAAATATTTGAGTTCCTCGCCCTGGATATATTCCATGACGATAAAGTCACGCCCGCTGTCCTGGCCCAGGTCAAACACCGCCACGATGTTCGGGTGAAAACACTTTGCCGCGGCCTGCGCCTCACGGCGAAAACGCTGACGAAAAGAATCGCCTTCGGTGGTGTCGATCAGATGCGGATGCAGGATCTTGATCGCCACGGTGCGTTCAATGTCCGGGTCAAAACCCTGATACACCACGCCCATGGCGCCCTGCCCGAGAATGGAACGCACCTCGTACTTACCGAGTTTTTTTGGCAGCTGCGTCGGCATCTCAGTCGTTCAACATACCTAGCGCGCTGGCCAGGCTGCGTTGCATGCGATTGAACGAGCGCGCCAGCGAGGAGATTTCATCCTTGCCACAGGTATCGAGCTCGGGCAGATCCAGTGTGCCCATGCTGACTTCGTCGGCATGTTTGGCGATTCGCGCGACCGGGCTAATGACAAAATAGTGCAGCAGCAGGTTCATGATCACACCGATCAACACAAACACCGCGATCAGGGTCAGCATAAAGATATAAAATTCATTTTCCGCGCGCTTTAACGGCAGCGATTGCGGCACCGATACGATCTGCGCACCAATGATCTCGTTATGTTTCCAGCCAAAACCGTTGGACGAACCGTAACGTTCAATCAGTTCAGGCGGTGCATTGGCCGGCGTATCATGACAGGCCAGGCAGGCGGCATTGCTGATCTTGATCGGCCGACTCAGATAAAGCGACAAACCGGTCGCTGTATCCCGATCACCGATGAGCTCCACTTCGTTTTCGTGACCACGAAACCATTCAATGATGTCGACTTCCCAGTCGGTGGCGCGGTTGGACGGATTGGTCGGGTTCAGGGCCGCTTCCTTGTAACTGTAATCCGGATGTTTTGTCTGCAGGTTCTTGACGTACTGTGCCGCGGCATACGCCGGCACCGTCTGCGACAGAAAACCATCTTCGGTTTTCTTCTCCAGCAGTGGCCGGATTTCGTTAATGGTGTAATTACGCACCGCCAGCGCGCTCTCCATCATGACCGCTGCTTTTTCGATCACTTCTTCGCGTGCATGACGGTTGAACAGTTCAAAAGCGACAAAGCCGGCTATTGTCAGACCGCAGATACCGGTTAGAATCAAAATCAGATTAAATTTCAGTCGTAAGCTCATTTTTATTGTATGTCCCGTTCAAGTAAGTCATTACCGCTGTCTTTGTTTGCACGCATTATCGGCAGCAGTCTGACAACTTTGATTGTGCTGGCCGTACTGTTTTTTGTGTTTACCTATTTCCGTATTATGCAGATCGACCGCGACCTGTATCTTGACTGCCAGTCCGTCAGCGCCGAAAGCATGCAGCTTTGCGCCGACAATGTCACCCTCGATTTTTTACGCGACAGCCAGTGGGTCGCACTGCAATTCAGCACCTACACGCTGGTTGCTGCGTTGATCTTTTTTCTGTTTGTACGCAAACAAGCAAGCTCCGCATTGTGGCAGTCCGGCATCGCCGGCGTACTGAGCAGCAGCCTGCTGTTACTGGTGATCGAACCGGGTCGACTGCTGGCTTTGACAGCAATTTGCGGCGCCTTGCTCGGCGGTCTGCTGGCGCAACGAAAAAAGCCTGGCAAGGCCGTTTCCAGCAGCGAATCTGCATGACAACCGCATTTGCTGTGCTATGATCCGATTTAGAGTAAAACAGCTCAAATTCAACAAAGATCACATTATCCTGATAAAAAATAGTATAACCACGAAAAATAATAAAACTGAATCAACCAGAGAAATGAGGCTATGAAGATTATGAAACGCTTGTACAAACAACTCGGCCAGGGCATGACGGAATACATCATTATTGTCGCCCTGATCGCTATCGCCGCAATCGCCATCTATGGTTTCTTCGGCGACACTATCCGTGGCCAGATGGGCGCCATGACCCAGGAACTGGCCGGCGACAGCGCAGACCGCAAAGCAATCGAAGCAGCATCAACAGCGGCCGGCACTGAGGGTGGGACAGCCAAGACCCTGAAGAACTATACCGACTAATACACACCGGTATCCACCGTGCCGGTGCCTGATGCCAGCAACTTGCCTGGCAGGTTAGCAGTTCCACATCGAAATAGCCTGGTCCCGATCAAACAACGGGGCCAGGCTATTTTGCTGATTCTGCTGGTCACGGTCATTGCCGTGTTGATCGGATTGTCTCTGGTCAACACCGGCATTCTCACCAGCGAGAAAATGCAGCTGCAAAACGCAGCGGACGCGACCGCCTATAGTATTTCCACGATCGAGGCGCGCGACCTCAACTTCACCGCCTATACCAATCGCGCCATGGTCGCCAACGAAGTCGCCATGGCGCAGATGGTCGGTCTTATGTCCTGGGCGGCCATGGCGAAATCCACACCCAAGTTTCTCGACCTGTACTTTTCGCCCCTGTATGCAGTACCGATCCTCGGAACAATCATCAAGGCCGTCATCCAGGGCCTCAATGCGGTCTTCACCTTTGTCGAAGGTTCACTGGTAAAACCCTTCACCAAGGTTGGCAGCAAATTTGTGCCCTACTTCAACCGCGTCTACAGCACCTCACAGCGGTTCATGCATCTGGCGACCCTGTATTTCTCGGGCATGACGCTGTTTGACATGATTGACGCCAACGCCGATGACGCCAACCTGTCACTGTATGGCTACCTGATGCTGGCCAGACACCTGAATACTTATTATGGTGATCTCGACATACTCAAGAAATACGACTCTTTCGTTACCTCGTACCGGCAGGACGATTACTGGAACAAAGCGGCGAATTTCAACATCCCTCATCTGATTTCCGAAAAACCGAAAAGCGATGCGCAAAAGAAAGGCATGGAGCGCCTGGCGGCATTGATCAATGCTTCACGCGACCCGTTCAGCACCAATCGCGACTGCAGCCAACATCCCGTCTTCAGCTTTATCTGTAACGACGACGGCACCGGCGGCTGGACGGTGCCGCTGTTTCCGCGCATCCATTTCAGCATCAACATCAGGGACCCGATCTTCGGCTTCTGCATCACCTGCGTAAGCGTGGATTTCACCGTCGGCCTGGAACGCCATGGTGGATCGGATCTGCGCTATACGAAAAAATCTGGCGAGCAACACTATATCTGGACCGCCGGTGATGCCACCGGTATTGCGGTCAATCTCGATATCGACGTCATCTTGTTTGAGATTGACCTCGGCATCCCGGACCTGCATGCCGACTTGCCGTTTGGACTTGGTGGCGCGCAGGCAGGTACCACTACCGATCAGGCGACGCTGGCCAAACGCACCATGATTTACCACGGCATCGGCGGTAAAACTGAAGACCACATGTACGGCCAGGCGCCCGGCATCCTGCCGATTTCCTGGGTATTTCCCGGCCCGGTGCCCGCACCCGGTGTGGCGCTCAGTGCACAACAGAACAATATCAATACCAGCTATCATGGCTTGCCGCGTTACAACGACACCAAAACCGGACCCGACCCGATCAAGATCGACAGCAATCTGAAGTTCGGCTTTGAAGCGCCCTATTTGCTGATTGGTCTGGTCAAAGACATCGGCGACGTCAAGCAAAGCCCGAGCACCGGCCGCTTCGCCCTCGACCCGAATACCGCCAATGATGTGATTGCGGTAATCGGTAAATCCGAAGTCTATTTCAGCCGCCCCAATGATCTGGGCTATTTTGCACGCAGCGACGGCAAGACAGAACTGGCCAACGGCTTTAACCCGTATTGGGATGCGCGGCTGGTCGACACCAGCTACCTGGACCGAACCTCGGCGCTGGCCGTGCAACAGCTGCAACCTTGGTTGCCCCAGAATATCACGCTAGTATTAACCCAGTTGCAAAACCTGCTGAGCTTCCTGCCATGATCCAACACAGCCGCGCCCGACAGACCGGCCAGTCGATGACGGAATTCGTCATCGGCGCCGCTTTTGTCATGGTGCCGTTGTTCATTATCGTGCCAACGGTCGGTAAATTCGTCGATATGAAACTAGCCACGGTACAATCGGCGCGCTATGTCACCTGGGAGTACAGCGCCAATTACGTTGACCTGAAAGACCAGCCGGCCGGCTTTTCGGAATTCAGCGCCGCCCAACTGCCGAAAAAAAGCCTGACGCAGGTCAACAACGAAGCACAGCGGCGTTTTTATTCCGACACCAGCCTGCCCCTGTCCAGCACCACCGACAAAAACGGCTATGATGTGTCCGCTGCCAATCCGCTGTGGACCTACCATAACGGTCTCAAGATGTACGACAGCAGCAGCCTCACCAGCAGCGGCTCCGACGCCACGCCGGACAAACTGCATGTGCTCAGCGGTCTCATCGGTGTGGTCGGCACCGCGCTCAATTTTATTGCCAGCGCCTATAACGCACTAGGCATCAACGCCGGTTTTGACGCCATCAACCCGGATGGCAATATTTCCATCGACGGCAAGTACTCAACCAAAATCACCATGCCGGTGGTCGAGGCGCCAAGCTATGCCGCGCTGAAAGAAAGCAATCGCAAGCCGTTATTCGGCCAAACTCTGAATCTCAACATGCACGCCAAATCCGGGCTGCTGACCGAAACCTGGGGCGCCGGCGGCAAAGCGCACACCGTCTACCAGGCTGGCGGCCTGATCCCGACCTTGCTGATCCATGAAGCCTTTAACGTGATCCCGCTACAAACGATTGCCAGCACCGTATTACTGTCACCGGAACTGGATAACAGCAGCCTCAAATTCGGTTACCCGACCAATGATCCGGAAGTCATGGACATGGTGCCCAAGGGTGCCATTGAAGGCGAGAATCGCGACGATGTCAGTTGTCCGGGAGGTTATTGTGAAAACTAGCTGGCTAGCTGCTTTGCTGATGCTGCTGTCAGCCGTGTTGCCGGCAGCGGATTTCCCGCCACCACCGGATGCGGAAGTGTCTTCGGTCGCAGCTTCAACCAGTTCGCTGGGTCTGCAACTGAACATCCGCAAATTCACTTCCGGCCGTTCGATGGAACAAACACTCGAGTTTTATCGCGCGTTTTGGCAGGATGAAGCGGCCGAGACCGAAATGCCGCCGTGGCGCATGATCGGTTCACGCCAGGGCGACGAATATTTCAACGTGCAGGTGCAAAGCAAGGCCGATGGCGGCTCCTGGGGTTATCTCAGCATCAGCGACCTGCCGAAAAAACTCGACGAAAAAACCTACCGCATGCCCACCGGCCAGGGCTTCCCGATGATGTCCGGCAGTCGCGTCATGGATGACCAGCACAGCAAGGACCCCGGCAAGGATGGCCGCACCCTGGTCATCGAAAACAGGTTCTCGGCGCAGTCTAACCGTAATTTTTATGTCAATCACTACCAGAACCAGGGCTGGGAGATTGTCATGGACCAGCAGGTCGCGCCGAGAAACAAAGGCTATGCTTTATTTGTGCGCAAAGGCCCCAAGACCGTCGGACTGACCATCGCCCATGAAGATGGCAAAACCGCCATCGTCGCCAATGAAGTCAAACGAGGACTGTTACGATGAAACAAAAACAACGCGGACAGTCGATGGTGGAATACGTTGTGATCCTGTCGGCTTTGACAGCGGCATTGTTAATGCCAGGCCTGGGTTCGGTCGGCACTTCACAAAGTGACGCCAATTCCCTGCTCAAGGCGGTCGCCGACAAACACCGTGGTCATGGCTACGCGTTGTCGTTGTCGGAAATACCCGAGACCGCCGACCTGGCGGAACTGGCCGCCTATTACGAATCGCTGGGGAAATATCCGGAGCTGTCGCCACAAATAAAAACCGGTGCGCAGAAACTCGGCGAGTTTTCCAACCAGCTGACGAATCTGGGCAACCTGCTGAGCAGTTTTAATCCGGGTAATATACAGATACCGCCGCAGTTGCCGAGTAATCCGTCGCTGCCGTCTTTTCCATGAGTACCGCATCATTCATAATGTAAAAGCGCTGATACAGAAACAAGAAAAAATCAGCTGACACTTTAAGGGGGTCATGTGTCCAGTAAAAAAACCGTATCGCTATTGGTGATAGCGTTGGGCCTTGGTGTGGCCGGCGCCGGACTTTCCATGCTTTATCTGAAAGCCAGGGAAGCCGACCTGATTGAAGCACTCAAACCCAAAAGCCAGCCCATCGAAGTGGTAGTCGCCGCACGCGATCTCGTCAAAGGCGACAAGCTGGACACCTCCACACTGTCGGTGCGCAGCATCCCGAGCGACTTCGTCGATCCCAATGCGATCAAGCCGGACCAGTTTGAAAACATCCAGGGCGAAGTGCTGACCCAGAACCTGGCCGCCGGCAAACCGTTGCTGCGCAGTTTCATCGGCCGTGAATTCCCGCTGGACTTTTCCGACACCATTCCGCTAAAGCGGCGTGCCATGACCATCCAGATCGATGAAACCAATTCGATATCCGGCCTGATCCGCCCCGGCAACCGTATCGATATTTTCGTTAACCTGCCGCCGACTGCTGGTGGCAGCAATCCCGCCAAGACCAATGAAGTCATGCCGGTGCTGGAGAACATTGAAGTTCTGGCCACCGGCCGTGACGCGGCGCGCGATTACGAAGAGAAGGTTCGCCTCATGCGCGTCGGCTATGGCGCCAAGCCGGACATGAACTACACCACGCTGACGCTGAACGTCACGGCACGTGAAGCCGCGCTGCTGACCATCGCCAAGGACAAGGGCGACCTGCTGGCATTGCTGCGCAACCGCAAGGACAACGGCGGTTCCGGTTTTACCACGGTTTCCACCGACACCATCAAGAGCAATGCCAGCAAGCTGGCCGCCTCGGCTGCGGCACGTGCCAGCGCCAGTGCCCTGGGCGGCTCTTTGAAAACCGATGCCGATGGGAACATCGTCACCGACAGCGGCGTTGTGTTGAAAGGCGCCAAGCTGCGTGAAGACGGCAAAATCGAACTGGCCGACGGCACCGTGGTTGATCCCGACGATGTCGTCATCGCCGCCGATGGTACGGTCATGAAAAAGGACGGTACCGTGCTCAGCGGTGTGACCGCCGCCAAGACACTCGGCAAGCTGACCACCGACGAAAACGGCAATATCGTTACCGCCAACGGTGCGGTCATCGCCGGCGCCAAACTCAACGAAGATGGCAAGCTGGTGCTGCCGGACGGTACCGTGGTCGATCCCAACGATGTCATCATCAATGCCGACGGCACCATCTCTACCAAGGACGGCAAGGTCATCGATGGCCTCAAGAGCGGCACGGTTGCCGGCAAGCTGAAAACCGATGCCAACGGCAACATCGTCACTGAAACCGGCGCAACCATCAAAGGTGCCACCTTGCGATCGGATGGCAAACTGCAACTGGCCGATGGCCGCATCGTTGATCCCAAGGACGTCATCATCAATGCCGACGGCAGCGTGACCGACAAGGACGGTAACCCCATCGAAGGACTGGTCGCCGAAAACGTCACCATCCCGGGCGCTGGTTACGAAGTCGACTACATCGTCGGCGGCGTCAGCCAGGACAGTGTCGCCACCGTCAACAAAGTCCCTGTGACTGAATAACAAGAGAAGATTGCCATGTTAACGAGAAACACATTCAGGTCAGGGATATTGACGCTGTTCATGATGATATTGCTGGTAGCAACCATGCCGACCGGCCTGGCCGACACCTTCAAGCTCTATGTCGGTGACATGCAGACGCTGACGGTAGGCAAGGTCAAACGCGTCGCCATCGGCAATGGCAAGCTCATGAGCAGCTCGATCCTGGAAAATGGCGACCTGCTGATCCTGGCCGAAAAGGAAGGTGATACCGAACTGAAGATCTGGCTGGAAAACGGCAAGGTCTTCACTCACAAGTTTTTCATCACCAAGACGGACTCGGCCCGCACCTCTTCGGAAGCGGCAGCGGTCTTGAAAAACATTCCGGGGCTGAGCACGCGTCGCGTTGGCTCAAACATCATCCTGGAAGGCTTCACCAGTGAGGTCACGGCCAAACTGATTGACAAGGTCACCGCCAAGTATTCGGACATCATCAACCTGACGGTGCAAACCAGCCTGGCCGACATCGCCGACCTGCTTAACCAGATTCCCGGCATTTCGGTCAAGAAAGTCGGCAAGTTCGCGGTCATCAGCGGTGCTGTCGACGCCAAGGGCAAGGCTGCCATCGAAGCGGTCAAGGCCGGCTTTCCGGAGATCCTCGACCTGACCACCGAAGACAAGGTCTCCAAGGAACCGATGGTGTACATGAACGTGCAGATCACCGAGTTCAGCACCAATGCCCTGGAAAACCTCGGCATCAACTGGTCCACCAGCTTCGCCGGTCCATCGGTCGGCTACACCAACGACTTCACCACCATCGGTGATCGCTCGGCGCTGGCCTCGGCATTCACCAACCAGACGGCCACCAACGCTCTCACCGCCTCCGGCCTGACCACCGGTCGTTCCGCCACCGGTTATTTCGGTATCGCCACGTTGATCACCTCCACCATCAACCTGGCCGTATCCAGTGGCGACGCCCTGATCCTGGCCTCGCCGACGCTGAGCGCCAAAAGCGGTGGCAGCGCCGAGTTCCTGTCCGGTGGCCAGGTGCCGGTACCGGTACCCGGCCCGGATGGCACGACCACCATCGAATACAAGGACTACGGCATCAGTCTCAAGATCGAGCCCAAGGCCGGCATCACCGGCAACATCGTCGCCAAGGTCGAAACCGAAGTCAGCAGCATCGACACCTCGGTATCGTTCGGCAATACGCCCGGTTTCAAGAACCGCAGTGCCAAAACCGAAGCCAACCTCAAGGATGGCGAGACCCTGGTCATCAGCGGTCTGGTCAATCGCGACCTCGGCAGCGATGTCAGCCGCGTCAAATGGCTGTCCGACATACCGATTCTCGGCGAACTGTTCAAATCAACCAACTTCAAGAACAACCGCAGCGATCTGGTGATTTTCATCACGCCGCACATCGTTGACCCGAACAGTGAAATCAACAAGGTGGCGCTGGAAAAAGCCAATCAATTGCGCGAGCAGTTCATCAAGAATGCCGAAGTCCAAGCGGAGATCCTTGACTGATGTTTGATATCGTAGTCATCACCGATAAAGGCAAGACCACCAACCGCGTGCGTTGCAACATCAAACACTGCTCCATCGGCAAGTCGCGCGACAACCTGGTACAGATTCGCGGCTGGCGCATCGCACCGGTACACGCCAAGGTGGAAATGACCGACAAGGGCATATATGTCGAGGACAGCAGCGAAGGCATCGGCACGCTGGTCAACGGCGAGAAAATCACTTACTACGGCCCGCTGCGCAGTTCCGACATCATCACCATCGGCAATTACGATTTCCGCGTCGGCGCCGCCGTTGGTGACGAAGCGGTCGAACAAAACCCGGTACCGGGTGAAAAACAGGATCTCAGCGACACCGACTGGACGGTCGAGACCTTTGTCGGCGAAGCCATCAAGGCCGACACGCCGGAACAGAAAGAAGAAAGCCTCAGCAAGCAGCGCCTGTATCTGTGGCGAAATCGCATTCACCAGGAAATCCTGCGCATGATGGACCTGCGCCGCACCGACGTCGGCGGCATGGACGAGGACGAGCTGCGGGTGCGCGTCGAGGAAATGATCACCGAGGTCATGCAAAACCTCGCCAGCCAGTTGCCGGAAGACATCGATCACGAGCAGCTCAAGCTGGAGGTTCTCAACGAAGCCGTCGGTCTCGGCCCGCTTGAAACGCTGCTGGCCGATGACGACGTCACCGAAATCATGGTCAATGCGTTTGATGACATTTACATCGAACGCGCCGGCAAGCTTACCAAGTCACCAATCTCGTTCAGCAGCGATGCAGCGGTCATGTCCGCCATCGAACGTATCGTCTCGCCGCTGGGTCGGCGTATCGACGAAAGCTCGCCGATGGTGGATGCGCGCCTCAAGGACGGCTCGCGTGTCAACGCCATTATTCCACCGCTGGCGTTGCGAGGCCCCTGCCTGACGATTCGAAAATTCGCCAAGACCAAGCTCACCGACGCAGACCTGATCGGTTACGGCTCGATCAACACCAATATGGTGAAGTTGCTGAAAACCGCCGTCGAACAACGCATGAACATCGTGATTTCCGGTGGTACCGGCTCGGGCAAGACCACCCTGCTCAATATCCTGTCGAATTTCATTCCACCCAACGAACGCATCATCACGGTCGAGGACGCGGCCGAACTCAAACTCGGCCAGCCGCATCTGGTGTCGCTGGAATCACGCCCGCCCAACCTGGAAGGCAAAGGCGCCGTACCGATCCGCGAGCTGGTGAAAAACTGTCTGCGTATGCGTCCCGACCGCATTGTCGTCGGCGAGTGTCGTGGCGGCGAGGCGCTGGACATGCTGCAGGCGATGAACACCGGTCACGACGGCTCATTGACCACGGCGCACGCCAATACACCGCGTGATGTCATCTCGCGTCTCGAGGTCATGGTATTGATGGCGGGCATGGACCTGCCAGTGCGCGCCATCCGTGAACAGATCGCCTCGGCGGTTAACATCATTGTGCAGCAGTCGCGCATCGCAGACGGCTCGCGCAAGATCACGCACATTTCCGAAATCACCGGCATGGAAGGCGATATCATTCAGCTCAACGACATTTTTGTGTATCGGCAGGAAGGCTTTGATGCCGACGGTAAAGTGGTCGGGCGCTTCGAGGCCACCGGCCAGATACCGACCTTTTATGAAGGCCTGCGCGCGCGCGGCATCAGCGTTGATATGAGCATCTTCTCCTGATGGACTTGTTCGATACCGCCTCCTGGACCACCGAAGGCCTGTTCTGGGTCAGCATCGGTCTGTTTGCCGCCGCCAGTTTCGTCGCCGCCTATATCGCGGTCACCAGCGGCCGTCACTTTTACGGTGAATACGAGGAAGTCTTCAAGGAGACCGCCACCAACAACATGGAAGACATGTTCCTGTTCATCGATCCGCAACGCCTGTTCATGTTCAATCTGCTCGCGCTGATTGTGGTGCCACTGCTGTTGTATTTTATCTTCGGCGACGTGCTGATTCCCATGTTGGCATTTTTCGTGATCCTGGTCGGACCGTTCAAGTACTACAAGGCGATGCGCCGCAAACGCCTGAAAACCTTTGAACGCCAGTTGCCCGACGCGCTCACCATGGTCACCGGTAGCCTCGCCGCCGGCGCCAGCCTGAATATGGCGCTGGAAGCACTGGTCAAGGAGCAGCCGGCGCCGTTGTCGCAGGAGTTCCTGCTATTTCTGCGCGAACAGCGCATCGGCGTCGAGTTCGACAACTCGCTGCGCAATATGGAGCGACGCCTGCCGATTCCGGATTTTCTGATGTTTTCCGCGGCGCTGCGCATTTCACGTGAAATCGGCGGCAACCTGGGCGAGACCCTCGACATCCTGGCCGACACGCTGCGCCGCAAGGCCACCATGGAAGGCAAGATCGAATCGCTCACGGCGCAGGGCCGCATGCAGGGTTATGTCATGACCGCGTTGCCGATTTTCCTCGGTGTGCTGCTGTCGTTCCTCGAGCCGGAAGCCATGAGCCTGCTGTTCAGCACCCCGGCCGGCTGGGGCACGGTCGGTGTGATCGTGGTCATGGAAGTACTGGGTTATGTGTTCATCCGCAAGGTCACCAACATCAACGTATAGGCTTTGACATGCAACTGACACTCGACATCGTTTTCATGCTCGCCGTACTGCTGTCAGGACTCAGCGCCATTGTCTGGGTATTGTTTTTCAGCGCGGTCACTGAAAATGTCGAGGAAGACGATCGCGCTTTCATGGACCCGTTGCCGCCGATGTTGAAGTTGCTGTGGCCGATGGTGCAGCTGCTCGCCAACACCGTGGTGCAATTTTTTTCCAACGCCTATCTGGACCGGCTGGAAAATCGTTTGCAGAAGACCGGTGTCGGTTATCTGCTCGGCGCCGAGCAGTTTGTCGCCTTGCGCATGGTCGCCGCACTGATCACCTTTGGCCTCGGCCTGCTGATTATCGCGGCGCTGAATCCCAAACAGGCTTTGCTGATCCTGCTGGTCGCACCGCTGGCCGGTTACATGTTCCCGCTGGTGTGGCTGGCCGATACGCGCAAACGCCGTGAAATACAGGTCATTCGCACCCTGCCCGTTTACCTCGACTTCATCACCATGGCGGTCGAAGCCGGTCTCAACCTGCCCGGTGCCTTGCAGCAGGCGATGCAAAAAGGCCCGAAAGGTCCTCTGCAGAACGAGTTCGGCATTGTCATGCGTGACCTGCGTTCCGGCCTGTCCCGCGCCGATGCGTTAAAGCGTATGGCGGATCGACTGGATATCGATGACATCACCAGCTTCGTCAATGCCATGATCCAGTCGGAACGCATGGGTTCGAGCATGGCCAAGACCCTGCGTCTGCAATCCGACCAGCGCCGCACCGAACGCTTCCAGCGCGCCGAGAAACAGGCCATGCAGGCGCCGGTGAAACTAATCTTCCCGCTGATCGTGTTCATCTTCCCGGTGACGTTCATCATCCTGGGCTTCCCGATCGTGATGAAATTCCTCAACCAGTGATGCAACATGGTTACCTGCAGTTTCACGATGAACTCAAACGGCCGGTCGGCCTGCCGTTTCATGTCATGAAGACGGAAAATATTCTGGAACGCAATCGTGGCCTGCTGAAACGCCCCGCCTTGCAACAGCAGCAAGGCCTCTGGATCACACCTTGTAATTCGATCCATACTTTCGGCATGCAATACGCGATTGATGTGATTTACCTGGACCGTCACATGCGCATCAAGAAAATCACTGAAAGCTTGCCGAAATACCGCCTGTCAGGTTGCCTGCGCGCCAAATCGACACTGGAACTGCCGGCCGGCAGCGCCCGGCAGCAGCAACTGCAACCCGGCCTCACCGCCAGCTGGAGTAGCCATGTCTAGATTTTTACTGCTGATCTGTAGCCTGCCACTGCTGGTCGCCTGCCAGACAGGTCCAATTAAAGAAGTGCCACCTGACCAGTTGCTCGAACTCAAACAACAAGCGGACAGCGCCTATCAGGCGCGCGAGTATGCCAAAGCACTGGAGTTGCACCAGCAGCTCAACCAGGCCGTGCCGAACGATGCCATGCTGTGGTTTCGCACCGGCAACGTGCACGCCCGCATGAACCAGCCCGATCAGGCGGTCGCCGCCTACCGCAAGGCGGTCACGCTGGACAGCTCACTGGCGACCGCCTGGCACAACATGGGGGTGCTGCAGCTGCGTCAGGCCGCCAACACCTTTACGCAGATGCTGCAACACGTGCGGCCTGCCGATCCGCTGTATCCGCGTGCGCTGCAGCTGTCGCAAGGCACTTTGTACATTCTCGGGGTCAAACCGACCGATGGCTCCGAGCAACCCTAGGCGTTCCCAACTCGGCCAGGCCATGGTCGAGACCGTCGTGGTAATCTTTGTCACGCTGCTGTTGCTGCTCGGCGTGATCCAGTTCGGCCTGATCTACAATGCCAAAACCACGCTGAACTATGCCGCCTTTGAAGCCGCGCGTGCGGGCGCGCTCAACTACGCCGACAAGGCCGCCATCGAATACGCACTGGCACGCGGCCTGGCACCTTTGTTCACTTCGGTCAGCACCGCAGATGGCCCGCTCACCAAGGTAAAAAAAGTACAGAATGCCCGCGATGAAGTGCTGGATGAAATCCGGGCCGGAGAATTTGCCTGCATCGAACGGCTGAATCCGCCGGACTCGTCTTTTTCACACTACGCGGTCAATGACCCGACCGGTAACTTTCCGGGCGAGGACCTGATTCCCAACGACCACCTGCATTATCGCAAAGCCGTACCGACCGGCGGTTTGAGCATTCAGGACGCCAACCTGCTGAAACTGCGCATCACCTATTGCTACCCGATGTACGTACCGGTCATCTCCACTACCATCAAACGTCTCATGGGATTAACGACGGAAAGTACTTCGCTGGTCGCCACCGGCCAGACCGGCGCCACCCATGCCACGCTGACCC
This sequence comes from Chromatiales bacterium, assembly GCA_050049775.1. Lineage (GTDB taxonomy): Bacteria > Pseudomonadota > Gammaproteobacteria > Chromatiales > Chromatiaceae > JABDQZ01. The sequence goes on from JASFVP010000010.1 coordinate 29,646, forward strand.
CCAAGGGCAGCTTCCAGAGTAATTGCTATAGCAAGGACCGCTTCCCGATTGTGGCGCAGGCCATTGTGCGCATGCAGACGCCGATCAAGAACGACCTGTTTCCGCCCAGTTGCGACTAACCCCTAAAGCACCAGCCGGAACTGCCGGCCGTGAAATGAAAACGTTGCCTGGCCACTGTCGCCCAACGGCCGGATCAGCAGCGTGTTGGCATCCACAATGGTGACTTTCACGTCATGCAGGCCGCGATAACTGAGCTGGTATTCGGAATTGGCATCGCGCTGATGCGATGGCGGCACGTAAACGACGATGCTTTGTCCCGAGCTGGCCTGGATCACTTCCCCACCATTAGTAACTTCATATATCGGCACATCAAAGCTGGCCGTGGTGAAAGTCCAGCTCAGCTGTTGCGGCTTGTCGTGCGCGACATACTCAAGCTCAACACGGTAACGCGTCGCCCAGTCGAGCCGCTGGTGCGGAAACAGCGCGTGTTCATAGGCGGTGAACTTGCGGTTGAAATCAGTCTGCTGGTCCATCCTGAGAATCACATCCACCGGCTGGTGATCAGCGTCGCGAAACAATTCCAGACGCGTCACCCGAGGAATGCTGTTACGAAACACCGCCGGGTTGAACTGCACCGATACCGGATACCCCGAAACATCGTAGTCGGGCAACGGATCCGGTGTTTCTTCGTAAAACGCCGGCGGCACATTAACGCCACCACGCGGCGGCCACAACACCACTTCGGCATTTTTCAGCTGCACGTCCAGCAACGCCTGATCAAAGTCGGCCTGTTTGACACGCAGCGTCTCATCGGCGCAGACACGAAAATAATAGTTGCCAGGCATCTGCTGGCTGGCATCCTGCTGGCACAGCACGCGTTTGGCGGCGTTACCCATGTTGTAAACAAAGCTGTGAAAGTCCGCATCAGCGGCATAACCGATGCCGATTTCGTCATAGTCAAACGTCAGGAAACCGAAGCGATGGTAAATCGCACTCATCAGGCCGTTGACCGATTTCATCGCCGATGTCTGGCCACTGTGCGAAGAAACGTTTTCGGCGTTATGACGGCTGGCGTAACCGGCACGCAGCATGCGCTGTAGTGGTGTACGCCCGGTAAAGCCCTGGCGCGAGCGCTGCTGTCCATGGCCCCATTGGCGATTCAGCAGCAGATACTCGGCATGCCCCTGCGCCGCCTGCTGCAACTGATCGTTTTCACTGAAGGCGATCATACCAGCCTGGCGGCGCAGGTCATTGAGATAAGCCAGGCTCTGCTGGCGCGCTGTATCGGCCGACAAATGACCGCTAAGCAACGCCAGCAACAAGCCAGCCAACCCGCGTTTCAGCTGCATGGCCCTGTCCCCGGCCGCAAAGCCTGACCACATTGCCGACAGAGGTACTGCTGGCCGCGTAAAATGCGTTTGTGGCGAATGCTGGTCAGTTCATGTGTGCGACAGGCGCAAGAATAATTGAAGCGCGTGTAACGGCGCAGCGCCAATCCGGATGTATCGTAGTTGTGACAACGCGACGCATCGGCCTGAAACAGCTGCATGATGGCTCGCCATTGTGCACCGTGTGGACGGATGCTGGCACCATATTTCTGGTAGGCCACCAGATGCGCCACCTCGTGCGGCACTGTCGTCTGCAGAAACTGCTGGGGATTCTCCAGCAGCAACTGGCGGTTATAGCGGATCACCGCCTCGCCGTTGCTCTGGATTTTCATGCTGCCGGCGGCGGTGCCGCGCTGGTTGAACTGGATGTCACTGAGGTGGAATTTCTGCCGAAAATGCTGTCCGGCAAAATCCAGCAATTGCCGGGTACGACTGACAACGGCCTTGACTGACATGTTCAAAAAAGGTTATTCAAAACCGTTGGGGTTGGCCGACTGCCAGCGCCAGGTGTCCTGGCACATGTCCTCGAGTCCGAGCCTGGCGGACCAGCCGAGTTCTTTTGCCGCCAGCGATGGATCGGCGTAGCAGGCGGCAATATCGCCGGCGCGCCGACCGACAATTTCATACGGCACCGGCCGGCCGGAAGCCTGCTCGAACGCTTGCGCCATTTCCAGCACCGAATAGCCCTGGCCGGTGCCGAGGTTGTAGGTCACCAGTCCCGGCGCATGCTGCAGTTTTTCCAGCGCGCTGATATGGCCCCCCGCCAGATCCACGACATGGATGTAGTCGCGCACGCCGGTGCCGTCCGACGTATTGTAGTCGCCGCCGAACACCGACAGTTTTTCGAGTTTACCGACCGCGACCTGGGAAATGTACGGCATCAGGTTGTTGGGAATGCCGTTGGGATCCTCACCGATACGGCCACTACGATGCGCACCGACCGGATTGAAATAACGCAGCAGCGCGATGTTCCAGCTGTTGTCGGACAGATAAATATCGCCGAGCATCTGCTCGATGATGAGTTTGGAGCGGCCATACGGGTTGGTCGCCGACAGCGGAAAATCCTCGGTGATCGGCAACGAGGCCGGATCGCCATAAACCGTCGCCGAAGAACTGAAAACGATGTTTTTCACATCGGCTGCCGCCATGACTTCGCACAGATTGAGCGTGCCGGCCAGGTTGTTCTGGTAGTATTCGATCGGCTTCTGGGTGGATTCGCCCACGGCCTTGAGGCCTGCAAAATGGATGACCGCGTCAATATTGTGGTTATCAAACACCTGCTGCAGAAATGCCTTGTCAAGCAGGTCGCCCCGTGCAAAAGTCAGCGACTTACCGGTAATCTCCTGTACGCGCTCAAGAGAGGTGATTTTACTGTTGCTGAGATTGTCGATGACCAGGACTTCGTAGCCGGCTTCCAGCAGCTCGACACAGGTGTGCGAACCGATATAACCGGCGCCGCCGGTCACTAATATCTGCATAATGAAAATCCACTTGCGAAAATCTGCGAGCTGCAAACATAATAGAAATTCGATAGCGATACAACGGACAGGGCGTCCGGAATAATTACAAGGAAGTCGTTTTTTTGAAATAACCTTTTGGCATAGTGTGAAACTGCAACCCTGACCATGTTTGCAGCATTTCACCGGGAGCAGTTTTTAATGAGCCAAGCAATGGTGTTTTTTAAAAAGCTCTTCAATATTCCCGACTGGGAAATTGTGATCAAGAACGGCAAGATGATCCGCACCTGCCGCCACAGTGGCCGGGTGGAATTTCGCGACTGCAAGACCAACAACTGGATCCCGATCGAAAACGCAACCAGCAACAGCGACCAGCCAATGTGGAGTCGTCCCGGCAGCTACCAGGTGGAAGACCAGGGCAACTCACAACATATGGAAGACCTGTTGAAACAATCGCGTCACAGCAACAATCGACACAACAATTAAACGCCGCCGCGCAATTGATCAGTCTTCGCCGTCGGCTTCATCCAGTTGCAGGGATATAGAGTTAATGCAGTAACGTAGTCCGGTCGGTTGCGGGCCATCGGCGAACACGTGACCGAGATGTGAACCACATTTGCGGCAGTGCACTTCGGTGCGTAGCATGCCGTGGCTGCGATCCTGTTCGGTCTCGACCGCCTGGTCTTCGATCGGCGTGAAGAAACTTGGCCAGCCGGTGCCGGAATCAAACTTGCTGTCCGAGTCGAACAGCTCCGCACCACAACAGACACAGCGATATACGCCATTTGCCTTGCTGTTGTAATACGCGCCGGTAAACGGCGCCTCGGTGCCCTTCTCGCGGCACACGTGGTATTGTTCAGTCGTTAATTTGTCTTTCCACTGTTCCTGATCATTGTCGTTTGCTGACATGTTGTCCTCCAGAACTGTCCGATCGGCACCGTGCTTCTACGTGCAAAACAGCAGGGCTATTATGACTTGAACCGGGGTCTGCACAATACCTATACTTGCTGCTTTTATTTTCACCAGTTTACAGACAGACCAGCCATGACCACTGCTTCTTTCAATCCGCCGGTGCGCACCCTCATGGGGCCCGGGCCATCCGACGTACATCCCCGCATTCTCAGCGCACTGGCGCGCCCGACCATTGGCCACCTCGATCCGGTGTTTGTCGAGATGATGGAAGACACCAAGCAGTTGTTGCAATACGCATTCCAGACCGATAACCAGCTGACCATGCCGGTTTCTGCACCCGGCTCGGCCGGTATGGAAACCTGTTTCGCCAACCTGATCGAACCCGGCGACAAGGTCATCGTCTGCCGCAACGGTGTGTTCGGCGGACGCATGCTGGAAAACGTCGAACGCTGCGGCGGCACGGCTGTACTGGTCGAGGACGAATGGGGTTCGGCGGTAGACCCGGCCAAACTGGAACAGGCGCTGGAACAGAACCCGGACGCCAAAATCGTCGCCTTTGTACATGCCGAGACTTCAACCGGGGCGCAATCCGATGCCAAGACCCTGACCGAACTGGCGCACCAACACGATTGCCTGGTGATCGTCGATGCCGTCACCTCGCTCGGCGGCACACCGGTGAAGGTCGATGAATGGCAGATCGACGCCATTTATTCCGGCACGCAAAAATGCCTGTCGTGCACGCCGGGTATTTCACCGATCAGTTTCAGTGACCAGGCCATCGCCAAGGTCAAAAACCGCAGCCGCAAGGTACAAAGCTGGTTTCTCGACCTGAACCTGGTCATGGGTTACTGGGGCAGCGGCCAGAAGCGCGCTTATCATCACACCGCGCCGGTCAATGCCTTGTACGGCCTGCACGAGGCATTGATCATGCTCAAGGACGAAGGACTTGAGGACGCCTGGGCCAGGCATGCCCGCAATCATGAAATTCTCAAGGCCGGTCTCGAGGCTCTTGGCCTGACCTTTGTCGTCAAACCGCAAGAGCGCCTGCCGCAGCTCAACTCGGTATCGATCCCCGACGGCGTTGATGATGCCCTGGTGCGCCAGCGCCTGCTCAATGAATTCAACCTGGAAATCGGCGCCGGTCTCGGTACACTCGCCGGCAAGGTCTGGCGTATCGGCCTGATGGGATTCAGCAGCCGCGCAGAAAACATTCTGTTGTGCGTCAGCGCGCTCGAGGCCGTGCTCGGTGACCTGGGCGCCAACATCAACAAAGGTGTGGCACTTACTGCTGTGCAGCACAAACTGGCGGAGATCACATCATGAGTGCCCGGAAACGCAGCCCGCTACAAAACCTGATCATCGCCGCTGCCGCGGTCGCTGCCCTGCTCGGCGGTTATTATCTCGGCAACCTGGCTTCCAACAAGCAGCTGGAATTCAAAACCGCGACCTTGCTGCCGGAACCCAAAGCACTGCAGGACTTCAAGCTGATCGATTACGACAAGGAACCTTTCAACCTCGATCGACTCAAAGGTCACTGGAATCTGCTGTTTTTCGGCTACACCAATTGCCCCGACATCTGCCCGACGGCGCTGGCCAGCATGGCGCAAGTCGACAACCAACTCGCCAACATTGATCGTGGTTTGCATGAAAAGACCCAGGTGATTTTTGTTTCAGTTGATCCGCAACGTGACACGCCGGAACACCTCAAGCAATTTGTCAGCTTTTTCAATCCGGACTTTCTTGCTGCCACCGGCGAACAGGAACAACTCAAGGCGTTAACCCAGCAGCTGTCCTTGCAATACCGTCTGCAGACGCCCGATGAAAAAGGCGACTACCTGGTCGATCACAGCTCCTGGCTGGTAATCATCAATCCGGAAGGACAATTTCACGCCGTGATTTCCGGCGCGCATTACCCGAACCCGGAAGGAATGGCAGCGGATATCAAGAGTATTGCCGGGCTTTATTAACCGATTCACCGAATTAACAGTTTAACTGGGCTGACCGCATGAGCCGACTTTTCACATTGCTGCAATACCTGCTGCCGCATCACCTGCTGTCGGCCATCATGTACAAGATCACGCGCATCGAATGGGTGCCGCTGAAAAACTACATGATTCGCCGCGTCATTGCCTTATACAACGTGGATATGGCCGACGCCGTGGAAAGCCACCCGGAAAGTTACGCCAGTTTTAATGAATTCTTCACGCGAGCGCTCAAGCCCGAGGCGCGCCCGGTGGCGGAAGGCGATGACATTGCCTGTCCAGCGGACGGCCAGGTCAGTCAGGCCGGCGACATTCGAGACGGCCGCATCTTCCAGGCAAAAAACCACAGTTACAGCCTGCTGGAGCTGCTCGGCGGCAACCAGCCATTGGCGGACCTGTTCAGCGAAGGCAAGTTTGCCACCATCTACCTGTCGCCGCGTGACTATCACCGCATCCACATGCCGCTCAGCGGTGAACTGCAATCCATGGTACATGTACCGGGCCGGTTGTTCAGCGTCAACCAGGCCACCACCCACGATGTACCGCGCTTGTTTGCGCGTAACGAACGCCTGGTCACCATTTTCCAGACCGCCGCCGGGCCGATGGCGGTGATTCTGGTCGGGGCGATCTTTGTTTCCAGCATCGACACCGTCTGGGCCGGCACCATCACGCCGGAACATAACCGCCTGACTTATTGGCAATATCAGCAGGCGCAACCGGTGCTGCTCAGCAAGGGCCACGAGATGGGCCGCTTCAACATGGGTTCCACCGTGATTGTGCTGCTGCCGCAAGGCGCGGCCGACTGGAACGACAGCCTGGTTCCGGGAGAACATGTGCGTATGGGACAGGCCATTGGCAGCCTGGCGTCGGAAACTCCCGGGATCGAAACCGAAACCTGAGGGACTCAGACTTCGTTCAGCGGGAAAGCCAGCACTTCATCGAGTTGCGACTCGCCGAGCAGAATCATCAATAAACGATCCAGCCCCAGCGCCACGCCACTGCAATCCGGCAAGCCGCCACGCAAGGCTGCAATCAGCTGCATATCGATCGGCAATGCCTGCTGGCCGCGTTGCTGGCGCTTGCGGTTATCCTGCTGAAAACGCAGTAGCTGTTCATCGGCATGCTGCAGTTCGTGAAAGCCATTGGCCAGTTCCACACCCTGGAAATACAACTCAAAACGTTCCGCTACCGGCGCCTCATCATCGTCGCGAATGCGTGCCAGCGACGCCTGGCTGGCCGGGTAATCGTAGACAAAGGTCAGACGTTGTTGATCGAACTGCGCTTCGATGACCTGGTTAAACAGCAGCTCCAGCCAATCCTCCTTGCTCAATTCAATGTGACTGGTGACCGAGATATGCTGTGATTCGGCCAGCGCGTGTAATTCTCCCAGTTCCGCCAGGTGCGGATTGATACCCAGATGCCGTTCAAACAATTCCTGGTAACTGAAACGATCCACTTCGACCGGTTGCGGTAGCAGTGACATCAGCAGTTGTTGCACATCCTGCATCAGAGCATGCTGGTCAAAATCAAGCCGGTACCACTCCAGCAGGCTGAACTCAGGGTTATGCAAGCGCCCCGCTTCGCCGTTTCGAAATACCGGCGCAATCTGGTAAATCGAGCCGCTGCCCGCGCACAGCAGGCGTTTCATGAAAAACTCGGGAGACGTGTGCAGATACATGGGCTGCGCATCCTGTGATGCACCCGCCGCACGATAGGCTGTCGCAAAGCTTTCAATCGCCGGATCGGTATTGGCACAAAACGACAAAACCGGCGTGCTGACTTCCAGCACGCCGGTCTCGGCAAAATACTGGCGGATACGCTCGAGCAATTGCGCCCGCGCCAGCAACAGGTCTCTCATGCTGCCTCAGTTTCGATGATCTGAAAAGACCGATTCACTCATCCTTGGCACGCGACACATACTCGCCGCTGCGGGTGTCGACCTTGATGATTTCGCCTTCCTGCACAAACAACGGCACACGCACCACGGCACCGGTTTCCAGCGTCGCCGGTTTGCCGCCACCACCCGAGGTGTCGCCCTTGAGGCCGGGATCCGTTTCGGTGATCTGCAAAATGACAAAATTGGGCGGCGCCACGATCAGCGGGTTGCCATTCCACAAGGTCAGCGTGCAGACGTCCTGCTCCTTGAGCCACTTGGCGGCATCGCCGACTGCAGTGGCATCGGCGGCGTATTGTTCAAAGGTAGTGTTATCCATGAAATGCCAGTATTCGCCGTCGTTGTAGAGATACTGCATTTCCAGCTCGATGACATCGGCCGATTCCACGCTTTCGCCGGAGCGGAAGGTTTTTTCCAGCACACGACCGGTCTTCAGGTTGCGCACCCTGACGCGATTGAAGGCCTGGCCCTTGCCCGGTTTAACGAATTCATTTTCAATGATCGAGTAAGGGTCGCCATCGAGCATGATCTTCAGACCGCCCTTGAACTCGTTGGTGCTATAAGTTGCCATATTTTCCTCTGAACTGACGTAGAATCGCGTAATGATACCGTTTTCTCACCGCCGCGTGCAGCCAAAATCCTGGAAGCAGCAATACGCTGAATGCATCACCGAACCGGCCGAGTTGCTCGACATGCTGCAGTTGCCGAAAAGCCTGCTGCCAGCCGTGCAGCTCGCCAGCCGATTGTTTCCGCTCAGAGTCACGCACGACTATCTCGACTGCATCGAACCAGGCAATCCTGACGATCCGTTGTTGCACCAGATTCTGCCGGTGGCAGATGAAACGCGAGTGACCGAGGGTTATAGCAGCGACCCGGTCGGTGACGCGGCCGCCACCGTCAGCCCCGGGCTGATTCACAAATATCGGGGACGGGTACTGCTGATCACCACGCCGGCCTGCGCCATCCACTGCCGCTACTGTTTCCGGCGTGAATTCCCCTACCAGGCCAGCAGTGCGCATACACGGCATTTACCGCAGGCGCTGGACTATATCCGCCGGCACAAGGATATCCACGAAGTGATTCTCAGCGGTGGTGACCCGCTGTCGCTGGCCAATGATCAACTGCAACAACTGCTCATTGATATACAGGCGATTGCGCATGTCAAAACCATACGCCTACACAGCCGCCTGCCGATCGTGCTGCCGGATCGCATTGATGCCGGCCTGCTTAGCTTGCTGGGACAGCTGCACAAGAATGTGGTTCTGGTGGTTCATTGCAATCATGCGCGTGAGATCTCCGACAAGGTCGCCAGTGCACTCGGCCGCCTCAAACAGGCGGGTATCACGCTATTGAATCAGTCGGTGTTATTGCGACAAGTCAACGACGATGTGGCCACGCTGCAGACGCTCAGTCACAAGCTGTTTGCCGCTGGCGTTCTGCCCTATTATCTGCACCAGCTTGATCGGGTCAGCGGCGCCCAGCATTTTGCCGTCAGTGATCCGGAGGCTCTGGCCTTGCACCAAAATCTGCAACAGCAAGTGCCCGGCTATCTGTTACCGAGGCTGGTACGGGAAATTGCGGGTACTGCCAGCAAGCAGAATCTCGGCTAATTTCCCAAAAATGCTCCAGTTATTGCTATATTGGAGACATGACATTAATTATCAGGAATTAAACGCATATTGTTGAAATCCCTGCGATGTAAACAGTAGAAATCGCAGTAAATTCAACCGTGCAAGCAGCATTAATGAGTAACACGTCTTCCCGACCCGATTTAACCGTGCCGACGCGCCAGAGCGACGCCAAGGCGATCTATCACGACAGCAAGGCAGTCGCCAACTGGCTGGCACAACTGCCGCTCGCCAACACCGGCGAAGCTGGCAAACAGGTATTCAAGTCACTGTTTGAGATGAACCGCCTGGAGCTGGATCACCGCAAACGCGTGGAAATCCTCGAGCAATTCATCACCCTGGCAGATAACCTGTCAGGCAATCTGGAACGCAACTACACGCACACCACCTTCCCGCTTACGGAGAAATCACACAAGATTGCGTTGCTGACGCGCGAAATCGTGCGGGAAATTGCGATTGGCTACAAAATCGCCATCAACAGCCTGCTGTCACAGCAGGACATGGCGATTGACCAGGCGTTGTTGACCGTATGCCTGCACCGGGCATTATTTTACCTGAGCTTGACGGCCTATGAGTCAGCCGTGATTTATGAGCCCTATCCGGTCAACGTCTGGCGGGAAATTCATACCATTTTCAAATTTTCATCGAGAGCCAAACTGGACCAGACCCTGGTCAAACAAATGCTCAACGAACAACAGGTCGAATCCACGATTTTGCAGCAGTACAAAAAAATCCTGCTGTTCTCGCTGGCGTCGCCCTACCAGATGCGGCAACGTGACATTCACGACCTTTACCAGCGTCTGCTGGAATGGGTCGACATGAGCAAACTGGCCGTGATTCCTGCCGACAGTCAGCCAGGCGACAACTATTTTGTCATCAACCTGCAATCGGATAGTGGGCCGGCACATGTTTCCATTTACCCCGATCAAGCGACCTCGCAGTGTATCGCCTTGAAAACCGAAACTCTGCTGGCGCACCTCAATCAGTCTGATGAACCACAGCAAAGTGGCTTCAAACCCTCGTATAACCTGCGCAGTCTGCTGTCACAAAACTGGAGCCATGCCCAGCAACGCCACTACGTCAGAACCCAGCTGAATTTCCAGTTGCAGGTCGCCGTTGGCCTGCCACTGGTCCACAACCTGATTGAGGCCGGCGCACACCGCATCGCCAGCCAGAGAAACAGTTTCAGTGGAAGCACGCCGCAGCCGAAAGCCCCTCAGGCCGCCAGGCCGAGCAACATGTTCATCACCGGGGACGATGCCGGCGATGAATTCGGCGGACTGTCACTACAGCCGCAAAATGACCTCAATTACCAACAAGGCATCGGCTCGGCCTTTCAGGCAAAGTCACCGGCCGTCAATTTCATCAACCGCCCGACGCCACAAAAAACAGCGCCGCCCGCAGCAGAACCAAGCCTCACCGGTAGCTGTACCACGGTGAATGAAAGCACCGGAGGTTATTGCATCGAGTGGAGCAACAAGCTGTCTGCCGGCATCAAGGTGGGCGAGCTGATCGGCATACAATCGACCGCATCGACGGCGGAATTCGCCCTGGCCGTGACCAAGTGGCTGAAAAACATTCCCGGCAGCAACCTGCTCGCCGGCATCCAGCTAATCACGCACCATTGTCACGCGACCCGGGTGCGCATCGGCAAGGTTTTGCCCAAGCACAAAAAGCCCGATTGGTACCTTGGCCTGCTGATTCCGGCCACCATGACGACCGTTGAAAGCCTGATCATGCCTTCTGACCTGTTTGAAGCCGGCGCCGAACTGTTTATGAAAACCACCCAGGGCGCCGAGATCAAAATCCAGTTGCAACAACTGACCGACTCCACCGGTTTGTTCAGTCAGTACAGCATCGTACGCGAACCGTCATCGGCTGGCGGATCAGGCCTGTAATGCAGATGAGAGTAATGCCAAAGCCAGCAGCATCGCCAAGATAACCGACCTTCATGCAAATCGATTCAGATTCGTTGATGTACAAAAAGACCGTCAGCATGCTGATTGTCAGCAACAGCGCCTCAACGGCGGACAGCTGGATCAACGTATTGCGTGACTCGGGGCTGGCGGTGCATGCCGAACGCCAGGACAACCTCAACAACTGCCACGACCGTCTGGCCGGACAACATCTCGATCTGGTGTTGTACGACCTGCAGGATGGCAATATCGAATTTGATGCCTTCCTGGATTGCTATCGCAGCTCGGACAGTGATGCCCACATTTTGTTGCTGGCACCGGAAGTCGACAGCAGCCTGCTGACCAGGCATTTTTCTGACGGCGTGCGCGACATCATCTACAACCAGGACTTGCCACGGCTGGTGGTTGCGGTCAAACGGGAACTGATCGCTCATGAGTTACAGCATGAACTAGCGACAGTGCGGCAACAACTGACTGAATCGGAACATCGTTGCCAGACGCTGATCGAAAGCTCCGAAGAAGCCCTCGCCTATATACACGATGGCATGCACATGCACATCAACCCGGCCTACATGGATTTGTTTGGCTACATCGACGAGGAGGAACTGGCCAGTAAACCCATACTGGATCTGATCGCCGACAAATACCAGGGTGAATTCAAAAAGCTGTTGCGCACCATCAACAACATTACCGAAGATCGCAAGATCGAGGTGCAATGCGTCAATGCCGACGGTGTTGAATTCCATGCCCTGATGACATTTTCACCGGCGATTTATGAAGACGAACCCTGTGTGCAGGTCATGGTGCAAAACCTGGAACTGCAGCATAAGGTCCGGCTGGTCAGCGACATGGATCCGCAGACCGGGCTCTACAGCCGTCACCACTTCATGCAGGAACTGCAGCACTATTTCACACAGAAAGACACCGGCTCCGGACCGCTGTACCTGCTTTACATCCTGGTCGACGGCTTTCAGGAAATGAAAAACCAGCATGGTCTGGTCGCCAGTGATCTGATCCTGCAGGAAATCTCCGAATTGCTCGGCGACAACCTGTTGCCCGGCATGACCCTGTCACGTTACGGTGATCATTCCTTCACCATTGTCGCCACCGACCAGTACCTGACTGATGCCGAAGCTTTCGCACGGGCCCTGTCTGCGAAAGTGCAACAACAGGCCTTCAAAACCATCGATGGAGTGCTCAACACTACTCTGAGCATTGGCATCAGCAGCTCCGATGCACCGCAGGTGGAGAATGCCGATGAGCTGCTGAACCAGGCCTACAGCGCCTGCAACCAGATCTTCATGCACGGTGGCAACGGCGTGAAAATTCATGCGGCGGAACCGATTGCCGAACTGCCCGGTTCAGATTCAACAATCAGCGATGAAGTACATCTCAAGGAACTCATCAGTTACGCCCTGGAACACGACAAGTTCCGACTGGTTTATCAACCAATCGTCAGCATCCAGGGTAATACGCGGGAAAATTACGCCGTCATGCTGCGCCTGCTGGATAACAATAACGAGGAAATCAGGCCTGGCATTTTCCTGCCACAGGCCAGGCAATCTGGCCAGATGGCACAGATCGACCGATGGGTGGTGCAACATGCCATCGTCGAACTGGTGCAACAACGCAGCAAGGGCAGTCGCCTGAATTTTTACGTACAGATTTCCGAAGAAGGCATCACCGACGATACCCTGCTGTTGTGGATTTGCGATTGTTTACGCGACTACAACGCCAAAGGCGCCTGGCTGACGTTCCAGTTCGACTGCAGCAATGTGCACAATCATATGCAGCAGGCGGAGAAACTCATCCAGGGTCTGAAAAAAATCAACTGCAATATCGCCATCAACGAGTTTGGCAACTGCACGCAACCCGAACAACTGCTCAAGCGCCTGCCGGTGGATACGGTGAAACTACCGGCAGAGATGATGCACGGCATTTCCGCCAATCCACCCAATCAGCAAAAGCTGCGTGAACTCAACAAGCTGGCGCAGGCCCATGAAGTCATGACCATCGCACCCGGGGTTGAAGACGCCAACACGTTGTCGACGCTGTGGAGCATCGGCGTCAATCATATCCAGGGATTCTTTCTGCAGGAGCCGTCGGAAATCATCAATTACGATTTCCAAGCCTGAGTCGAACAGTGTCAGGCCTTGTTGGCGATGCCGTGTGGTACATGGCCGGTCGGCACATGCTGGCTGGCAGACTCGCAATGCCCTTTCTGATCATCAAAGAAGATGTCGGCACCAAAGGCATTGAGGAATTCGCCCTTGTCCATGCCGGCCAGAAACAGCGCTTCATCAATGCGAATATCCCAGGCACGCAGCGTGCGAATCACGCGTTCATGCGCCGGCGCACCACGCGCCGTGATCAGTGCGGTGCGAATCGGTGAGGTCTCGGCCGGCGACAGGGACTGGAACTGGTGCAGTATGGACAGAAACGCCTTGAACGGTCCGCCCGATAACGGCTGCCTGGCCGAAGCCTTTTCGGTTTCTTCAAACACTTGCAGGCCGCTGCTGCGATAAACCTTTTCCGCCTCGTCGGAAAACAACACCGCGTCGCCATCAAAAGCAATGCGCAACTGTTCGCTGTGCGACAAAGCGCCGCTCTTGTCTTTCTTCGATGGCACGATGGTGGCCGCCGCAATGCCGGCATCCAGTGCGTTGCCGACATCGCCCGGGTCGGCCGACAAAAACAGATGCGCCCCCAGCGCGGCCACATAGGCGAACGGGTTCTGCCCGCCGGTAAAGGCGGCGCGCGTGATATTGAGTTTATGATGTTCGATCGAGTTGAATACGCGCAAGCCGGTATCGGCCGAATTACGTGACAGCAAAATCACTTCGACCAGCGCCTTGCCCTGGAAGATGGAATTCAGCGCCAGCAGCTTTTTCACCAGTGGAAACGCCACACCAGGTTCGAGTGGCACATCCTCGTGTTCAATCTGGTACTGGCAGTAAGCCGCTATACCCTGTTCGACAAAAATATTGTGGGATTCGTCCAGGTCAAACAGCGCTCTGGATGAGATGGCGACGACAAGCTTGGGTATGGTCTGCATTAATCCCGGAATTTCTGGCGCATCCGGATGAAACCGCTTTACCAGGGCATGAAACTGTTCATGAACGACATCGGGCGGGTGATGTTGCGGTTCATGTGGGTGAAGTCACGACCGATGTTGTGGGTGGCGAGCGTCATGGATGTCAGGGAACGCTCCATGGAATCGATGTTGGTCAGCATCGGCTCGAGTGTGCTGACTTTTTTGTTCATCGATTCAACACTGACCGCCATGGTGCGCACATTGGCCGACAGCTGTCCCATGTTATCCGAAACCGATTGCATGTTGCTGGCCAGCACGGTCATATTGGTATCAACACTGATGGCCAGATAGTGCACGTCCTTGGCCAGATTGAAAATCAGGTAAAAGCCGTAAGATGCCAGAATGATGAAGGCGAACAGCGATGGATAAACAATCAATTCCCAACGGCGCGCACTGGATTCAAAAACAGCAGCCAGTCGATCGTTTGAGGCGGCTACCGGATGTAATTCAGCTTGCTCCGGCGCATTTTCCTGGGTCTTGATGTCTGTCATAGGTCTGTCCAATCTCAAACTTCGAGTTATTTACTGTTGTTGGCTTCGCTGCTTTGAGCCGGGCAAGTATACATAAATTCCGATCCGGAAAGTATGACATTTGTCGCTTATTCAGAAGCGGCAAACTCAATTGCGAATTATCAATTCAATCCGGCAAATCACTACAGGCATTTGCATGCAACCGGATCTTTACGACAAACGGCTTCAACAACACAACATTAATAGCTGATTTTTATTAACTTTACAAATTAAAGTTGTAATGCCGTTTTACTGCGGGGAGTTTTGAATGACTTCGATGGAGCTCAATACCTGACGAAGCTGTTCCGCCTGTTCCTGCTTGCCCTGTTGCATCAACAGGTCTGCCGCCTGGCGATACATGTCAGCGGCAGACGACAACTCGCCCTGGGTACTGAGCAGGTTACCCAGTTCACCATAGCCATCCGGGCTATTCGGATGTTGGCGGATGTAATCCTGGTATAAAGACTTTGCAGTTTGCAGATCATCATTCCAGTAAGCCCTTCTGGCTTGCTGTAACAGCTCTTCAGCTGCAGGCGAGCTTATTTCAGCGGAGCTGTCCTGCAGCGGATCACGAAACTGGAATTCGCCTTCGCGAGCAAAACCGGTATCGGGAATCGCCGCTGCCATCTCATTCTGCAGCGGCTCGCTCGGCTGGGCGATTTCAGGTTCGGTTTCGTTCACCGTCACGGAGATTGATTCGTCTGCATCAGCCGGGGCGGCCTGCGCCTGGCTCGGCTCTGGTGATTCAGGTGGTTCCACAACATCACTTGTTGCGGTTTCAACACTGGATTCAACTTCTGGCTGAACCGCCTCTACCTCAGATGCGCCAGCTGTCTCGGCTTGCTCTGTTTCCGGAACAACCAGTTCCGGTGGTGGCTGCGCCGCCTCCCGATGCAGAATCTGCTGCAATGCAACCGGCATCTGTTCGTCATCCGCATCTGCGTTCGGTTGTTCGCTTCCAGCAACCGCAGTATCTGCTTGTGCTGCTGGCTGCGCTTCAGTCGTGTCGCTCTCGGTAATGATTTCCGGGTCCGGTTCAATGCCGAATATCGGCCCGCGAAACACAATGGCAATCAGCAAAAACACCAGCAAGGTGATGACCACGGTGTGACACAGCAGCCAATGCAAAAAACGTCTCATGCGATGACTCCTTCAGCCGGACTAGCCGGACACCAGTTCGGGATACAGCAGCGCCGCCAGTGAGTTCCATTCACGCGTGCCCTTGCTGCGCGGGTCCAGCTCAAACACCGCCAGCCCTTCACTGAAAGAACGGCGGAACACCGTACGTTGGCACAGCCGCGGGCGTAAAAAGTGGATGTGCTGCAGCGATACCAGCGCCGCGGCGGCTTCATCGGATTCGCGCACAGCCTGATGGGTGTCGGCGCGGTTAATGAATCCCATCATCGGCGGCATACTCTCGGCGCCACGCACCGACGCGACAAAACGGATGAAACGCTGTGTCGACCAGATGTCCGCCTGGCTGGGCGGCACCGGCACCACAATACGATCGGCCAGACTGATGGCTTTTTTCATGCTTTCGATGTCGGCGGTGCCGATATCAATCAAGACCTCATCGGCATCCTGCATCAGCTCTTCACGCAAGGCGGTCTTGCCCTTGACACGAATACCCGGCTCGTAGCGCTCCTCGTTGCGGACTTCAGCCACGTCGGACAGCGTCGCCTGCGGATCGACGTCAATCGCCAGAACATTCTGACCCGCCATCGACAGCCAGACAGCCAGGTTGAATGTTACCGTACTTTTGCCGGAACCACCTTTGAGACTGCCAACCACTGTTATCATGTTATCCCCGTGATGAAAAAATCAGAAAGTGGTATCCACTGGCCGGAACGACCATTGCTCCCAAGGGTTGTCGGCAATCTTGTTGAATGCCGGATTGCGGTTTTCCGCGACCTTGTAAGCCACCGGCAGCACCTTCTGCGGTTCGGCCGGCTGCCTCGGCTGGTTGTTAAAGCGCGGGTCCGGCCGGAAGCGATATTGTTGCGCTGACAACAGGCGTTGTTGACGCTGCTGGAACAACTCACGCATCCGTTGTTGTGGATTGCTTTGGACAGGCGACCGGGTTTGCACGGCAGCTTCGGTGCGCTGATAAGCGGAATGCTGTGGATGCACCGGCTTTTTCAGGTTATCCGTGAACTGCACGCGACGCACATTACGCGTGTCCGGGCGATAACGAAAGCTGGCGGTATCTGCATAGGCGCTCGTCTCGGCCACATAATCCTGCTCGTACTGCTCATTTGAAATCTGGCTGGCATAGTGGTTAATGCTTTGACCGTAACGATAGGAAACGCGGTTGGCTTGCATCGGTCGCTGTTGCGGCTGTGGTCCCCAGCCGTATTGTCTGGCAAATGCCGGCAGCCGGGCAGACGCTGGCGCGCTGACACGCCTTGTCATTTGCTGTGGCATGACAACCGGCCAGCCACGCAGTTGCCAGGATTGTGGCTGATTATAGCCAGCTGCATACACCGGCAGCGCCGAACGGGCATAAGGATGCGCGTAGGCCATGGCCGGTGGCGCGTAACGCGGCCACTGCGGCATCATCGCCGCCTGGGCAGGATGATTGTTGAGAGGACGAAAACGGTACTGGGACAGGTTATCGGCGACATTCGCCGGCAAGCGATAATAGCCAGGATAGGACGCGGCTGTTGCCGGAGTGACTGCCGCCAGCCCCAGACCGCTGGCAATCATGAACCTGTACAGTCGTTTCAGGAACATTGCTTGATACATCATTAAAGTCTCCCCTTTAAAAAAACCGGACCAGGTCCGGATCACTTCCAGATACTGCTTGTACTGCTAATACATCAGGGTATGTACGGGATAAAAATTCCCGGTGGACTCAGCATTGGCGCCCGGTACTGATAGTGCTGGTATTGCGGTTGACGGAATACCGGCGCCACTGGCGGGTCCTCGATTTTTATTATTTTTTTTTCCTTTTTCTCTTCCCTTGGCCTGAATTTCCAGACCTGTTGCTGTCGTCCGTACCTTTTGCCGGGACGAAACGTCATTTCAGCTTCGCTCTCGACCGGTTCAGACGACCAGCGGTAACGGTAAGGCGACGCCTCCGGCTCGACCTCGGTCTCGGGCGGCTGGTAGGCATAACGGCCGTTTTTCACCAGCTGCCCCGGACCACTGAACATAATCGAACCAAACTCGTCATACATCGAGTACTCGATAATCTCCTGCGTTGCAGCAATGCGGCAAAACAACAACATCAGCAAATAGAGACATATTTTGGCCGATCGCCTCATTCCCCAGACTCACCTCTTTACCCTACCTATAGGTAAAGGATAGTCTGACTTCATACTTTTCCTATATAAATCACTAATTTAAACCTGATTTATTATCCAAATCCGTCATACTCTTGAGCTTGATACCCCTGCGACCTACAGGTTTTTTCTGCACGGCCAGACCAAAGCCATTGAGTTTGTTCGGCTTGATACCGTTGAGCGGTGTTTTATGGCCATTCTGCGCAGCCTGCTGCGGCTTGTCCTCTACCGGTGTATCCGCCTTTTTCTCAACGATATTCTCCGCGCTGGTTTTTTTACTGACCGTTTTCTTACCAACCGGTTTCCTGGCGGTCGGTTTGCGGCTGGTGGTTTTCTTCCTGCCCGCTGCGGGTGTCTTTTTCGAAACCGTCTTCTTGGCCGTTTTTTTGCGGGCACTTTTGGCCGCGACCTTTTTCTTGCTGGCGGCTTTTTTCGTGACGGTCTTGCTGGTGGCCGCCTTGTTCACTGTGTCAGCCGGCACTGCTGCCGCCTGGTTGACGGCATTTTGTGGTCCACCTGCCGAGCCACCAGCGCCACCCAGCGGTCCGGTGGTGCCACTGCTGGAATTGCCCGGGCCGCCGATTCCCCCGCTACCTGGACCCGCACCCGGATCAGGCTCGTCTGACGGACCATCGGCAACAGCGACTTTTTTCTTCTTCGGCAACAGTTGCAGCAATAACAGACCGATACCGCGCACCGCATAAAAAGTAAACAGCAAAACCGCGATCACCTTGCCCCAGATGCGCAGCAACAACGGCATCGCATGGGCCGGCTTTTGCGGCTGGCGCGCCGGCTTTTTCTGTTTGCGCTTGCCCATGATCTCGGTCATCGGAATGCTTTCACCCGGTGGCATGCCGGCAGCCGCGACTTCGATCAGCGAATCGCTGGCCTTGATACAACCCAGCGGAATCACGATCAGCGTCAGGATGGTTGAGACCATGACGCCTGAAGCCAGTGAAATCGCCATGCCCTGGAAAATCGGGTCAAAGAAAATCACCGACGAGCCACACACCAGCGCCAGTGCCGTAATCATGATCGGCCGGGTCCTGGTTTTGCAGGCCAGGATCACGGCTTCGGTGACCGGTGTGCCCTTTTGCACTTCGTGGATTGAAAAATCCACCAGCAGAATCGAGTTGCGCACAATGATGCCGGCCAGCGCAATCCAGCCGATCATGGAAGTGGCGGTAAATTCACCACCCCAACCCATCTGGAAAAACAGCATGTGCGCCGGGATGATGCCGAGCAGGGTCAGCGGGATCGGCGCCATGATCAAGGCCGGAATGCGGAAATTGCCGAACTCCCACACCACCAGGATGTAAATCACCACCAGCGCCACGCCAAAGGCTTTGCCCATATCGCGGAAGGTCTCGAACGTCACCGTCCACTCGCCGGTCCATTCAATCGCACTGCGATGATCGTTCTCCGGTGTGTCGAACCAGTTGATGCTGCCCGCATCGGTGCCGAGTTTCACACCATCCGGCGTCACATATTCCGCCGCCTTGAGGGCGTCCTGTACCTGGAACATGCCATACACCGGCGCACCGAGTTCACCACCGACATCCGCCGTGACATATTCGACCGGACGCAAGTCCTTGTGGTAGATGATGTCTTCTTCCTGCACCAGCTGGAATTCGCCGAGTTCACGCAACGGCAGCGTCTGGCCGTTTTTGGAATGAATCGGCAGGTCGCCGAGGCGGGTGATCTGCGAACGTTCGGCCAACGGGACCTGGATCAGGATATTGACCGGCTCGTGGCCGGCATGTTGCTTGACATCGCCGAGCATGACACCGCCCAGCGCCATCGACAGGTTGCGGTTAATGGTGTCAACCGAAATGCCACGGCGCGAGGCTTTCTCGTTATCGACCTTGAAACGCCAGTAGTCGTACGGATCGCGGATGTAATTATCGACATCACGCAGGCTCTCGGCTTCCTCGAACAGGCGCGTCAAATCCTGCGCCACCTGTTTGCGCGTCGGGTTGTCAGGTCCATGCACCTCGGCAACCACCGATTGCAATACCGGTGGCCCCGGCGGCATTTCCACCACGGCGAATTTGACGCCGGTGCCTTCAACAATCGGCTGTAACAGTTCACGTGCCTGCACGGCAATTTCGTGGCTGGAGCGAGCCCGCTCGTGTTTGTCGAGCAGCTGCACCTGCAGTTCCGCCTGCCAGGATTCCTTGCGCAAATAGTAGTGCCGCACCATGCCGTTGAAATCAAAAGGCTTGGCGGTGCCGGCATAAACCTGTACTGCGGTGACTTCCGGCAGCTTGCGGATTTTGCGTGCCATCTGGTGGGCCATGTTGGCGGTGGTCGGCAAAGCCGAGCCTTCCGGCAAATCCAGCACCACGGAAAATTCCGGCTTGTTGTCGAGCGGCAGCATTTTCACCGCCACCCAGTTGAAATAGAAAAACGAACAGGTGACCAGGAAAAAGCCCCACATGCCGAGACTGAACAGGCGCTGCTTGCTGCGGCTTTCGATCAGCGGCTCAAGAAGGCGGCGGTACATGCGTTCGAGTTTTTCCGACTCGGCGTGCTCGCGCTCCTCTGCCTGTTCGAGGAAACGCATCGATGGCCGCAGCCATTTCGAGATCGCCAGCCACGGCGTGAACACAAAGGCGGCAAACAGCGAGATGGCCATTGCTACCGAGCCCAGCACCGGAATCGGTTCCATGTACGGCCCCATCATACCTGTAACATAACCCATCGGCAGCAGTGCGCCGATCACGGTCAGGGTGGCCAGGATTGTGGGGTTGCCGACTTCGCGTACCGCGTCGATGGCGGTGGGCGTATCGGTCTTGCCGGCTTCCAGCCAGCGCCGGTAAATGTTCTCGACCACGACGATAGCGTCGTCGACCAGGATGCCGATCGAGAAAATCAGTGCAAACAGGCTGACGCGGTCCACCGTGTAACCCATGAGCCAGGCGCCAAAGATGGTCATGAGCAAGACCACCGGAATCACCAGCACCACGACGATCGCTGGACGGAAGGCGCGAAATGCCAGCAGCACCAGGAAAAACACAAAGCCGGTGGCGACAAACAGTTTGAAGATCAGGCTGTTGACCTTGTCATCCGCGGTCTTGCCGTAGTTACGGGTAACACTGACTTCAACGTTGGACGGAATACTGATGCCCTTGAGTTTATCGACACGTTCGATGATGTCATTGGCCACCGAAACGCCATTGGTGCCCTCTTTCTTGGCGATGGCGATGGTCACGGCCGGCACGCCGACCACCTGCTTGCCATTCTCGGTGTCGCGGCCGGAGTAATAGGCGACCAGCTGGTTGGCGTCTTCCGGTCCCTGAGTGACGCTGGCGACGTCATGCACATACACCGGGATGTCGTTATAGGTACCGACCACCAGTTGGCTGACGTCATCGGCCGAACGCAGGAAAGAACCGGTCACTACCGTCAGGCGGGAACCGGAACGCTCGACGCCCCCGGCGCTATGTTCGGAATTGGCGGTGCGGATGGTTTCCGCTACCTGGTCGAGACTGATGCCATAACCGGACAGGCGCTCCGGGAATACCTCGACACGCACCTGCTCGGCACGGCCGCCAACCACAAAGGTTTTGCCGGTCTCGGGGATTTCCTTGATGCTCTGGATCACATCGTGCGCCAGCTTGCGCAACAGGCCGTCGTCGACATCCGGCACGCCGTTCTGGTCAAGATCCCGGGAATACAGCGTCAGGGTCACGACCGGCACATC
Organism: Chromatiales bacterium; assembly: GCA_050049775.1. GTDB lineage: Bacteria > Pseudomonadota > Gammaproteobacteria > Chromatiales > Chromatiaceae > JABDQZ01. The sequence goes on from JASFVP010000010.1 coordinate 51,416, forward strand.
ATCGATGGAAATCGGTTTGACCAACGGTTGTGACACGCCCGGCGGCACGATGTCCTGGTTCGACGCCAGCTTGTCGTTGACCTTGACCAGCGACGGCCCCATCTGTTCGCCGACCTCAAACTGCACCGTGACCATGCCCTGGCCGCGCTGCGACGCCGAATACACGTGTTTGACGCCGGGGATCTCGAACATGATGCGTTCCAGCGGACCCATGGCGAGATTGGCTACTTCGGCGGCGGATGCCCCCTTGTATTCGACCATGATGTCGACCATCGGCACCGAGATCTGCGGGTCTTCCTGGCGTGGCGTCATGATCAGGCCGAGCAGACCCATCATCAGCATGGCGATGAACAGCAGCGGCGATAACGGTGATTCGATGAAAAAGCGCGCGGTCTTGCCGGCAATGCCGAGGTGCGCCTGTTCAGGTGTGGATTCCTGAGACGATCCCGGTTGATTCATGAGTTGTCGTGTCCGTGCTCAAACATGTTGTTCTGTTGTTTGTCGTTTTCCGTATGCTTCACTGACATGGTTATTGGCTGACAATCGCATCGCCGGATGACCAGCCGGCGGAAATACTGGTTTTCGGATTGGCCAGCACCTGCTCACCGGCTTTCACACCGGACAGCACACTGGTGTAACCACGGCCGAGTTCCTCACCGACACGGATCAGGCGCAGTTCCGGATTACCGTCCTTGCCCTTAACATAAACCCCCGGCAGGCTGCCGTTGTAACGGATGGCCGAGGTCGGAATCACCGGCAACTCGGTCGACGGCGCATTGAAATCCGGCACCAGCACCTTGGCGTACATGCCAGGCGCGGAAATACCCTGGGGCAAATCGAACTTGACCTTGATGGTGTGGCGCTGGGCATCGGCCATCGGATAAATCTGTGCGACACGCACCGGCACACGCTGCTTGCTGATATCCAGTTCGGCCAGCAGCATCATACCGTCGGTCAGTCCGGGGCTCAGGCGCGACGGCACATCCACGACAATCTGCAGGTATTCGAGGCTGGCGAACTGTAACAGTTGCTGGCCCGGCTGCACCGTGTCGCCGACTTCCACAAATTTCTTCATAATGACGCCTTCAAACGGCGCCACACTCTTGGCGTCGCGCATCTTGGCATCGAGCGCCTGGATTTCGGCCTGCGCCTGCACGATCGACATCTTGGCCTGTTCGATGCGCGTTTGCGACGCGTACAGATCGGCGCCACGCTCGGCGCTGCGGCTGCGCGTGCCCATGAAACCTTCCATCGGCTTGGTGAACATCTGGTCAAACAGGTTTGGTACACCCATGCCGCCCATCGACTGGCTCGATTGCGGCGAATAATACTCACGGGTGTACTGCACACCGGCATTGCGCAGCGACGACTCGGCATTGGCCAGCTGCGCATAGGCGGCATTGCTCTTGGCCTGCAGCTCGGACTCGTCGAGCGCCACCAGCAGCACTTTTTCTTCAAAGCTGTCGCCTTCGATACCGGCAATGAACTTGACGCGACCCGGTAACTGGGCCGCCAGGGTGACCTCTTTGAACGGCACCACGGTACCGCCCAGGGAGACCGTCGGGATGTCGCGCGACAACTGCACCGGTGCATATTGCTCTTCTGCTGCGACAGCCGGAGTCACTACAAATGGCATGGCGATTGCCAATCCCAGCGTGAGTGACAAAATATTCTTTTTCATCCGCATTGATTCAGAACCTGTTTTGTTTTGTGGCCACAAACAGCTTGCTTTTTTGTTTTTTTACTGCGGTATTCACATGTAGGAACACCTGAACTTAAACACAATATATACGCTTTTTGGCCATAGTCAACCACTATATCTTGTGCATAAGGCGTTCAATCATCGTTTACAACTTGTGTGAAATCTGTGGATAACTTTAATTCCTACGACGAGTTGATTTCAAATCAACGACTTACAAAATACATACAGAATTTGCGTGAAAAAACGAATCTTGTGCCTTGCCCACAATAGGACGCAAAGCTTGCCCGAGAGTTTGATGGTCGGCTGTGAACTGCTGCTCAGTCTGTCGGGTTGTGGCTGTTGTTTTGACCCGGCGCATCAGACTACGATCTTCGCGGCATGGCAAAAAACGAATTTTTATCAACTGGAAAATTTTTCTGCGGTTGACAAGCGCGGGCAAAAAAGCCGACATTGTCATGAGCATCTAAAAAGAACAACGACCGTGACTGCATCACCAAGGAGCCAGCAATCATGCATGCAGCAAGCCCGATTATCGAACATCGCCTGAAACACCTGGAAACCCATTTGCAGCAGGAAAACCCGGTGTTGCTCAACACGGTGCAGAGTTTTCGCCTGCTCGACCAGGTGGCGTACCGCAGCGGCCTGCTGGATATCGAGGAATCCTACGCCATGCAGATTCCCTGGTGGCCGCTGATTTCCGTGCTCGGCACCTTCTCCGCCGGCAAGTCGTCGTTCATTAACCATTATCTGCAGTTCCCGTTGCAGCGCAGCGGCAACCAGGCGGTCGACGACAAATTCACCGTCATTTGCTACAGCCGCGAGAAAAACGCCCATTCGCTGCCGGGCGTGGCGCTCGACGCGGATCCGCGTTTCCCGTTTTACCAGATCAGCGACGAAATCGAACTGGTGGCAACCGGCGAAGGCCAGCGCATCGACTCCTACCTGCAGCTCAAGACCTGCCCGACCGAGCAATTGCGCGGCAAAATCATCATCGACTCGCCGGGATTCGACGCCGACGCCCAGCGCACCTCGACCCTGCGCATCACCGATCACATCATCGACCTGTCGGACCTGGTGCTGGTGTTTTTTGACGCACGCCATCCCGAACCCGGCGCCATGCGCGACACGCTCGACCACCTGGTGACCAATACCATCAAGCGCTCCGACTCCGGCAAGTTCCTGTATATCCTCAACCAGATCGACATCACCGCGCGCGAGGACAACCCGGAAGAAGTCGTCGCCGCCTGGCAGCGCGCCATGGGTGAACGCGGCCTGACGGCGGGACGCTTTTACACTATCTACAATCCGGACCTGGCGTTGCCGATCGACGACGACTCGCTGCGTGAACGTTTTGAACGCAAGCGCAACAAGGACCTCAACGAAATTCACGAGCGCATGAACCAGGTGGAAGTGGAGCGCGCCTACCGCATCGTCGGCACACTGGAGAAAACCGCTTCCGACATCGAGGAAAAAGCCATCCCTGCGGTTCAGAATGCCCTGACTCACTGGCGCAAGCGCGTGCTGATCGCCGACGGCTTCATTTATGGCCTGCTGCTGGTCGGCCTGGTCGCACTCAGCATCAGGCTCGATTACTGGGATGGCCTGCGTTTTCAGCCCGACTGGCTGGAAGGCTTCCTGGCCAGTCCCGGCAAAATGTTTTTCAGTGCGCTGGCGCTGTATCTGGCGCTGCTGCTGATTCACTTTGGCATGCGCGGCCTGATGGCCAAGTCGATGCTGAAATCACTGGCCGACACCAACAAGAAACTCGAAATCCGCGGCAGTATCGTCAACGCCTTCAAGCGCAGCACCTCGCCCTGGCGCAGCATCTTCCGCAACACACCGGCCGGCTGGGGACGTCGCTCCAGACGCCAGTTATCAAAAGTGCTGGAAGACGCCGACAATTATGTGCAGACGCTCAACGACAAATTCACCAACCCGTCCGGCAATGACCTCAGCCCCGTGTTGAACAAGGCACCGGATATTCAATTGCCGGACGACCCGGAATTATCCAGACGTCCCGAAGACGCCACCCTCAACTGAATAAAGAGACAAGCTGGCTGACAGGCCAGCGTGGCAGAAACGATGCGAATCGGCGTTGACCTCGGCGGCACCAAAATCGAAGCCGCCGCGCTCGATCGCAACGGCGAGATTGTGCTGCGCCAACGCCATGCCACACCCCAAGGCGATTATGCCGCCACACTGGACGTCATCCGCAAACTGGTGTCACAACTGGAAGCCGAGCTGCAATGCCGCGCAAGTGTCGGCATCGGCATTCCGGGTTCCGTCTCACCGCAGTCCGGCCTGATCCGCAACGCCAATTCAACCTCCTGATCGGCCAGCCCGTGCAACAGGACCTGGAACGTCTGCTGCAGCGCGAGGTGCGCCTGGCCAATGATGCCAACTGTTTTGCCTTGTCTGAAGCCGTCGATGGCGCGGCGGCGGATGCGCATAGCGTATTTGGCGTCATCATCGGCACCGGCGCCGGCGGCGGCATCGTCATCAATAAACAACTGCACAACGGCGCCAATCGCATCGCCGGCGAATGGGGACACAATGCGCTGCCCTGGCCCGATGCCGATGAGTTACCCGGTCCGCCCTGCTATTGCGGCAAGCACGGCTGTATCGAAACCTTTTTGTCGGGTCCGGGATTTAGCCTGGCTTACCGGCAAAGCCATCCACAGCAGGCCAGCCCCGATGCCGCCAGCATTGTGCAACGGGCACGCGACGGCGAAGCTGCGGCCGTGCAGGCGCTAGCGCGTTATCAGCTACGCCTGGCCAAAAGCCTCGCCTCGATCATCAATGTACTTGACCCCGATGTCATCGTGCTCGGTGGGGGCATGTCCAATATCTCCGAACTGTATGAACAAGTCCCCAGGCTGTGGAACGACTTTGTGTTTGCCGATCGAGTCAACACACGTTTGCTCCCACCATTACACGGTGATTCCAGCGGCGTGCGCGGCGCCGCCTGGCTGTGGCCGCAAACCGATGGACTTGATGCATATCCTTGACTTTCATGGCCTGCCCTTCCAAGATGCCGTGGAAATTTGCTGTGTTATCCATTTGTCACGCCCATGTCACAAACACCCGCCATCCCACCTGTTACTGTTCCCAAGCACCCGGTCTGGCCGGAACAGACTGAAGCACAGAAACAGCAGCAGAAGCAGCGCATCAAACAAATGCTGCAAGAGCAGAATGCTGTGCTGGTGGCGCATTATTATGTGGATGGTGATCTGCAGGAACTGGCGGAAGAAACCGGCGGCTGCGTTGCCGACTCGCTGGAAATGGCGCGCTACGGCACCACCACCACGGCCGACAAGCTGATCGTCTGCGGCGTGCGCTTCATGGGCGAAACCGCCAAGATCCTCAACCCGGAAAAAACCGTGTTAATGCCCGACCTCGGTGCCACCTGTTCGCTTGACGAAGGCTGCCCGGCGGACCTGTTTAGCGAATTCTGCGACCAGCATCCGGATCACACCGTGGTGGTCTACGCCAATACTTCGGCGGCGGTAAAAGCACGCGCCGACTGGATGGTGACTTCCGGCATCGCCTTGCCGATCGTGCAGCACTTGGCCAGTCAGGGTAAAAAAATCCTCTGGGCGCCGGACAAACACCTTGGCGCTTATGTGCAAAAAATCAGTGGCGCCGACATGCTGTTCTGGGAAGGTTCCTGTGTGGTGCACGAGGAATTCAAGTCGGTTGCACTGGAACGGCTCAAACGTCTGCACCCGGACGCGGCGGTGCTGGTGCATCCGGAATCGCCGGACAATGTCATCGAACAGGCCGATGTGGTCGGCTCCACCACGGCATTGATCAAGGCCGTGGCCGAAATGCCGCAACAGGAATTCATTGTCGCCACCGACGACGGCATTTTCTGGAAAATGCACCAAGTCGCGCCGGACAAGAAATTGTTTTCCGCACCTACCGTCGGCGAAGGCGCCACCTGTGAATCCTGCGCGCACTGCCCGTGGATGGCGATGAACGCATTGCAGAATCTCGAGGCACTGTTGCTGAACCCGAGCAACAAAAACGAAATCTTCATCGACCCTGCCATTCGCGAGCGTGCCGTCGTGCCGATTCAGCGCATGCTCGATTTTGCCGCCACGCACAACATCAGCGGCAAATATCAACAAACCGGATGAACAGCTATTTACTGCTGAAGTCGATTCACCTGCTCACAATCGGCCTCAGTTTGACGGGATTCCTGCTCAGGGCCTGGTGGCGTTTCACTACGCCTGAACGCTTGCAGCAGCGTTTTGTCAGAATCGCACCGCACATTAACGACAGCCTGCTGCTGTTAAGCGGGATTGGCCTGACGCTGGTGATACAGCAATATCCGGTCACGCATCACTGGCTGACCATCAAACTGCTGCTATTACTGCTCTATATTGCAGCCGGCACTGTGGTGTTGAAGACGCGTTTCGGGCGCAAACAATCCTTGCTTGCCTTCCTGGTTGCCATTGCCGCTTTTGCCAGCATGCTGCTGGTCGCACTGAATCATCACGACATCTAGCGGCGGCAATCGATCAGGTCGTCAACCTCGCCGTGTTAATCAGGCGCTGTGTTTGAGTTCCTTGTCCCGATAATGCGGATCACGCCAGCAGGCCGGCAGGTTTTCATCGGACAGGAAGGTCACGGCATCCTTACGGAAGGTTTCCGGTTCCTGCATTTCTTCACCAAAGTGATAGCGGCCGACGATGGTGTCACGGAAGGGGTCAAACAAATCGGACAGACTCAATACCTCAACCATATGGCCGGTGCTTTTTTCTTTCAGGTACATGATTCAACCCTCCTCAATAATGTTTTTTCTAAATGGCAGGCAATCGGCTGACCACCGGCCCTCTATTAAAATTATAGTTGAGCCGGACTGGCATCGTACACAGGCCAGGTCAAGCAAAGCCGTTTCCGCTGGAATTTTTTTACCGCCAACAGCAAAAAATGCCACCGCTTTTCACAATGGTTTTTCCACAGCCTGTCGAATCATTCACAGGAAAAATTTTTGCTTTTTCGTGGCTATTTTTTTTTGCGATACCACCATATCTTGTGGTTAAGATACTGCTCAAACCACTATTTATAAATGCCTGATTTAGCAAGATTAAGCCTTGCCCCATCACAGTTATCCACAGCATACACACAGTTTTCAAACCTGATTTAAATACGATTATGCACAAGATATTGTGGTTGACATGCCCGAAACAGCGTATATATTGTGTTTTAACTGAGAGTGAACACGCAACGTGTCACCCGTTTGGTAATAACAATATATTCAAGGACCCCCAGGAGGAGCGATGGCGAGCGAGCTAACGGCCAACGAAGCAAAAATTGACGGTATTGCCGTACCACCCAGCATGAATGAAGTAAAACCCGCAAAGCACGCCGATCCACAGGAGTCCGGCGAGTTCCAGGTGATTCGACGCAACGGCAAGGTCACCCATTTTGATCCCAACAAGATTGCTGTCGCCATGACCAAGGCGTTTCTGGCCGTGGAAGGCGGCAACGCCGCTGCCTCAACCCGCGTACACGATACCGTACAGGATCTGACCGAACAGGTGGTCCAGGCCGTTACCCGCCGTGGTGGCACCGTACATATTGAAGACATCCAGGACCAGGTCGAACTGGCCCTGATGCGCGCCGGCGAACATAAGGTCGCACGCGACTATGTCCTGTACCGCGCCTCGCGCGCCCAGGAGCGCGCCGCCCAGGCCGCCGCTGAAGGCATCACCGAAGAACACAAGATCAATGTCACCCGCGCCGATGGCAGCAGCGCTCCGCTCGACATCAACCGCCTGCGCGCACTGGTCGATGAAGCAAGCCAGGGTCTCGAGGAAGTCGACGCCACGCGCATCCTCAACGACACCTGCCGCAACCTGTTCGACGGCGTCAAGGAAGCCGACGTGTCCCAGGCGCTGGTCATGAGCGCACGCACGCTGATCGAGAAAGAACCCAATTACAGCTTCGTCGCCGCACGCCTGTTGCTCGACATCCTGCGCAGCGAAGCACTGGGATTCCTCGACATGCCGCTCAACGTCACCACCCAGGCCGACATGGGCACGCACTACGGCGAGTACTTCAAGAAATACATCCACCAGGCCATCGAACTGGAATTGCTCGACCCGCGCCTGGCGCAGTACGACCTCGACAAACTGGCCGCCGCGCTGGATCACGAACGCGACCTGCAGTTCACCTATCTCGGCCTGCAGACCCTGTACGACCGCTATTTCATTCACAGCAAGGACACCCGCTTTGAATTGCCGCAGGCATTCTTCATGCGTGTCGCGATGGGTCTGGCGATCAACGAAATCAATCGCGAGGAACGCACCATCGAGTTCTACAAGCTGCTGTCGAGCTTTGACTTCATGAGTTCGACACCGACGCTGTTCAACTCCGGCACCTTGCGGCCACAACTTTCCAGCTGTTATCTGACCACCGTGCCTGACAATCTGGAAGGCATTTACGGTGCCATCCGTGACAACGCGCTACTGTCCAAATTCGCCGGCGGTCTCGGCAACGACTGGACGCCGGTACGCGGTCTCGGTGCGCACATCAAAGGAACCAACGGCAAAAGCCAGGGTGTCGTGCCTTTCCTCAAGGTCGCCAACGACACCGCAGTTGCCGTCAACCAGGGTGGCAAACGCAAGGGCGCGGTATGCGCCTACCTGGAAACCTGGCACATCGATGTCGAGGAGTTTCTTGACCTGCGCAAGAACACCGGTGACGAACGGCGTCGCACGCACGACATGAACACCGCCAACTGGATTCCCGACCTGTTCATGAAACGTGTCGCCGAAGACCAGGAATGGACCCTGTTCAGCCCGAACCAGGTGCCCGACCTGCACGACCTCACCGGCAAGGCATTCGAAACCGCCTACACCGGCTACGAGGAAAAAGCGCGCAACGGCCAGATACTGCACAAAACCATCAAGGCGGTCGATCTGTGGCGCAAGATGCTCGGCATGCTGTTTGAAACCGGCCATCCGTGGATCACTTTCAAGGATCCGTGCAACCTGCGTTACACCAACCAGCACATCGGTTCCGTGCACAGCTCCAACCTGTGCACCGAAATCACCTTGCACACCAACGATACCGAAATCGCCGTGTGCAACCTCGGTTCGGTCAACCTGGCCGCGCACGTTGATGAAAACGGTCTCAACAGCGACAAGCTGCAAAAGACCATCGACACCGCCATGCGCATGCTCGATAACGTCATCGACTACAACTATTACAGCGTACCGCAGGCACGCAATTCCAACCTGCGGCATCGCCCGGTCGGCCTCGGCATCATGGGTTTCCAGGACGCACTCTACAAACTGCATATGCCCTATTCTTCCGAGGAAGCCGTCGAGTTTGCCGACCGCTCCATGGAAATGGTCAGCTACTACACCATTCTGGCCTCGACCAATCTGTCCGAGGAACGCGGTCGTTATTCCAGCTTTGAAGGCTCGTTGTGGAGCCAGGGCATTCTGCCGATCGACTCGGTCAAGAAACTTGCCGGTGAACGCGGCGGTTACCTGCAGGTCGACGACAGCGAAACCCTCGACTGGAAAGCCTTGCGCCGTCGCGTCAAGAAAGTCGGCATGCGCAATTCCAACACCATGGCAATTGCACCGACCGCCACCATTTCCAACATTTGCGGTGTCAGCCAGTCGATTGAACCGACCTACCAGAACCTGTTCGTCAAATCCAACCTGTCGGGCGAGTTTGTCGTGATCAACCCGTACCTGGTGCGCGACCTGAAAAACGCCGGCCTGTGGGATGAGGTCATGGTCAACGACCTGAAATACTTCGATGGTTCGATCCAGCACATCGACCGTATTCCGGACGAGATCAAATCGATTTACGCCACCGCCTTCGAGATCGACGCGCGCTGGCTCATCGAGGCCGGTTCACGCCGCCAGAAATGGATCGACCAGGCACAAAGCCTCAACCTGTACATGGCCGAACCGTCGGGCAAAAAGCTCGACAACCTGTACAAACTGGCCTGGGTCAGAGGATTGAAAACCACCTATTACCTGCGTTCCATGGGCGCCACCCACGTCGAAAAAACCTCGGTGGACGGTGCCAGCTCAAACGCATCCGGTGGTATCAAGGTCGCCAACACCGGTTTGTCCACTGGCAGCGCAGCGCCCAAGGCCTGCTCCATCCTGGACCCGGAATGCGAAGCCTGCCAGTAAGGCCAGGCATAACGATTTTGTCAGTAAGCCCTGCGCAGCGGATGGAAATTGAACTCTCGCTCATGTCACCAAAGGGTCGCCGCGATCACAGGGCTTGTCTGGCAAATTTACCCCGAGGCCACGCCACGTGCCGTGGTCTCATTGATTAAAAATATAATAAAGAGGACTCAACCATGTTGAACTGGGATGATCCACTGACAGCGCCCGCCAAGGTCGACGTCACAACCACACCGCCACCCGCTACGTTTGTACCGGAGCCAACGGAACAACCACCGTTGCCGGAAAAACAGGACAACAGTGCCGCCAGCCGCACCGAAGCGACGGTCACCGAACCGCCGGTGCACGATGTCAAACCCGTCAACGCCGATGACAAACGCGTCATCAACGGCATGACCGACATCAACCAGCTGGCGCCGTTCAAGTATCCGTGGGCCTGGGAATACTTTCTCAACGCCAACAAAAACCACTGGACGCCACTCGACATCAACATGGCGCAGGACGTACACGACTATCATCACAAGCTGACGATCGAAGAACGGCATGTGTATGAGAACGTGTTGTCCTACCTGACCACCTCCGACATTCTCGCCATGCGCAACATCGGCCTGGCAGTCATGGAAAAAATGAGTGCGCCGGAACTGCAGATCTACCAGGCGCGCCAGGTCTATGAAGAATCGCTGCACACCTGGACCTACCAACACTGCATCGAAACCATCGGCCTGGATCAGGGCGAGATCTACAACCGCTACCGTGTGGTGCCGGAAATCAATGGCAAGATCCAGATTGCCAACCGTCGCCTCAACTCGGTCATGCGTTCCGATATTGACCTGCGCGACCGCGATGAACTCGACAACTTCGTCATGTCGTACATCTTCTTCGCCGGCATCTTCGAAGGCTGCTGGTTCTATAACGGCTTCAGCCCGATCTTTGCCCTGCAACGCCGCGGCCTCATGAAAGGCACCGCCGAGCAGTTGCAATACATCATGCGCGACGAAGTACTGCACGCCTCGTTCGGCATTCGTGTCGCCAAGCAGATCATCCAGGAAGAGAAAGTCACGCTGAACAAGCAAGCGATCCAGCAGATGTGGGAAGAAGCTGATGCCGCCGAACAGAAATACGCGCGTTATCTGCTGCCCGACCCGATCCTCGGCTACTCGGCCGACGATCACATCCGCCAGTTCCGCTTTGTCGCCAACCGCCGCGCCAAATCACTGAACCTGGACAGCCCCTTTCCGGATGTCGAGGAAGCAGCACTGCCGTGGCTCGACGAGCAGGCCAACCTGCGCAAGGAGAAAAACTTCTTCGAAACCCGTGTCACCGAGTACCAGACCGGTGGTGGACTGAAGTGGGACTGATGTTGTAAGAGTCAATACGTTGAGGGTATTTACGGCGCCATATGGCGCCGTTTTTTTGCCTGCTGCCAGGCGAATCGAGACAAGCGTCTTCGACGCTTTTACTCACAACATAAAGCCGGCTTGGTATTGCACCAGGCCGGCTTTTTGAGCGCTGAATTCAGAAAAGGCGCTTATCAGAATTCATACTTGATGCCAGCGTAAACAGACCTTCCCATACCGGGCACAGCGATGCCCCACGGCATATCGGCCGGCCTGAAGGTCATGGTGGTTCCCTGGCCTGTATAGGTGCCACCGGTTGGCAGGTAATAGAATTTATCGAAGATATTTTCAATACCCAGATCCAGCTGGAGGCCGTTCCATGAACGTGAAGTGCGCAGGTTGAACAGGCCATAGCCATCGGTTGTCACTTCGTTGCGGATATCGGAGACATCGTCTTTTTCATCCACCACGATCCATTCGAGCTGGCTGGCCCAGCCGCCATAGCTGTTGGTCACGGTAAACTTGCCGTTCAGCGGCATGATGTTGTAGAGATCGTCGCCGGTATCCCGGTTTTCGCCATTTGTGTAACTGATCAACCCAGTCAGTCCCCAGTCGCCAAAGCTGTTGCTGCCGAGAGACAGATGCCCGGACAGATCCAGACCATAGATGCGCGCCGACTGGTTGGCGTATTGCAACACATTGAAGGTATCCTGCGCCCAGGCGACTGTCGCACCCGGAGCGGCAATGGCATCGATATAGTCCGTTACGTGCGTGTAATAAGGCGTCGCCGCAAACGCCCAGTTGTTGTCTGCGGCATGGAAATCAAAGGTCGCTGACAGCGTATGGGCTTTTTCCGGCTTGAGGTTGACGTCACCGACATAACCGTTGCCATCACCGGCCGTGTTGTTCATGACCGACGCCATGGTCCAGTTTGACCAGGTATAACGCTCGTAAAGATTGGGTGAACGCACCTTGCGCGAAACACCCAGGCTGATATCCAGATTGTCATTGTAGGCAAAGCGCGTGAGAGCCGTCAGGTCGATATTGTAATCCGTCTGTTTGTGATCCAGCGCGTTAAATGCGGTCGAATCAATCAACTGATTACTGCCCATCATATTGGTGTTGGCATAGCCATGCACATCATCCGCATTGGTCGTAACCTGCTCGACACGGATGCCTAACAACGTCATCAAGTCCTGGTTTTGTTGTGCTTCCCATTCGGTAAAAACCGCGAGTCGATCGCGTTGCCCGTTGTTGATGTTCAGAAAGGTATTCGGCCCCATCATCATGGAATTGGCGACCGCCGGCCAATAGTCATCCAGGCGATAACGCAGGTACTCAACGCCAAAGCGCAGCAGGTCTTTTTCAGACAGGTCATATTCACCTTTCACGGAAAGCCCGCTGGTAGTGCCTTCGCTGTACATCGGCATACCGGCGACGTTGCTGCCAGCGCCATACCAGAATTTCTTGTCCGCACCGAAATTCATGTAGTGATCCACGGTTTCATGATAGGCGCGAACATTCAGCTCACCCCAGTCAACCTGGTGCGACCAGTTGAGGTTGAGGCTTTTCTGTTCATTGCCCAGCATGTCCATACGCTGGTTCGGAAACAGCTGTTCGGGCATATCCTGATAGCCCAGCTTGATGTCAAACTGATCGGCGCCGGATTTCAGTCCAATAGCGATGGAATGAGTCTGCATTTCATAGGCAGTCGATCCCACCTCGTCGAGCGGCAAGGTGTGTCCTGGACGCCCGGTTGCAGTAGATGTCTTGAAATCATCTGCAGCGGAATAGTTATCCGCCTTGCTCCAGGAACCTTCATAGCGAAGGCTAGCCGTACGGCTTGCCAATCCGGTGGACAGGTTTGTGCTGAAGGCATTGTTGTTGCTTCGGTAAAAAGCGCCAATCTCACTTTTGCTGACGCGGGCGCCGTCCGATTCGGAGAATTCCACCTGAGTGGTTTCCGCAATAATGGTCCCGCCAATACTGTCCCCGCCGACACTGACCGGTGAGACACCGGAGTAGACCTGCAACTGCTCGAGGCTGGTGGTAGCTGCATAAGAAAGCGGTGGATTCATGTGATTGGGGCAGGATGAAATCAGGTCCATACCGTCGATCTTGATTCTCAAACGGTCATCGGCCAGCCCGTGAATGGCCGGTAGACTCGATACGGCGCCGGCACCATTAAGGGAAACACCGGGCACATTGCCAAGCAGTCTGGCGGCATCGTTACTGGCCGGCGCGACCGAGTTGAATTCAGCTTTATCAACGTTCTCGGTATCGTCTGGCTCATCGTCAATCGCATCGGATGTCACCGTGATTGTCGGCATTGGCTTGTCAGCCGAAAATACCAGACCGGAGGAAACGGCGACAAGAATTGCCAGCGCACATTTTGACAGAACAGGGTGAAATTCTTTTTTTTGTTGGGAAGCCATTGAGACACCAATACTGATTGAGAAATATCAATCGCGCATGGTAAAGCCCAAGACCGAAGAGGAAATGTGACATATTGTCACACCAGCACGGGCAATGACTCCGAAACTCGGGCTTGTCGGCAGTAACTAGATTGCGATGCTTTTACCGGTGGATACCCAGTTTTCGATAAATCGACGGGTCTCTTCCTTCGTCAGCGGTTTACTGAAGTAATACCCCTGCACTTCATCGCAATGGATGCTTTCCAGATAATCGACCTGTTCGTTGGTTTCAGCGCCTTCGGCAATGACACTCAGTCCCAGGCCGTGCGCCATGGCGACCACAGCCTGGATGATGGACGTGTTTTCCTTGTTGCCAGGCAGATCACGAATGAAACTGCGGTCGATTTTCAGGGTGTCAATTTTCAGTTTATGCAGGTAACTGAGTGACGAATAACCGGTGCCGAAATCATCAATCGCCAGGGAGATGCCGAGTTCGTGCAGTTTTTCCATGGCATGGAGCGATTGTTCCACCGAATCCATGAGCACCGACTCGGTAATCTCCAGCTCCAGCGTGCCCTTGGCGATGTTGTAATCACGTACACGCGATAGCACATGCTCAAAAAAGTCGGGATGGTTGATCTGCTTGACCGAGATATTCAGTGAAATGCGAATCGGCTGCGTAAAGATGCTGTGCCACTCGGTACAGGTTCGGCAGGCTTCATCAATCACCCATTTGCCAATTTCGTGAATCATGCCGGTTTCTTCAGCAACCGGAATGAAGCGATCGGGCGACACCTCGCCAAGCTCGGGATGATGCCAGCGAATCAGCGCTTCGACCCCCTTGATGGCACGATCGTACAGGCCGATCTGTGGCTGGAAGTTCAGACTGAACTGCTTGCCGGCAATGGCACCCTGCAAGCCCTGCTCAATCGCCAGGCGTTCGGTCAACGCGGCATTGAGTGAGTCGGTGAAAAACTGGAAATTACCGCGTCCCAGGCGCTTGGCATGATACATGGCTGTATCCGCATGGCGGATCAACTGGCTGATATCGGTTGCATCATCGGGGAACATGCTGATACCGATACTGGGTGTCACCGACACCCGGTTTTCACCGATCTCATACGGATTCGACAATACCCGCAGAATGTTTTCAGCGATGGTCACCACATGTTGTGTGTTGCTGATGTCCGGCAGCAGCAACAAAAACTCATCGCCGCCAAAACGCGACACCGTATCCATTTCGCGGATCGCGCCAAGAATACGATTGGCGACCTGTTGCAGCAACAGGTCGCCGAGTTCGTGGCCCAGAGTGTCATTGATGTTTTTGAAATGATCCAGGTCGATGAACATGATGGCGACCTGCTGGCGTTTGCGTTTCGCCAGGATGATGGCCTGTTGCATGCGGTCACGCAGCAGGTTGCGGTTGGGAAGGCCGGTCAGGGAGTCGTGGTCGGCAATGTAACGGATTTTGGCTTCCTGTTTTTTCTGTTGGCCGATATCGGTGAAGATACCGATGTAATTGACCGTGTGACCTTCCTCGTCCTTGACCACCGTAATGGTCAGAATGGCGGGGTATTCCTCACCGTTTTTACGTTTATCCCAGATTTCACCGGACCAGTAACCCGTGTTGTTGAGGCTGCGCCACATATCACGGAAGAATTCCTTTTCGTGCGACCTGGAGTTGGAAATTTTCGGATTCTTGCCGATGACTTCGGCCGGCTGATAGCCGGTAATGCGCGAATAGGCACTATTGATTGTGACAATACGATTTTCCGCATCGCTGATGACAATACCTTCGCCACTGTGCTTGAACACATTCTCCATGAGAATCAGATTGGATTTTTCGGCGGTGATTTTCTGCGCCAGCACCTGGGCGCGTTGTTCAAGGCGACGATTGTACTGCTGCAGATTACTCAGCATTTCACGATCTTTGTCAGCGATCTTGACGTCCATGATCAACAGAATCAGCGTAATAATCAGCACCGCTATGACGCCGAGCACAA
Organism: Chromatiales bacterium; assembly: GCA_050049775.1. Taxonomy (GTDB): domain Bacteria; phylum Pseudomonadota; class Gammaproteobacteria; order Chromatiales; family Chromatiaceae; genus JABDQZ01. Next base: position 67,037 of record JASFVP010000010.1, read on the forward strand.
TCAGCACCGACATCAATCCACTCGAAATGCCTTCGTCCACCGCCAGGCATTCCGCACCGGGTAAAATGATGGCGGCTTCCATCGCGGTGTAATGCATGCCTGCAATCGCCACACCGAGAATCACGGCGGAGAACAGCCGTTGTCTGTTCAGTAGTTTCGAAGTCGCCTTACGGTTGGCTCCGGCGAGAAAAAACCAGCGCAACGCCACCAATGAGGCACCAAACGCAATCAACAGGGAAGAGACAAACAGGACCGGCTGATAGGTGATCGGCGGCGACATCTCCATGGCGCGCATGCCGGTGTAATGCATGGCCGCAATGCCGGCGCCCATGAGCAACGCCGCCAGTAACAGGGATAGAATATTCTTGTAGCGCAGACGTGTGATTAAAAATGCCAGCGCCGATGCTGCGATGGCATAGACAATCGATTCCAGCGTCAGGCCGATGTCATAAGCCAGCGGTATGCCGATATGGTAAGCCAGCATGCCGACAAAATGCATCGACCAGATCGACAGGCCCATGGAAACAGAGCCACCACTGACCCACAACCACAGCGATTTTTGCGGCACATAAGGGATACGTGCAGCAATGGTCAATGCCACATAGGAAGATCCCATCGACAGGATCAGCGACAGGATAACGAGCCAGGGATCGTAGCTTGCAGTCATGTATTCATGCTTGTGTGTCCGGATAAGAACTGCTTTCGACCAGTTCTATAAAACTATCGGTTGCACTGCGAAAAACATGAGTATCGCGGCATAAAAAAACCGCCAACCTTATTCAGATTGGCGGTTCGTTTATGGTCGACTCAAAGAATCAGAACTCTTCCCACTCCTCCTCATCCACAGCTGCCGCCGAAGAAGAACTGGCGACCGGACGTGGTGCTGCTTTGGGTGCTGGAGCGCGCTTTGGCGCCAGAGTCGGTTTCGGGGCTGCCGCTTTGGGTGCGACCCTGGCCGCCGCAGCCTGGGCCATTGGTTGGACCAGCTCGTCCGCGTCATTGCTAGCGGAAGTACGGAAGAAGCTCATAGCTTGCTGCATTTCGTTGGCAGTGGTGGTCATCGCCACGCTGGCAGCGGAAGTCTGTTCCGCCAACGCCGCATTCTGCTGGGTCATTTCGTCCATCTGGGTAACAGCCTGGTTGACCTGATCGATACCGGCGCTCTGTTCAGAGCTGGCTGATGCAATCTCGGCAATGATATCGCCGACTTTCTTCACGCCATCGACGATTTCCTGCAACGACTCGCCGGTCTGGTTGACCAGTTCAGAACCGGAATTGACCTTCTCGACCGAATCCTTGATCAGCCCCTTGATTTCCTTGGCCGCTTCAGCGGAACGTGATGCCAGGTTACGCACTTCGGTGGCGACCACGGCAAAGCCGCGACCCTGCTCACCGGCGCGCGCTGCTTCCACGGAAGCATTCAGCGCCAGCAGATTGGTCTGGAACGCGATCTCGTCAATCACACCGATAATCTCGGCAATCTTGTTGGACGATTCGCTGATCTGGCCCATCGCGGTCACCGCCTGGGAGACCACCTCGCCGCCATTTTCCGCCGCACTGCGTGCAGTAGCCGCCACCTGGTTGGCCTGCTGCGCGTTGTCGGCGTTATTTTTCACCGTGCTGGTCAGCTCTTCCATGCTGGCAGCGGTCTCTTCCAGGTTCGCTGCCTGCTGCTCGGTGCGGGCACTGAGGTTGTTGTTACCCTGGGAAATCTCTGATGCCGAGACATTGATCGAACCGGTTGCCCTGGATATTTGCTCTACTGTTTCACGCAGTTTCGTAACCGTGGTATTGATAGCTTCTTTGAGCGTCTCGAATTCCCCTGAGTACTCACCAACCATGAACTTGCTCAGGTTACCATTGGCCAATTCGCGCATGACCTGGCCTGCTTCTCCCAGGCATTGCTCGGTCATTATCGCCTGCTCTTTCTCACCTGTGATGTCAGACGCATATTTGACCACTTTGTATGGCTTTCCATTCAGGTCCATAATCGGATTGTATGAGGCCTGTATCCAGATCTCCTTGCCGCCTTTACCCAGGCGCTTGTACTCACCACTATCGTATTCACCCCGGCCCAGCTTGGCCCAGAAGTCCTTGTACGCCGCGCTGGCCGCGTATTTCGGTTCTGCGAACATGCTGTGATGTTTACCTTTGATTTCATCAAGTGTGTAGCCGAGTGTATTCAGGAAATTTTCATTGGCGTTCAGAATATTGCCTGCCATGGTGAACTCAATGACCGCCTGGGATTTGCCGATGGCCTCAATCTGACCAACATAATCAGCATTCTGTAGCTTTTGCGCGGTTACATCGGTAGCGTACTTGACCACTTTGTATGGCTTTCCGTTAAGGTCCATAATCGGATTATATGAGGCCTGTATCCAGATCTCCTTGCCGCCTTTGCCCAGGCGCTTGTACTCACCGCTATCGTATTCACCCCGGCCCAGCTTGGCCCAGAAGTCCTTATACGCCGCACTGGCCGCGTATTTCGGTTCTGCGAACATGCTGTGATGTTTGCCTTTGATTTCGTCGAGTGTGTAGCCGAGCGTATTCAGGAAATTTTCGTTGGCGTTCAGGATATTGCCATCCATGGTGAACTCAATAACCGCCTGGGATTTGCCGATGGCTTCAAGCTGGCCAACATAATCAGCATTCTGTAGCTTTTGCGCGGTTACATCGGTAGCGTACTTGACCACTTTGTATGGCTTTCCGCCAGGGTCCATAATCGGATTATATGAGGCCTGTATCCAGATTTCCCTGCCGCCTTTACCCAGGCGCTTGTACTCACCGCTATCGTATTCACCCCGGTTCAGCCTGCCCCAGAAGTCCTTGTATTCCGCACTGGCCGTGTATTTCGGTTCTGCGAACATGCTGTGATGTTTGCCTTTGATTTCGTCGAGTGTGTAACCGAGCGTATTCAGGAAATTTTCATTGGCGTTCAGGATACTGCCATCCATGGTGAACTCAATGACCGCCTGGGATTTGCCGATGGCCTCAATCTGACCAACATAATCAACACTTCGCCTTTTGGCTTCCGTAATGTCAGTAGCGAACTTGACGACCTTGGTGGGACGGCCGCGCCTGTCCAGTATTGGCGTGTAGGATGCTTGCAGCCATATTTCTTCACCGCCATTTTTGATCCTTTTATACTCACCGGCATCGAAATCCCCACGGTTGAGTTTTTCCCAGAATGCCCGGTATTCAGCGCTTTGCGCATAGTAAGGATCGGCGAATATACGGTGATGCTGGCCTACAATCTCATCCAGTCTGTATCCCATGGTTTGCAGGAAATTTTCATTGGCATACAGGATAGTGCCGTCCATTGAGAACTCGATAATGGCAAGGCTGCGGTTAGCTGCAACAAACTGGCCAGTTTTGTCAGGATGACTTTTGCTGCCGTTCGCGCGTGAAAAGATTTTAAAAAAATTTAAACTTGGCATTTTGCGTTATTCCTTAAACTGGTTTAGTCATTCCTTAAACTGGTTTTTTTCATGCTCAGTGTTCGGCCATGATTCGTATTTCTTTAGTTGTGTTTCATTGGCATCAATCTTGCGGCAGGACTCACACTTATAACAGAACCGCCAGCTTGCTGGCGGTTCTGTATGGCAATGAGTTGAACCGGAACTAGAATTCTTCCCACTCGTCCTCATCCACGGCAGCAGCCGAAGAGGAACTGGCTACCGGACGTGGCGCGGCCTTCGGCGCCGGTGCCGGTTTTGGCGCCGGCTTCGGTGCAGCCGCTTTGGGCGCTGCGCTCACATGGCTCGCTGGTGCTGCCTTTGCCTGCGCCGCCGGTTTTGCCAGGGCGGTATCAGCCACGCTGCCCGCAATCTGGAAAAAGCCCATCGCCTGCTGCATTTCGCTGGCGCTGTCGCTCATCGCCACACTGGCAGCGGAAGTCTGTTCCGCCAATGCCGCATTCTGCTGGGTCATTTCGTCCATCTGCGTAACAGCCTGGTTGACCTGATCGATACCGGCACTCTGTTCGGCGCTGGCCGAAGCGATCTCGGCGATGATGTCGCCGACTTTCTTCACGCCATCGACGATTTCCTGTAAGGACTCACCGGTCTGGTTGACCAGATCGGAACCGGAATTGACCTTCTCGACCGAATCCTTGATCAGCTCCTTGATTTCCTTGGCGGCCTCGGCGGAGCGTGATGCCAGATTGCGAACTTCGGTGGCAACCACGGCAAAGCCGCGGCCCTGTTCACCGGCGCGTGCTGCTTCCACGGAAGCATTCAGCGCCAGCAGGTTGGTCTGGAATGCGATTTCGTCGATCACACCGATGATCTCGGCGATCTTGTTGGACGATTCACTGATCTGACCCATCGCCGTG
>JASFVP010000064.1:0-16249 GCA_050049775.1 Chromatiales bacterium
CCGTTTGCCACACAGCGTTTGCACGATGCGCTGGCTGTGCTTGAACAGGTGTTGAGCAAAGCCGAGTATCTGGTTGGTGGGCAGTTCAGCGCGGCCGATGTTCTGGCCGGCTACATCTTGATGTGGTTTCCACGCGAGTTGACGAAGTATCCGTCACTCAAGGCGTACGTGCGGCGTCTGGCCAATCGCCCTGCTTACCAGCGCAGCCGGGAAACCGAAGCCGCCTGAATTTTTATAACACCTATCTGCAAGGGAGGGCTTATGTCGCAGGATTCACTTGGGCCGGAGCTTTTCTGGCTGACGCTGACCGTACTCATGACGGCGCTCATGTGGGTGCCTTACATCATTAGCCGTTTGTTCGAGCAAGGCTTCGCCAGAGCGTTATGGGACCCGCAGGGTGTGACGGGCACGCGGGTGACCTGGGCGGACCGCATGATGCGCGCGCACCAGAATGCGGTCGAGAACCTGGTCATTTTTGCACCGCTGGTGCTGATGGTGCACATGACCGGTATGAGCAACGAACTGACGGCCTTGATGTGCATGGTGTATTTCTATGCGCGACTGCTGCACTTCCTGGTGTTCAGTTTTGGCACTCCTGTTTTGCGCATACCGGTGTTTGCCGTCGGCGTGGCCGCCCAGTTGGTGCTTGGCCTGCGGTTGCTTGGTCTGGTTTGATGGCTGTTCGGTGATCTGGTGGCAAGTGTTTGTTATTGGTCGAGGGATATCGGTGCACGCAGCCGGCCGCTCATTCTCAGTCCGTCTCGCATATTCAAACCCATCAGGATGAGATTGACTGTGCCGGCTATCAGCTCAATCCCCTGAACTGCATAAAAGGCCGCATAAAAGCTGGCTTGATTCCCGGGCTTGCTGTTCTTTACTTTTCAGGGACGTTTGAAGCTTTTTTTCTTGCGCTCGACCTCAGCCCTGACAACACATTCCTCGACATGATCATTGATCAGCCCCATTGCCTGCAGGAAAGCATATACCGTCGTCGGGCCAACAAACTTCCAGCCCATTTTTTTCAGTGCTTTCGATAAGGCGATGGATTCGTCAGATGTGGATACGGTTTGCGGTTTGGCGAGGTTTTCAGGTTTTGGCTCATAGCGCCAGAAGAAGGTGGCCAGGGAACCTTCCTGCTTGACGAGTTCCTGTGCGCGCTTGGCATTGTTGATCACGGCCTCGATTTTTCCACGATGGCGCACGATGCCTTTATCCTGCAGCAGACGCTCGACATCCCTGGCGGTAAAACGAGCAACCTTGTTGAAATCGAAATGATGAAAGGCTTTACGAAAGTTTTCACGCTTGGCAAGAATGGTGCGCCAGCTCAGGCCGGATTGAAAACTCTCAAGGCAAAGTTTTTCAAACAAGCGCTGGTCATCCGCGACCGGAAAGCCCCATTCCTTATCGTGATAATCAAGAAACTCCGGCGCGCCTCCACACCATTGGCAACGCGGTTTGCCGTCCGGGGCGATAAAGGGTGTTGTCATAGATTTTTCCTTGAGGGCTGTGTTTGTTGCCTGGAAAAGATGATCCAACGCAGGTGGGTAAGTTTATCTGGACTCCGTGTTTAAATCTAACAGTTGCCTGCGGTGGAGTAGGCATATTAGAGATGTTGCCCACTGCAAGGCTTTACTGGTTCATTGGTATCGACGAACGTAACCGGCCGCTCATTCTCAGTCCGTCTCGCATATTCAAACCCATCAGGATGAGATTGATTGCGCCGGCAATCAGCTCAATCCCCTGAACTGTATAAAAGGTCGCATCAAGGCTTCCCGCAGACGCCCAGCGATCGAGAACAATGGCGCAGGGGATTAATACCAACACCCCGTTTGCGCCGATAAAAGGCATTCTTTTCTGCTTTTGCCGGAGCAGTTTTCCGCTTCTCGACCTGGCTAACCAGAAACCGCTGCCGCCGGTCAGCGCGATTGCCGGGATCAGGATCAACAGACCGGGCCAGACAATCAGGCTTTTTACCGTTGCGACGGCTTCAGCTGAACCATATATTTCGACGAGAATCGTCGTCAGGAAAAACGAAGCAATGCAAAGGAAAGAGACGGGAGCTGCTACGCGATGAATCAGGATACTCATGGCTTTCTCCGGAATTCTTTAATGACAATATGTTGTCATTATTGTTCGGTGTCGCTAATATTGTCAATATGTTGTCAATTGATATAGGGATTTGCCAATGAGCGCACCCAAGACCGGGCCGGTGTTCACGAAAATCGTGCTGGAAGTATTCAAGCTAGGCGGGCTTCTCGTGCAGGAAGGCGACCGCATTGCAGAGGAATATGGCATGACCAGCGCCCGCTGGAAAATCCTCGGCGCCATTGCGATAGCCGGGAAGCCACAGACTGTGTCGCAAATTGCGAGAAGCATGGGGCTGACCCGGCAGGCGGTGCAAAGGCTGGTCGATGCAATGCAACAGGATGGATTTCTGGAATCCCGAACAAACCCGGACCATAAGCGGGCAAGATTGATCAACCTGTCAGCGCGAGGGAAAGAGACTTATTCCGGGTTGGATAAAAAGCAGGTCGAATGGGCTGCTGAACGTTCTTCCGGGTTAACTCAGGAAGAGCTTGATATAGCTTTGTCGGTGCTGAAGAGGATTTCTGAGAGTGTTGGCCTTTAATTTTTTTGTAACGGGTGTGATGATAGAGGTATCCAAGTTGACAAAGTTGTTGGAGCTACCTCCCAAGCTTTACTAAGTCAATTATCTTGTCAAAAGGCATCTGTGGTTCCTTTCCAAATACTATTTGTTCTGGTGATATCCCTTTAAGTACTTCTATTCGCGCATCTTCAGACATGGCGCTTATTGATGCAAGCTTTCCCTCATAGTAAGAAGATAGACGAATAAAGTAACGAAAAAATGAAAGCAAAATTTGCATCATGAACAAAGCAAGAGTAACTGCACCGAGGCGGGTTATGGCAGTAGATACAATCTGATTAATTCCAGAATCGCTTCTTGATAATTCATTAAGCCTTGCACTTCTAAGTAGCTTTAATTCTTCAAGTGCTTGTGCATGAATTCTATGTTGTTCTTCCAAGTCATATTTTGCTTTATCATATGCGTGAGCTACTTCTTTAGAAAGTCCTTCTTTTATCTTTTGTGTGTCATTAATAAATGACTGTATTTCGGCACCTTTTTTAGAGCTTTCTACTAGTCGCTTTTCAAGAGATGTTTCGTATTCTCTTGAATCTATGTTATTTGATCGTATCGATATCCGATCGGCGAAGAAAAACATGGCAACTGACAAACAAAAAACAACCATTAAAGCGATTAAAGAGAGATTTGCTTTTCTCGAACTCTGTTTTATCAGTGCTTGTATATGTTCAATGCTTGTCACATTCAAACCCCGTGCTAACGCTTTTGTTTTGGGTTTGCGGCGAGGCCGCGGTCCTAACCTTGTTGGGGCGACAGGAACTTTTCTTGGGCCTATTTAATATTGTAGCTGATTTGTTCATTGGCTACGGGGATATGTGATGGGCCTGATAGTGATTCCTTTTCGAGCGTGATTCGTGCCTCAAGGATAGCGACACAGGCAATGAAGTTACCTTTGATTGAATTGTATGGCTCTGAAAGGAGATTGGGAGCTCTTTCCTTCAGTTCTAGGGCAGCAACGATATTGACTGTTAAATCACGGACGCGATTTTCTCCAAAACTGAATTCTTCACGATGAGCTGCATCGTTTCGAATATCCCGAACCCAATCCAAAGATTTGGAAACTTCTGGGACTACTAGACTTAGCCTTCTCGCTAGTTCAATACGTGAACTAAAACTTTCCAAGGCTCCTCCTCTACCCAGCAACCGATCATTCTTTTTGCTGTTGGGTGGGGCAAGATATGCAGAAATTAGCTGTTTCAACCTGTCATCCAAGATCGCTCCGGCAAGCACTGCGCAAGCCCTATCGCTACCCGTCAATTCGCCATTGAGCTGTGCTAACCATTTTGAGGGGGGTAAGTATGTCATTCTTAAATGAGCTAACAGGGAAGATCAGCTTTCAAAACTGAAATATTGAGAGTTTCTATATTTCACCGGATTACTCCAGATTATTGATGACATCGTCTCATCGATTGACAGGTCGCAAGGCTGGCGGTATCTGGCCGGTGCATCAGGAAGCAGCGGCGAGTGGGGATGAGCATTTTGCATAAGACTCTGTCCTTCCTTGAATTTATTCCGGTTCCTGTAACAGCGAAACCGCTTTTGTAACTTTCTGGAAGCCTACCGTTCGGTTCGTCACAAGGTCAAGCCGCGGCTTGTTATTCAATGTCCGGCCTTTTGGATTCATTGGAAGTTATTGGCTGAAATCCGGTTGTGCCCGGGCCGCGATGGTTCGATACTAGTGTCGTCTGGATATTGCTTAAGGAGAGCGACATGACAGATGAAAAGCGTTTCAACCCGTCGACCTACGACAGTGTCAAGGCACATCTCAAGAGTTCTCTCGAACATGTGATTGCGGCCGGTCACAACGTGCGGGAATTCAGTGAATTCACGCTGGAAAAATTTGGCGATACCTACGTTCCGTATTTGCGCCAGTTTCTCAGCGATGTCAGTAAAGGTGAGATCAAGATCAAGGGTCTGACCAAGGCAGCCAAGACGGCCATTATGGGTGAGCATGTCAGCCAGGAGCAGCGCCTGGAGATGATTCGTGAAGCGGCTTATTACCGGGCGGAAAAGCGCGGCTTCGCTCCCGGCTTTGAGGAGCAAGACTGGGCGGCGGCGGAACAGGAAATCGACACCCGCCTGGCCGAAGAGGCCGGTCTGATTTACAAGGGACGCAAGGTGCTGGAGTCAACCGCCAGCAGCATCGAAAAAGAGTTCGACAACCTCAAGGCCGTTGTGACGGACTGGCTGGAAGAGAAGTACGGCTCGGTCAAAAAGAGCGTTGCTGCCGAAAGGCCAATGGCGCAGCAGAAGAAAGCCACCAGCAGGCCGGCCGGGAAAAAGACGGCGTCGCGAAAAGGCGCGGACAAAGAGCCGACAGCATAAAACATTGCCCGCTTAAAAGCGGGCAATGTGGTGAAGTGTTGAGTTTGTAACGGCTTACTACGCGGGCGGCTATTCGGCGATGTAGCTGCGGTTGTGGCCGGTGCTTTTGGCGCTTTCCATGGCGGCCTGGCCGCGTTCGATCAGCGAGTCGCCAGGTTCGCCGTAACGGTGTGAGGCCAGCCCCATCGACAGGCTGATGCGTTCGAGGTTGACGCCCTGGGGAATGTCAAACGGCATGCGCTCAACCTGCTTGCGAATGTTTTCCGCGACGATGTAGGCGTTGTTGAGCGAGGTGCTCGGCAGCAATAGGGCAAACTCATTGCTGGCAAAGCGTGCGACGTAATCCGAATCGCGGGTGTTGCGTTGCATCAGGTCGGCGACCGACTTGAGCAGGTCTTCGGCTTCGTCGTGGTGTTGGCGGTTGACCTCGTTATAGCCGTCCACTTCACACAGGATGATGCTGAACCCTGAACCGCTGCGGCGCCGGTCGTTGAGCTGCTTCGCCAGTTGCTTGTCGAGACCGTTGCGGTTGAGCAGGTTGGTCATTTCATCAATCAGCGGTTCGTCGTCTGGCGCTGCAGTTCCAGTATTGATCAGGCCGATGTTTTCAACGGCGTGCAGCAGGGCTGGTTCCACCAGTGCGGCATGCAGGTTGCCGCTTTCCACATCGGCTTCCACGGCGCTATCGTCAGCCGCTTTTTCCGCCGGGCTGTCATATTGACGCGGCTCTTCGGCCTGGCCGTTGAAAACGTAGCGACGGAATAATTGCAGGCCATGGTCGATGGTCAGGCTGTCCGGATCGCGCAGGATTTCATCGATGGCGTCGTTGAAGTCACTGGGTGCGCCATTGATGTAGGCGTACAGCAGTGCATAGTTCAGTGGCGTGGCCGGCAGCTTCTTTTGCTGCAGGATTTCCAGGCTGCGTTGCTGCAGCTCAGCTACCTTGTCGGCATGCTCATCTTCAAAAAAACTGTTGCTCATTGCGTTGGTTATTTTTTTCCTTAGATAACAACATTATAGCAACAGATTCTAACGTGCCTATGAAGCCAAGCGATTTTTTTTCGTTTTGCGTCGCACGCCGGTTTTTTGTGGCGGAACTCAGACAGCTGGTAGCTGTTCGAGACAGGCCTGCTGGTGGGCGATGATTTCCTGGATGCCGCGTTCGGCCAGCCCCAGCATGGCGTCCATTTCTGCGCGGCTGTAGGGTTCGCCTTCGGCGGTGCCCTGCACCTCGATAAAGCCGCCGTTTTCGGTCATGACCACGTTCATGTCGGTCTCGGCGTTGGAATCCTCGGCGTAATCCAGGTCGAGAATCGGTGTGCCTTGGTAAACGCCGACGGACACGGACGCGACATTGTGGATGATCGGATTGACGTCGAGTTCGCCGCGGGCCATGAGTGAGCTGACGGCATCGTTGAGCGCGACAATGGCGCCCGAAATGGATGCGGTGCGTGTGCCGCCATCGGCCTGGATGACGTCGCAATCCAGAGTGATCATGCGTTCACCGAGCTTTTCCAGGTCCACCGCGGCACGCAACGAGCGGCCGATCAGGCGCTGGATTTCCATGGTGCGGCCACCCTGTTTGCCGCGGGCTGCTTCGCGACCCATGCGTTCACTGGTGGAGCGGGGCAGCATACCGTATTCGGCGGTGACCCAGCCCTTGCCACTGCCTTTCATCCAGCGTGGCACCTGGTTATCGACCGAGGCGGTGCAGATGACACGGGTGTCGCCGAATTCGACCAGCACCGAGCCTTCGGCGTGTTTGGTGAAATGGCGGGTAAAGCGCACGCTGCGCATCTCGTCAGGGCGACGGCCACTGGGTCTCATAAAAACTCCGGATTTTTTACTGGTATTGTTTGATCAGGCTTTGCAGGTGATCAATGGCGGAATCCAGTTCGTTGATGGCTTCCGGCTGGCCAGCGCTAGCGACCGACTGATCCTGTGGATGCCAGCATAACGCCACTGCGGTGGCGTTGTCACTATACGGATGGCGTGCATCCACGGCATTCTGTACCAGATGGGTGAGACGTTCAGCGAGATTGTTGCTGTCGTCGAGCATGACCTGCTCGAGTTTGTCCTGCTTGAGTTGCGACCAGACGCCGTCGCTGCACAGCAGCACGATGTCATCATCCTGCAGCCGAATGGCGGGCGTGATGTCGATGGTCTGCAACTGGCGTTTACCGCCCAGGCAGCGTGATACGCCGCTGCGTCCGGCGGTCATGGACTGGTCGTCACTGTCCTCGATGGCACCGCTCAGGCGCATCTGTTCGGCGCGCGTGTGGTCCATGGTGCGCACATGCGCGCGGCCGTGGCGGAACAGGTAAATGCGGCTGTCGCCCATGTGTGACCACTGCATCATGTCATCGTGGATCACCACCAGCGCGGCGGTGCTGCGTGGGAAGATCGGCGGTTTTTTCTTGCGGCCATAGCGGAAGATCTGCTGGTGGCTGATCGACAATACCTCGCGAATGAAGCGTTGTGCATCGAAGTTGTCGAGGTCGCTGCGGTTGAGCATGTGATAGCAGGTGTCGATCACCAGTTGCGCCGCCACCTCGCCCTTCGGATGACCACCCATGCCATCGGCCAGCACCAGCACCTTGACGTTGCCGCGCTCGAAAATTTCGCAGCGATCCTGGTTCAGGTTGCGATCACCTTTCTGGCTGACGCGAAACTGTTGCTGAGATTTTTTGTTCATCGGACGCTTCCTCTGTTTTCCATGGCGCTGACGGCGGGGCGGCCGCTCTGGTTGAGCAGCGCATCGCGTAATTCGGCGGTGCTGGCCGGACGCAGCTGGGCATCGATTTCCATGGCCCAGTCGATCGCTTCGAGCAGCCACATCGGATAGCGGTCCGGGTATTTTTCCACCGCCGGTTCCAGGCGCTCCTTGCCGGCGTCGAGTTCGGTCGCCGCCGGTGGCGGCTTGCCGTCGAGGCAGGCGCGCATGGTGGCGCCGACGGCATAGACGTCGCTCCACGGGCCGATGTTGCCCTTGCTGTAATACTGTTCGACCGGCGAAAACCCCGGCGTGATGATCTGCGGTTTCTGCTGTTCGTTGAGTTCGGCGTACTGGTGTACGGCGCCGAAGTCGAGCAGCAGCGGGTTGCCGCCGGGGCGCAGGTGAATGTTGCCGGGCTTGATGTCGAGATGCAGGTGTTGCTGGGTATGCATCAGGTTGAGCGCGTCGAGCAACGGCGGAAACACCGTCATCATGAAATTGGTGCTGAGGCCACCCTGACGTTTCTTGATGTAGGTGCCGAGATTCTTGCCGGGTTCGTAGTCCATCGCCAGATAGGCCGAGCCGTTGGCGAGAAAGCAGTTGCGCACCTTGACGATGTTGGGGTGGATCAGCGTGGCGAGCACGCGCGCTTCCTGGAAAAACAGTTTCAGGCCGCGGTGAAAACTGTTGAGCTTGCCCTGGTTGGAAACGGTGATGCGATTGTCGTCGCTGCGGATACCAAAGCGCTTCGGGAAGTATTCCTTGATGGCGACCTCGTCCTGGGTTTCGTCATCGCGCGCCAGGTAAATCAGGCTGAAGCCGCCACTGCCGATCAGGCGGACAATGTGATACACGTCCAGCTTTGTGCGGGGTATCAAGGCTTTTCTTGGGGGCAGATCGCTCATACTGTAACATTAGCGGCCAACAACCTATATTCTTGATACTCAAACCGGCCCAAGAGCCCGCAGGTCTATATCCATGGTTAAAAGCATGACAGCGTTTTCGCGTGAGGAATCACGTAGTGAACTGGGTGAACTGGTCTGGGAGATCCGTTCGGTCAATCATCGTTATCTGGAAAGCTTCGTGCGCCTGCCCGAAGAGCTGCGCGCACTGGAGCCGCTGGTGCGTGAACGGGTCGGCAAACAGCTGGCGCGCGGCAAGCTCGACTGTGCACTGCGCTACAAGCCGACCGGCTTCACACCGGCCTCGATCACGGTCAACGAGCGTCTGGTCGAGCAGCTGGTTGCTGCGGCCAGCACCATTGAAAACATGATGCACGAAGCGGTGCCGCCGACCACCATGGACATGATGCGCTGGCCCGGCGTGCTGGAGGCCGAAGCGGTCGATCTGGGTCAGGTGCAGAATGCCGCGCTGGAATTGCTCGACCGCAGCCTCGGCAACCTGATTGAGGTGCGCCAGCGTGAGGGCGAACAACTGGCGGAGATGATCAAGCAGCGCCTGCACGACATGCGCAAGCAGGTGGACATTGCCAAGCAGCGCATGCCGGAAGTCATCGAACAACTGCGCCAGCGCCTGAATACCAAGCTGGCGGATCTGCGCGACCTGGACCCCGGACGGCTGGAACAGGAAGTGGTGTTGCTGGCGCAACGCCTCGACATCGACGAGGAAATGGATCGCCTGACTACCCATCTCAACGAAGTAGAGCGTACGCTCGGGCAGAACAAGCCGATCGGCCGGCGGCTGGACTTCCTCATGCAGGAACTCAATCGCGAGGCCAATACACTCGGCTCGAAATCGGCCGATACCGTGACCACCTCGGTTTCGGTCGAAATGAAGGTGTTGATCGAGCAGATGCGCGAGCAGATCCAGAACATCGAATAACAGCAGGGGAATCCATGTCAGGAACGCTTTTTATTGTCTCGGCGCCGTCCGGCGCGGGAAAAACCAGCCTGTTGGCCGAACTGGTGCCGACCGATGAACGGCTGCGCCTGTCGGTGTCGCACACCACGCGCGCGCCACGGCCCGGCGAACAGGACGGTGTGCATTACCACTTTGTCAGTGTGGATGAGTTTCGGGAACTGACCGAGCAAGGTGTGTTTCTGGAATCCGCCGAGGTGTTCGGCAATTTTTACGGCACTTCGGAACAAAGCCTGCGTGAGCAACTGGATGCCGGTTTTGACGTGATTCTCGAGATCGACTGGCAGGGGGCGGCGCAGGTGCGCAAGCGTATCCCGGAAGCGGTATCGATCTTCATCCTGCCGCCGAGCATCGAGGCCCTGCGTGCGCGCCTGGGCGGGCGCGGCCAGGATTCCGAGGAAATCATCCAGGGGCGCATGCAGCAGGCCACCAGTGAAATGTCGCATTATTGCGAATACGACTATCTGCTGTTTAACGATGATTTTGCGGTTGCTTTGACCGAATTACGCGCGATTTTCACCGCCAATCGACTCACCGAGCAGCGTGTCAGCGCTGAACAGCAGAAAAAATTGCAGGCATTGTTGGCGTAAGCTGTTGTTTATCGTAAAATCCGCAACCTTGTTCAATATTTGGAATTTGTCCCATGGCTCGAGTCACCATTGAAGATTGTCTGGAAAACGTTGATAACCGTTTCGAACTGGTCCTGCTTGCAACCAAAAGAGCGCGCCAGCTGGTCAACGGTGTCGATCCACTGGTGCCTTGGGAAAATGACAAAGCCACCGTGGTCGCCTTGCGCGAAATCGCCGCCGGCCTGATCACCCACAAAACCGTCGAAGAGCCGGAAGAGGAAGTCATGTCCGTTGATGACGAACTGGCGGCTGCACTCGAAGCTGATCTTAATTCCGATAATTCGGTTGTTCCTCCCCAGACAGGCGAGTAAGCTAACCTTAATATATACCCGTAACACGACTCGCCAGCGTTGGCGGGCGTGTTTTCATGCGTGCGGGCGATTTAAGTTGGTTAGCCGGTAGTTCTGGCGTTTTGCGCTCAAGTATGACCGGCCGTTTGTCAGGGTCATCAAGTGTCGGAAATTACTGCAGCGCAGAAGCAAACCGCATCACAACCACAGGTGGAAAACAGACTGCTTGAGGAAAAGCCGCGCTATCTGATCAGCCACTTCTGTGCGGATCTCGAGGAATACCTGCCGCCGGAGCAGATCCGTGAGGTTTATCGCGCCTATCTGTTCAGCGCCGAAGCGCATTCCGGACAAAAACGCATGTCCGGCGAACCCTACATCTATCATCCGATTGCCGTCGCCAAGATCCTCGCCGATATGCGCATGGACTACAAATGCCTGATGGCGGCGATTCTGCACGATGTCATCGAGGACACCGGCACCGGCAAGGAACAGCTGATCGAGTTGTTCGACGAGGAAATCGCCGAACTGGTCGACGGTGTCAGCAAGCTGACGAATCTGGATTTCAAAAGCCATGCAGAAATGCAGGCGGCCAATGTGCGCAAGATGCTGCTGGCGATGACGCGTGATATCCGTGTCATTCTCATTAAACTGGCCGACCGGCTGCACAACATGCGCACACTCGGCGTCATGCGTCCCGACAAGGCCAGGCGCATCGCACGCGAAACGCTGGAAATCTATGCGCCGATCGCCAGTCGCCTTGGCATTTACAGCATGCGCGTTGAGCTCGAGACACTCGGTTTCCAGTCGTATTATCCGTGGCGCTATCGCATCGTCGGTGAAGCGCTGGCCAGATTGCGCGGCAATCGACGTGAAGTGGTTGAGCACATCGAAAGTTCGATCCGAAACCGGCTTGATCAGGAAAACATGCCGGGCGCGGTAATCGGTCGCGAAAAAAACCTGTGCAGCATTTATCGCAAGATGCAGGATAAGAACATCAAACTGTCGGACCTGGCGGATGTGTATGCGTTTCGCATCATCGTCGATGATGTCGACAGTTGTTACCGCGTACTCGGTGCGGTGCACAATCTTTACAAGCCGGTGCCCGGCAAGTTCAAGGACTATATCGCCATCCCCAAGGCCAACGGCTACCAGTCGCTGCACACCGTGTTATTCGGGCCGCATGGCTTGCCGATCGAAGTACAGATACGCACTCGTGATATGGATCGTGTCGCCGAGTCCGGCATCGCGGCACACTGGCGGTACAAGATCAACAGCGACAGCAATACCGTCGCCAACAACGCCGCCGCCGGCTGGCTGAATAACCTGCTGGAACTGCAGAAAGGCGCCGGAAACTCCGAAGAATTTCTCGAACACGTCAAGATCGACCTGTTCCCGGATGAGGTTTATGTGTTCACGCCGCTGGGCAAGATCATGGAGCTGCCGAAAGGCGCTACCGTGATCGACTTTGCCTATGCCGTGCACTCGGATGTCGGCAATCATTGTGTCGCGGCGCGAGTCGACCGCAAGCTGGCGCCGTTACGCTCACGCCTGTTCAATGGCCAGACAGTGGAAATTCTGACCTCACCCAATGCGCGGCCAAGTCCGGCCTGGCTGGATGTGGTCATCACCGGCAAGGCGCGCGCCAACATCCGTACCTACCTGAAGCAACTGCAACACCGCGAAGCGACCGAGCTGGGCAGACGCCTGCTGGAAAAAGAACTGGAAGTCTATGGCCAGAAAATCGAGGATCTTTCCGAAGAAGCCATCCAGGGTTATCTCGACACTTACGGCCTGCCGCATTTTGAAGCCTTGCTCGAAGACATTGCGCTCGGTAACCGTATGGCATTGATGGTGGCGCGTCACATCATCGGTGTTGAGGATGAGTCGTTGCTTTCAGAAGCGGATCGGCACAAACCACTGGCGATACGTGGCACCGAAGGCCTGGTGGTCAAGTACGCCAAATGCTGTCGGCCAATACCAGGCGACCCGATCGGCGCATTGTTCCGTCCCGGCACCGGCATCGTTGTGCATCACCGCGATTGCCGCAATCTCACCGAAGCCAACAAGCAGGGCGACAGCTGGCTTGATGTGCAATGGGAAGATGAAATGCAGGGCGAGTTCACCACCGAGATTCGCGTCGAAGTCGGCAACCAGCGTGGTGTGCTGGCCGAAGTGGCTGCCACTATTTCCGACACCGGTTCCAACATCGAACACGTGCACACCGAAGAACGCGACGGCGTTACCACTGCACTGACCTTTATCATCACTGTACTCAATCGCAAACACCTCGCCAAGATCATGCGCCGCCTGCGCGCCTTGCCGCCGGTGATTCGGATTGTCAGGACTTTTGCCTGAGTCACGCCGAAGTCTGGCTAAATAAAAAAATCAGACTGGAGAATCTGAAACATGGAAGGCACTGATAAGTTGGCAGTACTCATTGATGCTGATAATGCACAGTCTGATATTGTTGACGGTCTGCTGGCGGAAATAGCTAATTACGGCGTTGCCAGTGTGAAACGAATCTATGGTGACTGGACCAAACCCACTTTGAGAGGCTGGAAAGAAACTCTTTTACAACATTCCATTCAACCGGTGCAGCAGTTTGCCTATACGACCGGTAAGAATGCCACCGACAGTGCCATGATCATCGATGCGATGGATTTGTTATACACAGGGAAATTCGATGGCTTCTGCATTGTTTCCAGTGATAGCGATTTTACCAGGCTGGCATCGAGAATTCGTGAGTCGGGATTGTCTGTTTACGGATTTGGAGAAGAAAAAACACCAGACCCCTTTGTTTCTGCCTGCGATAAATTTATTCGTACTGAGGTGTTGCGTGGCGGAATAGATGATAAGAATGTGATAAGCAAAAAATCCAGCAACGAATTAAAACAGGATACAAAGCTGGTGAAGATGTTGCGTAGCGCTGTAGAGGCATCTTCTGATGATGATGGCTGGGCCCAGCTTGGGCCAGTCGGTAGTAATATCGCGAAGCAATCGCCTGATTTTGACCCGAGAATTTATGGTTATCACAAGCTGGGTGAGTTGGTGCGAGCGACAAAGCTTTTTGAAGTCGAAGAACGGCCTGGTGGTGCGTCTGGTGCAAAAGTTCTCTATGTTCGCGACAAACGCAAGTAATGGAATGAATGTCTCATAACTGACCGGTTAGTGTTTAACATTCTTCTTCCGGCTTTAGGGGATTCATTTCCAGTTTGGCAGGGATTTCACTTCAAGAGGCCGTAGATGAAGCCATTCAAAATCATGATTTTGTTCATATCCCATATTGCTATTGGTGTGGGAGGGTTCTCTGTGGGTATTTATGTACTGCCAATCCTGACTGCTCCCGAAGCTCCGGCGTTATCTCAAGTGCAAGCCATGGCACAGCAGGCCAGATACCAAGGTATGTTTCGCCGTGATCTTAAGGGCAGCGATTTTTTGCATTGGGGTGAAGGTGAGGTGTTTGTCAGCAATGACAGCATTGTTTTGCACGGCGAACTGGCTCCAGGGCCGGATTATCATCTGTATCTGTCACCGGAGTTTGTTGAGACGGAGGAAGATTTTCTGCGGCTGAAGTCGGCTATGGCTCATATAGGGGAAGTCAAAACGTTCAAAAACTTCATAGTCCCTGTGGGCGTTTCTGTGGATATCCATCGTTTCAATACAGTAATTGTCTGGTGTGAATCATTCGGCCAGTTTATCAGTGCGGCCAGGTATCAATAATTTTTGATTTGTTTGTATTTTGTACTGTTAAAAATGATCCGTAAGCCTGTGTTAAATCAGATCGAATAGGAGTAGTGTGATTGTATGAGAGGTCGATAAACGGAGGCAGGTCATGCGTAAACGAATCATATCTCATGAATCCCAGAACACAGTTGCTCCTGATGCCGAATGGCTAGACCTTGAAGCAATCGCCCAGGTGGAAATTACCTCCGAGGATGTGGCTTTCCCGATTGAAGGTGCACTTACCTCTGCAGATAACAGCCAACCATGGCGTGCTGCAGCTTCCGGTAAACAGACGATTCGTTTGGTTTTCGACCGGCCGCAACAATTGAAGCGAATATGGCTGAAATTTGTCGAGCCAGATGTCAGTCGTACGCAGGAGTATGTGTTGCGCTGGTCATCTGATGCTGGCCAATCATTCCAGACCATTTTGCGCCAGCAATGGAATTTCAGCTCTGAATGTTCAACGGTCGAGGTGGAGGATCATCAGGTGGACCTGGACTCGGTTACAGTGCTTGAACTGACCATTGTCCCGGATATCAGCGGTGGCGATGCCATCGCGTCACTGGCACAGTTGCGACTTGCCTGAGGTGGCAGGTGGAGAATGCCTGCATCTGAAGAAGAAAAAGAATTTGTCGCCTATGTGGCCGATCTGATGCAGTCGATCGGGCCGGTGCGGGCGAAAAGAATGTTTGGCGGCCATGGGATTTTTCTTGATGACCTGATGTTTGGCCTGGTTGCAGACAGTGTTCTTTATTTGAAAGCGGATCAAACAAGCGCCAAAGACTTCGAAGCGAGAGGGCTTGAGGCTTTTTCATATCACAAGCAAGGCAAGCTGTTTAAAATGTCGTACTATCAGGCGCCGGAAGAAACGCTGGAAGACGCCGAGGAAATGACGCACTGGGCAAAACAGGCTTTTGTCGTGGCGTTGCAGGCAGCTGCCAGGAAATAAATCCGCCTGTCTACCCGTGTAAAGAGCATCAGCTGGCCCAACAGGATATAAACAATCATGAGTGATTTGCCCAATTGCCCGAAATGCGGCTCTGAATATACCTATGAAGATGGCGTCATGTATGTCTGTCCGGAATGTGCGCACGAATGGTCGAAGGATGGAGCAGGCGATGCTGATGCCGGACCGGTGTTTAAAGACGCCAACGGCAATGTGCTGCAGGATGGCGATACGGTTACCGTGATCAAGGATCTGAAGGTCAAGGGTTCTTCGTCCGTGGTCAAGGTTGGCACCAAGGTCAAAAATATCCGTCTGGTGGAAGGTGATCATGACATCGACTGCAAGATTGATGGTATCGGCGCCATGAAGCTGAAATCGGAATTTGTGAAAAAGGTCTAGAGCGTACCTGTATGCGACGACATCCAATGAAATTCATCGTCGGCGTCCTGTTGGCGGGTTGGTTGGGTTGTGGCAGTGGTCTGGTGATTGCTGCCGAAGATAGCAATCCTGACAAGCGTACCCGTCTCGGCCTTGATGCCGTTGAGAAGCAGAGTTTTTTAGCTGAAATGCGTCAGATGCTGGCCAGTATCCAAGGTATTATTGCTGGTATTGGCGCCGATGATCGCCAGTTGATCATCGACGCGGCGCGTTATTCCGGCAACCGCATGGCGCGCGCCACACCGGATTCGATCAAGCAGAAAACACCGCAGGCTTTCAAGGAAATCGGTGGACCAACCCACATGATGTTTGAAGAAATGGTGATTCGCGCCGAGACGGATGATCTGGAAACGCTGACAACATTCACTGCCGAAATCATGCAGCAATGCCTGGCCTGCCATGCGATGTTCAGGGTGGACTGAAACGGCGCAGAACCAACCCGTCCGGCTTCTGTTGGCCGGTGCCTGCCCAGCTCTGTTTTGTTACACTCGATTGCCTAACCACTTCGCAGGACTAGCACAATGACAAGAGAAATCATTCATACCGACCAGGCGCCCAAAGCGATCGGCACCTATTCCCAGGCCGTCAAAACCGGTTCCACGGTTTATCTGTCCGGCCAGATTCCACTGGTGCCGGAAACCA
>JASFVP010000065.1:0-16126 GCA_050049775.1 Chromatiales bacterium
GATGGTGTGGTTGCGCAGCAGGACAACTACAGGAAATCAGGTTTCAAGCTGGCTTATCGTAATATTCGCTATGAAGGTGTTGGTGGTGGAAGCCCGGATCGAAATCCGGACATCGTGCAACTGTCCACGTTACCTTTCGAAGTTATTGATTCATACGATCGAGCTTTTTTCCCGGCGAACCGATCCCGCTTTCTCCAGGCCTGGATTAACCAACCTGATAGTCATGCTTTGGGATTCATGCAAGACGGGAAACTTGCCGGTTATGGCGTGATACGCCGGTGCCGCACCGGTTACAAAATCGGACCGCTTTTCGCGGGAATGCCGGACTTGGCGGAAGCGCTTTTTTTGGCGTTGAAATCCCGGGTGGAATCTTCGCATCCGGTTTACCTGGACGTTCCGGAAGTCAATCCGGCAGCGGTTGCCCTGGCGCAGCGCCATGATATGGCGGTGTCGTTTGAAACCGCCAGGATGTATAAGGGTGACGCGCCCGATATGCCGTTAGAACGTATTTTCGGGGTGACTTCGTTTGAGCTGGGGTGATTCTACTTGGCTGGGTAAACTGTGCTGTTGCCTGATTCATGCGGCATCATTTAAAGTTGTATACGGATAGAATCTCGGGAGGCCTTCCATGTTTATGGTCGATTATAAAGAGCTGAGCTGGTGGTACTGGCTTGTGACCGCTTGCCTGCTTACTGCGGGTATTGCCGGCTATCAGGAGGGCTTCTTGCTGGCCATTGGATTCACTGTGTTTCAACTGATTCATTTTGTGATTCGTGAGCGCAGCATCAAGTCGTTCCCGGTTCAGGTTCGCTTCTGGTACCTGATGCTGCTTCTGGTGGCACTTCCTAAGCCGCTGCAGATCATTTTCTGGATTCCCACGATTGGCACCTGGGCGCAGTTGATCTTTGGCTATTGCACCATGGCGCGCTGTGTATCGCTGTTGCCCTGGAATCGCAATCAGCCATTCTCGTTAGACTTGTTGCTCAGGACGTTTCTGTCACCTCCTGTTCGTGGCAACATCATGCAGGGTTTGCCACCTGCGAAATGATCAGCATACGCTGAATCTCGCATGCGCATTCTAACAGCCTGCTCTCGTCTAGCCTGGTGGATTCACCCGGTAATGTTCCGGTACCACAACACGTACCAGATCCGGTTCGTAGCGAAATTTTAACGGCGGCGACATCTGGATAATCTCGCCATCTACGGCGATCTGTACCGCCTTTTTACGTTTAGGATTGATTTCAATGGCATCTACCAGTTGCTGGTCGATCTGGCATTGTTTCGTCAACGGGTCGATGCCGCGAAATATGGCGTTGAAGGCTACACGCAGGGTATCGACGCGATTTCTGGAACGTAGTGCAATCACATGCAGGCCACCTTTACCTTCCGGCCTTGCCTGTCCGAGCATGGGAAACTGCAGTTCACGCTCGCCGACACCGACGAATACTAATGGTGTGCGAACCGGATGACCATCCAGCTCGATTTTGATGCTACGAAGTTTGAACAGGCGGCGTATGCCGGCCAGCAGACTGGCCAGGTGATAGCTCATGCGTCGTTCGAGATATTCACGGGAGCGGACGAAAGTGACGTAAGCCCCGGCCGAGCAGGTGTTGATGAACAGGTGGTCATTCACAAAACCCACATCAACCGGCCTGGCTTCGCCCTGTAGCGCCAGCTGCAATGCGTCACTCGCATCGGCCGGGATGCCGACGCGGTCGGTGAAGTGATTCAAGGTGCCACCGGGTAACACGGCCAGTTCGGTAGCGGTGCCGGCCAGGCAATGCGCTGCCAGTGCAACGGTGCCGTCACCGCCGCTGACAATAATGCGCCGGACGCCTCGGTCCGCCGCTTCTTTCAGCGCTTTTTTCAAAGCCGGGACTTCGAGCTGGCGAACTTGAATGTTTGGTTGCTCAGCGAGCAGTGCCTGCATCTGTTCGGCCGACCCGGAGCCTGGATTTAAAAACGCCAGTAATTTGTCCAACTTGTCGGTCACCGGGCTGTTACCTCGAGGTCGTGTTCGCCCAGGTTCTGCCAGCCTTGTTCAGTACGCTGAAAGCGTTCCGTTCTGACGGTCTCGAACTGGTGCTGTCGCCATTCCATAACGCTCAATGTGATTGACTGATTATTTCCCTGCAGCAGATTGAAACTGTTGGGGTAGCCCGGCATTAGTCGATCGGAAATACCTGTTCCGGCGTGGGATACAACCATGCCCTGCAGGATATTGGTAAAGTCGAGATGGATATGGCCGCTCAGGATCAGATCCACGCCGGCGTTTTTTAATTCCGGCAAGGCCTCGTCACGACCATCGATCAAATGACGCCGCTCGTATTCGGTCGGTAACCAGAAAGGGTGATGGGCAACCAGTAGCTTCAGCGAATCCTGCGGCGCGGATGACATGCTTTGCTTGATATCGGCCAGTTGTTCGGTATTGATGCCACCGCGCGACCAGTCCATGCGATCACCCAGCTTGCGTGCGGTGTTGATACCTTTGATGAAAAAGCCTTCGCCCTGCATCGTTGGTTCAAGATCATCGCCAATGTAGTGGCGCCATTTGTACCACGGGCGTACAAAGCGTTCCAGTAGATTGAAGGCGACCAGATCGTGATTGCCGGGAATGATGAAGACGGGTGCGTCCAGTTGCTCCAGAAATGATACAGCGTTGCGAAATTCACCATGACGCGCGCGCTGCGTCAGGTCGCCACTCAGAATGATCACATCGGCTTGCAGCGAATTCAGGCAGTTCATCAGGCCATCTCTGACAACAGCGATTTCGCGCCCGAAGTGCAGGTCGGATATGTGCGCAATGGTGAACAGAGGCAATTCCTGTCAAATGGCAAACGAATCCCATCATAACAAAACCGTGTTAATTGATCAGTTCGGCTGCCGTATGAAAGGTCCCAGGGTTTTTACAGTGGATTCATTGGGTGTAAATCTTAGGTTGGACATACCAGCTATATGCTCTCAGGGAAAATTGCTGTCTGCCGTTAAATATTGAAGTGAATAAGCCAGACACAATCGACCCCATGGAACAGCAATCTGAAGCTGCTGATTTCAAACAAAAAACCAGGGCAGACAAGCTTCATCTGTTGTTTGAGCTGTCTTTCCCGGCGGTTTTTATCAGCCTGGTGAACGCGAGTCTGTTTCTTGCCGCGTTGTGGCCTGATATCAGCCACTCGAAACTGAAAGTCTGGTATGCGGCTCTCGTGATTACTTCGTTGATCCGGATTTTCCTGTTTCATCGCTACAGATTCCGCTGTCCAGTCGGTGAAGCCGTACTCACGTGGGAGCTGCCGTACTTTATCACTCTGATATTATCGGCTTCGGTCTGGGGTCTGGGTGGTTTGTGGTTGATTGTTCCTGCATCGGGAGTGGATCAGATCATCATCTTTTTCTTCCTGATTGGTATGGCTGGCGGCGCCATGTCTGTTTACTCTGCGCTACGACCGATGGTGCTCGCCACCGTAGCAAGTGTTTTGCTGCCCGTGACCCTTTGGTTGCTTATTGCGGGTGAGGGGGCTCCTCGTGTTGCTGCACTTGCCAGTCTATTATTCCTCTTTTCAAGTGTGCGTTCGACTCGGGTGCTGAGTACCGCGTTGCACCAGAACTTTCTGTTGCGACATCAATTGACCCATGCCAAGGAGCAGGCGGAGAAGGCCGCGAGAACCGATTATTTGACCCGCCTCAACAATCGTGGCGCATTTTATGAACTGGCCGACAAACAGATTGCCTATTGCAAGCGCCACGAATATCCCTTGTCACTGATTGCACTGGATCTGGATGATTTCAAGTGCATTAACGATACCTATGGACATGCTGCCGGCGACGATGCCCTTCGGCAGATGGCCGGGCTGATCCGAAACAATACTCGTACCTATGATGTTAGCGGACGCATGGGTGGCGAGGAATTTGTGATCCTGCTGCCCGATGCCGGGATCGAACAGGCCGGTGTGGTTGCCGAGAAAATTCGCGCCGCGATGGAAGAGCATAAAATTGCCGTCGACGGCCAGTTATTGAAAGTCACGGCGAGCTTTGGTGCCGCAACCAGTTGTGCGGATTGCTACGATCTTGATAAGCTGCTGGCGTTGGCGGACAAGGCATTGTACGAAGCGAAGGCGGCCGGTAAGAACCAGGTGCAATGCTCAGATGTCGAGTTGCCCAAGGTTCAGTTGGCTTAAAATACAATATTCTTATACTCAGGCATGAAAATTCCCAGAGTCAGTGTCATTACACTCGGCGTGTCCGATCTTGTTCGCAGTACTTCGTTCTACGAGTCTGTACTCGCAACCCCTCCAAACACATCCTATGAAGGCGTGAGTTTTTTTGAGCTGCCGGGTGTCTGGCTTTCACTGTATCCGCTCGAGAAGCTGGCCAGCGACATCGCGGCTGAAATCGCGCCTGCTGGTGGCGGTTTTCGTGGTGTCACACTGGCGCATAATGCTGCAAGTAAGGAGGATGTGATTGCAATCATTGAACGTGCCCGTTCGGCCGGTGCGCGCATCGCCAAGGAACCGCAGGAAGTTTTCTGGGGCGGTTTCAGCGCCTATTTTGCCGATCCGGATGAGCACTACTGGGAAGTGGTGTGGGGGCCGATGTTTGAGTTTGCCAATACTGGCGAACTGAGATTCAAGGGCAAGCAGTAACACTTCCGATAACAATGAGCTGAGGTCGATCAGGCAGGTTATAAAAAATGCCCAATAAAAGCCTGTTGCTGAGATTCGGTCTGGTGGTACTGGTGGTATTGCCGGTTACATTTTTCTGGCATGAAACCCGGCAGCCGCCATCGAACCGGTTCGATTACGAAGTTGTCAATGTCTATCCCCATGATGCGCAGGCTTTTACCCAGGGCCTGCTGTATCGCGATGGTTTTCTGTACGAAAGCACCGGTGTGAAAGGTGAGTCTTCACTTAGAAAGGTCAAGCTCGAAACCGGTGAAATACTGCAGCAACAGCGTATTGCCGCTGACTACTTTGCCGAAGGACTGACCGATTGGTCTGACAAACTGGTGCAGCTGACCTGGAAGGCGGGGAAAGTCTTCGTATATGACATGCACAGTCTGCAACCGCTGGAAACCTTCAGTGTTTCCGGTGAAGGTTGGGGGCTGACCCGGTTAGACAATCAATTGGTGATGAGCGACGGGACATCGGTGCTGCGTTTTCTGCATCCGCAAACTTTTGTTGAAACCGGTCATGTGAATGTGACCGAGGCAGGGAGACCGGTCGAAAATCTCAATGAACTGGAAACCGTGCAGGGCAACATCCTTGCCAATGTCTGGCAAAGTAATGAAGTTGTCATAATCGATCCTGCCACTGGTGAGGTGGCCGGGCGTATCGATCTCGGTGGTTTGTTGTCGGTGTGGGAGCGCCTGCGGGGTGAGGCCGGTGTGCTCAATGGCATCGCATATGATCCTGTCAATGACCGGCTGTTCGTAACCGGCAAGAACTGGCCACATGTTTTCGAAATTCGTTTATGTGCACGCAAGCCGTGGCTGAGTTATCTTATCGATTGACCTGGTAGAGAAGGCCTGCAACACTCGCAAGTACATACTGCAACAAATAAAAAACAGAATATCCGCATAGCATAGGGAGGTGTCGCATGCTCGGCTGCATCAAGGAATTTTACGCTCAACCCGTGAAGCTGTTGTGTTGTGTCTGGGGCTGGTTGCTGGATCTATGGCTGATCATCAAGCCTTGCCGCTTCAGTGTGTTTTCCCTGATCGTCGGTTTTGTGTTTTTCGGCCTGGCGCCGCAAGGCATCGATATCCTGCGCAGCATGACCGAAACCGGTGAAGGGCAGTTGCTCAGCTATGCGGCGTTTTATGCCTGTATCTGGTTGTGGGCGCTGAGCATCTGGTACTGGGCGCGGCATATGCTGCGTTTCCGTGAGGTGTATGAGCGCGCTACTGCAACCGATAACAAGGCGCGCGCCCAGCGTCTGGTCGAGGAGGTGCCGCGCATTCTTGGTGGGCTGGCGTTCTGGATTCTGTGGATTGCACTGCTGAAAACCGGACGTATTTACCCGGAGAACATTGAAGACAACCTGGCGATTGATCCCGATCTGTTCGCTTATATCTATTTCTTCAGCGGCATCCTGTTTTACATCTTCGCCAAATCACGCCGCTGGCTGCTCGGTAGGATGCTGGCGTTGCCGGACAAGCGCCTGTTGCATCAGGATTTCATCACCAGCTTTATGCAAATGCCTAAAGCGGCCCGGATGTTTGCGCTATTGCTGACAGCCATCAGCCTGCTTGCATTCATCTGGACCACGCTTGATCCGGTGGGTGCCGCTGCTATCGGCACACCGAACCTGCTGTTGATCGCCGCCGCTAACTGGGTTTTTATCGGTAGTATTCTGGTGTTTTATGGCGAGCGTTTTCGTTTTCCTGTGTTTCTCGCATTGTTGCTGCTGGCACTGATATTCAGTACCTGGAACGACAATCATGCCATGCGTACCACCGGTGAGATGAAGCAGGATACGCGCGTTGCCATTGATCAACACTTTAACAATTGGCTGACACCACGTTTGGTAAAGTGGCGCAGCGATCCGACAACGGCCGGCAAACCCTATCCGTTGTTTCTGGTCGCGGCTGAAGGTGGTGGCATACGCGCCGCCTACTGGACCGCCAATGTGTTGGGTGCGTTGCAGGATGCCAACCCGGAGTTTGCCGATCACGTGTACGCCATGAGTGGTGTGTCCGGCGGCAGTCTCGGTATCGCTACCTTCACTGCCATGCTCAAGGCAAAACAGCAAAATGCCAGTTTTGCCGATGAATGCAACAAAACAGGTCAATTCAGCTATCAAGCCTGTGCACGCACCTTTTTGCAGAATGACTTTCTCGCGCCGCCGGCCGGACGCATGCTGTATGGCGATCTGATCCAGCGTTTTTGGCCCGTCCCGGTAAAGGATTTTGATCGCGCCACCGCCATCGAAAAAGGCTGGGAAGAAGCCTGGCAGGAAATGACCGGCACCGACTACTTCAATGAAAACTTCCTCAAATTGTATGATGGCGTTGATGATCTACCGGCGCTGTTTCTCAATAGCACCTGGGTGGAAAAAGGTTTTCGCACGGCAACGAGCAACCTGCAACTGGATGATAAAATCTTTCTGCACGTCAAGGATTTGCACAGTATCACCGAGAAGCACCTGCGCCTGAGCACAGCCGTGCACAACAGCGCACGTTTTACCTATGTCAGCCCGGCCGGCACGGTGAACGATATTAACAATCAGGCTTGGGGACATGTGGTCGACGGCGGTTATTTCGAAAACTCAGGCACAACCACCCTGGCCGAAGCCTACCTGCGCATCATGTGGCAGGCTGGTGAAGATTGGCAGGCAATACGCCCGGTCGTGTTGATGATCACCAATGAACCGACGCAAGACGATACCGCCGATGCCGACGCCTCACCGATCGCCAATGAAGCATTGTCGCCGTTGCGCGCCATGCTTAATACCCGCGGTGGACGCGGCAGCCTGGCGCGCGCCAACATGCAGCAGCTGGTCGAGCTGCAAGGCATTTTCAAGGAATTCGGTTTACAGAATGTCGACGGACCGGTGCCATTGGGCTGGATGTTATCGCGTGCCGCCATGCTGACCATGGACAAGCGGCTGGATTGTTATATCAATGAGCTACCGCAGCGCGATCCTTTGAATATTGAGACAGGACAGGAATGTAATGAGGAAAAACAGCTGCCATCGGTTAAATCAACGACTCTGTAGCTGTGCGTGTTCGATGCATCCGATGCTCCATATAGTAGTGTTACGTGCATAGGTGCGTTGTTTCACCAACATGAATTAAAATCCCTGAATGTATTCAAATGTATGCATTTGTTTGCAAAGTGAGACGGCTTGGTCTAGAGTTTTCTCACCACAGTTCTTATCTTGCGATCAAAACTGGAGAATGGGTGATGACAAAAGCCGTGACGATTAGCGCCCGCATCCCGCAGGAGGATGCCACTTTCATCAGC
Source organism: Chromatiales bacterium (assembly GCA_050049775.1). Taxonomy (GTDB): domain Bacteria; phylum Pseudomonadota; class Gammaproteobacteria; order Chromatiales; family Chromatiaceae; genus JABDQZ01. The sequence continues at coordinate 7,962 of JASFVP010000065.1, forward strand.
CAACTTGAGATCAGTGATGCGAAGACGCCGAGTGACAAATTGCGTGCCATTATTGCTGAGGCGCGCTTGCATTATGAAAACAGGAAGGACTTGCGCGGCAGCATTACGATGATGCAGGAGCTGATCGCTCCGGCCAGCACTGCAGTGCGTGAGTTTGAAATTGAGCAGGACATGCACTCAGAACTGATATCACGCTTTCTGGAGTGGCTGCCTGACGCGATGGCATTCACCTTGACTGCCGCTACAGCCAACGAAGATCGTTCGATGCAACAACAACTTGCGAGCTTGGAAAATGGCATCGCCGATCGTGTTTTTCGTCTTGTGGAGTCGATTCTACAAATGGGTGTTACCCAGCGCTGTTCCTGCTACGACAAACAAGCAATCCACCGCCGTGTTGAACCAATTCTTGATCTGGCGCACGTGATCAGCATGATGCGTCAACCTGTTGAGGAGAAGAAAAAATGAGAGAAAACCTGACCAGTCGTGTTGGCCGTATCATCAGTGGTAGTCTCAATGCCCTGATTGATGCCATGGAAAATGCCGTACCCGAAACAGTCATGCAGGAATCGATTCGTGAAATCGATGCCGCTATTGACGAAGTGCGCGCTGAACTCGGCAAGGTGATTGCCGCCAGGCACCTCGCTTCGACACGGTTGATGGAAGAAAATCGCAAGCATGAGGATCTGGCTGAAAAAATTGAACTTGCGATCAGGGAAAATCGGGATGATCTTGCCGAAGCTGCGATCGCAAGTCAGCTGGATATCGAGGCACAGATACCGGTACTGGAAGCGACTGTTGCCGATTGCAATAACCAGGAAACAGAGCTGGAAGGTTACATTTCGGCATTGCAGGCAAAAAAACGCGAAATGCAGGATGAGCTTAAGCAGTTTCGGGCGGCACAACAGGAAGCTGCAGCAATTGGAGCAACAGGCGACAGCTCGGCGACCGCTGCCGGTGGCGGAGTTGAACGCCGTGTTGAAAAAGCCGGTGCAGCCTTTGAACGGGTTATGGAAAGTACAACCGGTGTTGCCGGTGCTGTCGGTACGGATCGCAAGACGGCGACACAGCTGGCTGAACTAGATGACATGGCCAGAAAAAACCGGATTCAGGAACGCCTGGCCGCGATAAAAAGCGGCAACAAAGGTGTCGACGGGTAGCGCACATGCTTGAATTTCTCACGGCGGATGGGAATGTGCCATTCAGTGTGGCGCTGGCCTTGATGTTCGGTATTGCATTCCTGGAAGGTGTCGCCTCACTGCTAGGCTTCGCCCTGTCTAATGCACTGGACTCTTTGCTCCCGGACCTGGATCTGGATGTTGAACTCGACCTGTCCGCCGAGATGGAGTCGCCATCGGCATTGTCACGCCTGTTTAGCTGGTTACGGGTTGGCCAGGTGCCGGTCCTCATGTTGCTGGTGATTTTTCTCGCAGCGTTTGGTCTGATAGGACTGGCATTACAGTCCTTTGCACAGGGAATCACCGGGTTTTTTCTGCCGGGTCTGTTGATGTCTGTTCCCACCTTTGTTTTGGCACTGCCGGTGGTCAGAGTCATGGGCGGTGTGCTCAACCGTGTTATGCCAAAAGATGAAACTGATGCTGTATCGGAAGACAGTTTGGTGGGCAGAATAGCCACAATCACCCTTGGCACGGCATCGGTTGGCAGTCCGGCAGAGGCGCGTGTGAGAGATGTCAGGGGTACGACACACTATGTGATGGTTGAGCCGGATGTGGCAGGTGTCAACTTCACGGCGAAAAGTAGCGTACTACTGGTGCGTAAGGAAGGGGCGATCTTCAAGGTCATTGCCAATACCAGTTCCGCCTTGGTGGATGGGGAAATGAAACCGAATACAAAGACTGACAGGAGTTACAACAATGAATAATCTGATGAACATTGCCTTGTATGCGGGCAGTATACTGGTAGCACTGCTGGTACTCGGCATGATTTTCGCGCGTCTTTATCGGCGCGCATCCAAGGAAATATCTTTTGTAAGAACCGGTTTTGGTGGCCAGAAAGTGATTCTCAATGGTGGTGCCCTGGTTTTCCCCGTGTTGCACGAAGTAATTCCGGTGAATATGAATACCCTGCGGCTAGAAGTGCGCCGCGCCAACGAGCAGGCTTTGATTACACGCGACCGTATGCGCGTCGATGTCATTGCCGAGTTTTATGTACGCGTCAAACCTTCCGAGGATTCGATTGCTAACGCTGCCCAGACCCTGGGTATGCGCACTATGAATCCGGCTCAATTGAAAGAACTTGTAGAGGGTAAATTCGTTGATGCCTTACGTGCGGTTGCGGCAGAAATGGCAATGACGGAATTACACGAGCAACGTGTCGATTTTGTACAGAAGGTACAGCAGGTCGTTTCCGAGGATCTGTTGAAAAACGGTCTCGAGCTCGAATCGGTTTCGCTGACTGGTCTGGATCAGACCGGAAAGGAATTCTTCAACCCGGACAATGCTTTCGACGCTGAAGGTCTGACACGCCTGACTGAAGAAATTGAGACTCGCCGTAAAACACGTAACGACATCGAACAGGATACTAACGTGGCCATTGCCAACAAGGATCTCGAAGCCGAACGCCAGCGTCTTTCCATCTCACGAGATGAGGAATACGCCAAGCTGGAACAACAGCGCGAAATAGAAGTTAGAAGGGCGGCGCAGGCTGCGGAAATTGCCAGCGAGCAAGCGAATAAACAACGAGAAGCCCAAGAAGCGGAGATTATCGCTCGGCGCCAGGTTGATATGGCAAAGATTTCTGCTGATCGTGCGGTAGAAGAAGAACGTATTGAAAAAGAACGCTTGATTAAGGAAAAAGACATTAGCCGCGAAAAGTCGATTGAAACGGCTGAAGTGGAACGTCGTAAAACCGTTGAACTTGCCGAGCAGGACAAGGCCATTGCTGTTGCCGAGAAGTCCAAAGCGCAATCCGAGGCCCAGGCGGAAGCGGACAAGGCCCGACAGAAAGCTGTGAAAGAGTCGGAAGTCGTACAGACAGTTCGTGAGACTGAAATCGCAGAGCGTGCCAAAGCTGTTGAACTGGTAAAAGCCAGGGAAGGTGCTGAGCGACAGGCCATTAGTGTGACAGTCGCGGCCGAGGCAGAAAAGCAGGCAGCCGATGACCAGGCCGAGTCAATTCGTATTCTCGCGAATGCCGATGCAGAAAAGCAGCGCATCGAAGCGGAAGGTCAAGCTGAAGCCACCAAGCTGCGTGCTGATGCGGATGCCAAGCGATACGATGTTGAAGCCACCGGTAAAAAGGCAATTAATGAGGCAGCCAATACCCTGTCAGCAGAACAGATTGCCATGCAGGTCAAATTTGAATTATTGAAACAGTTACCGGAAATCATTCGGGAGAGTGTCAAGCCGATGGAACAGATTGATGGCATCAAGATCATCCAGGTGGATGGACTGAATGCAGGTGTTTCAATCGCAGGTGATGGCGAGGGTCCCAGTAGCAATGCCAATCTCGCAGACCAGTTGGTGAACAGTGCTTTGCGCTATCGCGGCCAGGCACCCATTGTTGACTCACTATTATCCGAAATCGGCTTGAAGGGCAGTGACATCAACGGGCTGACCGGCAACATTCAGGGGGCGGATACGCCGGCTGGTCCGGCATCAAAAAATTAAACTGCAAGGCGGTGGCACATGAATCGGCCAAATCTCCCGATACCAGTCTCTCAGGCTCACTTTTGTTTCTGTCTGCAGGTAGAACATTGATGACTGGTTGCGTCACATACCGGCACGCTTCCGGCTAGCGGGTGATTACCTGGCAATCAGTGAAACCCTGCAATTTGCCTTTCTCAAAGGTGAGTTCACGCAATTGTGTTTTTGCCGAAGCTGGATGTGGTGGGGCGCTCAATGTTGCCCAAGCCTGTGGAGGGGGCGTGTAGTATCTGTGCTGCCTAGAAAAATATTACAGCTGATTTTTTGCTGCTAGCTGGTAATAGTTTCGGCGGCATCTTTCAATACTCTGCTGCCTATATTATATGTAGTTTGTTCAACACTGGTCATTATCGGCCACTGCATCAATGCACGCAAACGTGACGATTTCTTGTGCTGGTGTTCCTGCATGCGTACCAGGATGTGATCCAGCACGGTCAACGCGTCCATGATGTAGGGGCCTTTGTTGAGCATGACGCATTCGGCGCGTACGCTCATGGCGGCGTCGGAGATTTCCGGGCGTGAGTGAATGCCGCTTTTGGCCAGTGTTTCCAGTACCTGGGTGGCCCAGATGACCGGCACGTGCGCGGCTTCACATAGCCATAAAATTTCTTCCTGCATTTCGGCCATGCGCACGCTGCCAAGTTCTACGGCGAGGTCGCCGCGCGCGATCATGATGCCCAGTCGCCTCTGGCCCATGCTGCTTAGCATGATTTCCGGCAGATGTCGCACCGCCCGGCCGGTTTCGATTTTTGCGATGATCGGCAAGTGACTTGTATTACGCTTTTGCAACTCTTCGATGAGACGGTCCATGTCGGCTTTGCATTGCACGAATGAGTAGCCGACGATGTCGGCGTGGCGACAGATGAAGTCAAGGTCTTTGAGGTCCTTGTCGGTCAGTGCTGGCAGTCGCAGTTCGGTATCGGGAAAGTTGACGCCCTTGTCGGAACGAATCAGTGTGCCTTTGGGGCGCGCATGCGTGATGCGTAACAACACGCCGGCTTCACTCAGATTCTCGACACAGGCGCCAACCTTGCCATCATCGATCCAGACGGCCGCACCTGGCTTGAGCTGTTGCAGTATTTCATTCTGGGTGATGCCGATGTGAGCGCTGTGCAGCAATGTGCCGTCCGACTCGCGCAAGGCCGGTCGGCCCGGAACCGAACTGTCGGTCAGCAGCAATTGCTCATCCTTGAACACGCGGATTTTCGCCGGTGCGGCGACAAAGTCGGTGATGCGTATTTCCAGATGCTGTTGTTCGGTTTTGCTGATGCCTTTGCGACGTAACTGGAACTGGCTTTTGTGCGACAGGTAAACGCTTTTCCAGCAGCGCGTGATGACGATGTCGTCTTCGGTGCGTTCCAGCACTTCAAGCTGGCGGTGTTTGCCGCGGTTGTCGACCATGCTGAGCCAGTCGCCAGGAATCAGGTCTGACTGGACGTCGTCATTGATGCCGATCCGCACACAGCCGCCACTGGCTGGTTGGAATCCACTGTGTTTCATGATCTGCAGGCAGGCGGGTTTGATGACGCTGCCAAAATCATCGCGCTTGGCGTTGAGGTGGGCGACTGCCGGACCGGCTTCAATCGGGCCGGTGCGGATTTTCTGGCCGGCTAGATCCATCATGATGCGACAGCTTTTCCCGCTTTGCTGCTCGGCCTGGCGTACATGCTGCACCATGCGCAGCCAGCGGTCGCTGTCATCATGTGCACAATTGATGCGGGCGACGTTCATGCCGGTGTTGATCAGTTCAAGTGCTAGTTCATAATCGTCGGCGGCTTCGCCGGGCAATGTCACCATGATGCGTACATTGCGACCGGCGGGGCGCTCGCCGAGCAGATCATCGGTATTGCGATATAACAGCTGCGCGCCAGCGTGGTTGCTGATGGTGTCGATGAGGTCGAGCGAATCTGGTATGGGTTCATCCAGCAGGCGGCACAGCAGACTGATGATGCGATTGAAATTGTCGACGATGCTGGCTTCGGCGCGACCGAGACTCGACAGCCCGAAAGCAGCGAGTTGTTGTTGCAAATCACGCAGGTCAAAGCTGCGCAATGCCAGATAGTGCGCCAGATTGACCGCGCTGGCCGGCAGCCTTTGACCGGCGGGCAGATACTGTTGAAATTCCGTCAGGCGCGTGTCAGCCTGTTGCTGGAATTCCTCATAAAGCTGGAGCAGACGTTTGAGCAGGGGCCTGATGGCGGCTTCACTGAGGTCAAAGTTCGGGTTGTTCATGCGAAAATTATCTATGATTTCTGTTGCACATTTATTGCAACAAAATGGCTTTGGAGTCATAGAGGGTTCGGCCAGGCTTTTCTAACAATCGAAAAAGGACGCCATGCTTTCCGTTTATCTTGTCGACATCATTATTCTGCTGGTTGCGGCGGTGATCGCCGTACCGCTGTTCCAGGCGGCACGGTTGGGGGCGGTGCCGGGTTTTCTGGTGGCTGGCGTGATAGTCGGGCCGTCCGGGCTTGGCCTGATCAGCAATATCGCTGAAATCGGTCATCTGGCGGAAATCGGCGTGGTGCTGCTGCTGTTTGTCATCGGCATCGAGTTGACGCCGTCGCGCTTGTGGCTGATGCGCCGTTACGTGTTTGGTCTGGGCAGCCTGCAATTACTGTTCACCGGCGTGTTGCTGGGGATGGTGAGTTATTTCTTTTTTGACAATTCACTGCGCGCGTCGATCCTGGTGGGGCCGGCGATGGCGCTGTCCTCGACGGCTTTTGTGCTGCAATTGCTGAACGAACAGAAATTATTGCCGTCGTTGTACGGGCGCGCCTCACTGGCGGTCCTGTTATTGCAGGACCTCGCGGTTGTGCCATTGCTGGTGCTGGTGCCGTTGCTGGCCTTGCCGGAAATGAGCATTGGCGAAGACATCGGCCTGGCGCTGGGTGAATCGGTGCTGATTCTCGGTTTTGTGGTGGTCATCGGCCGGCATTTTCTGCACCCGATCCTTTATCGTGTGGCGTCATCCGGCAATCCGGAGGTATTTACCGCATCGGCCGTGCTGATTGTGCTGGGTGCGGCGGTGGCCACCGAGCATGCCGGCCTGTCGATGGCGATGGGGGCATTTCTGGCCGGCTTGCTGATTTCGGATTCTTCCTACAAACACCAGGTGCTGGCCGAGATCCGGCCGTTTCGCGGTTTGTTGCTGGGTCTGTTCTTCATGTCGATGGGCATGTCGCTCAATCTCAACCTGTTGTTGGAAAAACCGCTGCTGTCCCTGTCATGGATGGCTCTGCTGATCGGCCTGAAAGCGGCGGCCCTGTTCCCGCTGGCGCTGCTGTTTGGCCTGCGGCTGAAAAACAGCATCGCGATTGCTCTGGTGCTGGCGCAAAGTGGTGAATTTGCGCTGGTATTGTTTTCCCTGGCTTATCAATCCGCACTGTTTACTGAAGCCTTGTTCCAGCAATTATTGCTGGTGGTATTGCTGAGTATGCTGGCCACACCGGTGCTGGCGCAGGTGGCTTATCGCCTGATCAAAAAGAAGGAGGAAGATGCCGGGCAAAGCGCCGAGCCGCCGGTTGAAGCGCCGATCGTGCTGGCCGGTTTCGGTCGTGTCGGCCATCGCATCGGTGAAATTCTGACCAGTGCCGGAAAATCCTATGTGGCGATGGATTCGAGTGCCCGGGTTGTGGAGAAGGAACGCAACAATGGACACCCGGTATTTTATGGCGATGTGCGCGAACCGCAGCTGCTCAAGACTGCGGGCGCCATGCATGCCGAGGTAATCATTGTCACGCTCAACGATGCCGAAGCCACCCAGGAAGTAGTGGCGTCGTTGCGCAAGGCGTATCCGCAGACCCGGATTTTTGCGCGCGGCCACAGCCTGACGGAATGCCGCAAGCTCTACCAGCTTGGTGCAACCGGGGTGGTTTCGGAAAACATCGAAGCCAGCCTGGAACTGGCGCGGCTGGTGATGATGTCGGTTGGTGTGGGGGCAAACCGGCGTGATGAAATTCTGGGTGATTTCCGGCGCAGCTATAACGCACAGATGAATGACGTCAGCGCGCTCGCAAAAACAGCGTCGGATAAAAAACAGCCTGATAATCCGTCGTAGAGTCGATCGTGGTCATGTCTAAAGGCGCCGATTGATTTCGATCAAAGTGCAGGATCGATCCGCTCCGCTATAGTAGGCTAATAATTAAAACCCGCCCAATGAGGCAGGTTACTGGTTTGGCCGGCGGCTTTGGTCACCACATCAATCGGGAGGCAATATGTCTGGATTGCTTAATGCTGCAGTGATGCGCCGCTATCGGGGCGGGCTTGCCATTCTGATGGGCCTGCTGTTGTGCAGCCAGCTGCCGGCTTCAAACGCAACGACAGAGCAATCCGCCAAACCGGATACGGACATGAATTACCGCCTCGACACCATTGTCGAGCAACCCACGCAGCGCTTCGATTCCAATTCCACCGCCGATCACAGCAAGTTCGATGAACTCAAGGGGCCTTTTAACAATGGCCCGGAAGTCACCAGGGCCTGTCTGAAATGCCACACCGAAG
>JASFVP010000011.1:0-69008 GCA_050049775.1 Chromatiales bacterium
AGGCGCGCAACAGCCCGAGCGGATATTGGCTGGACAGAATCAGCCGTCGTGGCTTGAGCCAGCCGCGATGTGTGCTCGGCAGCGGTACGCGAAAGTTAGCATCGGCATTGGCTTCGATGTTGTGGATGTCGGCCGGCGCATCGGCCAGGTCCGCGCGCAGCTGAATGGCACCGCGCAGCTGGCGACTGGGATTGGACAGGTGCAGATTCAGGTAACCGGTTTGTCCGGCAAACACTGGCTCAGCCGGCAAGGCCCGGATTTCCAGACGCAGCAGATTGCGCCAGGTCTGGAAAATGGCCAGTACACCCAGGCCGCCAAGCAGAAAGGTCATCAGGTAACCGAGGTTATTGGCGTAATTGATCGAGCCGGTCAGCATGGCGATCACCAGCGTTGCATACATGAGACCGAAACGGGTCGGCAGGATGTAAATCTGGCGCGGTCCGATGTTGATAAGACCGCTGTTGTCTTGGCGTGCAGAACGCAAATATTGCTGCAGGTTCAGACTGAGCATCAGGGGATGGCGACGTTTGCCAAGATTTGTGCAGCGGCATCGAGTTGATTGTTGTCATCACGGGTCACCAGACGGTGATTGACCACAGCCGGCAGGACTGCCTGCAAATCATCCGGGATGACGGCATCACGGCCCTGGATCAGCGCCCAGCTTTTGGCGGCGTTGAGCAGAGCCAGGCCGGCGCGCGGTGACAAACCGTTTTTGAACAAGGCCGGCTGGCGACTGTATTCCAGAATCGCCTGGCAGTAATCGAGACTCGCGGGTGCGACATACACCTGCCCGGCCTGTTGTTGTAATTCGATCAGCTGTTGCGGTGAGATGACAGCAGCCAATGACTCGAGCAGGTCACGGCGTTCCTTGCCTTCCAGTAAGGCTCGTTCGGACGCCTGGTCGGGATAGCCCAGATGCAGTCGCATGAGAAAACGGTCGAGTTGCGATTCCGGTAGCGGAAAGGTGCCTATTTGCGTGGCCGGATTTTGCGTGGCGATAACAAAAAAGGGTTTCGGCAGCTTGTGGGTCTTGCCATCAGCCGTGACCTGCTGTTCTTCCATGGCTTCGAGCAAGGCGCTTTGCGTTTTCGGCGTGGCGCGATTGACCTCGTCGGCCAGCACCAGTTGCGCAAAGATGGGTCCGGGATGGAAATGAAAACCTTCGTTGCTGCGTTCGTAAACCGAGACACCGAGAATATCGGCTGGCAGCAAATCGCTGGTGAACTGGATGCGCTGGAATTCCAGTCCCATGAGTTTGCCAAGCAGGTGCGCCAGCGTGGTCTTGCCGACACCGGGCAAATCCTCGATCAACAGATGCCCGCGGGACAGCAGACAACAGATGGCCAGTTCGATGACCTGATGTTTGCCGAGAATGATTTGCGAGGCCTGCTCGATGACGTCACGGATAGCTGCATGTTTCATGGATTTTCTGACGATTCCCTGATTGTGATTTCCTGTTGTCTGTTACGGCTTCTCGGCCGGCATTCTTGAGTCGGCAGTGGCGTGCCAGCATAGCCTGACAGGAAGTAATGTTTCTATTGGTATTACAGAAATTGGAGTAAAATCGCCGCATTATGTTCAGTCCGGAAAAATACGATGTGATTGTGGTCGGTGGCGGTCATGCTGGCACCGAAGCAGCCATGGCGGCGGCGCGCATGGGCGCGCATACGCTATTGCTGACGCACAACATCGAAACCCTTGGCCAGATGAGTTGTAACCCTGCCATCGGCGGCATCGGCAAGGGTCACTTGGTCAAGGAGATCGATGCGCTTGGCGGTGTCATGGCTCGAGCCGCGGATCGTGCCGGCATCCAGTTTCGCATTCTCAACTCCAGAAAAGGTCCGGCGGTACGTGCCACACGTGCGCAGGCCGACCGCGTGTTGTATCGTGCCGCGGTGCGCGCCATGCTGGAAAACCAGCCGAACCTGGATCTGTTTCAACAAGCGGTTGAAGACCTGATTGTTGAAAACGATGCCGTGACCGGCGTGGTTACCCAGATGGGTCTGAAATTTCATGCCAAAGCCGTGGTGCTGACCGTTGGCACCTTCCTTGGTGGACGCATTCACATCGGCCTGGAAAATTACCAGGGTGGTCGCGCCGGTGATCCGCCGGCCAATGCGCTGGCCAGTCGCCTGCGTGAAATGCCGTTGCGAGTCGACCGGCTCAAGACCGGCACACCGCCGCGCATTGACAGCCGCAGCATCAACTATGACTTGCTGGAGGAACAGCCTGGTGATGATCCGGTGCCGGTGTTCTCCTATCTCGGCAGTGTCGAAGAACATCCGCAACAGCTCAGCTGTCACATTACACGCACCAACCAGCAGACACATGACATCATTCAGCAGGGTCTGTCGCGTTCGCCGATGTATACCGGTGTGATCGAAGGGGTTGGCCCGCGCTACTGTCCGTCGATCGAAGACAAGGTGGTGCGTTTTGCCGATCGTGACTCGCACCAGATTTTCATTGAACCCGAAGGCCTGACTTCCAACGAAGTGTATCCCAATGGTATATCAACCTCGTTGCCATTTGACGTGCAATGGCAGCTGGTGCGCTCCATGCGCGGCTTCGAGCAGGCGCGCATTACCCGACCGGGTTATGCGATTGAATACGACTTCTTTGATCCGCGTGATCTGAAGTATTCGCTCGAAACCAAATGCATACCCAACCTGTTCTTTGCCGGCCAGATCAATGGCACCACCGGTTATGAGGAAGCGGCGGCGCAAGGTTTGTTGGCCGGGCTCAATGCCGTGTTGAAAATGCGCGGAGAGGACGCCTGGTGTCCGGCTCGTGACGAAGCCTATATCGGTGTCATGGTCGATGACCTCATCACCCAGGGCACCATGGAGCCGTATCGCATGTTCACCAGCCGCGCCGAATACCGTTTGTTGCTACGTGAGGACAATGCCGATCTGCGCCTGACCGAAACCGGTCGTCGCCTGGGTCTGGTTAATGATACGCGTTGGGATGTCTTTTCCAGAAAGCGTGATGCGATTGCGGCCGAGCAACAGCGTCTGGCTCAAACCTGGGTGCGGCCTGCCGAACAAGATGCGATAGTGCTGCGGGAAATTTTCGGTGATGATTTGCAACGCGACACGCGCGTATCCGAACTGCTGACACGGCCACAGGTGAGTTATGCTGATCTCATGCGGCTGCATGGCGTCGGCCCGGGACTGGCCGATGTGGCGCAGGCCGAACAGGTGGAAATCCAGGCGCGCTATGCTGGTTACATCAAGCGTCAGAAAGACGAGATCGAACGCCAGCGCAAAAACGAGCAGCTGCAACTGCCCGAAGCTTTTGACTTCGAAAACGTCAAGGGCCTGTCCAATGAGGTGCGTGAGAAACTCAGCAAAACCCGTCCGCAGACCATCGGCCAGGCGGCGCGTATTCCTGGCGTCACACCCGCGGCGGTGTCGCTGCTGCTGATCCATCTGAAAAAACGCAGCGCTTAAGCGTTTCCGGTTTTGTCACTCGAACAGCAATTACAGCAGGGGCTGGTGCAGCTCGGACTGTCGGTGGATGAGACACAGACCGAACGTTGGCTCGCGTATCTGCACTTGCTGCACAAATGGAACGCGCACTTCAATCTGTCGGCCGTGCGCGACATCAACGAAATGTTGCCATTGCATCTGCTCGACAGCCTGTCGATTCATGCGTTTGTTGAAGGTCCCAAGGTGCTGGATGTTGGCACCGGCGCAGGCCTGCCCGGCATCCCGTTGGCGATCTTGTTGCCGCAGCTGCATTTCACCCTGCTCGATGCCAACAGCAAGAAAACCCGCTTCTGCAAACAGGCGGTGCTGGAACTGAAGCTCGATAATGTGGATGTCATTCACAGCCGGGTTGAACAGCTTGATTCGGAATTGCAGTTCAAAACCATCACCACACGCGCATTTGCCGCATTGCCGAAAATGCTGGCGCTGTTGCGACAGCATATGTTGCCGGCTACGCAACTACTGGCGATGAAAGGCCAGCTACCGCAGCCGGAAATCGCTGATATCGAAGCCGCCGGCTTTGTCTGTGAGACACATGCATTGCGGGTGCCGCTGCTGGCGGCAGAGCGCCATTTGCTGATAATCCGTCGCGGTGACTGAGTTTCGGCGTGCGGGATTTCAGCCTGCGAAGCATTTTTTTGTGATCTGGTCATACCACTTGGCGTAAACTCCCGCTATTATTGTTGCTCTTCTGCCGGCTCCGCCCAAAACCATAATAATGATGGAGCCATGAATTTTGACATTAGCCTGGTACAAGCTCATGGGACGCATTATTGCGGTAACAAATCAGAAAGGCGGTGTTGGCAAGACCACCACAACGGTCAACCTGGCGGCCTCACTGGCGCATTTTCGTCATAAGGTTCTGCTGGTAGACCTGGACCCGCAGGGCAATGCCACCATGGGCAGCGGCATCGACAAGCACGAGCTGGAAAAATCCTCCTGCGAGACCCTGCTGGGTGAGTGCAAGGCGGAAGACGCCATTGTGCGCGCGGAAGAATCCGGCTTTGATGTGTTGCCATCCAACAGTGATTTGACGGTGGCCGAAGTTGGCCTGATGTCAGCCACCATGAAGGAAAAACGTCTGAAACTGGCGCTGGAGTCGGTGCGTAACAAATACGATTACATCCTGATTGACTGCCCTCCTTCCCTGAACATGCTTACTGTGAATGCGCTGGTCGCGTCGGACGGTGTGCTGATTCCGATCCAGACCGAGTACTATGCGCTGGAAGGTCTGTCTGCCCTGCTGCGCACGGTGGAACAGATTCAGGAACACATGAATGCAGGTCTGCAGATTGAAGGTATTTTGCGCACCATGCATGATTTGCGTAACAATCTGGCCAATCAGGTGTCGGCCCAGCTGATCAGCCACTTCGGTGAACAGGTGTTCCGCACCATCATTCCGCGCAATGTGCGGGTTGCCGAGGCGCCCAGCCATGGCCTGCCGATTCTGCTGTACGACAAGGCCTCGCGCGGCGCGATTTCCTATCTGGCGCTGGCCAGTGAATTGATGCGAAGACACCGCAAAGACCAGAACCATCAGGCGGTTTCGGCCTGACAAGACTTTGGAAGAGATTATGTCTGCAAAAAAACGAGGATTGGGCCGCGGCCTGGATGCATTGCTGGGTGGTTCGGTCAAGGAAGCCAAACTGACGGCGGTGCCGACGCCATCGGCAGAAAGTCCCGATAATTCGACGTTGTCGACCTTGCCGATCGATTTGATCCAGCGTGGCAAATACCAGCCACGGCGCAATTTTGACCAGGACAAATTGCAGGAACTGGCCGACTCGATTGCCGCGCAGGGCGTGATCCAGCCGATCGTGGTGCGGCCGATTGAAGACGGTCGTTACGAGATCATTGCCGGTGAACGTCGCTGGCGCGCCAGCCAGCTGGCTTCCTTGCAGGACATTCCGGTGATTATCCAGAAGGTTGATGACCAGACCGCCATGGCCATCGGCCTGATCGAAAACATCCAGCGTGACGATCTCAATCCGCTGGAGGAAGCCAATGCCTTGCAGCGCCTGCTCAATGAATTCGGTCTGACGCATCAGCAGATCGCCCAGGCGGTCGGCAAGTCGCGCACCACCGTGACCAATTTCCTGCGCCTGCTGGAACTCAATGACACGGTCAAGAAAATGCTCGATGAACGCCAGATCGATATGGGACACGCCAAGGCGCTGCTCGGCCTGAAGGACAAGGACCAGACGCGCGCTGCGCGCCAGGTGGTCGACCACGGCCTGTCGGTACGCGAGACCGAAAAGCTGGTGCGCCGCCTGCAGGGCATCGCCGATGCCGGCGGTGAGGAACCGCCCAAGACGGCCAAAACCGCACGCATCGATCCGGATGTGGCCCGGCTGCAGGACAACCTGGCCGACAAGCTCGGCGCAAAAGTGGTGATAAAACAGTCATCTGCCGGCAAGGGCCAGCTGATCATCGGCTATAACAGCCTGGATGAGCTGGACGGCATCATCGACCACATCCACTAGCACAGATAACCATATCCAATAGGATTGATAATTATATCCATTGGCAATAATGGCCGATTAAATTGACCTTATGATACAGGCCGCATATACTCTGCTCGCCTTTTCGGCTCGGGTCTGATGGCGGCGGTTATGCGGACTCGGGATACTCAATATCTTGTCAGGCTGATCAAAAGCCAGCTGCTGGTTCTGGTCGTCGTGACGGCACTGCTGTTACCATTCGGGTTGATGGCGGCTGCTTCCGGATTGGCGGGAGGCTTGATTTCAGTCGGGTCCAGTAGCGTAATGTGGTTACTGGCCTTCAGAAAGTACACAGCCCAGCAACCGGATAAAATTTTGGCGCATTTTTATGCCGCTGAAATTGCCAAGCTGACGTTTACAATCGTGGGTTTGGGTTTAATCATAGCGTTATTTGAGACAGTCAACATTGTGGTGTTGGTTGTGGTTTATTTTGTAACCCAGGTTATACCTGCAATCATTCAGGGCATTGCGGGCAGTAGAGGCTAGAAATGTCGGCAGACACTTTGACATCATCGGAATACATCAAGCATCACCTCACCAACCTGACGTATGGCCAATTCCCCGATGGTCACTGGGGCCTGGCGCATTCCGCTGAAGAAGCCAAGGAAATGGGTTTCTGGGCCATTCATGTCGACACCATGTTCTGGTCGATCGCACTCGGTATTTTCTTCCTGTTCCTGTTCATGAAAGCGGCCAGGACCGCCACTTCCGGCGTACCCGGCAAGTTACAGAATTTTGCTGAATGGATTGTCGAGTTCATCGACACAAGTGTGCGCGGTTCCTTTACCGCTAAGAATGACTTGGTTGCCCCGTTGGCACTGACCATCTTTATCTGGATTTTCCTCATGAACACCATGGATCTGGTGCCGGTCGATCTGATCCCGCGCCTGGTCGCCGAAGGCGCACACATGTTCTTCGGTGCAGACCCACATCATGTTTACATGAAGGTCGTACCTTCTACTGATCCAAATGCCACCTTTGGTATGGCCATCGGCGTATTCCTGCTGGTGCTGTATTACAGCATCAAGATCAAAGGTGTTGGCGGCTTTGTTGGTGAACTGACCCTGCAGCCGTTCTCATCTGATAACCCGGTCATGAAGGCTTCGTTTGTACCGGTCAATTTCCTGCTCGAATTTGTCAGCCTGATCGCCAAACCGATTTCGCTGGCCCTGCGTCTGTTCGGCAACATGTATGCCGGCGAAATGATCTTTATCCTGATCGCCATCATGTACAGCGCCGGTGCTGTCCTGGGGCTGTTCGGCGGTGTGCTACAGCTGGGCTGGGCCATCTTCCACATTCTGGTGATCACGCTGCAAGCATTCATTTTCATGACGCTGACCATCGTCTACCTCGACATGGCGCATCACGAACACTAAATCTTTAGATTTTTTATTATTAACATTTTGAAATAAAACGGGAGATCAAAATGGAACAAGCACTGCTGTATATAGCCGGCGCAATTATGATGGGTCTTGGTGCCCTGGGCGCTGCGGTTGGTATCGGCGTTTTGGGTGGCCGCTTTCTCGAAGGCGCAGCTCGTCAGCCGGAACTGATTCCGATGTTAAGAACCCAGTTCTTTATCGTCATGGGTCTGGTCGACGCGGTACCGATGATCGCCGTCGGTCTGGCCATGTATGTTCTGTTTGCGGTTGCTTGATCACTCACAGCAGTTCGAACAGTTTTGTTAAAACGCTTTAAATCCGAGGTTTCGGGATGAACATCAATCTGACATTAATCGGTCAGCTGATATCCTTTGTGGTGTTTGTGTGGTTCACAATGAAGTTTGTGTGGACACCCATAATGAATGCCCTGGAGCAGCGTCGTAAAGAAATCGCCGATGGTCTGGCGGCCGCTGAACGTGGCCAGCATGAGCAGGAACTGGCCAAGGAACGCGCCAAGGAAGCCCTGCACGAAGCCAAGCAACAGGCGGCGGAAATCGTCAATCAGGCGCACAAGCGTGCGGCCGAGATCGTCGATGAAGCCAAGGATGACGCCAAGGTTGAAGGTGAGCGCATCCTGACAGCGGCCAAGGCCGAGATCGAGCAGGAAATTAACCGTGCTCGTGAAGACCTGCGTGAAAAGGTTGCCGTGTTGGTCATTACCGGTGCAGAAAAAATTCTGCAAAAAGAGATCAACGCGGACGTCCACAACGATGTTGTCAGCAACATCGCCGGACAGATCTAGGATAAAACATGGCTGCTGAAATTAGCTCAATTGCAAGGCCATACGCAGAAGCGATTTTTGCCACCGCGACTGAATCCGGCAAACTGGATAACTGGTCTGACATGCTGCAATTGCTGGCATCGATTGTCGGTGATGCGTCCATGACCAACGTCATCGGCAACCCGGCGATTGACCGAGGCAGCATGAGCAAGTTGCTGCTTGACATCACGGGCGACAATTTGTCCGAGCAGGGCCAGAACCTGGTCAAGCTGCTGGTGCAGAACGACCGTGTTGCCGTCCTGCCCGAAATCGCTGCGCAATTCGAAGCGTTAAAAAATCAAAGCCAAGGCGCCATCGAAGTCGTGGTCACTTCAGCTTTTGACATGAACTCTGCCCAGGAACAGTTGCTGGCTGATGCGTTGAAAAAGAAATTCAACAAAAACATCACTATCAGCAGCAAGACCGACACAAGCTTGATGGGCGGCATTCATATCAAGGCCGGTGACATGGTCATTGATGGCTCAATTAAGGGACAGCTGCACCAGCTGGCCAATGAATTAGGTATCTAAACGAGAAGCCGACATGCAACTCAATCCATCTGAAATCAGTGAACTGATTAAGAAGAAGATCGAATCCTTCGATCTCGACACAGAAGCCCACACCGAAGGCACCGTAGTAAGCCTGAGTGACGGTATCGCGCGTATCCACGGTTTGTCCGACGTCATGTCGTACGAAATGCTGGAATTTCCCGGTAGCGTTTTTGGCTTGGCCCTGAACCTGGAAAGGGATTCGGTCGGTGCGGTAATCCTGGGTGACTACAAGGCCATTACCGAAGGCGATTCGGTCAAATGCACCGGCAAGGTTCTGCAGGTGCCGACCGGCAGAAGCCTGCTGGGTCGTGTGGTGGATGCACTGGGTAACCCGATGGACGGTAAGGGTCCGATCGAGGATGCCGTCATGTCGCCCATCGAAAAAGTGGCGCCCGGCGTTATTGAAAGAAAATCGGTCGACCAGCCGGTACAGACCGGCCTCAAGGCGATTGATGCGATGGTCCCGGTAGGTCGTGGCCAGCGTGAATTGATCATCGGTGACCGCCAGACTGGTAAGTCAGCCATCGGCATCGATGCCATCATCAACCAGAAAGGCACCGGTGTTAAATGTGTCTATGTGGCTGTCGGCCAGAAGAACTCAACCATTGCCCAGGTGGTGCGCAAGCTCGAAGAGCACGATGCGCTGGAACACACCATCATCGTGGCCGCACCGGCAGCAGATTCTGCAGCGATGCAGTTCATTGCGCCCTACACCGGTTGCACCATGGGAGAATACTTCCGCGACCGCGGTGAAGATGCCCTGATCATTTATGATGACCTCACCAAGCAGGCCTGGGCCTATCGCCAGGTATCGCTGCTGCTGAGAAGACCGCCGGGTCGTGAAGCCTATCCGGGTGACGTATTTTATCTGCACTCACGTCTGCTGGAACGCGCGGCCCGCGTCAACGCCGCCTACGTGGAAAAATTCACCAACGGCGAAGTCAAGGGCCAGACCGGGTCCCTGACGGCATTCCCGATCATCGAAACCCAGGCGGGTGACGTATCGGCGTTCGTACCGACCAACGTGATCTCGATCACCGATGGTCAGATCTTCCTCGAATCCGATCTGTTCAACGCTAACATCCGTCCGGCCATCAACGCCGGTCTGTCGGTATCGCGTGTCGGTGGTGCGGCACAGACCAAGATCATCAAGAAGCTCGGCGGCGGTGTGCGTCTGGCGTTGGCGCAGTTCCGTGAACTGGCGGCGTTCTCACAGTTTGCATCCGATCTCGACGAAGCCACGCGTAAGCAGTTGCAACGTGGCGAGCGTGTCACCGAGCTCATGAAGCAGAGCCAGTACTCGCCGATGAGCGTGGCCGAAATGGCGGTTTCGCTGTTTGCTGCCAACGAAGGCTACCTGGATGATGTTGAAGCCAATAAGGTGGTCGATTTCGAGGCGGCGTTGCAGTCCTACATGAAAAGCGCGCAGGCGTCCTTGATGGACAAGATCAACACCGAAACTGACTACAATGACGAAGTCGCCGAAGCGCTGCATGCAGCGATCAAGGACTTCAAGGCAACCAACACCTGGTAAGCGATTCAGGCGATCAAGATAAAGGCAAGGCTCTATGGCTGTCGGAAAAGAAATTCGCACGCAGATCAACAGCGTAAAAAATACGCAAAAGATTACCAGCGCAATGGAAATGGTCGCCGCATCCAAGATGCGCAAGGCCAAGGATCGCATGTCTGCGACCCGTCCTTATGCGGATAAAATGAAAGCGGTGATTTCGCACCTGGCGCAAGCACATCCGGAATACAAGCATCCGTTCATGCTGGATCGCCAGGTCAAACGTGTCGGTTTCATTATTGTCTCGTCCGATCGTGGTTTGTGCGGCGGCCTCAACAGCAACCTGTTTCGAAAGCTGACGCGTGAAATCGGCACCTTGCAGCAGGATGGTATGGAAGCCGACTTCTGTGTGATTGGCGCCAAGGCATTGGCCTTTTTCCGTCGCATGGGTGGCAAGGTGCATGCCCAGGCAACCCATCTTGGCGATGCGCCGCGCATTGATGATCTGATCGGCACCGTGAAAGTCATGCTCGACAAGTTCAACGAGGGTGAGCTTGACCGGATTTATGTGGCGTACAACAGCTTCGTCAACACCATGACGCAGGAGCCGACCATTGAGCAACTGATTCCGATCGCTGCGGAACAGGATGAATCGCTCAAACATCACTGGGACTACATCTACGAGCCGGATTCGAAAGAAGTGCTGGATGGCTTGTTGACCCGTTATGTCGAGTCACTGGTGTATCAGGCGGTCGTGGAAAACGCGGCTTGCGAACAGTCGGCGCGCATGGTCGCCATGAAGGCTGCTACCGACAACGCCGGCAACCTGATTGACGATCTGCAGTTGATTTACAACAAGGCCAGACAGGCGGCGATCACCCAGGAAATTTCGGAAATCGTCAGTGGTGCTGCGGCCGTTTAACAGAATTTTGTGTTTCAGCGATTTGTGCTGGAACTAACGAGAATTTGGATATTAAGAGGAACCGGTAATGAGTTCGGGTAAAGTGGTAGAAATCATCGGTGCTGTTGTAGACGTTCAGTTTGAACGTAGTAGCTTGCCAAAAATTTATGAAGCGCTGCGTATCGAATCTGCGGATTTGACGCTGGAAGTGCAGGCGCAGTTGGGCGACGGCGTGGTGCGCACTATCGCCATGGGTTCAACAGACGGCCTCAAGCGTGGTGTTGAAGTCACCACAACCGGTAGCCCGATCATGGTTCCGGTCGGCCAGAAAACCCTGGGCCGCGTCATGGACGTACTCGGCAGACCAGTCGACGAGGCCGGTCCGGTGGATGCCGAAAAGACCATGCCGATCCATCGTGATCCCCCGGCCCTGGAAGACCAGTCCAGTGCGACCGAAATCCTGGAAACCGGCATCAAGGTCATCGACCTGATCATGCCGATCGTCAAGGGCGGTAAAGTCGGCCTGTTCGGCGGCGCCGGCGTCGGCAAGACCGTTACCCTGATGGAACTGATTCGTAACATCGCGGTTGAGCACTCCGGCTTCTCGGTCTTCGCCGGTGTGGGTGAGCGTACTCGTGAGGGTAACGACTTCTACCACGAAATGCAGGAAGGCGGCGTACTCGACAAGGTAGCCCTGGTTTACGGCCAGATGAACGAGCCACCGGGTAACCGTCTGCGTGTTGCCCTGACCGGCCTGACCATTGCTGAGAACTTCCGTGATGAAGGTCGTGACGTATTGATGTTCGTTGACAACATCTACCGTTACACACTGGCCGGTACCGAAGTATCCGCCCTGCTGGGTCGTATGCCATCCGCAGTGGGTTATCAGCCGACACTGGCGGAAGAAATGGGTGTGTTGCAGGAGCGCATTACCTCCACCAAAACCGGTTCCATTACTTCGTTCCAGGCGGTCTATGTACCGGCGGACGATTTGACCGACCCGTCACCAGCCACCACCTTTGCTCACCTGGATGCGACCCTGGTACTGTCGCGTTCCATTGCCGAGCTGGGTATTTATCCGGCGGTGGATCCGCTCGATTCCACCAGCCGTATCCTGGACCCGAACTCCGTGGGTCAGGAGCACTACAGCGTGGCACGTGGTGTACAGGGTGTATTGCAGCGTTACAAGGAACTCAAGGACATCATCGCGATTCTCGGTATGGACGAACTGTCCGAAGACGACAAGCTGGCGGTACAGCGCGCGCGTAAAATCCAGCGCTTCCTGTCACAGCCGTTCTTCGTTGCTGAAGTATTCACCGGTGCGCCTGGCAAATACGTCAGCCTGAAAGACACCATCAAGGACTTCAAGGCGATCGTCGCCGGCGAATACGACCACTTGCCGGAGCAGGCCTTCTATATGTGTGGTGGTATCGAGGAAGTCATTGAAAATGCTGAGAAAGCCAAAGACTGATCAGTCGGGGATTTGAAATGTCGATGACAATACATGTCGATATCGTCAGTGCCGAAGGCGAGCTGTTTTCCGGAACCGGGGAAATGGTCTACGTGCCCGCGATCATGGGCGAAGTCGGCATTGCTCCGCGACACACGCCGTTTGTCACCCAGATCAAACCGGGTGATGTGCGCGTCGCCAATGGTGACAAGGTCGAGCATTTTTACGTTTCCGGCGGCATGCTTGAAGTTCAGCCTCATGTTGTCACCATACTGGCCGATACAGCGGTAAGAGCAACTGACCTGGATGAAGCGGCGGCAATGGAGGCCAAGCGACGCGCTGAAGATGCGCTGGTCAATCAGCAATCCGACTTTGAATATGCCAAGGCCAAGGCGGAGCTTGCCGAAGCAGTCGCGCAATTACGCGCCATTCAGAAAATTCGCAAGGGTTCGGGCGGCAAATAAAGCATCCATTCGCAACCTGGTGAGAAACATACGGCTCTAACGGAAACGCTAGAGCCGTTTTAATTTTTACGGCTGGTAACATGACACAGAAAATTGAGCCGGGTAAATACGTCTCCCTGACTTACGTGATCAAAGACGAAACCGGCAGCCTGTTGGAACAGAATGACATCCCGGTCG
This sequence comes from Chromatiales bacterium, assembly GCA_050049775.1. Lineage (GTDB taxonomy): Bacteria > Pseudomonadota > Gammaproteobacteria > Chromatiales > Chromatiaceae > JABDQZ01. The sequence continues at coordinate 13,242 of JASFVP010000011.1, forward strand.
GCTATGTGTTTGGCGGCGACACCGAACTGCTTGGCGGTATGGACAAGATCATGCTGGGTAAAACAGCCGGGGAAGAAGTGGTTGCGGAATTCCCGCCGGAAAAAGGCTTTGGTGATAAAGACCCGAGCCTGATCTTTACCGACGAACTGGAAAACGTGCCCGAGCAGTATCGTTTTGTCGGTGCCGAGGTACAGATGCAAAATGCCGAAGGCGAAACCAAAACTTTTTATGTGTCAAAAATCGAAAACGGCAAGTTGACGGTAGACGGCAATCATCCGTTGGCTGGCAAGACGTTGTCATTAAGTGTAAAAATTCTTGAAGTGCGTGATTCAACCGAGGAAGATATTATGACTTCGGGCATTCACAGTACTGATCTGAAGTCACTGAATTAACAGGGATCAATAATAATGAAGCTGGGAGTTGTGATTTTAGCCGCGGGCCAGGGAACCCGCATGAAGTCAAACCTGCCCAAGGTCTTACACTCGCTGGCCGGCAAACCGATGCTGGCGCATGTCGTTGCCGCCGCGCGACAACTGCAGCCGCATAAAGTCATCGTGGTTTACGGTCACGGTGGCGACAAGGTGCAACAGGCCTTACCCGATACCGACCTGCTCTGGGTCGAACAGGCCGAGCAGCATGGCACCGGCCATGCCGTGCAACAGGCCTTGCCGTTGCTTGATGATGTCGACAGGGTGCTGATTCTTTACGGCGACGTGCCATTGATAAATCCCAATGCCCTGCGGGAACTCATTGACCGCAATACCGCCCTGGCGCTGCTGACGGTGATGCTCGATGATCCGAGCGGCTATGGTCGCATCATCCGTGACAGCGACCGTGTGATTCAGGCGATTGTCGAACAGAAAGATGCCACGCCGGATCAGTTGGCGGTAACGGAAATCAATACCGGCATCATGTCGGTGAGTCAGCCACAGCTGAACAACTGGCTGGGTCGGCTATCCAATGACAATGCCCAGGGCGAATATTATCTGACCGATATCGTCGGCTTTGCGGTTGAAGCCGCGGTGATGGTGGAAGCCTCGCACCCTCTCAGTGATATGGAGGTTATCGGCGTCAACGATCGTATGCAACTGGCGCAGCTGGAGCGGCGCTTCCAGATGGCCAATGCGACTCGCCTCATGCAACAGGGCGTTACGCTGGTCGATCCGGCCCGCTTTGACTTACGTGGTCAATTGTCCCCCGGCAAGGATGTTTACATCGACGTCAATGTCATTATCGAAGGCGATGTCGAACTGGGAGATGGTGTTTGTATCGGTGCCAATACGGTGCTGCGCAATTGCAAAGTCGCTCAAGGTGTCAGCATTCTGGAAAACTGCGTCATCGAGGACGCTGACATCGGTGCGGCGTGCAAAATCGGCCCCTTCTCGAGAATTCGTCCGGGTACGGTGCTCGAAGGTGAAGCACACATCGGCAACTTTGTTGAAATCAAGAATTCGACCATTGCGCCGGGTAGCAAAGTCAATCATCTTAGCTATATTGGTGACAGTTTGCTGGGTAGCGGCGTCAACATCGGTGCGGGCACCATCACCTGCAATTACGATGGCGCCAACAAACATCGCACCGTCATTGGTGATGGCGCATTTATCGGTTCCAACTCAGCCCTTGTGGCACCGGTGCAGATTGCAGAAGGTGCGACCATTGGCGCTGGTTCTGTGATTTCCAAAGATGCCGAAGCCAATAAACTGACGCTGGCGCGCGCCCGTCAGGTCACCATCGAAAACTGGCAGCGACCGGTCAAAAATAAAAAATAGAGGCTATTTATCATGTGCGGAATTGTAGGAGCGATTGCACAGGAAGACGTTATCCCGGTATTGCTGGACGGTCTCAAGAGGCTGGAATACCGCGGTTATGATTCGGCTGGCATCGCGGTCTTCACCGGCGATGAGTGCATACAACGCATTCGTTCCGTCGGCAAGGTCGATGCCCTCAAGGAACTGGTATCACGTGCCGCGACCAGCAGCGTGCTGGGCATCGCCCACACCCGCTGGGCTACGCATGGCATGCCGGCAGAGCGCAATGCGCATCCGCACATGAGTGGTGAGCAGGTGGCGATTGTGCACAATGGCATTATCGAAAATCATGCCGAACTGCGCCAGCAACTGACCGATGAAGGTTTTGTTTTCAGCTCCGAAACCGATACTGAAGTTATTGCTCACTTACTCGCCAAGCTGTTGCGTGAAAACGATGACATCCTTGATGCGATCCGGCGTGCGCGCAGTTATCTGGTCGGCGCCTATGGCTTGGCGGCGATCAGCAAGACCGATCCGGAAAGAATGATTGTCACCCGCTCCGGCAGTCCGCTGGTAATCGGTCTGGGTGACGGCGCCAACTACATTGCCTCCGATGTGTTCGCCTTGTTGCCGGTAACGCGTGATTTCATTTTCCTCGAAGAAGGCGATCTGGCCGAGGTGCGTCGCGATGGCGTGCGCGTGTTTGACGACCAGGACTTGCCGGTAGAACGTGAAGTGCGCCAGAGTGAAATCGAGTCATCGCACACCGAAAAAGGTCCGTACGAGCATTACATGCTCAAGGAAATCTTCGAACAGCCGGCCGTGATTGCCGAAACACTCGAAGGCCGTATTCATAAAGGCCGTTTACTCGAAGAAAGCTTCGGCCATGTCGCGACCAACCTGCTCGACCGCGCGCAACACATTCAGATCATCGCTTGTGGCACCAGTTATCATGCCGGCATGGTGGCGCGTTACTGGCTTGAGGAAATCGGTATGCCGTGTCAGGTGGAAGTCGCCAGCGAATACCGCTACCGCAAGGTGGTGGTTGCCGAAGACAGCCTCATCATCACCATTTCGCAATCTGGCGAAACCGCTGATACCCTGGCCGCCTTGCGTGGTTCCAAGGAAAACGGTTACATCGGCAGTCTGTGCATCTGTAACGTGCCGGAAAGTTCGCTGGTGCGTGAGTCCGACGTGGCCTTGATGACGCGCGCTGGACCGGAAATAGGTGTGGCTTCTACCAAGGCTTTCACTACCCAGCTGGTGGCGTTGCGTTTGTTGACTATTGCGCTGGCCAAGCGCCGCGGCCTGACGCGTGAACACGAAAAACAGCAAGTCGATGAACTTGAGTCCTTGCCGCGCCAGATTGAAGTGGTGTTGCAACTGTCGGATGCCATCAAGGAAATGGCCAAGGATTTTGGAGACAAGCACAATGCCTTGTTCCTTGGCCGTGGCCCGTTTTATCCGGTGGCGATGGAAGGTGCGCTCAAGCTCAAGGAAATTTCCTATATTCATGCGGAGGCCTACCCCGCTGGTGAACTCAAACACGGCCCGTTGGCACTGGTCGATGAAAACATCCCGGTGGTCTGCGCCTTGCCTAATGATCCCTTGCTGGAAAAAGTCCTGTCCAATCTGCAGGAGGTGCGCGCGCGTGGTGGCGAGCTGTTTTTGTTCAGTGACCACAGCGTAAAAATCGATCTCGACAACTACAAGAACCTGACCCTGTCGGATATCTACCCGTCAACGTCACCGATCGTGTACAGCGTACCGTTGCAGTTGTTGTCGTATCACGTAGCTGTTCTCAAGGGCACCAATGTGGATCAGCCGCGTAATCTGGCCAAGTCGGTTACGGTGGAATAACTATGGCAACCTACCAGGTAAGGCCAGGCCAAGTTCATGACGCAGGTTTTCGTTTCGGTCCTGGCCGGAGATTTCAATCATGTCGGTTGAATGTTCGTAAATAAAAACGCGTACCCTGATATTCCGTTTGCTTTAGTCGCCCTTCGTTCACCAGTGAGGTGAGAATGTCCCGGCTGTTGCCGGTTTTATCCAACAGTTCAAGCACCGCCTCCTCACGCATGGGGTGTACTGCCGTGATGCTGAGCAAGTCCTCGACAATGTCGCCAGTGCTGGTAAATGCGTCGCCTTCATAGTCGACCAACAGCTCAAGATGTGGAATTTTGTTCGACAGCATTTGAAACGCACGATTGAGTTTTTCTTCCGGAGGCGGTTTGATGCCACTTTCTGCGGGCGGGCGGATGGGCACGGCCAGCCAGGCTTTGTTGGGAATTAATTGCTCCAGGTAGTTCGCTACTGCCGTCACACTCTCAATGCCATCGTTGATGCCATCGACCAGCATGGTCTCGGTCGTCAGTACGCCGGTAAACTGCTTTGCGAGTAATTGAATGCCGTCGAGTATTTGTTGCAGCTGAAGTTGCGGATGCGGCTGGTTGATATGGCGCCAGACAGCTTCTTCAACGGCATCAACCTTGACTGATAGCCAGTCGGCCGCAGCGAGATTGTCACGCACGTCTTCCCGCCATATTAATGAGGCATTGGAAATTACAGCGATTTTGATACCCAGGGGTTGAAGCAGGTCGATGGTTTTACCGAGGTTGTTATCCAGCGTTGGTTCGCCATCAGGCACAAAAGTCAGGTAATCGATGTGATCGCCGCTGCGGGTGGCGGCCTCCAGACTGGATTCGACAGCCACGAGAATTTCTTGCGGCGTATAAAACGGCCGTGGCTGGATTTCCTGCCGGGCGGTCGGTCCGAGCTGGCAATATACGCAGGAATAGGAACAGGCCTTGGGCGGGATGTTATTGATGCCGAGACTGCGTCCAAGGCGTCGCGAAGGTACCGGGCCAAAGGTGATCATGTCAATCCGGTTCTGGTCGGGTTGAGCGCAGCTTTATTCCGGCGGCTGTTTGTCATGCTTCTTTTGCAGCAGTTCATGATGATAAGAACCTTCGCGCAGCATTTTGGCGCCGCATTCCGGACAATGCATTTGCTGGCAGGGAACGCCCTGTTGATGCGGAACTTTCGTGCCGCATTTGGGGCAGATGCATTCACCGCCGCTGCCCATGTCATGTTTGCGTGTTGATGTCATAGACACTCCCCGGCTGCCGGCCGTTTGCTTTTTGTGCATCTGCCCGCATATTTTAACAAAGTAAACGACACGGATATCCGCACATGACAAATCAGACGAAAAATTTTATCGGTGCGGTGTTTGACAACGCCGACCAGGCGCGCGCCGTGGTTGAGGAAATGATTGAGCAGGATTTTCCAATGGACCAGCTTTCCATTCTGCACAAGGCGGGTGGTTCGGGCGACGACTTTCTGGGCATTGCCTATACTGATGAAAAGCAGCGTTTCAGGGTCTGGGGCGTTGAAGGCGCCTTGTGGGGCTCGCTCGGTGGATTGCTGGCGGGCGCTGCCGGTCTGTTACTGCTGCCCGGCATCGGCCCGGTCTTCATTGCCGGCCCGCTGCTGGATGCCATTGCCGGCGCGGCGGTTGGTGCTGGCCTCATGACAGCAGGTGCGGCGGTGACGCAGCTGACCATTGCACTGCGCCGTTACGGTCTGCCCGAAGACAAGCTGGAGACGCTGCATCAGGCGGTCATGGATGGCAAGACTGTTTTGCTGCTGCATTGTGGCGATGAAAAGCCGGAGGTCATGCGTCAACGCTTGCTGTGGAAAGGTGCGGATCCGGTTTTAAGCATGCCGTAACACGCGTTTTTCACGGCTGCTGATCGGCCGCATAGCCGCTAGCCGCATGATGCGGCTACACTGGGATCATGCAGGACTCTCCCGTCATCGCCTATTTCTCGATGGAAATCGGTTTGCAGCCCGATATTCCGACCTACGCCGGCGGTCTCGGCATGCTGGCCGGCGATACCGTGCGCGCGGCGGCGGACATGGGTGTACCGCTGGTGGCGGTGTCCCTGCTGTATCGCAACGGTTATTTTAGGCAACAGCTCGATGCCAGCGGCTGGCAGGCCGAGGCGAGCCAGACATGGCAGGTCGAAGACCACGTTGAACAATTGCCCGGGCGCTGTAAGGTCGAGATCGACGGGCGTACGGTTGTATTGCGTGCCTGGCGCTACCAGGTTGTTGGTCTTGGTGGACAAAGCGTAACGGTGTTGTTGCTGGACAGCGATTTGCCGGAGAATTCCGATTGGGATCGCAGCATCACCCACAACCTGTATGGTGGTGACGAGTACTATCGCCTGTGTCAGGAAATGGTGCTGGGTGTCGGTGGCGTGCGCCTGCTGCATCGCCTCGGCTATGAAAGCATCAGCCGCTATCACATGAACGAAGGCCATGCGGCGATGCTGGTACTGGAACTGCTGGAAGAGCAGCGTGTCATTGCAGGCCACGCGCATGCCACCATTGAGGATGTTGACGCGGTGCGCCGCCAGTGTGTGTTCACCACACACACGCCGGTGGCGGCCGGCCATGATCGCTTCCCGCTGGACCTGTTGCGCCGTGTGCTGGGCAAGTTGGCATTACCCGAGCAGCTGGAAGCCGAATTCTGTCATGAGGGCCGGCTCAATATGACCTTTCTGGCCCTGGCGACCAGTCATTACGTCAACGGCGTGGCAAAAAAGCATCGGGAAACCGCGCAGTTTATGTTTGCCCGCTATCGCATCGATTCCATCACCAATGGTGTGCATGCCGCGACCTGGGTTTGTCCGCCATTCCAGCAACTGTTTGACCAGCACATTCCCGGCTGGAAAGCCGATAACGCCAGCTTGCGCTATGCGTTGACGATTCCGCACGATTCAATACGCGAAGCGCACCGGCAAGCTAAAGCCAGATTGCTGCAGCATGTGCAGCAGACTACCGGAACGGTGCTTGCCCCTGGCATGATGACCATCGGGTTTGCCCGGCGCGTCACCCAATACAAACGTTTTGATTTGTTGTTTCAGGACATCCAGCACCTGCGCAGCATCGCGCGCAATGCCGGCGCCTTCCAGCTGGTCTTCGCTGGCAAAGCGCATCCCCGGGATGTACCCGGCAAGCAGTTGATCCAGAAAATTTATGCCTTGCACGAACAACTGCGCGGTGAAATCGATATCGTGTTTCTGGAAAATTATGACATGGTCACCGCGCAAATGATGACCTCCGGTTGCGACCTGTGGCTCAATACGCCGCAGCCGCCGCTGGAAGCTTCCGGCACCAGCGGCATGAAAGCGGCAATGAATGGTGTGCCTTCCTTAAGTGTGCTCGATGGCTGGTGGAACGAAGGCTGTATCGAAGGCATTACCGGTTGGGCGATTGGCGATCGGCATGTGGTTGCTTCCCTGACGGCGAGTCAGGAAGCCAATGCCTTGTATGACACGCTTGAGCAGGTGGTGTTGCCGGCGTTTTACAGCAATGACAATTTTTTCGTAGATATCATGCGCCACGCAATTGCCCTGAACGGCTCGTTTTTCAACACCGAGCGCATGCTCAACCAATACGTCACCAAAGCCTATTTCTCCTGAAAAACAGGTGCTTAACCTATCCCACAGCACACCGCAGCTTTGCTAAAGAAAGCCCTGTCTGTTCCGTTAAAAGGTACTGATACCAGAGATTTTTTATCTTTTTATCTCCACAAGCGGGCATGCCTTGAAACGACCGGGACTGATCAAATTGCTGTGTGTGACCTGGCTGCTGCTGGCGGTTCTGCCGGCGGTGGCCAGGGACGGTCTCAGCATCGGCGTGCTGTCGCACCGCTCCAAAGCGCAGACGCTGGTAAACTGGAACTATTTCAAACGCGAGCTCGCCACCCGCTTGCCGGGTTATGAAGTCAGCATCGTGCCGCTGGCGTTTGATGAGGTGGAAGCGGCGGTACACGATCGCCAGGTGGATTTCGTTTCGGTCAACCCGTTTATTTACGTCATGCTCGAATCAAAATACGGCGTCAGTCGCATCGCCACGCGTACCCGCAGTTTTGCCGATCATGAACTGACCCGGTTTGGCGGCGTGATTTTTACCAGTGCTGACAGCCAGGTCCACAGTATGAACGACCTGGCAAAAATCCGGCTGGCGGCCGTCGATGAAACTTCACTGGGTGGTTATCTGACGGCCTGTCGTGAATTCAGGGCGGTCGGACTCGAACAACTGTGTCGTCCGCAACAGGTTGAGTTCCTTGGTTCACATGATGCGGTGTTGCAGGCGGTGTTGCAGGGCCGCTTTGCCGCCGGCATTGTGCGTACCGGTATCCTCGAGGCTTTCATGGCGCAGGATGCGGGTTTTGTGCAGAAGATTCGGGTGATTGAATCGCAGCGTCGTGACGCTTTTCCGCAACTGCACAGCACACGCCTTTACCCGGAATGGCCGATTGCCGAACTGGCGCATACGCCGCATGTAATGGTCAAGCAGTTGCTGCTGGCCTTGTTGCAGATGCCGGAAGATCCGGCCACCGGCTTTGGCTGGACCATCCCGCATAATTATCAACCGGTGCATGCCTTGCTCAAGGAGCTTGAAATCGGCCCTTACCACGTTGATCCGGAGAAGCAGCAACGGATTGCATTTTATCGCAACATCATCATCTCGCTGGGCATCGGCGTGCTTGTGTTGATCGCCTGGTCACTGCGTGCTTACCTGTCGCGCAAACGTGCACAGACGCTGGAGCAACGCAATCGCGTGTTGATTCTGGATGCGCTGGCGGAAGGCGTGTACGGTGTGGATCTCGACGGCCTGACCACCTTCGTCAACCCGGCGGTGGAAAAGCTCACCGGCTGGAAACCCGAAGACCTGCTTGGTCAGCACCAGCACAGCATCATGCATCACTCCCGGGCTGACCACAGTCCCTACCCGGCCAGTGAATGCCCGATTTATGATTCCTATCGCGCCAACCGTGTGCACCGCGGCGAAGACGATGTGTTCTGGCGCAAGGACGGCTCGTCGTTCCCGGTGAGTTTCACCAGCTCGCCTTTGACCGATGACAAGGGCAAATTGCTTGGCGCTGTAGTGGCGTTTACCGACATCACCGATTCCAAGGAAGCGGAAAAATCACTGCGCAAGGCGCATGAAGAACTGGCGCACAAAAATCGTTTGCTGCGTGAGCTTGCCATACGGGATGGCCTGACCGGTATCTATAACCGGCGGTTTTTCGATAGCCAGTTGCAGGCGGACTGGACGCGCGCACAACGCAGCAACCTGCCGCTTTCGATCCTGTTGTGCGATATCGATCACTTCAAGAAATTCAACGACAAGTACGGTCATGCCGCCGGCGATGAAGTCCTGAAAACAGTGGCGCGCGCCATGCAACTGTTTTTTAAACGCAAGAGCGACACGCTGGCGCGTTATGGTGGCGAAGAATTTGTCATCATCCTGTATCAGGCTCCACCAGACGATACCTTGAGCATCGCCAATCGTCTGTGCCGCTATATTGAAGAGTCCTGTGTTTACCAGCCGGAAGATGGCGGCGCGCCGGTTCCCATCACCATCAGTATCGGCACGGCCACCCGGCCGGCGGTGGAACTGGAATATCCCGCCACCCTGTTTGATCTGGCCGACGCCATGTTGTATCAAGCCAAGCTGGCCGGCCGAAACCGTGTCATGCAGGATGCCGGCGAGCCGACGCGGCAGGTGCGTTAAACTTGTAGCGCTGCCTGTCCTGTACGATTGCACAAATCCCTGTGTGGGTTAGTATCGCAGTGACTTTCTCACTGCAGGTATTTCCGGGCATGGCCATGAACCAATCGTGTAAATTCATTTTTCTGTCACTGGTGTTGCTGTTGGCGCTTACGGCGTGCAGTTCAATGCAAGCGCCGCCACAGCAAACGATCAGCAGGGTTGATTCATTTGACGGCAGTTCCATTGTCTATGGCGTCAGCGGTCGGGAAGAACCGACGATTGTGTTTGTGCACTGCTGGACCTGTAATCACAACTTCTGGCAAGACCAGATCGATCACTTTGCTAAAAACTATCGGGTCGTCTGGCTGGATCTCGCCGGGCACGGCGATTCCGGCAGACAGCGCAACGATTACAGCATGACGGCTTTCGGCAAGGATGTTGCTGCGGTGGTCAATGCCGTCGGTGCCGACAAGGTGGTGCTGGTCGGCCACTCCATGGGTGGTCCGGTGGCCATCGAGGCGGCCCGGCAATTGGGTGACAAGGTCATCGGCATTGTCGGCGTGGATACCTTTTATACCGGCTTTGAGTACCCGCAGTCACAGGAGCAGGTCGAAGCTTTCGTCAAGCCGTTTGAACAGGATTACCTGGCGACCACCAAACAGATGGTAAGCCAGATGTTCACGCCGCAGTCCCGGCCGGAAGTCATTGACTGGGTGAACCAGCAGTTTGAATATGCGCGGCCGGAAGTGGGTGTCAGCGCCATGTACCGGATCTTCGACTGGTATGCCGCCAATGTGCCGGCCGGCCTGGAGGAATTCGATGGCCGGCTGCGTAACATCAATGCCGCACCCGCCGGTGAGGAGAAGCCGTTGCATGCCGGTGTGGTCATGATTCCCGGTGTCGGGCATTTTGTTGCCCAGGAAAATCCGCAGCAGTTCAATCTGGTGCTGCAGCAAATGATCGATGAATTCGAACAGCAATAACGGCACGCTGGCGGCCAATTGAAAGCATGACTTTGGTCCGCAACATCAATCGTCTGTTTCCGCTGTGGGCGGTGATGTTCGCCGGACTCGGCTATCTGTTTCCGGCTTTCTGGTCCGGCCTGCGCGATGCGATCGTGCCATTGCTGGTCATGATCATGTTTTCCATGGGCCTGACGCTGACCGTCTGGGATTTCCGCCGTGCTTTTTGCCACTCGAGGCTGGTGGGCATTGGCGTAACGCTGCAATATGTGGTGATGCCGCTGGCGGCCTGGTTGCTGGCGTTGCTGTTTGGTTTGTCGGATGAACTGACCATCGGGCTGGTGCTGGTCGGCGCCACGGCAGGCGGCACGGCCTCCAATGTCATTACCTATCTGGCGCGCGGCGATCTGGCGTTGTCGATCACCATGACCCTGAGTTCCTCCCTGCTGGCGATTGTTCTCATGCCCTGGCTGACCTGGTTGTACGTCGGTCAACGGGTGGAGGTGCCGGTGCTGGACATGCTGCAGAGCCTGCTGCTGATCGTGCTGCTGCCGGTGCTCGGTGGCGTGATTGTCAATGCCTTCCTGTCCGCCCGTATTCGTCAGGTCGAACCGCTGTTTCCGTTGTTTTCGATTTTCGCCATCGCCGTGATCATCGCCATTGTCGTCGGCCTCAATGCCGGACGTTTCGCCGAAGTGGGTCCGTTGCTGCTGTTGGTGGTGATTTTGCACAATGCCATTGGCCTGCTCAGCGGTTTTTCGGTGGCGCGCTGGCTTGGTTATGACTCGGTGGTCGCACGCACCATCGCCATCGAGGTCGGCATGCAGAACTCGGGCCTGAGCGTGGCGCTGGCGCTGCAGTTCTTCACGCCGTTGGCCGCCCTGCCCGGCGCCCTGTTCAGCATCTGGCATAATTTGTCGGGGGCGTTATTTGCCACCAGGTGGCAGCGTCAACAGCCATCGGATGAAGTCTCGCCAGACCCGCAGTGACCGCGTCTGTGTTAGCATGCACGCATGTCGCGCAGTTTTTATCCGCCGTATTTTTAAACCATGGAACTCCTTCTTGATGGCCTGAACGATGCCCAGCGCCAGGCGGTGACCGCGCCGGATGGCTCTACCCTGGTGCTGGCCGGTGCCGGCTCCGGCAAGACCCGCGTGCTGGTGCATCGCATTGCCTGGATGATCCAGGTCATGGGGGCATCGCCGTGGAGCATTCTGGCGGTGACCTTTACCAACAAGGCCGCGCGCGAAATGCAACTGCGCATCGAGGACCTGCTCGGCCAGCCGGTCGGTGGTATGTGGGTCGGCACCTTTCATGGGCTGGCGCATCGTTTGTTACGCGCGCACTGGCAGGACGCCAAACTGCCGAAGAATTTCCAGATTCTCAATTCCGATGACCAGCAGCGGCTGGTGAAACGCGTCATCCGCGAGCTGGACCTGGACGACGCCAAGTGGCCGCCGCGCCAGGCACAGTGGTACATCAATCAGCAAAAAGATGAAGGCCGCCGGCCGCAGCATCTGGATGATGGTGGCGATCCATACCAGCGCCAAATGATCCGCATCTACCAGGCTTACCAGGAAACCTGCGAGCGCAGCGGTAACGTTGATTTTGCCGAATTGCTGCTGCGCGCCCATGAACTGTGGCGCGATAACCCGCACATCCTGCAGCACTACCAGCAACGCTTTAGCCACATTCTGGTCGATGAGTTCCAGGACACCAATACCATTCAGTACGCCTGGCTGCGCCTGCTGGCCGGAGACCAGGACAAGCTGTTTGTGGTTGGCGACGATGATCAGTCCATCTATGGCTGGCGTGGCGCACGCGTGGAAAACATTCGCGACTTTCAGACGCAATACCCGAATGCGGTGTCGATCCGGCTGGAACAGAACTACCGCTCCACCGGCAATATTCTGAAAGGCGCCAACAGCGTCATCGCCAATAACGCCTCGCGGCTGGGCAAGGAGCTCTGGACCGATGATGGTGACGGCGAACCGATCCGCGTTTATGCCGCCTTCAATGAGGTGGATGAGGCGCGTTTTGTTATCGATCGCATCAAGCAGTTTCTTGAGGCCGGCAATATCCGCAACGACGTTGCGATTCTGTATCGCACCACGGCGCAGTCGCGTCTGTTTGAAGAGGCCTTGATTCAGGCGGCGATTCCGTATCGTGTGTATGGCGGGCTGCGCTTTTTCGAACGCGCCGAGGTACGTGATGCCCTCGCCTATCTGCGACTGGTGTCGAATCGTCACGACGATGCGGCGTTTGAACGCGCCGTCAACCAGCCGCCGCGTGGTATTGGTCCGCGCACGCTCGATGCGGTGCGCGCGCATGCGCGCGACTTTGCCTGTTCCATGTGGCAGGCCAGCAATGACCTGCTCAAGGGCAAGGCCATGGCGGCGCGAGCCGCTAATGCGTTGACGGCGTTTATCCGGCTGATCGATGAACTCGCGCAACAGACCGATGGGCTGGAGCTGTATGAGCAATCCTCGCTGGTGATCGAAGCCAGCGGCTTGACCGAGCATTTCCAGAAGTCACGCGATGGCAAGGGTCAGGACCGCATCGAAAACCTGCAGGAACTCGCCAATGCGACACGTCAATTTGAATACGATGCCGAAGATGATGAACTGACCTTGCTCGATGCATTCCTGTCGCATGCGGCGCTCGAGGCTGGCGAGGCGCAGGCCGGTGATTATGAAGACAGCGTACAGCTGATGACCTTGCATTCGGCCAAGGGACTGGAGTTTCCGCTGGTATTCATCGGCGGGGTCGAGGAAGGCCTGTTTCCGCACAGCATGTCGGCGGAAGACCCGGAACGTCTCGAAGAGGAACGCCGGCTGTGTTATGTCGGCATGACGCGCGCCATGCAGCAGCTTTACCTGACCTATGCCGAGACCAGGCGCTTGCACGGTTCGGAAACCTATCCGTTGCCGTCACGTTTTCTGCGTGAGATTCCGCCGGATGTGATTGAGGAAGTGCGCGCCCGGCCCTCGGTTTCAAGGCCTTACAGCTCACCGTCAGGCAGCCTGCAGTTTGCCGAGCAGGAAAGCGGTTTTCGACTGGGTCAGCGCGTGGCACACCAGAAGTTCGGCGCCGGTGTCGTGCTCAATGCCGAAGGCCAGGGTGCGGCGGCACGGGTGCAGGTCAATTTCGAAAGCGTCGGCGCCAAATGGCTGGTGGTGTCTTATGCCAATCTGCAGGCCTTGTAACGCAGAACAGCAGATACGAAACGCTGGCATACTGCTACGCTTGTAAACATTGCCGGATGCAGTTCATGCCGCATCAACGGCCTGGATACGGATAACAACAAGAGGTCTGATTGCATGTCCACTGCTGCAGTTCCAAGCGGTCTGAGTTTTCGTGAAAGTGTCAATCATATGGTCGATCGCGCCATCGAGGTCATGGGCCTGGACCGTGACATTGCCGATGCGATAAAGCCCTGTACTTCGGTGTTGCAGGTAACCTTCCCGGTGAACCTGGATGGCCGGGTACAGATGTTCACCGGTTGGCGTGCCGTGCACAGCATTCACCGGCAGCCCTCCAAGGGTGGCATTCGTTATTCATTGACGGTCGACCAGAACGAGGTCGAGGCGCTGGCCGCGCTCATGACCTACAAGTGCGCCATTGTGGATGTACCCTTTGGCGGTTCCAAGGGCGGCCTGTACATCGACCCGACCAAGTACACCCGCGATGAACTGCAGCTCATCACCCGGCGTTTCGCGCGTGAGCTGGCCAGCAAAGGTTTTTTGAGCCCGGCGGAGAATGTGCCGGCACCGGACGTCGGCACCGGTCAGCGTGAGATGGCCTGGATTGCCGATACCTACAAACACCTGTTTCCGGAAGACATCAACCACATTGCCTGTGTTACCGGTAAACCGGTTGAACACGGCGGCATACGCGGTCGTACCGAGGCCACCGGGCGTGGTGTGCAATACGCGTTGCAGGAATTTTTCCGTCATCCCGATGAGGTACGCAACATCGGCCTGAAAGATGGCCTTGCCGGGAAAAAAATTGTCATCCAGGGTCTCGGCAACGTCGGTTATCACGCGGCCAAATTCCTGTCGCAGGAAGACGGTGCCAAAATCATCGCCGTGATCGAGCATGATGGTGTGGTGGTCAATCAGGACGGCCTGGAAATCGATGCGCTGTATTCTTACAAGACCAATACCGGCGGCGTGAAGGACTTTCCCGGCGCGGACTATTCGGTCGAAGGCGACAAGGCGCTGGAAATGGCTTGTGACATCCTGATTCCGGCCGCGCTCGAAGGCGTGATTCATGCCGGAAACGCCGATCGCATCAAGACCCGCCTGATTGCCGAAGCCGCCAACGGTCCGGTGACTTTCGAAGCGGACCGTATCCTGCTGAAAAAAGGCGTCACCATCCTGCCCGATGCCTATGTCAATGCCGGCGGTGTGATCGTGTCCTACTTCGAGTGGATCCGGAATCTGTCGCACATCCGCTTCGGTCGCATGGAAAGACGTTACGATGAAACCCGCGGCCGCCACATCGTGCAGGCGCTGGAGAGTCTTGGCGGTGTGGTGCCGGACTATCTGCGCACCGAGTTGATTCGGGGCGCCGACGAGTTTGACCTGGTGCGCTCCGGTCTCGACGACAGCATGCGTCAGGCGATGCAGGAAATCATTCACGCCCGCCTGGCCAATGACCAGATCGATGATTTTCGCACCGCCGCTTATGTGATTGCGCTGACCAAGCTGGCGCGCTCCTACTACGACGTTGGTGTCTATTGAGGGTGCACCCGCCGCCATGGCCATTTTGTGATAGGCTTGCGCGCATTGTGACAACCACTTCAGGAGCTTCAGATGAAACGCCGTGATTTTCTCAAACAGGCCGGTCTGGGCACGGCTGCCGTCAGCAGCGGCATGCTCATGAGTCCGGCGGTGCACGCCAAAAGCAAAATTAAATGGAAAATGGTGACCACCTGGCCAAAGAACTTTCCGGGCCTGGGCACGGCGGCCAACAAGCTGGCGCAACTGATCGGGGAAATGTCCGGCGGCCGACTCACGGTCAAGGTCTATGGCGCCAAGGAACTGGTGCCTGCGTTTGAGGTGTTCGACGCGGTCTCACGCGGCACCGCCGAGATGGGCCATGGCTCTGCTTACTACTGGAAAGGCAAAAAGGCCCTGTTCCAGTTTTTCTCGACCGTGCCGTTTGGCATGACCGCGCAGGAAATGAACGGCTGGATGTATTACGGCGGCGGTTACGAGCTGTGGGCAAAACATTATGAGCCGTTTGGCCTGATTCCGGCACCGGCCGGCAATACCGGTGTGCAGATGGGCGGCTGGTTCAATCGCAAGATCAATTCGCTTGAGGATATGCATGGGTTGAAAATGCGCATCCCGGGACTCGGCGGTGAAGTGCTCAAGCGCCTCGGCGGTACGCCGGTCAACATGCCGGGCGGTGATCTTTATACCGCTTTGACTTCCGGTACCATCGATGCGACCGAATGGGTCGGTCCGTACAACGACTTGGCCTTTGGTCTGCACAAGGCCGCCAAGTATTACTATTATCCGGGCTTCCACGAGCCGGGCACCATCCTCGAGGCCATGGTCAACAAACAGGCGTTTGAAGAGCTGCCGAAGGATCTGCAGTCGATCGTCATGAATGCCTGCAAGGTAGTCAACCAGGATCTGCTGGCCGAATACACGGCGCGCAACCCGGGTGCGCTGGAGCAGTTGCAGAACAAGCACAAGGTCGAAATCTACCAGTATCCGGATGACGTGCTGCGCCAGTTGCGCAAGGTTTCCGACGAAGTGGTCAAAGAGCTGGCCGAAAGCGATGACGAGTCACGTGAGATTTACGCCTCCTACAGCAAGTTCCTCGAGGGTTCGCGTAAGTGGTCCGGCATGTCGGAACTCGCCTATCTCAAAGCCCGGGATAATCTCTAGCCGCGGCGGACAGTTTTGCGCAACCCCGTTTCGCTGTATGTGCACATTCCCTGGTGTGTGCGCAAATGCCCGTATTGCGATTTCAACTCGCACGCGATCAAGCAGCCGATCGACGAGGCCGCTTACCGGCGTGCCCTGCTCGACGATTTGCAACAGGATCTCGACGAGTTCGGGCCTCGTGAGCTGCACAGTATATTTTTTGGCGGCGGTACACCGAGCACACTGTCACCGGCTTTTTATAGTGCTTTGCTGGGTGAGCTGGCGCAGCGGCTCGAATTCAGTGCAGATATCGAAATCACGCTGGAAGCAAATCCCGGTACCGTCGATGCGGTGAATTTCTCCGGGTATCGCCAGGCCGGCATCAACCGGCTTTCGCTGGGCATCCAGAGTTTTGCCGATGACCAGCTGAACAGGCTCGGTCGCATCCACGACAGCCGTCAGGCCAGGGCCGCGATCGACATTGCGCAACAAAGCGGCTTTGATAACATCAATCTCGATTTAATGTTCGCCCTGCCCGGTCAGACCGTCAAACAGGCGCTGCAGGACTTGCAGCAGGCTATCGATTTTGCGCCGTCGCATCTGTCCTGGTACCAGCTCACGCTGGAGCCGAATACCGAATTTGCCAGCCGGCCGCCAACGGCGATGCCGGACGACGAGCTGAGTTGGGAAATCCAGCAGGCCGGTCAGCTTTTGTTGGCGGACAACGGGTTTCAACAATATGAGGTTTCCGCCTACGCGTCGGAAGGCCGAAGCTGCCGGCACAATCTCAATTACTGGAGTTTTGGCGATTATTTCGGCATCGGTGCGGGCGCGCACGGCAAGCTCACTTTGCCCGATGGTTCGGCGCTGCGGTTGAGCAAAAAACGTCATCCACAGGATTATCAGGCCGGCCACTATCGATCGACGCAAAAGCGGCTGCAGGCCGAAGATCTGAGAATCGAATTCCTCATGAATGCGCTGCGGCTCAACGCCGGATTCAGCCCGCAACAATTTTCTGCGGCCACCGGCCTGTCGGCTGAATCTCTTAACCCATTGAATAAAAAAGCAATAAATGCCGGCTTGTTGGGTTTCGAGCAGGATCGATTCGTGCCGACAGCACTGGGACGGCATTTTCTGAATAATCTTTTAGAGGCCTACCTGTAAATTGGCAAAAGGCGTAACCTAGAACTTCCACGTAAATCAAGTGTGCGATTTTAAGTCATGCGGCTTGGAGCCAAGCCATGTTAAGCTTATCATCAAATACTTAAATAGCCGTCTGGAGGTGGGTATGCCAGGGTTAGAAGATTTCATGGATTCGTTTGATGAGCTGGTGCACATGGCTAAACATTCACCGCTCGCATTCGAGAGCTACCGAGCTGATTTGATTGAAGAATTGATCGGCGAGCTGCCACCGGAACGGCAATTGAGAATGCGGCGCCTGCAATGGCGCATCGATCAGGAGCGCAAGCGCCATCCGAATGAGCTTGCCAGCTGCATCAAGCTGATCAATATGATGATGGAAAGCTTTGACCGCTTGCATGACCATTTCATCACGCTCGATCAGATTCTGGGCGGCCATGAAGTCACCCAGCCTGAGCCGAGAAAGGCCCGGGTGCTGCATCTGGCCGATGCGACCGCGCCAAATTAATGCTTGATGTGGGCTGCGTAATTGTCTAATATTCGCGTCCTTTCAGACTCCGGTTGGCGAAACCGGACGGAACCAGAATATTTTACGAGACGATCATGAAAGCGGATACACATCCTGAATACAGTGAAATCAAGGTTGTTTGCAGCTGCGGCAACGAATTCACCACCGGCTCCACCCTTGGCAAGGAACTGCACGTCGAAGTCTGTTCAGCGTGTCATCCTTTTTATACCGGTCAGCAGAAAATCGTTGACAGCGGTGGCCGTGTCGACAAATTCCGCAAGCGTTACTCTCGCTGAGTCGAGACAACTCCCGATTAATAAAAAAGGCGCTATTAGCGCCTTTTTTATTGGTTTTGATTTTCCCAGAACAATTTAATCCTGATTCAGCAGTGGGCCAGTGCGGGCGACTGTTTTACAATGCCGGCATATAGCGGAATTCTGCGCTAGGCATTCTATATTTAAGGAGCAGGCGGTATGTCAGAAGTCAAAGGCACTCAGCATCTGGATGAGGCCATCAATCAGGCGGCGTTGAAATATCATGCCGAGCCGATACCCGGAAAAATCAGCGTTGAGTTAACCAAATCAACGCGCACCCAGAATGATCTGGCACTTGCGTACACGCCGGGCGTCGCCGAGCCGGTACGCCGCATCGCCGCGAATCCGGAAGATGCCTACAAATACACCGGCAAGGGCAACCTGGTGGCGGTGATCACCGACGGTTCGGCCGTGCTGGGTCTTGGCAAGGTCGGTTCCCTGGCGGGCAAGCCGGTCATGGAAGGTAAGGCGGTGCTGTTCAAGCATTTTGCCGGTATCGACGTGTTTGATATCGAGGTCAATGCCGACAAGCCGCAGGAGTTCATCGATACCGTCATCCGCATTGCGCCAACTTTCGGCGGCATCAATCTGGAAGACATCGCTGCTCCGCACTGTTTTGAAATCGAACAGGCCTTGATCGAGCAGCTGGACATCCCGGTTTTCCACGACGACCAACACGGCACGGCCATCATCATCGCCGCCGGCTTGCTCAATGCGCTGGAACTGCAGGGCAAGACGCTGGAAGATTCCTCGATCGTGGTGCTTGGCGCCGGCGCGGCCGGCATTGCGGCCGTGCGCCTGCTCCTGTGTATGGGGGCGCATCGTGACCATATCTTTGTAATCGACCGCAATGGCGTCATTCACACCGGCCGCAAGGATCTCAATCCGTACAAATTCGGCGTGGCCGCCGACACCGACAAGCGCACGCTCGAAGACGCCATGCAGGATGCCGATGTGTTCATCGGTGTGTCCGGTCCGGACCTGGTGACCGAAGCCATGCTGGCGTCGATGGCGCCCAGGCCGATCGTGTTTGCTTTGTCCAATCCGGTGCCGGAAATTCGCCCGGCCACCGCCTTTGGCGTGCGCGTTGACCTGATCATGGCGACCGGTCGTTCGGATTATCCGAACCAGGTCAACAACGTGCTCGGCTTCCCGTTTATTTTCCGCGGCGCACTGGATGTGCGCGCTTCACGCATAAACGAAGACATGCAGATCGCAGCGGTGCATGCGCTCAAGAATCTGACCCATCAACCGGTGCCACCGCAGGTGCTGGAAGCCTACGAACTGGAGCAGCTGGAGTTCGGCCCCCAGTACATCCTGCCGAAACCACTGGATCCGCGTTTGCGTGACGTGGTGTCCCAGGCGGTGGCGCGCGCAGCGGTGAAGTCCGGTGTGGCCTGTGCCGACTGGCCGGCGCATTACCCGCCGCTGGACTGATTGATTGAAACCGGAAATACAACACGATTCATACAGTTATGCTGTCGCGCCGGTTGCGTGACAACCCGCTGAGATTCGGCCAGATGGCCAGAGTTTGACTATCCTGTAGTTACGCTTTCACCGAGAAAACGGTTTACGCAGGATACGAATATGAATAAGG
The DNA here is from genome assembly GCA_050049775.1 of Chromatiales bacterium. Taxonomy (GTDB): domain Bacteria; phylum Pseudomonadota; class Gammaproteobacteria; order Chromatiales; family Chromatiaceae; genus JABDQZ01. Next base: position 32,962 of record JASFVP010000011.1, read on the forward strand.
TTGCTATTGTGGGTGCCGGCCGGGTGGGTGAAACCACCGCTCAGATTCTGGCGGAAAAGGAAATCTGCCGCGAGGTCGCATTACTGGATATTCGCGAGGACGTCGCCCAGGGCGTGGCGCTGGATATCTGCCAGATGTCGCCATTTTTTGATTTTGACACGCGGGTGCGCGGCAGCGAAGACCCGCGTGTGCTCGCAGACGCAGACCTGGTGGTGGTGACCGCCGGTCTGCCACGCAAACCCGGCATGTCACGGTCTGATGTGCTGGAAGCCAACGTCGGCATTCTCGACAGTATCCTTACAAACGTGATGGATTTTGCGCCGGACAGCAAGTTGTTGCTGGTGTCCAACCCGGTGGACGTGCTGACTTATCATGCCTGGAAAAAAACCGGCTGGGACCGTTCCCGCGTGTTTGGCCAGGCCGGTGTGCTGGATGCGTCACGTATGGCAAACTTTATTGCCGAAGCCACCGGCTTTTCCACCATGGACATCACCACGCTGGTGCTGGGAGGTCATGGTGATACGATGGTACCATTACCTCGGCATTGCACCATCAATGGTATACCCGTCAGTCAGTTTCTCAGCGACGAGAAAATGCAGGAGATCATCACCAGAACGCGCGGCGGTGGCGCCGAGATTCTGGCATTGCGCAAGAATTCCAGCGCCTATGTGGCGCCCGGCGCATCGGTGGCCGCCATGGTCGATGCGATGAGCCACAACCGCAAACGCATCCTGCCGAGTGTGGCGATTTTGCAGGGCGAATACGGCCATGATGACATCGCCATGGGCGTGCCATGCGTACTCGGCGATGACGGAATGGAAGAAGTTATTGAACTTGAGCTGAATGCTCAGGAACTTGCCATGTTGCAGCAGTCCGTTGATTATGTTCGTGAAGATCTCGGTCGACTGGCGGCATTGTGAGTCGATCGACAAACAGGGGGCAGTATGACAAGAAAAATCAAACTGGTTGATGAGCTGCAGGACAAGCAGGTTGAGCTGGAAGTGCGTGAAGGCACCGAAGGTCCGCCGGCGATCGATATCACCAGCCTCTACCGTGACACCGGTATGTTCACTTTTGATCCGGGTTTTGTCAGTACCGCCAGCTGTCACAGCAGCATTACCTATATCGACGGCAATGAAGGCATTCTGCGTTATCGCGGTTATCCGATCGAGCAGCTGGCTGAGAAAAGCGACTTTCTCGAAGTTGCCTATTTATTACTCTACGGCGAGCTGCCGACGGTGGAACAGCGGGATACTTTCAATGGTGTGATCATGCACCACACCATGATCAACGAAGCGCTGCTCGAGTTTTTCAAGGGCTTTCATTATGACGCCCATCCGATGGCCATGATGGTCGGTGTGACCGGTTCGCTATCGGCCTTCTATCACGACTCCATCGACATTCATAACGAGCGCCACCGCGAAGTCAGTGCGCATCGCATGATCGCCAAGATGCCGACAATTGCGGCGGCCAGTTACAAGCACAATATTGGCGAGCCGATCATGTATCCGCGCAATGACCTGTCCTACGTCGGCAACTTCCTGCGTATGATGTTTGCCACACCCTGCGAAGACTATGAGTTAAGTCCGGTGGCCGAAAAGGCACTCAACTTGTTGTTTATCCTGCACGCCGACCACGAGCAGAATGCCTCGACATCCACGGTCAGGCTGGCCAGCTCATCGGGCGCCAACCCGTTTGCCTGTATTGCCGCCGGTATCGCCTCGCTGTGGGGGCCGGCGCACGGCGGTGCCAACGAAGCCGTGCTCGACATGCTGGAGGAAATCGGTGACTCATCCAATATCAGCAAATTCATCGACAAGGCCAAGGACAAGAATGATCCCTTCCGCCTGATGGGCTTTGGTCATCGCGTTTACAAAAACTACGATCCGCGCGCCAAAATCATCCGCGAGGTCTGTCATGAGGTGCTCAACGAGGTGAACAGCGACGATCCGATGTTTGAAATGGCGTTGCGTCTGGAGGAGATCGCGCTGGAAGATGAGTACTTTGTCAAACGCAAGCTGTATCCGAACGTGGACTTTTACTCAGGCATCATTTATCGCGCGCTTGGCATTCCACGCAATATGTTCACAGTGATGTTCGCGATTGCCCGCACAACCGGCTGGGTGGCGCACTGGATGGAAATGATTGCCGATCCGAAACAGCGTATCGGCCGGCCACGCCAGATTTATGATGGCCCGGCCAAGCGCGATTACATCCACATCAATCAGCGCGACAAGTAAATCTGCAGCAACGAAATTTCTGCTGCCGGGCGAAGCTAGAACAAGCCTTCGTCGACGGGGGCGGTGATGGTCGGGCTGTCACCGGATTTGCTTCCCGTGATCTCGGGCACCTCGGTTTCGGCCCGTTCGGTCGGCGCATTGCCGGCGCGGAACACTTCAAAAATGGCGTTTCTCTGGCCGGTCGCGGCCAGCTTGCCGGTTTTCGGGTCGATGCGAATACTGACCATACCGGCCGGCATGCTGGGCGGTTGGTCTGCGGGATAATCCTGTAGCGCCAACTGCATGTAGGAAATCCAGGCGGGCAGGGCGGCGCGGCCGCCGACTTCGCCACGGCCGAGTTTCTGGTTGGAATCAAAACCGACCCAGACGGTGGTGACGATATTCTGGTTGTAACCGTTAAACCAGGCGTCGCGCTGGTCGTTGGTGGTGCCGGTTTTACCGGCGAGGTCGTTGCGCTTGAGCACCCGGGCGCGTGTTGCAGTACCACGTGTGATGACATCCTGCATCATGGAATACATGATGAAGCGGTTTTCCGCACTGATGACGCGCGGTGCGTATTCCGGTTTGGCAAGTTCTTCTTCCGGCATGGCCGCGGCCATGGTTTCGACATCGGAGTTTTCCGCGATAACAGGCGGGGCTTCTGTTGTTTCCGCACTTTCGACCTGCTCGCAATCCTGACACACAATTTTCGGGTTGGCCTCAAATACCACACCTTCGGTATTTTTCTCAATTCGGGTCAGCAGGTATGGCTCGATCAGATAACCGCCGTTGGCAAGCACGGCATAACCGCGCGCCATCTGTAACGGTGTGACGTTGGCGCTGCCCAGCGCTAGTGACAAATCACGCGGTAACTGGTCGGGGTCAAAACCGAATTTGGTGATGTGCTCAATGGCATTGCTGATCCCCATGCTGCGCAGCAGGCGAATAGAGACCAGGTTGCGGGATTTGGTTAACGCATAACGCAAACGGGTCGGACCAAAAAATTTGCCGCTGTAGTTTTCCGGTCGCCATGCGACTTCCAGGCCGGAGTCCTCAAACACCACCGGCGCGTCGTTGATCAGACTGGCGGCGGTAAAGCCGTTTTCCAGAGCTGCCGAATAGATAAACGCCTTGAAGCCCGAGCCGGGCTGGCGTTTGGCCTGAGTGATGCGATTGAACTTGGTCTGGTAAAAATCATAACCGCCGACCAGGCTGTTGATGGCGCCGTTGTTCGGGTCGATGGACACCAGGGCGCCACTGACCTGCGGGATCTGCGCCAGCCGCCAGCTGACAGAGTTGTTGCCTTGCTCGTCCGTAGAGGTTTCCTGCAGTACCTGCACCAGTGCGGCCGGCGTGACGATTTCAGCAGCCGTTTTGGGTGCTGGTCCGCGATGATCTTCATCGATGTAGGAGCGTGCCCATTCCAGTCCGGGCCATTCGATGAGAATCGACTCGCCATCGCCGAGATAAACGTTAATGTCCTTTTCGTTGACGTTGGTGACGATGGCGGGTTTCAGGTTGCCAATTCGGGATGTACGCTTGAGGACTTCATCCATGGCTTGTGTATCGGTGATGATGGCGGCATCCAGCTGTTCACCGATGCCGCGATAACCATGTCGTTTGTCGTAATCATTGATTGCCTGGCGCAAGGCGGTGACAGCCTGGTTTTGCAGGCGCGAATCAATCGTGGTGTATGCCGAAAAGCCGCCGGTATAGGTATCGGCGCCATATTGTTCAAACAGCCTGGAGCGCACCATTTCGGCCACATAAGGCGCATCGAGTTCAATGTTGGCGGCGTGTGGCGCTGCAGTGACTTCGGCAATTCTGGCCAGTTGATGCTCGCTGCTGTTGATCATGCCAAGTTCCAGCATGCGGTCGAGTACGTAATTGCGTCGGATGACGGCACGCTGCGGATTGGTGATCGGGTTGTAACTGGAGGGCGCTTTCGGCAGGCCGGCGATCATGGCGATTTCCGGCAAGGTCAGCTCTCTAACCGTTTTTCCATAATAAACCTGGGCGGCGGCGCCGACGCCGTAAGCGCGATGTCCTAGATAGATCTTGTTGAGGTACAGTGTCAGTACGTCTTCCTTACTGAGCTCTCGATCAATTTTCAGCGCCAGGAAAATTTCATTGATCTTGCGTAAATAGGTTTTCTTTTTGCTCAAGAAGAAATTGCGCGCGACCTGCATGGTGATGGTGCTGCCGCCCTGTTTCTTTTTACCGGTCAATGCCAACTGTACTGCGGCGCGCATTAAACCCTGGTAATCGACGCCAGGATGTTCGTAAAAACGATCGTCTTCGGCGGCCAGAAACGCCTGGCGCAGACGCACCGGAAAATCGTTGAATGTCAGTGGAATGCGCCTTTTTTCCCCGTATTCTGAGATCAACAACCCATCTTTGGAATAAATCCTGAGCGGGACTTGAAGTTGTACATCTTTCAGACTATCAATAGATGGCAAATTGGGCTTTAGGTAAAAGTAGACGCCGCCAATTGCGATTGCGGCCAGCGCAGCGCCAAAGATTCCAAGCAGCAGAAAAATTTTTATCAGTTTGGCGAGGCGCTTCATAGGGCTTTTTCAGGCATAAGAGTTAAAGTTTTAAAAATGCGCGTCGCTATACTAGCAGAAGCACATTGCGCGACTTAGCAATTTTTGAAAAATGTTTCACAAAATTCCATTTATTGCTATATAGTTAGTCATCGAACTTAAGTAAAATTCTAAGAATTGCGTCTAACGCAAGGAAATTACAAAGGGAAATTCATGTTCCTGTTTGGTCGAAAATCATCTTCCATGTTGGGGCTGGATATCAGCTCAACTGCAGTCAAATTGCTGGAGCTGAGCCAGACCAGTGGTGGACGCAATGGCATGCAGTATCGGGTCGAAAGTTATGGTGTTGAGCCATTACCGGCGGATTCTGTGGTCGAAAAAAATATCGCTGACGTCGACGCTGTTGGTCAGGCGGTAAAAAACGTACTCAAGCGTTCCGGTAGCAAGGCCAAACGCGCTGCGGTTGCCGTGGCCGGTTCCGCCGTGATCACCAAAATCATCTCCATGCCTGCTTCCCTTTCTGACAAGGAAATGGACGCCCAGATCCAGTTGGAAGCGGATCAATATATTCCGTATCCGCTGGAAGAAGTCAATCTCGATTATGAAGTGCTGGGTCCGTCCGACAAGAATGCCGAAATGGTCGATGTGCTGCTGGCAGCTTCTCGTAGTGAAAATGTCGACGACCGTGTAGCCGCGCTGGAGCTGGCCGGACTGAAGGCGGCTATCGTGGACGTCGAAGCCTATGCAATGGAAAACGCCTGTGTCCAGCTGGCCAGTCAATGGCCGGATGGTGGCAAGGAACTGACCGTCGCCATTGCCGATGTTGGTGCCACAACCACAACACTCAATGTATTGCACGATGGCCGTATCATTTATACACGTGAACAGAACTTCGGCGGCAAGCAGTTGACCGAGGAAATCCAGCGTCGCTACGGCTTGTCCAATGAAGAGGCCGGCATGGCCAAACGCCAGGGTGGCTTGCCGGACAATTACATTCCGGAAGTACTTGACCCGTTCAAGGAAGCTATGGTGCAGCAGGTCAGCCGTTCACTGCAGTTTTTCTATTCGGCCAGTGCTTTCAGTGAGGTCGACATGATCGTCATGGCTGGTGGCAGCTCCTCGATACCGGGCGTTGATGAACTGGTTGAACGCAAGTTGGGCGTATCGACATCGATCGCCAACCCTTTTGCCAATATGTCAGTAGCGCCTAAGGTTAAGGCGCAAAGCCTGAGTAATGATGCCCCTGCGTTAATGATTGCGTGTGGTCTGGCATTGAGGAGTTTCGACTGATGGCGCATATCAATCTGCTTCCATGGCGTGAAGAGTTACGCAAGAAAAAGTTACAGGATTTTCTGGTCATGCTGGTTTCCGGTGTTGTTTTGACCGGAGTCGTGATGGGTGGCTGGCATTTGCAGAATGAAGAAATCCTGCGCTATCAAAAAAGCCGTAATGATTACTTGAAGCGTGAGATTGCCTCAGTTGAGGAGAGAATCCGCGAAATCGATGAGCTTGAGAGAACCAAATCACAACTGCTTTCTAGAATGAATGTGATCCAGCAGTTACAGAGTAGCCGGCCTTTGATTGTGTGGCTGATGGACGAGATCGTAACGACTTTGCCCGAAGGAGCATTTCTTACCAAGGTTGTACAGAGTGGCAACCGCGTTGACTTTGAGGGGCGGGCGCAGTCGAATGCACGCGTCTCGTCCTATATGCGCAATATCGAAAATACCAAATGGCTTAATAGTCCAAGCCTGAAGATCATCCAGAATAAGGATAAAACCGATACCGGCCTCAGCCACTTCCAGCTATCTGCCAGTCAGACCGTGGTTAAAGAGGGAGATGAGCAATGAATCTGGAAGAGCTGAACGAACTTGATCTGAATGACATCGGCGAGTTTCCGCTGGTTGTAAAACTGATTCTGGTCTCGATTCTCTGCATAGGCATTGGTGTAGCGGTTTATTATTACGACATTCAGGAGCAGTTTGCCAAGCAGGATAGAGCCGAGGCGGAAGAAAGAGATTTGCGTCAGGATTTTGAAATCAAACAGGCCAAGGCGGTCAATCTGGAAAAATACAAACAGCAACTCGAGGAGATGAAGGAAACCTTTGGTGCGATGTTGAGGCAATTGCCAGACAAGACCGAAGTGGCGGACTTGCTTGTAGACGTTTCGCAGACCGGGCTGGCGGCCGGGCTGGAGTTTGAGTTGTTCCAGCCGCAAAGCGAAGTGCCCAAAGAGTTCTATGCCGAGTTGCCGATCAGTATCAAGGTGCATGGCCAGTATCACGAATTTGGTGAATTTATTAGTGGATTGGCGGCTTTGCCGCGAATTGTCACTATCCATGATATTACCATCACTCCTTTGGGGGGCGATAGGAACAGCCCAACAGCATCACAACAGCTTCAGTTACAGGCCACGGCCAAAACCTATCGTTATCTCGACGAGGATGCCGGCCAATGAAAACTCGTGTATTTGTACCCATTTTGTTGAGTTCTCTGCTGGTTGCCTGTTCCAGTAATGACATGAGTGATCTGCGTGCTTTTGTTGAAGAGGTCAAGCAGAGGCCGCCTGGCCGTATTGAGCCGTTACCGGAGATCAAGGAAGTCGAAACACACACGTATTTATCTGCATCGTTGCGAAACCCGTTTGCACCGGAACAGGCAGAAGAAACGCAAAGCAGCACTGTGGCTTCCAATGGCCTGATGCCGGATTTCAATCGCCGCAAGGAAGAGCTGGAAGCCTTTCCGCTGGACTCTTTGCGTATGGTAGGCACCCTTGGGCAGGGCGAGTCTACCTGGGGACTGATCAAGACCAATGATGGCACGATTTATCGGGTCAAGCCTGGAAATCACATGGGGCAAAATTACGGCAGGATTGATCGCATATTTGAAGAAAAGGTGGAGTTGACCGAAATCATCCAGGACGGTCAGGGTGGCTATATCGAGCGTCAGGCGACACTGGCTCTTGGAGAGGAATGAAACCGAGGACTATAGAATGACTAGAGTAAATTTTTCCGCGTCAGGGCTTTCACGGAAACTTTTCGCCATATTGGCGATTGTCCTGATTCTGCCTCTTCAAGCGATAGCCAATACCTTGCAAGACATCAGTTATTCTGCCTTGCCAGGCAACAGTGTGCAGGTTGTGCTTACGCTACAGGACCCGATTGAAATGCCGGCCAGTTTTTCAACGGATAATCCGGCGCGTATCGCGATTGATCTTGAGAATACAGAAAGTGCATTGCAGAAGAAAACCCAGACTATCGGCGTCGGTATGGCGCGCTCGGTGACTGCGATCCAGGCCGGTAACAAGACCCGTGTTGTGTTAAATCTGGTTTCTGCCGTAAAACATGAAATCAAAACCGATGACAATCGAATTGTCGTCAATATCGGTGGTGGTGCCGGTGCCGGTGCCGCTACGGTTAATACACAGCAGACTGCAGAGGCTTCTTTGATGACGGATAGCAGCAGCAATATCGCTGCCATTGATTTTCGTCGAGGTGACGATGGTAAGGGTGAGGTTATTGTCAAACTGTCGGATCCGAATGCTGTGGTGGATATGCGTTCGGAAGGTGGTAATCTGGTGCTTGAAGTGATTGAAACCAGATTGCCGGAAGAGCTGGCGCGCAAGCTGGATGTGTCTGATTTTGCCACGCCAGTGCAAAGCATTGAAACCCGCTCAAGTGGTAACAATGTGCGTATCGAAATAGTCGCGATTGGTGACTATGATCATCTTGCTTATCAGCTGGACGATTCCTATGTGCTCGAAGTGCGGCCGTTGACTCGCCAGGAACTGGAAAAACTTCAGCAGGAGAGGCGCGTATTTAGTGGTGAGCGATTATCGCTGAATTTCCAGGACATTGAGGTACGCTCGGTATTGCAATTGTTGGCCGATTTTACTGAGTTAAATATGGTAGTCAGTGATTCAGTGAGTGGAAATCTGACGCTGAGACTCAAAAACGTTCCCTGGGACCAGGCGCTAGATATCATCCTCAAAACCAAAGGTCTATCCATGCGCAAGAATGAAAACGTTGTTCTCATCGCGCCGACCCAGGAAATCACAAAATGGGAAAAGGATGAACTCGAATCGCAAAAACAGATTGAGGAGCTAGCCCCGCTACGTATGGAAATCGTGCGCATCAACTATTCGAATGCCGAAGATGTTGCGCAGTTGTTACGATCCAGTGGAGTAGATACGGGTACCGTAAGCAGTACGTCCCGTGATCCGGTATCGGCGAGTTCTTCAAGCGCATCGACTGTTAATTTATTGTCATCCAGGGGTGAGATCACGGTAGATACCAGAACCAACAGCTTGTTGATTATGGAAACAGCGGAACGTCTGGCCAATATCCGTGAACTGATCGCTCAGCTGGATGTGCCGGTTCCACAGGTGATGATTGAATCGCGCATTGTGGTTGCCAATAATGATTATGCCAAGGATATTGGTGCCAGATTGGGGGCCAGCCTTGATGAGCCTTTCAAGGAAGGCATCCTGGGCAATTCCACACTGGATGTTAGTGGCGCCCTTGCCGGTGACTTACTTGTGAACTTGCCACAGACTTTGGCACAAGGCAGTGGTGGTGCGATTGACCTTGTGCTGGCGCGTGTTGGTTCACATGTTTTGTCACTGGAATTGACCGCAATGCAGCAGGAAGGTAAGGGAGAGATCATTTCCAGTCCGCGCCTAATTACCGCTGACCAGAGCCGGGCGACCATCAAGCAGGGTGTGGAGATTCCCTATCAAGAGGCTTCCTCAAGTGGTGCAACTACGGTGTCTTTCAAGGAGGCTGTATTGCAACTGGATGTGACCCCACACATTACGCCAGATGATCGTGTGAAAATGGATCTTGTGATTTCCAAGGATAGCCCGGACTTTTCTCGAGCTGTATTAAATGTTCCACCGGTGGATACGCGTGAAATCCAGACCACGGTGCTGGTTGATAATGGTGAGACCGTTGTGTTGGGTGGTGTGTTTGAACGCACCAAAACAAACAATACTAATCGAGTGCCGTTTTTCGGTGATCTGCCTTACGTCGGCTTCATGTTCAAACAAGAACAGGTCAATGACGAAAACAGCGAGCTATTGATCTTCGTAACCCCCAAGATTCTCAAGGAAACTCTGACGCTTAACTAGTATAACGATAAAGAAATTAATTAAGCCGGTTACGGGAATACCCGTAGCCGGTTTTTTTTGTCTGTCGTATCATTGCGGACATGAAACGTCCAACTAAAGTATTTCTTATCGGCCCCATGGGGGCCGGGAAAAGCACAATCGGAAAACAACTTGCCTCGACACTGGGCCTGAATTTTATCGACAGCGACAACGTGATTCGCGAGCGCACCGGCGTTGATATTGCGACCATTTTTGAATACGAGGGTGAAGCGGGTTTTCGCAAGCGCGAATCTAAAGTGATAGAAGAGCTCACCCAGGAAGATAATATCGTTCTGGCTACCGGTGGTGGCGCTGTGACCATTCCGGAAACGGCTAACTTTCTCGCCTCGCGCGGTTTTGTGGTGTATCTGCATTGTTCGCCGGATCAGCAGTACGAAAGAACCATTCATGACAAGGCGCGTCCTCTGATTCAGACGGATGATCCCAGGGCCACCCTGGAGCAACTCATGGAGGTGCGCGAGCCCCTGTACCGGGAAGTGGCCGACCTGGTGGTGACGACAGAAAAAAGAAGCGCTGCCAGTGTCACCAAAGAAATCGTGCAATATTTTGACGAGAACTGATGCATGTTGGAGACAGCGCGCAAACTACTGGTAGACCTGGGTGATCGTTCTTATCCGATTTATATCGGTGAAAATCTGCTTGGTGACGGGGAAATTTATCACCGCCACATCAAGTCAAAACAGGTATTGATCGTCAGCAACACGACTGTGGCACCGTTGTATCTTGAGACGGTGCAAAATGCACTCTCGGGTTGCAGGGTCGAAGCCGTCATTCTGCCAGATGGTGAGCAATACAAAACCATTGAGACGCTTGACCAGATTTTTTCTACCTTATTGCAGAAACATTTTGACCGCGGCTGTACCTTGATCGCCCTTGGTGGTGGTGTGGTCGGTGACATGACCGGCTTTGCTGCGGCCTGTTATCAACGCGGTGTGGACTTTATCCAGATTCCGACCACCTTGCTGGCACAGGTCGATTCCTCCGTAGGTGGCAAGACCGGCGTTAATCACCCGCTTGGTAAAAATATGATCGGGGCGTTTCATCAGCCCAGATGCGTCATCGCCGATACCGCCACGCTCACTACGCTGGACGACCGGCAATTGTCTGCAGGCCTGGCGGAAGTCATCAAATACGGTTTGATCAATGACGCCGAGTTTTTCAGCTGGCTCGAGAACAACATCGAGTTGTTGTGTGCGCGTGACATGCAGGTACTGGCCTATGCCATCGAGCGCTCCTGTCAGGACAAGGCCGACGTGGTTGCTGCCGATGAAAAAGAGGCCGGCCAACGCGCGCTGTTGAATCTGGGCCATACTTTCGGTCATGCGATCGAGACCGGTATGGGTTATGGTGAATGGCTGCATGGTGAAGCAATAGGCGCCGGCATGTGCATGGCAGCACGTATGTCGCAACGCCTCGGTTGGTTGCAACCGGCAGATGTGCAGCGTATCGAAGCACTGATCAGCAAAGCCGGCCTGCCAATCAGGCCGCCGGCAGAGATCGACAGTCAGCGTTTTCTCGAACTCATGGCGGTGGATAAAAAAGTGATGGACGGGCGTTTGCGTCTGGTGTTAATGAAAGGAATAGGGCAATCTCTGGTAACCGGCGATTTTGATCCCGCCGTATTGCAAGAAACACTCGATGACTACAACTGAACAGGACAGTCTCAACAGCAAAGCGAAGTCAGACTATTTTCTGACAGCCGATCTCAGTCAACGGCTCGATTTAATCCGCCACCTGCTGGCCAATACCGGGCTGATCCCGTTTGTGCAGGCCCGGGAAGGTTCCGGCAAAACGCGGCTGGCGCGGCATCTTGCCGACATCATGGCGGATCAGCATACCGTGAGTCTGATCAGTGGCGTGCCGTTGGCGGGTATCAATGAGCTGCGCCGCGCCCTGGCGGAGATATCCGGGCTGGACAGCCACAGTGAACTTTCCGATGCCCTGCTCGAAGAGCAGTTTTGCAAGCTGGCCGAGCGCAACAAAACCCTGTTGTTGCTGCTGGATGATGCCGACCAGCTGGCGGCCGACAGCCTGTCGTGGATAACCGATTTTTTCAGCACCCAGGCCATTGCCTGCAACACCAAGGTGGTTGTGTTCTCGGCGGTGGATGTGCTGGCGCTGCCGTTGTCACCCGTGGCCCTGGCGTCTTTGAAAGATACCATTCAAGTGCTGGATATTCCGCCGTTTACGAAAGAGCAGACACGGGATTTCGTCGATTATGTCCAGGCAGACAATATGCAGGCGGAAGTCAGCAACGCCCAAATTGAACAACTCTACCGGGATTCGGGCGGCAACCCCGGCCAGGTGCTCTGGCAGATACAGTTTGCCAGCTTCATGACTCATGAAACCGGAGCTGATGCACCAGCGAAAGAAAGCTGGTTGAAACCGTTCTTACTGGCCTCGATTCTGGGCTTCCTGCTGCTGGCTGGCGCCATTTTCTATTATCAGGACGAGATCAATAATTTCATCAGCCAGGACGATGCGCAGGCGAGTGATACGGCGGATTTGCAAACCCTGGTGATTCCACCGCGGGAACAGGCGCCTGAGCTGCGGCTCGATGCGATGCCGGCAGAAGAACTCGACACGGTGGCCTCGGTTGCCGAGAGCGAGGAAATCATCACGCCGCAGATTGGTTCCGGCAGTGAGCAGTTGCCGTTATCAATGGAGCTGGCCAATCATGATCCGCGCAAGTTTGACAAACCGGCATTCAGTTCTGCTGATGCCGTCGAACCGGTATCTCCGGAACTCGCGGCTGAGACTGCAGTAGCTGCTCCAGCAGAAACAACTGCAGCACTGACCACTCCAGAACCCGCGGCAGTTGAAGAGAAGGTCACTGAGGCAACGGACCAGCCAACGCCGAAGGCGGCTGCAGAAGTCACTGCTAGTCAGGCAGAACCTGAAACACCGAAGCTGAAAGTCCGTTCCACGGCCGATATGACGCCGTCCGGGCCAAATGATGTGGTCGTCAGCACCAGTGATGTGGTTGCAGCAGCAGTGCCGGACGGCTACAAATCAACAGAATGGCTGCTGGACCAGCCGGACAGTCATTTCAGCCTGCAGTTGCTGGCCGTTAGCCGCGAGGCCGGCATTCGCGAATTTGTAAAACGCCACAATCTCAGGGGTGACCTGGTTATGCTCAGATATCGCCGCAATGGCGCGGTGCTTTTTGCCCTGTTGTACGGTAATTACCCGAGTCGTGAGACAGCCCTGGCGGCTGTGCCAGGATTGCCCAAGTCATTGAAAAACATCAAGCCCTGGCCCAGGAGTGTGGCCTCAGTGCGCGATTTGCTGCAAGCAAAATAAAGCCCGGGTCTGGTGCAAAAAGCGCTTCTCCGTTATCCTAAGCGGTTCTGTCCGAACGCAGTTTGCCGATCGGCGGCTGTCGCCAGGTAAAAACTCGGGCGTTACCGGTTAACGCCATATCCTTAACTTTTGATTTTTTCGTCATTGGCTATCAGTATCCATTGACGTGAAGAGTATGCATGAGGTTTGCAGCAATGAGTCATGGTTCCTTGCCGTCCAGACAAGGTCTGTACGATCCTGCTAATGAGCATGATGCCTGCGGTGTTGGCTTTGTCGCCCACATCGAGGGTAAGAAAAGTCACGCAATCGTTGCCCAGGGTTTGACGATTCTCGAGCGCCTGACACATCGTGGCGCTGTGGGCGCCGACCCGAAAGCCGGCGACGGCGCCGGTTTGTTGCTGCAGATTCCGGATGCGTTTTTCCGTGCCGTGCTGGATTTTGAGTTGCCGCCGGAAGGTCGCTATGCCGTTGGTATGATTTTCCTGCCGCGTGACGCCGCTGACCGGCAGCTGTGCGAACAATGCATCGAGGGGTTTGTTACCGAAGAAGGCCAGCAGATCATCGGCTGGCGCGACGTGCCGGTTGACAATTCCGGCCTGGGTTACAGCGTGTTGCCGACCGAACCAGTGATCCGCCAGATTTTCATTGCTGCCAGTGACGATTGCGCGAATCAGGATGATTTCGAGCGCAAGCTGTTCGTCATCCGCAAGCAGATCGAGCATTGCATCGACAGCAAGGACATGCCAGGCAAGGACACTTTCTACTTCACGTCCATGTCATCGCGCACGCTGGTTTACAAAGGCATGCTGCTGGCGGTCCAGGTGGGCGAATACTACGCCGATCTCAAGGACGAACGCCTGGTTTCCGCCTTGGCGCTGGTGCACCAGCGTTTCTCCACCAACACCTTCCCGACCTGGGATCTGGCACACCCGTTCCGCATGATTGCGCACAACGGTGAAATCAATACCTTGCGCGGCAACGTCAACTGGATGGCGGCGCGTCGTCAGTCGATGGCGTCGGACATTCTCGGCGATGATCTCGACAAGATCTGGCCGCTGATTCCTGAAGGCCAGTCCGACTCGGCCTGCTTCGACAATGCCCTGGAACTGCTGGTCGCCGGTGGCTATTCGCTGTCGCACGCCATGATGATGTTGATTCCGGAAGCCTGGGCCGGCAATCCGCTGATGTCCCAAGATCGCAGGGCCTTTTACGAATACCATGCGGCGCTCATGGAGCCCTGGGATGGTCCGGCTGCGGTGGCCTTTACCGATGGCCGCCAGATCGGCGCCACGCTTGACCGTAACGGCCTGCGTCCGGCGCGTTATCTGATTACCGATGACGGCTTGGTGGTGATGGCGTCCGAAATGGGTGTGCTCGAGATTCCGGAAGAAAAAATTGTGCGCAAATGGCGTTTGCAGCCCGGCAAAATGTTCCTCATCGATATGGAACAGGGCCGCATCATCGATGATGCTGAACTTAAGGCTGAACTGGCGGCAGCCAAGCCGTACCAGGAATGGCTTGATAACACGCAGATCAAGCTGCATAAACTGCCGGCTGAAGTTGCGCCGATGTCGCCGGACGCCAGCACCCTGCTCGACCGCCAACAGGCGTTCGGTTACACCCAGGAAGACATCAAGTTCCTGCTCACGCCAATGATGCTGACCGGCCAGGAAGGTATTGGTTCGATGGGTGCGGATAACCCGCCGTCAGTCTTGTCCAACCAGGCCAAGCACCTGAGCACCTATTTCAAGCAGAATTTTGCCCAGGTCACCAACCCGCCGATCGACCCGATTCGTGAAGAGATCGTCATGTCGCTGGTGACCCTGATCGGTCCGCGCCCCAACCTGCTCGGCATCCATGATGGCGGCAGCAACAAGCGCCTGGAAATGAACCAGCCGGTGTTGAGCAACGATGACCTGGAAAAGGTGCGTCACATCAACGAGACACTGGATGGCGCTTTCTGCACCAAGACCTTAAACATTTGCTACAGTGCCGACCTGGGAGCCGGCGGCATGGCCGATGCGTTGCATGCGCTGCAGCAGGCCGCCGAGATGGCGGTCAAGGAAGGCAACAACATTCTGATCCTGTCGGACCGCAAACTCGACCAGGATCATATTGCGATCCCGGCCCTGCTGGCGACTTCGGCGGTACACCATCATCTGATTCGTCAGGGCCTGCGCACCGAAACCGGCCTGGTGATCGAAACCGGCGCCGCACTGGAAGTGCACCACTTCGCTACGCTGGCAGGTTATGGCGCGGAAGCGGTAAACCCGTATCTGGCGTTCGAGACCATTGCCGCGACACGTAAAGAGATCGATGCCGATCTGAGCCTTGAGGAAGCCCAGAAACGTTACATCAAGGCGGTTGGCAAGGGTTTGCACAAGGTCATGTCAAAAATGGGTATCTCGACTTACCAGTCGTATTGTGGTGCGCAGATTTTTGATGCGGTCGGACTGTCGAGCGAATTCCTGGCCGAATATTTCACCGGCACCGTGACTACTGTCGAAGGCATTGGCCTGGAGCAGGTGGCCGAGGAGTCCGTGCGCTGGCATCGTAACGCTTTTGGCAACAACCCGGTCTATGCCAAACATCTGGATGTCGGTGGCGACTACGCCTATCGCATCCGTGGCGAGGACCACGTCTGGACACCCGACAGCATCGCCAAGTTGCAGCACGCCTGTCGCAGTAACGATGCGCGTACCTACGATGAATTTACCAAGCTCATCAATGATCAAAGTGAACGCTTGCTCACTTTCCGTGGCCTGTTTGACCTGAAGTTTGCCGAAACCGAAATCCCGCTCGACGAAGTCGAGCCAGCCAAGGAAATCGTCAAGCGTTTCGCCACTGGCGCGATGTCGTTCGGCAGTATTTCCTACGAGGCGCACTCTACCCTCGCCGTAGCGATGAACCAGATCGGCGGTAAGTCGAACACCGGCGAAGGCGGCGAGGAGCCGGAGCGTTTCACGCCGCTGGAAGACGGCAGCATGAACCCGAAACGTTCGGCCATCAAACAGGTGGCGTCCGGTCGTTTTGGCGTGACCACAGAATACCTGGTCAATGCCGACGATATCCAGATCAAGATGGCGCAAGGCGCCAAGCCGGGAGAAGGCGGCCAGCTGCCGGGCCATAAGGTCAACTCGGTGATCGCACGTGTGCGTCATTCGACCCCGGGTGTCGGCCTGATTTCACCGCCGCCACATCACGACATTTATTCGATCGAGGATCTGGCACAGCTGATCCACGACCTGAAAAACGTCAACCCGGCGGCACGCATTTCGGTCAAGCTGGTATCGGAAGTGGGTGTCGGCACCGTTGCCGCGGGTGTGTCCAAGGCGCATGCCGATCATGTCACCATCGCCGGTTACGACGGCGGTACCGGCGCGTCGCCGCTGACCTCGATCAAACACGCCGGTTCGCCGTGGGAAATCGGCCTGGCCGAGACTCACCAGACGCTGGTCATGAACAAGCTGCGCGACCGCATTGCGGTGCAGGTCGATGGCGGTTTGCGCACCGGTCGTGATGTCGTCATCGGCGCCCTGCTCGGCGCAGATGAATTCGGTTTCGCCACCGCGCCGCTGATTGTTGAAGGTTGCATCATGATGCGCAAATGCCATCTCAACACTTGCCCGGTTGGCGTCGCCACCCAGGATCCGGAACTGCGCAGGCGCTTTACCGGCAAGCCGGAGCATGTGGTCAACTACTTCTTCTTTGTCGCCGAGGAAGTGCGCAAGCTGATGGCCAAACTCGGCTTCCGCAGTATGAACGAAATGATCGGCCAGCGTGACCGGCTCGATGTACGCAAGGCACTGGGTCACTGGAAAGCCAATGGCCTGGATTTCAGCCGCTTGTTTCACAAGCCGGAAGCCGGGCCGGATGAAAAAGTCTATTGCAGTGCCACGCAGGATCACGGTCTGGACCAGGCGCTGGACAACGAGCTCATCAAGCAGGCGCAGCCGGCATTGGAGAACGGTAAGCCGGTGCAGATCAGTGTGGACATCCACAACTACAATCGCACCTTCGGCACCATGCTGTCGGGTCGTGTCGCCGAGCGTTACGGCTTTGCCGGTCTGCCGGAAGACACCATCAGCATCAAGGCGAAAGGCACGGCCGGCCAGTCGTTCGGCGCTTGGGTGGCGCGTGGCGTCAGCATCGAGCTGCAGGGCGAAGGCAACGACTATGTCGGTAAAGGTCTGTCCGGTGGTCGTCTGGTGATCATGCCGCCGCCGGAATCCAAGATTGGCAAGGCCGAGGACAATATCATCGTCGGCAACACCGTGCTGTATGGCGCCATCGCCGGCGAATGTTACTTCCGCGGTGTCGGCGGCGAACGTTTTGCCGTGCGCAATTCCGGCGCCACCGCGGTGGTTGAAGGTCTTGGCGATCACGGTTGTGAGTACATGACCGGCGGCATCGTCGTCTGTCTCGGCCCGACCGGACGCAACTTCGCGGCTGGTATGTCGGGCGGCATCGCCTACGTGCTGGACCAGAACGGCGATTTCGAACAGCGCTGTAACCTGGCCCAGGTCGCGCTGGAGCCGATCGCCGAGGAAGACGATGCACTCGAGGCGCTGGATCATCAGGGCGGCGATCTGGAGACGCACGGCAAGGTGGACGTCAGTCATGACATGACCCGTTTTGACGCGATCCGTCTGAAACAGCTGATCGAAAAGCACCTGCATTACACCAATTCCGATGTTGCTCGCACCATCCTCGATAACTGGGAGGCCTGGTTGCCGAAGTTCGTCAAAGTCATGCCGGTTGATTATCGACGCGCCCTGCTGGAAATGCAGTCGCAGCAGAAATCAGCAACAGCAGCATAACGGGAGCGCAGATCATGGGTAAGCCAACAGGATTTATGGAAATTGAACGTCAGGACCGCCAGTACGCACCGGTGGCTGATCGGGTCAATCATTACAACGAGTTTGTTATCGACTTGTCGGATGAGGAAGTCAGCAATCAGGGTGCGCGTTGCATGGATTGCGGCATTCCGTACTGCCACAACGGCTGTCCGGTCAACAACATCATTCCCGACTGGAATGATCTGGTGTACCGTGGCCACTGGCGCGAAGCGCTCGATGTGCTGCATTCCACCAACAACTTCCCGGAAGTCACCGGCCGCATCTGCCCGGCGCCGTGTCAGGAAGCCTGCACGTTGAATCTCGATAACGCACCGGTGTCGATCAAGACCATCGAGTGCGCGATCGTCGACAAGGGTTGGGAAGAAGGCTGGATTGAGCCGCAGATTGCCGAGCACAAAACCGGCAAGCAGGTGGCGGTGGTCGGCTCCGGCCCGGCCGGCATGGCCTGCGCCCAGCAGCTAGCACGCGCCGGCCACAGCGTGGTGGTTTACGAACGCCAGGAACGTATCGGCGGGCTGGTGCGCTTCGGCATTCCCGACTTCAAGCTCGATAAAAAACTCATCGACCGCCGTATGGGCCAGATGCGCGCCGAAGGCGTCGAATTTCACACCAACGTCAATGTCGGTGTGGACTTGCCGGCGGCCAAACTGATGGATGAATTCGATGCTGTCGTGCTGACCGGTGGTTCGGAAAAGCCGCGCGACCTGCCGGTGCCGGGCCGTGAACTCAATGGCGTGTATTTTGCGATGGAGTTTTTGCGCGCCAACACCAAGGTGGTACAGGGCATCGAGGGTGCCGAAACCAAACTCATCAGCGCCAAAGACAAGCATGTGCTGGTCATCGGTGGTGGCGATACCGGTTCGGACTGCATCGGCACCTCCAACCGCCACGGCGCTGCCTCGGTCACGCAGATCGAGATCATGCCAAAGCCGCCGGAACAGGAAGACAAGGGTCGCGTCTGGCCGTACTGGCCGAACAAGATGCGCACTTCCAGTTCCCAGGAAGAAGGTTGTGAGCGCCAGTGGTGTGTCGCCACCAAACGCTTTAATGACGATGGCAACGGCAATGTTAAATCGGCCACCTGCGTGCAGGTCGCATGGAACAAGGACGAGCACGGCGCCTGGCAGATGAGCGAGGTTGAAGGCTCGGAATTCGAGATCCAGGCCGACCTGGTGACACTGGCGATGGGCTTTGTGCATCCGGTGCACGAAGGCATGTTGCAGGAGCTGGATGTTGAACTCGACAGCCGCGGCAACGTTAAGGCCGATACCGAGGGCGACAATGCCTATGCTACATCGATCCCGGGTGTGTTTGCCGCCGGTGACATGCGCCGTGGCCAGTCGCTGGTGGTCTGGGCTATCCGCGAAGGTCGCCAGTGTGCCAGAACGGTTGACCAGTATTTGATGGGCAGTTCCGAGCTGCCAAGATAAATACATCCACGCGAAGGGGCGATGATCGCTGGCCGATTTTCGCGCCCTTCGCGCGGTAACAATAATAACGAAGCTTCATCACTACTCTCCGCTTGGCGTGATCAATTTACGATCGCTGTGATCTGCGTATACTCGGTGGTGATTTTCACAATGAGGAGCTGTTGGTGGCTGAACTACAAAATGACCGCTTTTTAAGAGCCTTGCTGCGCGAGCCGGTTGACATGACGCCGGTGTGGATGATGCGTCAGGCCGGACGTTACCTGCCGGAATACCGCGCCACTCGCGCCAAAGCCGGCAGCTTCATGGATTTGTGCAAGAATCCCGAACTGGCCTGTGAAGTGACCTTACAGCCGCTGGAGCGTTATCCGCTGGATGCCGCTATCCTGTTTTCCGATATTCTGACCATCCCCGATGCCATGGGGCTCGGCCTGTATTTTGAAACCGGCGAAGGCCCACGTTTTGAAAGGCCGGTGCAGGACGAAGCAGCAGTTGCCGCACTGGGTGTACCCGACCCGGAACAGGAACTGCGTTATGTCATGGATGCGGTACGCACCATCCGCCGCGATTTGCAGGGCCGCGTGCCGTTGATCGGTTTTTCCGGCAGCCCGTGGACGCTGGCCACCTACATGGTGGAAGGCGGCAGTACCAAGAATTACGCCAAGGTCAAAGGTATGATGTTTGACCGTCCTGACCTCATGCATCAACTGCTGACCAAGGTTGCCGACTCGGTGACCAGCTATCTGAACGCCCAGATTGCAGCCGGTGCGCAGGCGGTGATGATCTTCGATACCTGGGGCGGTGTGCTGACGCCGCGCGATTACAAGCTCTTTTCGCTGGATTACATGCAACGCATTGTGGATGGCCTGACGCGCGAGGCCGAAGGCCGCAAGGTACCGGTGATCCTGTTCACCAAGGGCGGCTCCATGTGGCTGAATCAGATGGCCGATACCGGCTGTGATGCGCTGGGGGTCGACTGGACCATCAACATCGGTGACGCGCGCAGAATGGTCAGTAACCGGGTCGCACTGCAGGGCAATATGGACCCGAGCATTTTGTACGCCTCTCCCGAAAGGATCCGCGAAGAAGTTGCCAGTATTCTGGAAAGTTATGGCAAGGGTTCCGGGCATGTGTTCAACCTGGGGCACGGCATTCATCCGGAGATTGACCCGGAGCACCCGGCCGTGATGATTCAGGCCGTGCACGAGCTGAGCCAGTATTACCACAAATAGGCTATACCGCCCTGCCCTTACGGTAATCCGTTACAGGTAGTAGACGCTGCCGGTCATGAACTTTGAGGTGATTTTCATGGCCAGCTTGATCGGCGCCGGCAGCTGCGCGCCACCGTTGCGCATAGCGGTGTTGCCATGTTCGATTTCGTCGATTTTCATCTGCTCCAGGATGGCGCGGGTTTTCTGGTCGGTTTCCGGCACCTGTTGCAAATGCCCTTCCAGATGGCCTTCCACCTGGCGCTCGGTTTCGCCGACAAAACCCAGGCTCCATTTGTCGCCGGCCAGTCCGGCCGCTGCGCCGATCGCAAATGAGCTGACATACCAGAACGGATTCAGGTAACTGGTGCGGTTGCCCAGTTCCTTGAGGCGCGATTCACACCAGTCGAGATGGTCGTTTTCCTCGGCGGCGGCCCTTTCCATATTGTCGCGTACCTGTGGCAGCTTGGCGGTCAGCGCCTGGCCCTGATACAACGCCTGGGCACAGACTTCGCCGGTGTGATTGATGCGCATCAGGCGTGCCGTGTGGTCCCTGACTGCATCTGTCATTTCGGTTTCTTCGATGTTTTCGGCCGGATTGTACCGCTCGGTGATTTTGGGTTTGCCAAACAGGGTACGGATGCCCTGATCCAGGTTGATGAAGAGTTGGTCGACCGGGCTGTAATCTCGTTGTGTCATGATGTTGCTCCTACGGCACTGGCTGCTTGTCTACTCGTAAACCAGAGCGGTGCCGCAATGTTCTCGATAGACCTATTTCAGCCTAAAGTGGTCGCCTCGTCCAGCCTGTCGGTTTGATTCATGTCAGCTGCTGGCTAAGCCATTCGGCCGGATGCATGACCTGGGTGGATAGCCCGGCGGCGTGTATGGCGTTGCCAAAATGCAGGGCGCAGCCGGTATTGCTGGTCAGCAGCACATCGGCCTGCATCTCTTTCAGCGCAGCAAGCTTGGGCGCCAGCATTTGTTGGGCGGCGTCATGATGCTTGATCAGGTGCAGGCCGGCGCCTCCGCAGCAGAACTCGTTTTCCGGCAACTCCACTGCCCTGCTCCCGGCGATTTGCTGGATCAGTCTCAGCGTAACCGGCCAGGCATCGGTTTTGTTTCTCAGGGTGCATGGGCTGTGGATGGCAATTTTTTGTCCATTTGTCGCTGAATGTATCGGGCCAATGTCCTGCAGCAATGAAGCCAGGAATTGCGTGGCTTCCTGGACCGGGGTGTCAAACTGTCCCTGCGCACTCAGATGGCTGCCACAGCCACTGGCAAAATACAAAATCGCATCGGCCCGTAATGCATCAAACACTAAGCGGTTTTTTTTTGCTAATTGGTCGGCTTGCTGCTGGTAACCCTCGTGGTAGTGCATGGCACCGCAGCAGACCTGAGCTGCCGGTATGACGACTTCGTAGCCCAGCCGGCCAAGCAGGCGGCCGGTTGAATTGATTGCGTTGGCATCGATCATCGAGCCACTGCAACCGGTAAAAATCGCAACTCTACCTTTTTGCTCGCCACTGACAGCATTACGTTCCGCAAGCCGGATGCGCCCTGTTTTGACCGGTTTGTTTTGCAGTAGTTGCTTCGTGAAACCAGTGGTAATGCTGGTGGCGAATTCAGGTACCAGTCTGCCGAATCGATCGGCCAGACGCATGAAGCGACCCGAAGACAGCAATTTCAGCCTCGATCGGGAGGTCTGGTGTACGGCAAAGCGGTCTTTGGCGCTGGCGATCAAATAGCCGTATTTCACCGAGGACGGGCAAGCCGGTTCGCAATTGCCGCAATTGAGGCACTGGTCCAGGTGCTGCTCGAGCTGGGGTTCATCGGCCGAAATGGTCTGTTGCAGTAGTCCCTGGATCAGGGAAATGCGGCCACGCGGTGAATCGGCTTCATTTCGATAGAGGCGATAGCTGGGACAGACCGGCAGGCAAAGTCCGCATTTGACACACTGATCAGCCAGTTCCAGCAAAGTGGCGTCGTGAGGGCCTGTTAACACGAATTGAATGACCCCTGCCGGCGATCATTTTTTCCGCCCTGCAAGGCGGAAAGAGCGCCATGTAGTTGCGCTACTTCAGCGAATGACAACGCAGCAGGGCGGAAAAATGGTCCCGGCCCTGCGGGTTGCGGCTGAAAAAACGCCACTCTGCGTTGCTCGTCGTGTATTTGGATTGCCAAACTTCTCTCCTCGTGCCTTGATTGGCGCTTTTTCAGTCACAACAGGAATTATTCAATTCGTGTTAACAGGCCCTAAGTTGAGACATGCGGAAATCAAAAATACCCGTACTTGTATATAATCCGAACGATCATAACAGTAAGCCGTTTCAGGAACAGCCATGTCTTATTACCAGCATCACGTGTTTTTCTGTACCAATCAGCGCGAAGGCGGCAAGCAAAGTTGCAGTCAGTGCGATGCCCAGGCGGCTCGAGACTACGTCAAACAACGTTGCAAGGAACTTGGCATACACGGTCCGGGGCAAATCCGCATAAATACAGCTGGCTGCCTGGATCGTTGCAATGAAGGGCCAGTTGTAGTGATTTATCCTGATGAAACCTGGTATACCTATGTTGACCGGGAGGATCTGGATGAGATTATCGAGACACATCTACGTCAGGGGAAGAAAGTTGATCGACTGCTACTGACCTGATAAATAAAAGAAAAATAAAGCCAAAACACGTTGAAATAAATAGTTGACAGTTAATCCATAATATAAGAAAATTCTTCCATACTTAATTGGCTCCCGCTAATTAAGTACTCCTCCATCCTCCTTTGGTGGTTATTTATTCAAGCGCAGCATCCCCCGCTGCGCTTTTTTTTGTCTGGAATTTGTCTGTTCGGAAGAAAATCGCCCGAATATGATCAGGCTGTTTTTGATGTTGCAACAATACGTTCTTACAGCGCTCACCCGGCAGTTTGCTTATTTTTGTATTTTTCTTGTTTTTGTCTGATTTCTTGGTTAATATTCGCGCCCTTTCATGTGCGCAGAATTTTGCGCCGTTTTTTGATTGTTATTTTTAGGGTGAGTAAGCAAATGGCTACTACGGTAAGCGCAAAACCTGCCGAAGTGCGTCGCGACTGGTATCTGGTTGACGCGGAAAACAAAACACTGGGCCGTCTCGCGACCGAGATCGCGCATCGTTTGCGCGGCAAGCACAAGCCTATATATACACCTCATGTGGATACCGGTGATTACATTGTGGTGATCAATGCCGAGAAAATCCGCGTAACAGGCAATAAATTGCAGGATAAGATGTACCACCATCACACCGGCTACATCGGCAACCTGAAGTCCATCAGCCTGGAAAAGCAGCTGGAAAAAGCGCCGGAACGTGTCATTACCACGGCAGTTCGCGGTATGCTGCCGCGCAGCCCATTGGGACGCGCCATGATGAAGAAGCTGCGCGTTTTCGCTGGCTCCGAGCACAGCCACCAGGCGCAACAGCCGCAGGTGCTGGACATCTGAGCTTTGGCTCATTCAAGAATTTCAAACAGTTAATCTGGACAACAGGATATGGCAACAGCATATAACTACGGAACCGGCCGCCGTAAAACTTCAGCGGCACGTGTCTTCCTTTCAAGTGGCAATGGCAACATTACCGTCAACAATCGCCCGCTGGACGAATACTTCGGTCGTGAAACCGCGCGTATGGTGGTCCGCCAGCCGCTGGAACTGACCGAAACCCTTGACAAGGTCGACGCCAAAGTGACTGTCATCGGCGGTGGTGGTACCGGCCAGGCCGGCGCGATTCGTCACGGCATCGCCCGCGCGCTGCTTGAATACGATGAAAGCCTGCGCAGCGCCCTGCACAAGGCGGGTTACCTGACGCGTGACGCCCGTATGGTTGAGCGTAAAAAAGTCGGCCTACACAAAGCCCGCAAGCGTCCGCAGTACTCCAAGCGCTAATTCGTTCCCTTTCATTGGGGACTCGTCTAATGGTAGGACAGCGGACTCTGACTCCGTATGTGGGGGTTCGACTCCCTCGTCCCCAGCCATAACACTAAACCCCCCCCATTAGGGGGTTTTTTATTTGCGGTGATTAAGAATTCATCTGTTTTCCCAGGATTGCTACAGCAAGCATCACATCTGTGTTAGTCAAAAAACTCCTGTTATCTGTAAATATTGTTTTCCTGCAACGGGAGCTGTGATTAAAAATCGGCTAAAAAGTGTGTAACGTTTAATAATGTATCCCTGAGCGCGTGTTGTAAAAAAAATACAAAATATGTGAAATGTATTTTTTTAGCAAAAAATACTTGCACGCTGTCTTTTTTATGACTATTATTCCTTTCGTCGCACAATCGTGCGTACTGCTTTTATAATTAACGGGAGTTCATAATGAACAAGAAAATCATTGCTGCAGCTGTTGCTGCTGTAATCTCTGCACCTGCTGCTATGGCTGCAGATACCGTTGTATACGGTAAAGTACGTCAGTCTGTTGACTTCGTCGACATGGGTAATGGTACTTCAAACGTTGATAACATCCAGATCAACGACAAGTCTTCACGTTTGGGCTTCAAAGGCTCTGAAGACCTCGGTAACGGCCTGAAAGCTGTTTGGAAAATGGAATTCGGTATTGCTATTTCCAGCAACTCACACGGTAATGGCCTGGATTCTGTAAGAAGCGAATTCAGTGGTTCAGGTACTTTTTCAGCTCGTAACGCTTTTGTTGGCTTGGCTGGCGATTTCGGTACCGCTTTGATTGGCCGTCACGACCATCCGCTGAAAATTTCAACCGGTTCTCTGGACCTGTTTGCAGATACCATCGCGGATAACAACCAGAGCTTCACTGAAAACCTGACTGATTTCCGTGCAGATGGCACCGTGGCCTATGTTTCACCATCTTTGAGTGGTCTGACTTTTGCTGCTGCCCTGGTTCCGGGTGAAAATGCCAATGCTGATGGTATCTCCGATGCATACTCAGTTGCTGCTATGTATAACAACGGCGGTATCTACGCTTCTGTTGCGTACGAAGAGGGTGACTCAGATCTGGATGCAGTTGGTGCAACAACTGACTACGAACAGACTCGTGTTGGTCTTGGTTACACCATGGACGCTTTCACTGTTAATGTTGTATGGGCTGATGTTGATAGTCCTGCAACTACTAACGGTGAAACCGAATCCGTGGTTCTTTCTGGTAAATACACCATGGGCAACAATGCCATCAAGGCAAAATGGTTTGACGTAGATCGTACTGGTTTGACTGCTGATGACAATGATGGCTTTGCAATTGGTCTGGAGCACAACTTCAGCAAACGTACCCAGGCTCAGGTTGTCTACGTTTCAAGTGACCAGGACGGCGCTAACGCTGGTGCAGATGGCGACGTTTTCTCACTGCAGCTGAACCACAACTTCTAATCTGACGTAAGTCTTATTAGGTTGTAATAAACGGGACCTTCGGGTCCCGTTTTTTATTGAATGAAATAAATTGCTGGTGGATTAAATGAATTAAGCGGTTGGTTTAAGGAAAATCAGAAAAATCCTACAAAAACTTCAGATTTTTCCTACAAACATAAGGGTTAATATTCGATATAGTAGTTTTCGACAGGGAGGAGGCGATACAAGCAAAGGATTGCGATTATCGCGACAACATGGATGTTTTGCTCTGTCTTTAAAGCCCCGGCGCCTGCCGGGGCTTTTCTTATTGGTGTTTACCCTAGAAAGGCGCAATCAGAAGAAGGAACTGAATCAGTAGTATTGCTCACAACCGATTTCCTGCGCAGGTTGCAGGGACCAGCGCACAGCAAGCGGTTGATTGGGATCGGAGAGAGGCTCTGAATTGCTCAGTAATTGCCGTGCAAATTTTGCAGCAGGCAGGCGAGTTTCGTTGTCCAGCATCAGGTCGTTACAGCTTTGCTCAAGTAAGACAGCAATTTTATCAGCTGGCGAGTTCTCATCGCCGGTTGCTACATACAAAAGATATTTGAGCGTGTTGATGATTTTGCCATCGCGACTCGGTGTGGAGTGCAAATCGTATTCATCGAAATTCATGCAGCGTTCACCAATTTGCTGTTTGTATTCCCAGCCGTATTGAACGACAGGAATGCGTTGTTGCAGTTGAGCGCAGACTTCATTGGCAAGCCGGGCCAGTTTGTCGGTTTTTGACTCATTGACCAGCGCCAATCGTTGTTGCATGACATCTTCGAACACGCCATCGAGATCAAATTGCTCGGTGCCATAGCCGGGCAGCTCCGATTCTTCCATTGCATAGTGCTGAGGCTGTTTCCAGCGTCGGTAGGAGCCGCCATCGATATCAGGAACAAAAGAATTCAGCGTGGTTGGCAGCAGAGGTTGTACTTTTGCCGGGATAGTGGACTTGAGATAATGAATCACACCGGTTTCATCAACACGCGTAACCAACTGTGCATGTCCGGCGGTGGTTGTTGCTTCCAGGTTGTTAGCAACAACATCGTAATTGAGAATGTCAAAATCGCCTTCAGAAAATACCGTGGTTTTTGGTAACACAGCGACGATACCAGGGCGGAACCATTGTCTGTTGAGCTGCACTGGATAGGTGTCATTAAGCAGCGAACGTGTCCAGGTGACACGGCCAACGAGTTCGACAAAGCGGGCAAGCCGCTGCTTCGGCTCCAGGTGGTCATAAAAATCCATGTCGTTGCTGATGGTTTCAGTGACGACATCATATGGATTGTCGGGTCTGTCACGCGTCTGTTCGTCAAAAGTTTGTGAGCGGCGTGAATTTTCGCCGGTGTAATCCGGGTCCTCGATTACAAAGGGCAGCTGGTTTTCATAGGCGAACAACAAGCGGGCGTAATAGACCGAGTCCGAGCAATCATGGAGGAAGCCCTGATACTTACCGCTGGTGAAAATATCGGCTGTGTAGTGTTCTTGCACCCATTGACTGTAGGCGTCTTCCCAATGCTCATTCCATTCATTTTTACTTTCCCAGATGTCAGCATGACTGAGTGAGATGGGAGTGATCAGGAAAATAACGAGGTATCGAAGCATTGTTAATGTCCTGTTGTCTTCGGGTGACATTCATTCGGGTAGTTTTCCAGTGATGGCCATCACATTCAAGCCCAGCACCGGCCAGTGCCTGTGTTTGGCAAGCCGTCGCAAAAAAGGTTCTATTGCTTCTTCCACCACAGCAGCATGTTGCGGACTGGCATGTCTGACGCGCAGTTGTCCGTCGACGGGTACCAGCAAGGCGTGGTGTGTGATCAACAGCGGCGCATCTTCACGTGGTTGCCTGACGACGGATAGCAGGGCAACCTGCCTGATGTGACCGGCAACAGCGTGAAATTGTTTCAGCGGAATATACGGCAGGGAAATGCTTTTTTCCGGCAGATTCTTAGCATCGAGTTTATGCACGATACGCCATTGACGTGCCGCCCAGATTGCCGGTGAGATGCTTGCCTGTAAGCTGCGGCTGTGCGGGCCACCCAGTATTGCAGTGATATCAGACAATACCTGTTGTTGGTGCAAATCCGCCAGCCACTGAAATTCAGGCAAATGACGGCGAGTAGCAAAGCTGGGAATACCGCCGGAGTAACGGATTTTATTGAGTATTTCCGGAATTTCGTTGTCGCTGTCGGCCAGGGCAGAGGCCAGTACGGTTTCCACATAAGTGGTGCAATCAAATGCATCGAACCGAATCAGAGGATCCGGGTCAATACCCTGGCCTTCACCGAGGGGCGAATCAAGATAGGCTTTGCCCAGCAGTCGGGCAGAAATACTATCGAGTCGTTTTTCGAACGTTGTTTGATCTTGTGCCGATGTTAACGGCTCCGGTCTTGATTCACTTGCCTGAGTTGCATGGCTGAGAGCGGCGCACAGCAGGAATACCGAACAGGCAGGGAGTATGTGTTGTCGCCAGCGGTCAGTTTTCCGAGGCATTTTCAAAAGGCTTTTTTGCCAGCCATTGCTTTAAGGGCTGAATGTAGGGTGGCTGGCCGTTATCCAGATACCATGAATCGACAGCGTACTGTTGTTGGCTGTGATTATCCTTGATGACCGCCGTCCAGTGGACATCAATAATCCAGACGCCGCGGCGTTGTCTGGGCTGGACCTCATGATGTTTGAGCCAGCCAGCCTGCTGTAATAAATGCAGGTAGGTCGTGCTGTTGCGTGATTCCGAGATGCAATCGAGCTGGCCCGGCTGGCCTGAGCCGGCGTAATTTTTGCCCAGATCACGCCAGGTGCCGGTGATGTGGCCAACCTCCTGCTCAAGATAGGCAATGGCCTTGCGTATGGCGGCCCGTTCCTGGTCGGCATTCTGGACAGATTGAAACAGCTCCTGCACAGGGTTCAGTTGTGGCGCAGTGAGTGAAACCTGTGCCCCTTTATCACAATGGTAATCAGTGCAGACGAAAAAAGGCTCAGAACCGAGCGCGTTATCTGCGCTTGCCAATAAAAACAGGCAGGATAGACTGGTGATTACCGTTTTCATTTTCTGAGTCCGGTTTTTGCAAATCTGTTGCTAAATAAAAATAGCGGATCTGAATCAGGGAGGGCAAGTATGTCTGTATCAACAATAAGAAATCTGGCGCTGATTTTTCTGCTGGCTCTGGCCGGGCTGGCGGGCTGTTCAACAGCGATCAAATCGCCGGAAGGCACGACCACCACTGTGATTCTGGTGCGACATGCCGAGCGCACCACCTTTACCAAAGTGCTGACCGAGGCCGGTAAAAAACGGGCTGCCGCCCTGGTACGGACACTCGATGGTATCGAGATTGATGCCATCTACAGCCCCGATCTGGTGCGAAATATCGATACCGTCAAGCCGCTGGCGCAGCAGCGCGGCCTGACGATTATCCTGGTTGACAGCAAGCCAGATACCCAGGAAGTGGCCAAACGTTTGCTCCATGATCATCCGGGCAGCACGGTTTTGTGGGTCGGCAATACCACCAACCTGCCAAGCATTTATGCGGATCTCGGCGGTCAAGGCGAGGCGCCAATGCAATATGGCGACCTGTTCATTCTCAACGTTCCGGATAAGGGGTTTACCAAAGTCACCAAAAAATACTTTGGTTATGAATAGCTGTGGGGGCTGCAGGCCGGTCACGGTTATCTCTCACGGGTTTGCCGGTCTGTTGTTGCTCGCGTTTCTGGTCGGTTGTACCGAAAAACAATACATCACACCCGATCGGATCGTTGAGGATGCGCACGGCGGTGGCAGTTTGTTGCGGGCCGCCCGATATGAGCAGATTGTGGCGTCCGGTGGCTGGAGTGGCGATGTAAAACTCTGGCGTCTGCAAGATGCCGGTTTGTTGCTGAAGATGCGGCATCATCAGGGGCATATCACCGGTCTGGCGTTTATCGACCGGGATCAGGCGCTCGTCAGTACGGCTTATGATGGCAGGATAGTCGTTACTGATCTGAGTGGTCGCGTCATTCGAGGCGCGATGACGGCAGAACCGATTACCGCGATGGTGTTGTCCGAGTCGGATGATTTGTTGATTACCGGGCACAAAAGTGGCGACATACACCTGTGGTCGCTCGAGCAGTTGCAAATCCGCCAGAGTTTGTATTTCAACAACGACCGGGTCCGGGCGCTGGCTTATGAGCAGGGGAGTGGCTTGCTGGCATCGGCCGATGCCGACGCTGGTGTATTCTTGTGGCAGCGGCAAAAAGGCCTGCAAACTCGACTTCGACTGCATAAGGATATCCGTACCCTGGCGTTTGCTCCGGATGCTTCCGCGCTGTATGGCGGCAGCTGGTTCGATCTGTATCGTTGGGATTTGCCGGATATGCGTCAGCACGTCATTGCAACAGACCATGCCGGCATCATCGTCAGCATGAAATTCGATCAGCAGGGCGATCGCCTGTACTCAATCAGCCGTCAGACCGATTCGGTGGTGCTGGCGTTGGCCCCGCTTGATGGTCGGTTGCAGAAAAGGTTTTTTCGTCACAGCCTGTGTGGCTCGTCGCTTGAGTTGAGCGCACAAGACCGCTATCTGGTTTCCTCGAGCGATGATGCCAGTATCAGCATCTGGGAGCTGCAATCCTCCGATGATGCCATGGTGGCGGAAACAGCCCAATAAAAAGCCCCGGACTTACCGGGGCCTCGATGTGATTCAGGGCGCAGGCCGTTTCAGGGCAGAATGGTTTTTGCGCCATTCGGTGTGCCGAGAATCAGCACATCCGCCGGACGGCGTGCAAACAGGCCGACGGTGACGACGCCGACAATCTGGTTCATCTGCTCTTCAAGCTTGACCGGTTCCATGATCCTGAGGTTGTGAATGTCGAGAATGACGTTGCCATTGTCGGTTACAAAATTTTCGCGCCAGACCGGCGTGCCGCCCAGCTTGACGATTTCGCGAGCGACATAACTTCTTGCCATTGGAATCACTTCCACCGGTAACGGAAATTCACCCATGACGTCCACCAGCTTGGATTCATCGGCGATGCAGACGAACTTCTTGCTGGCTGCTGCGACGATTTTTTCACGCGTCAAAGCACCGCCGCCGCCCTTGATCAGGTGCAGGAATTTATTGGATTCGTCCGCGCCATCGACATAAATTTCCAGTTCGCCGACGGCGTTGAGGTCGTATACCGGAATGCCATGTGCTTTCAGACGTTCGGTTGAGGCTTCCGAACTTGACACGGCACCATCAAATTTGTGCTTCAGCGGTGCGATCAGGTCGATGAAATGATTTACGGTGGAACCGGTGCCGACGCCGATCACGCCTTCGTCGGGCAGGTACTCGAGTGCGGCCTGTGCCGCGACTTTTTTCATTTCATCTTGATTCATCGGTTACTCCAGAGTCGCTTTTACGATTATGATAGTGGCGGATGTTAACAGAAACTCCGGTAATCCACGCAATATTGCGCAGGTTGCGGATGAATTCAGTCAAATAGCGGTTGTATTTTTGCCATGCCACAGAATTACGTGAAAAAAATCCTTCAGGCCAGAATTTATGACGTGGCCATTGAAACTCCCCTGGATGCCGCGCCGCGCCTGTCCAAGCGGCTTGGCAATGATGTGTTGCTCAAGCGCGAAGATCTACAGCCGGTATTTTCTTTCAAGCTGCGTGGCGCCTATAACCGCATGTCGCATCTGACTGAGCAGGAGAGGGCGGCGGGTGTGATCGCGGCCTCAGCCGGCAATCACGCCCAGGGGGTGGCTTTGTCCGCCAGCATGCTGGGCATACAGGCGCTGATCGTGATGCCGAAAACCACACCGCCGATCAAGGTGCAGGCGGTAAAAAGCCGTGGCGCCAAGGTGGTGTTGCATGGCGATTCTTACGATGAGGCTTATGCGTTTGCCACGGAACTGGCGGCGGAAAAGCGGGCGACCTTTGTGCATCCGTTTGATGATCCTCTGGTGATCGCCGGCCAGGGCACCATCGCTATGGAAATCCTGCGCCAGCACAATCGCGATGTGGATTACATTTTTGTGCCGGTTGGTGGTGGTGGACTGATCGCCGGTATTTCGTCTTATGTGAAGTATGTCAGTCCGCATACCAAGGTCATTGGGGTGGAGCCGGAAGATGCGCCGACGCTGTACAGGGCATTGGAAGCGAAACGTCGCGTGACCCTGAAACAGGTCGGAATTTTTGCCGATGGTGTGGCTGTGGCGCAGATCGGCAAGGAGCCTTTTCGCATCGCCAGGCAATGTGTTGATGATGTCATTCTGGTCAGCACCGATGAGATCTGCGCCGCGATCAAGGACGTGTTTGACGAGACTCGCACCGTCGCCGAACCGGCTGGTGCCTTGTCGGTGGCCGGCCTGAAGAAATATGTGCAGGAAAAAAAGCTCGCTGGCAAACAGCTGGTCGCGATCGAAAGTGGTGCCAACATCAATTTTGACCGTTTGCGCCATGTGGCCGAGCGCGCCGAGCTCGGTGAGAAGAAAGAAGCGTTGCTGGCGGTGGAAATTCCGGAAAAGCCGGGTAGCTTCCTGGCTTTCTGCAAAGCGCTTGGCAAACGCGGCATTACCGAATTCAACTATCGTTATGCCGATGCCTGCAGTGCCCAGATTTTCTGCGGTGTTGAGTTGAGCAATGGTGAGCAGGAACAGCAGGAGATCATTTCGCTACTCAGGGAAAAAGACTACAAGGTGGTGGACCTGACCGAAAACGAGATGGCTAAGCTACATATCCGTTATATGGTCGGCGGGCATGCGCCGCAGGCGAAAAATGAACACGTGTTTCGCTTCATGTTCCCGGAGCGGCCGGGGGCTTTGCTGGATTTTCTCAAGGGTTTGAGTCGTGGCTGGAACATCAGCCTGTTCCATTATCGCAATCATGGTGCGGCCTACGGCCGGGTGCTGCTGGGGATTCAGTTGAGTGACGCTGACAAGGCCGAATTTCGCAAGTTTCTTACCCATTCGGGCTACAGCTTTTCGGAAGAAACCGATAATCCGGCTTACCAGTTGTTTGCCGGTTCACAGAAAATCTATCCGGCCTGATGTGCTTTTGGCAGGCAAATAAAAAAAGACCCACTCGAAAGTGGGTCTTTTAGTTTCAAGAGTTACCTCTTTTTCTTTGGCGCGACCTTGCGTTTGGTTGTGCTTGGTCTCGCCCGTGCTGCTTTCTTCTTAGCAACCTTCTTTTTAGCAACTTTCTTTTTAGCTGCCTTTTTCTTGGCAACCTTCTTTTTGGCTACCTTTTTCTTGGCGACTTTCTTTTTCGCCGCTTTTTTCTTGGCAACTTTTTTCTTAGCTACCTTCTTCTTGGCAACTTTCTTCTTAGCTACCTTTTTCTTTGCAACTTTCTTTTTTGCTACTACCTTTTTCTTAGCGACCTTCTTTTTGGCCGCCACCTTTTTCTTAGCGACTTTCTTTTTCGCTACCTTCTTTTTGATTGCCATTGTCTTCCCTCCAGAAGCAGCTTCTACAAAACTCAAAATGAGTATAATTCAGTATTCAAGAAATACTAGGTTGTTGATAATAATAAAGTTAAATTTATTAACTTGTACTTAATTAACGACCTATCAAAATAAAGCTTGAGAAAATACTCTGGCTTGCTTTTCAGTGATCACAGCATGCATTGGAATGTCCCATTCATTGTGATCAATGCTTTCCACATACTGACACTCATGCGCCAGTCCGATCAGCACGGGTTTTTTAATTTCACCCTGTGTTTTACAGGCTGAAAGAGTTCTGTCATAAAATCCACCGCCCATGCCTATGCGGTTGCCGCTAGCGTCAAAAGCCACCAGTGGCATGCAAATAATGTCGAGCGCCCAGGGTTTGATTCTTTGTTTGATTTGTATCGGTTCTGCGATATTGAAGCGATTTTTTTTTAATGGCTGATTTTTTTTAAAAGGCAAAAACCAGAGCTTGTTGTGACCGAAAGGATAGAGTGCAGGCAGGTAACAATGTTTGTTGAGATGAAAAATGCGTTCGATGATGAGGTTGGTGTGCAGCTCGCCATCACCATGAAGATAAATGGCAATGCGTTTGGCGTTGATAAAACGTGGCAGTGACATGAGATGGGTTAAAACCGCCTGTTGATGCAGTTGTTGTTGTTTGTCGGAGAGCTGACTGCGCCGGCGGCGGATGTGTTTTCGGATCTGGGCGTTGGTTTGTTTCATGCCGGCGGCAGGATCGATGAAATTGAGCGTTCCCCACCTGTACCGTTATTGATCATTGTTCTTGAACCAATAGGCTCAAGTGGGAACAGCAGAGGTACTGTCAGGCTTTCCACAACGGGGTGGACATGCACACGAGTACGGCCTTATGTTCCCGGGGTAAGAATTAGGCTCAAGAAAATACCCGATCAATTGTCGAATACCGCAGGGAACGCCTGAATTAAGGCTAATACCATTTGTCTTAAAGTTCCAGTTGATTTGTTTGATTTAGCGCAACTTCAACTTTATCTCTAAGGGATTTAATGCGTTTGCTCAGGCTGTCGGACAGACTTTCGCTGTCCTGGGTTTTGTGCAGCAGGTCGTGGGCAATGTTGAGAGCCGCCATTACGGCGATGCGGTCGGCGCCGATGACTGAGCCCTTGTCACGAATCTGGCGCATTTGCTCATTGAGGTAGCGTGCTGATTTTTCTAGGCCCTGAACTTCGTCGGGTTCACAGGCGATGCGGTATTCCTTGTCGAGGATCTTGACGACAGTAGGCTGGCTTTTTGATTTCACTTCCAGGCTTCCAGTGATTTGAGGCGGCTGATCATGGCTTCGATGCGGGTTCTGGCCAGTTCGGTTTTTTCCACCAGTGCGGCTTTTTCCGCCACCAGGCTTTCCTGGCGAACTTTCAGGCTTTTGTTTTCTTCCTTGAGGAAATGGCAGGCACGAATAAGTTCTTCAACCCGGACTTCCAGTGATTTGAAGTCCACATCGACAGTTGTTGTTTGTTCGTTTTGTGACATGATGTGGACTATAGATAACGCACCAGCGACGGTCAATCCACTGTCGCGCATGCTATGATGTTTTTTCGTTTTTCCGGGCTGTTTCCCCCGAAGTAAATGCACCGCCAAAGCGCGGTACCGATTGAAATGAATGATTACGATTTAATGCAATCCGAAACCGACGAGCTGTATCGACAATTACAGCGCGATCTCGATGCCGCAGACGCCAGCATGCAGGCGGCTGAAGTGCATGGTGTGATCTGTGGTCTGTTGAGTGTGCAAAAAGATTTGCCGCAGGGCTGGCTGACGGAGCTGTTTGATCAGGCTGGTGAAGGCGACTTGCTGGTGGCCGAATGTCGTCAGCAGATCCAGCGCATACACGAACTGACCGCCGGCCAGATGGACGGCCCTGGTCTGGGCATGTCCTTGTTATTGCCGGCGGATGATCAGCCCATCCAGGTCAAGGCCAGGGCAGTGGCCGACTGGTGTCAGGGCTACCTGTATGGTGTCGGCATTGCCGCCGGTGATGTTGAAAAATGCCTCAATGAGGATGGCCGTGAGGCGTTGCAGGATATCGCTGAAGTCACGCGCATGGACATCGACGCGTTACAGGATATCGAAGAAGAGCAGGATGCATTGACCGAAATCACTGAGTTTTTGTGGGTAGCCGCTATGCTGGTCCGCGAACATTTGAGTGCAGCCGAGGAAGAGGTCGGTAGTGACTACCACTGAATTCAAACGTCGCCGCAAGCAACTGATGCGCATCATGGGGGCGGATTCGATCGCCATTTTACCGGCCGCGTCAGAAGCGGTGCGCAATCGCGACGTGCATTTTCGCTATCGTCCTGACAGCGATTTTTACTATCTGACCGGTTTCCCGGAACCGGATGCGGTGGCGGTGCTGATTCCCGGGCGCAAACACGCCGAGTATGTGTTGTTTTGCCGTTCCAAAGACGCCACCAAGGCGATGTGGGACGGTCACATGGCCGGTCAGGAAGGCGCCATTGAAGAATATGGTGCCGATGACTCATTTCCGATTGATGATCTTGATGAAATC
>JASFVP010000012.1:0-67244 GCA_050049775.1 Chromatiales bacterium
CACCATCAATTTTCAGAGCATTTCTGTACCATTCAACTGCATCTTCCTTATAACCATGTTTTTGTAACAAGCGTGCCAACCAGATATGTGCTAGAAACTCCCCTGCAAATGCAGATTCCTGATAAAGATCAGCCGCTTTCTCTAAATCCTTTTCTACACCTAAACCATGTTCGTAAATTTTACCTAGATTAGACAGTGCTCTGGGCGCCCCTTTATCTGCCGCACTTTCTAATAATTTTTTTGCTTCAATATAATTAATTTCAACACCCAACCCATCCAAATACATTATTCCAAGTATAGTTTGTGAAACTACATTCCCTTGATCTGCTTCTTTTGCAAGTATGTTGATATCCATTTTTTACGCCTAACGTTTTAGGCCATGCGCGACCGACACCGCGAACGAAGTAAGCGGTGGGGCGTCGCGATGGGCCGCCTTGTTAGCTGTTTTCTTGCCCGTTACGACTGCTATAACCATATTTTTTTGCTGCATCGGGATTTTGAGTATCAACTATTGCTCCACACCATCGGTTGCCCCATGGAACAACACCCTGTACCTGAATTGTAGTCAACTCACCATTAGCATTTGCTTTTTCAACAACAAAATTACACGGGTGATGCGTGTCAAATAATACAAACTCGCAACCTGAAATAAGCTCACCGTCAGTGACAGAAACATCGAACTCGGCGAGTTTCCCACTTTCTGCGCTACGAGAAGATTTTACTTGAAATACAGTCATAATTTTCTTTTACAGCTAACGCCAATGATAAGGGGCCGAGGCAAAGCCGAGGTCCCAGCAGACCCGAAGGGGATGCGCCTTGATTTCCTTGTTAGGCTTTTTCACCGAATTCATTGATGAATGCCTTCGTTGCAATGACTTGGTTGTTGAAAATGCCAACCTCGCCGTATTTGTTATTTCCCCATTCTTCCATTGTTTCTGGGACTTGAATAAAAAAAGCGAAAATCTTGAATGGGCCAGTTAAGAGCGCCTGTAGTTCGGACACGAAGCTGGGATTGAAAACAGAGCGGCTGAACGCAAGTTCCCTTTTTCCATCACCGAAGAAATCCATTTGGTG
Source organism: Chromatiales bacterium (assembly GCA_050049775.1). Lineage (GTDB taxonomy): Bacteria > Pseudomonadota > Gammaproteobacteria > Chromatiales > Chromatiaceae > JABDQZ01. The sequence goes on from JASFVP010000012.1 coordinate 1,075, forward strand.
CCACCATTCCTTTGTTTCATCCCAAGCGCCAATTTGTGGCTCCAGCAACGACTCCGTCTTTTCGATTAGCGCAATTTCCAGCTCTTCGAGGGTATCGCCAAGCGCAGCCATTTTTTCCTCGGATGGAAGGCGAGAGAAGAATGCTTCTGTGAAGCTTTCTTTGTCCTGATAAATGGCGTAATCCATTTTGAGCCTAACGCCATTATTTAGGGGCAGCCGGCGACGCCGGATGTCCCAGTGAGGAGCAGAGCGACGAGCGCCTAGAACTTCTTGTTATAAGCTCTCTCTGAGCCATGAATTTCTCTCATGATCTTCGGCGCCGCCGTCAAAGCCGTAAAAGTAGAAGACTTCATGCATAGAGCCGCTATCCATTTTCACTTCGCCGATAAGATAAATATGCCTCCAAAGAGGTGGAATATGGTGATGTTTGACGACCGTTCTCACCTCAAATGACGAACCGGGCGACACGCTGCCTACTTTTTTAGCATACTGGCATTTATTCCGTTCTGTTAATACGAGTTCATCTTTGTCAGGTTTTGCATCGGGATTTCCCAAGGTGCTCTCAGTACACACCAACCCATGCTCAGGCAGTGCGAACCGATGACCTGCAATTTTCGAATATGCGGGCTCTCCGGAGATATCAGAGACAACGACCGAAGCGCACCCAGACAAGGCGAATATTGCAAGGAAGATGATTATTCGTTTCATTCTTTTTGCTTATAACGTCTGAAGCCAGCCGCGCCTGTGTAGCAGGCGTCGGACTGGGCTGACTTGTTATACGCCATTTTGCACATTCCATCGACGTATCGACAAATACCATAACGCCGCCCATGAGACGCCGAGGACAATAGTTAGAAGCCACTCAGCCGGATAATGCAAAATAACTAGCCCACCTATTACCATGGAGTAAAGGGCTGCCCACCACAAACACACTCTGAATGCTCGCACAGAGCCGTGCCATGCCACGACCGCAGCAACTGCCAAAATCAGCCCAAGAGCTATTAGGGCCGGGGAAATTCCAAGCGCCCACATCTCATCATTTGTAATTGTCACCCCTGAATTCAGATTCACTTTTGGAGCGAAAGATGATGCGGCGATTAGCACCGCAGCTACTAGTAAAAACACGAAATGTTTAGTCTTTAGCACCAATCAGTTCCCTTGGCGTGTAACGCCTTGCTAAGGGGCAACCGAAACGCAGTGTAGGTTGTCCCGCGGAGGCCGCGCTTTTTTGCGGCCGGAGTGTACTTGAGCAATTTGTTATGTTTTATACCGCCGTACGGTAAAGACGGCCATAGGCACCGTTATTATTAGTGGTGCCAATTGGAAAAACACAACGCCCATTGCAGTAACTATACCCGGCCCCCAATCTTCTTTAGACATAGGACCATACATAATGCTCCATACATTGAACCATGACCACGAAAGAAGCCCAACGTAGATAATGTTAAAAATTATAAACGGCTTGGAGTAAAACCAGCCAGGACCAAATAACCTTTTGACCTTTGCTCCAGCCATGATTCCAGGGCTAACAGCCAGAATGAAAGGCAATACGAAAAACCCTACAAAAGTACCGATTCCCATCGCTAGCACTCAAAAAACATAACGTTTGAAACCAGGCGCGCCGCTTTTTGGCGTCGCCTGGGTTGACTTGTTATATTCTTTTTACTCCGGACAAAAACCCTTTATACAAAGACCAGTCTGGTTCTTGACTGTTCTCTATTTCAATAGGGTAGACAGGATGTCCTTTTAAAGACTCATTCAATTTATTCATCCATTTTTCGACATCTTCAACATACCAGTGCCATTCCTTCCTTCCATTACCCGTTACAACAAGCATTAGGAAGGAATATTCCTTTGAATCTAAACTTTCAAGGGCGTCTTCAAGTGCAATTTGCCCATCATTAGTTTCTGCATCAGGCATTCCACCTTCATTTGCAGGTTTGTACCGCCAGAAAATACTTATAAGAAAGGGGTACTGTTTGGTTTCGATACCTGCTGGGACATTTTGTCTGGCACGAAATACTAATGGTTTACTATCTTCTTGACCTTCAGCAGTAAACCAAACATCTTCATTTCCTTGTACAGTGCTCATTAGTACCATCCAGATTATAAAAATTGCGCCAGTCTTTTTCATAAAGGAATATAACGCCTAACATATGGGGCGGCCGGCGAAGCCGGACGTCCCAGCCACCCGCCAGGGTGGCGACATGATGTACTTGTTAGGGCATGCTCGTTCATTAGCCTAAACCACTCCTGCTAATTGAAAGGCCAACTGGCCAAAACGCAGCACCCTGCATCTGCTGCAGTGCACGATTTATCGCAAGGTTGAACTTCTTCCTCGTTTTCCTTTTTCTTTGCCGACAGCACTTTGCTTGCTTCATTGCATTCAGCCATACGGGAACCGAATTGGGACACCATCGCGAGTGCGCCTTTTGTTTCAATGACCTCGATTGCCCAAGACGAGCATGATCCATTTTGATGGAGCACGTTATGGGCGCAACAGTAACCTTTTCTTGGCGAAAGATACTGCTGATAAAGGCGGATCGCTTTGATGGCAATTTGATTTAGCAAGACTTCCGTTTCCTTTTTTGCCCTAACGTTGCCTTCAGCGGAGTAGGCGCGTCAGCGACTGCATCCGCTGGAAGGCCTTGTTAAACGTGATCTCCGACATAAATCTCACTGCGATGATATTCAAGGTACTTCTGGTGTCTGAAATTTAGACCATTGATTCGCTCTTTTCCTGTAATGGCAAGGTTTCCAATATCTGGTTTTAACTGTTCTGAAATTACTATTCGACCATCGGCGTCAAACGTTATAAAACCTACATCAAATGCTCTATCGTAAACTGGTGAGAGAGCCAAGCCGTTAAATACATCTAAACGTTCGGAGTCATCTGCAACTTTCCATAGCTTTATATGCCCTGCATTCAGGAATGTTTTGGCATTACTGACTGCGCACCTATGCCCCCAAAAATCCAAAACACTTTTTCTAAATCTACGCTGCCCAATTCTGATGTTCAGCATATCCTGCTTTTGGGTGCTGTTTAGTAAGGGGTTGTTGATAGTGCCTAGAAAGAAAAAAACCTCGGAATCATCTTCCAGTTCGCCAATCCATTCTAGAAGCGTTCCCAGCTCCTCAATGTGAAGTACTATTTTTTCGTTTGAGAATGCATCTGGCAACTTTTCCAATACTTCTTCTTCGAACTGCTTTCGTCTTTCGATGGCGAGTTTTAATGCGTTCTTTTCACCGTGCTGGTGTATAGAATACTTTCTTTGCTTGTTTTTGCTGTCGCTATCTTGGTAATTAGCAACCCAGTATTCTTCTGGACTTTTTCTATCTTTTCTTTCTCTATACGAACGACTTACGCCAACTATTCCCGATGTATTTCTTGGGGATAGTTTCAAAACTACAGGAGCCGCGTAACGTGCATTTTCAAGAAGTACGCCTAGCTCTCCCGCGGCCTCTAAAAAGTCATTTCGGTATTTAAGTGCCGCCTCGTATGCCCCATCCACACCACCGTGTTTGTTCACATTGAAGAATTTTGTCTCATGGTAAGACTCCCTTTCAAAAGCGAACTGCCATCCGGAAAGGTTGCCTTGCTTAATCCACTTGAGATATCGCCGGTCTTCAAATTTGGAAAGATCCATATCCATTTTGTACGTTTAACGCCTGCCATAACCGGAGCCAAAAAGTGGAGCGCAGCGTAGCTTTTTGGCGTCCGAGTTTATGGCTTTGTTAGGCATATTTTTCACTATGCTAGCTTTCGTTCTCTTTGATGATTTTACTAAGCACGACACTGATATTCTTTAATTCTTTTTCAATTTTTTGAAGGGTTGTAGTATTAGGACCTTTCAAGGCATCTACAATTGCCTGATCAGCGCTTGTTCTGCTTGGCATGTATTTCATGTGAGATACGCTTAGAACGCAGCATTCTTTTCGTTTTCTAGTGACTCCAATTGGGTTCTTGTACTCATAAGACACTTCCAGTTCAAGTTTTTCACCCAGCCTTTCCGCAAGGCCTCCATACTGACCACCATCAAATACATACTTTTGTGCCGCTGCTATAGCAGGCAACCCATCACCTAATACATCCGTGCAATCACCATTTGCTTTTTCAATTCCATAACATTTAGCTGGTATAGCTTGAGAAAAACGCACGTTTCTAGCCATGCCTCCCCCAAGATTCTCAATTACCAAATCAATGATGCTTGGTATGTCAGGATTGGGACGATACTGTACGAGAATGTGCGGCCGCGATTGTTTTACTAACGCCATATACGCCACAAACACCGCCAGTAAAGTGACGAGGGGGCTTATAACGTAAAAAATTGTTTGAGCTAAAGCCATGATGTCTTCACTTATGCAAATGTCCAATTTTCATGCCTAACTATAATTAGACACCCTAAAAGTCGCATATGTAACACGACTTTTAGGGTGTATAAAAAACTGACCCATAATAAAAACAACAACTTGACCCCATAATACGGGACCTAAATGGATTTTCAAACAGGACTCAGAGTTGAGAAGTATCAGCAATTCGCCGCGCTGAGCAGCAGTTCGGTAATACCATCTAGCGAGCCAAGATAGTCGGCCTGGCGCACGATGACACCTTCGGGCAGGCGGCCGTCGGTTTTGCTGATTTCTTCAGGGATGTCTTCGGCGACGTGACGGCCGGCGGAGAGGAAGTACGGCAGCACAATGACTTCGCTGGCGCCGGCTTCGGCGCATTCGATGATGCCGTCGGGGATGGAGGGTTCGGCCAGTTCGAGAAAGGCGCAGCGCACGTCGCCGAACTGCTCACCGGCCTTGTCGGCGAGGCAGCGGGTGACCTGGCGAATTTCTTCATTCGAGCTTTCACGGCGACTGCCGTGGGCGACCAGTAACAATGCTTTCATGCTTTAGTCCTTTAAGCTTTTGGCGGCGATTTCGTAAACGTCTTTGGAGACACCACTGCGTGAGACAATGCGTTCGAGCTGTTGTTTCATGAGTGTTTTGCGTTGCTCGTCGTAACGCTTCCAGCGTGACATGATGCGCACCATGCGTGATGCCACCTGCGGGTTGAGTTCATCGAGTTGAATGACCTGATCGGCAAGAAACTCGTAACCAGCGCCATCGCTGCGATGAAAACCGGCATGGTTGCTGCCGCAGAAGGCACCGATGAGTGAACGCACCTTGTTCGGGTTGCGAATCGAAAAGGCGCGATGCTGCATCAATTGCTTGACATGATCGAGCGTGTCGTCGCGGCTGGATAACGCCTGCGCGGTAAACCATTTGTCCATCACCAGTGCATCGCCCGACCAGCGTTGCTCAAAGTCAGACAGCACTTCCTCGCGTTCCGGCTGATGGCTGTCGGCAATCAGGCTCAATGCCGTAATGACATCGGTCATGTTGTGCTGTTCGCCATACTGGTTAAGACACAGTTGCGTGGCTTCGTCGTCATCCGATTGCATCAGGTACGCCAGCACGACATTCTTCAGGCTACGCCGTGCGATGTCTTGCGGACTGATGGAATACTCGGCATCCGGCTCGCGGCTGCGTTCATAAACCATGAGCAGGTCTTCCAGCAACTGTTGGGCGATCTGCTTGCGCACCTGTTGGCGCGCCAGAAACAGGCTGTCGACATCCACGACCTCCATCTGGTCACCCAGATAGGATTCACTCGGCAGGCTCAGCACCTCGGCGATCAATGCCGGATCGCTGTCCTGATCGAGCAGCGCCTTGCGAAACGCGATAATAAAGCCATCCGGGATGGTCATGGATTCGCCGGCCTGGCGCTGCGCCACTATGTTGAGCAACACACGTTGCGCCAGTTGCTGGGACGCATCCCAACGATTGAAACCGTCGCTGTCGTGCGCCATGAGAAACATCAGGTCGTCATCGCTGTACGGGTAATACACCTTGACCGGCGCCGACAAGCCGCGCAGCAACGAAGGCGTCGGTTCGGCGCCAATGTCGTCAAAGACAAACTCTTCGCTGGCGTGTTTGAGTTCGATCAGCGTGTTGTCGAACAGGTCGTTGCCGTCGGCATCGAGCAGACCGACCTGCACCGGAATGTGAAACGGCGGCTTGTTGCTCTGCCCCGGCGTGTCCGGGCAGCTTTGTGTAAACGTCAGGCGATACTGTTTGGCTTTCGCATCGTATTGCGATTCGACTTTCAACTGTGGCGTGCCGGCGTAGTCGTACCAATTCTTGAACTGGGTCAGGTCTCGGCCGGAGACTTCTTCCATGCACTCGACAAAATCCTCGGTGGTCACGGCCTGGCCGTCGTAGCGTTTGAAATACAGGTCGGTGGCCTGGCGGAACAACTCGGGACCCAGCAGGTTGGCCTGCATGCGCACCACTTCGGCGCCTTTTTCATACACGGTGACGGTGTAGAAATTGTTGATCTCGATGTAGGAATCCGGGCGTACCGGATGCGCCATCGGCCCGGCGTCCTCGGCGAACTGGTGTGCACGCAGCAGGCGCACATCCTCGATGCGTTTGACGCCGGCCGAGCCCATGTCGGCCGAGAAACTCTGGTCGCGGAATACAGTGAAGCCTTCCTTGAGCGACAACTGGAACCAGTCGCGGCAGGTAATGCGGTTGCCGGTCCAGTTGTGGAAGTACTCGTGCGCGATGACGCCTTCGATGCCCTGGAAGTCGCGATCGGTGGCGGTTTCCGGGCGCGCCAGCACGTATTTGGAATTGAAGACGTTGAGGCCCTTGTTTTCCATCGCGCCCATGTTGAAGTCATTAACCGCGACGATGTTGTAGACGTCGAGATCGTATTCTCGGCCGTATTTTTCCTCATCCCAACGCATGGCGTTTTTCAGCGAGCGCATGGCATGTTCGCATTTGTCGATGTTCTCGGCCTCGACATAAATACGCAGGTCCACCTCGCGGCCGGACGGCGTGACGTGCTGATCCTCGATGTGCAGCAGGTCGCCCGCCACCAGCGCAAACAGATAGCAGGGCTTGGGAAACGGATCCTCCCACACGGCAAAATGGCGGCCGTCTTCGAGTTCACCCTGGTCGGCCGGGTTGCCGTTGGACAGCAGCACCGGGAATTTTTCCTGGTCGGCCTCGACCCGAGTGGTGAACGACGCCATGACATCGGGCCGGTCGAGAAACCAGGTGATCTTGCGAAAACCTTCGGCCTCGCACTGGGTGCAGAACATGCCGCCGGAACGGTACAGACCTTCGAGCGCGGTGTTGTTTTCCGGGAAAATGCGTGTGCGGGTGTAGAGTTCAAACTCGGCCGGCGGGTTGTGCAGCGTCAGGCCGGTTTCCGAGATGTTGTAGTCGCTCTCTGCCAGCGGCCGGCCGTCGAGCTCGATTATTTGCAGCTGCAGCTCCTCGCCGTTGAGAAACAGGCTGCTGGCCTGGCCCGGGCGCTGCGGATTTTTGCGCAACCGCAGGCGTGCATCCACCTGCGTGCCCTGCTCCTCCAGTTCGAACTCAAGCATGACCTGGTCGATCAGGTATTCGGGCGGCTGGTATTCCTTCAGATAGATGGTCTGGGGGCTGGCGTCTCTCGTCATACTTTCCACTCGTTACAAACTTCAGGCTCAATAGTTTAATAGCACTGCGGCAAAGTCCAGAATTTTCTTATTGGTACAGCACGAGCCGGCTTGGTAGGATAATGCTCATACAAAGGAGAGAAAACCGATGCCAAAAGTGGTTATGTACACGACGACGATTTGCCCGTACTGCATTCGCGCGAAAAACCTGCTGCAGCAAAAAGGCGTGCAATATGAAGAACTTAACATCGAACTCAACCACGGCCTGATGCATGAAATGATGGAGCGTAGCCAGCGCCGCACGGTGCCGCAGATTTTCATCGATGACTACCACGTCGGCGGTTATGACGACATGGCGGAACTGGATGCCTACGGCAAGCTCGACGGCCTGCTCGGCCTGGCGCCGGACAACGAACCGCACGGCCTCAAAACCGACATTAACAGCTCGGACGACTCGATCACCTGATCCCCGGCAGGTCCTGACATGCGTCTCGACAAATGGCTCTGGGCGGCCCGTTTCTACAAAACCCGCCAGCTGGCGGTAGAAGCCATCAACGGAGGCAAGGTGCACCTCAACGGCCAGCGCAGCAAACCCGGCAAGGACGTCAGCATCGGCAACCGGCTGCGTATCCACAAGGGCTCGCTGGAGTGGGACATCGTCATCGAGCAACTGCCCAAACAGCGCCGCCCGGCTTCTGAAGCCGCGACCTTTTACTCAGAATCCGACGAAAGCCGCGAACGCCGCCAGCAGCTGATCGAACAACAACGCCTCGCCCGCGCCGCCATGCCGTTGAAAACCACGTCCAAACCGAACAAACGCGACCGCCGCCTGATTCACCGTTTCAAACAGGAACAGAGCTGAAGCATGGACCAGGATGCCTTTCGTACCACTTACCGCGAGGTCAACGAACGTTTTTGCGCGTTTGAAAAAAGCGTGTTGATCAACCAGTGCAAGTGCTCACAGGCGGAACGTTTCTGCATTGCCGAACGTGAAGGCGTGCATTGCAAGATCGACGCTGGCCAGGCGCGCTGCCTGGAGCTGCTGGAGATCCTGCGCGACAAGGCCAAGTTTGCGTTGCGCACCGACGCCAGCACGCGGCGCACCCTGCCGCACGGCAAGGCCATCCGTATTCAGGTCGGCGGCATGCGTGGCATTTGCCAGTCGCTGCACCCGGACCAGCCCGTTCCGGATGCCATTGATGACATTGACCGCATCCTGCTCGAAGCGCTGCAGCGCTTTGTTTCTTTCGAGCGATTGCCGTTTTCCCAGATCATGCAGCAGATCGCCGCCTACGAAGTAAAAAAACGCTCGCGAAAAAAAGATCAATAGGCTAACTTGTGGCCATCAAGCAGTAACGGACCCGAGCGGTCGAGGTCAGGTGCAGTATGGATATCATGACATGCCTGGTGCCCACCGGCGTCGCCAGAGACGGTATGACATTTGGCGAAGCCCTGCAGGAGTGCGTTGACAAACGCGTACCCGGCATTCCCTACGTGGATGACGACGGCAACATCATCGGCCGTTTTTCGGTGCGCAATTCGTTTTTCCGCGCCAGTATTCCGAAAGACCTGATCAAGGGCGCGCATCTGCTCGGCGATGATCTCGAACACCTGGAGATGCCGCAACAACACATCAAGGAGTTGCTGGCGCTGCCCATCCATAACATGGTGCTGGAGCACATCGTCACGCTGCGGCCAAAATCACAGATGATCACGGCGCTGGCGCTGATGGAAAAATTCAACACCGCCTATCTGTTTGTCACCGACGACACGCAGTACCACGGCGTGGTCACACGCCTCGGCATCGCCCGCCAGATTCTGTCACGTGAACAGGACGAGATTCTCTAGACAACAGTCTTTGCAGTACACAGGACACGCCCATGGAACATGATCTGGCACTGACCAATAACATGCTGGTTGCCACCGCCATTCTGGTGGTGGCCTATGTTTTTATCTTCAGTGAAATGATTCACCGCACCAGTGCGGCGATCATCGGCGCGGTGGTCATGATCGGCACCGGTATGGTGCTCGGTTTTTACAGCCAGGAGGCGGCCATTACTTCGGTCGACATCAACACCATCCTGTTGCTGGCGGCGATGATGGTGCTGGTGTCGATGCTGCGTGGTACCGGCGCGTTTGAATACAGCGCCATCATTATTGCGCGGCTGGCCAAGGGCGATCCGCGCCTGCTGCTGATCTACCTGAGTCTCGCCGTTTCCCTGATCTCGATGATTCTCGACAACGTCACCACCGTGATTGTGTTTGCACCGTTGACCATTCTGATCACACGCATCATCAAGCTCAACCCGATGCCTTATCTGATGGCCGAGGCAATTCTGTCGAATGTCGGCGGTATCGCCACGCTGGTTGGCGACCCACCCAACATCATGATCGGCAGTGCGGCGAAGATCGACTTCACCAGCTTCCTGGTGCACATGGCGCCGCCGGTGTCCGTAATCTGGCTGTTCACCGTATTGTTTCTGCTGTTTGTGTTTCGTCACCAGCTGTCACCGACCGAGACCGACATTGATCCGAATCACCTTGACCTGAAACACGCCATTAAGGATCGCGCCGGCCTGATTCGTGTGCTGGTTTCACTCGGCACGGTGGTGGTGCTGTTTTTCATCCATCACCATTTTCACTTTTACCCGTCGTATGCCGCTTTCATCGGCCTGGCACTGGCGCTGTTGCTGATGCAGCCGAAGCCGGAACAACTGTTTGGTGAAATCAACTGGTCGGTGCTGGCATTTTTCTGCGGTCTGTTTGTGATTGTCGGCGGCGTCGAGGCCACCGGCCTGCTGCACCTGCTCGGCCAGCAATTGGCCGAGATCGCCAAACAACCCGAATTGCTTCTGATGACGGCGATTATGCTGATGTGGGTCGCCGCCGTGATGAGTGCGGTCGTTGATAACATCCCGTTCACCGTTACCATGATCCCGATCATCGCCGGGCTGGAAGCCAGTGGCGCGGCAGTGGCGCCGCTGTGGTGGGCGCTGGCGCTGGGTGTCGGCCTCGGCGGCAACAGCACGCACATTGGTTCGACCGCCAACATCATCGCCTTCAGCGAACTTGAACAGAGCGGCATCAAGGGTGCGGCGGTCTCGCCGCTGGGCTGGATGCGTGTCGGTGTGCCGACCACCATCATCGGCCTGATCATCGCCAGCAGCGCCTTTGCTTTGTTTTTCGAGTTTTTCGGCAGTAAAACCTGATCCACACGAGCCGAATCGGGCTTCCGGAATCAGGACTGTTTGAGAATCTCGGTGAACAGGCGGCTTTCCATGACTTCGTTTTCCACCATGAAAGACAGCATGATGTCGGCCTCGTATTCGGGCAATACCGCGTAGATATCAAACTCTTCGAGATTTTCGTGCTGTGCGGCGATGCCTTGCAGGGTGGACACAAAGGTCGCTTCACCCAGCGGCTGCAGATCAACGCACTGGTAATTGAAATTATCCAGCGCATCACGCCAGGAGCGGCAGTAGTTCGACAGGTAATGTCCCTGCGGCAGCGCCGACAGCCAGTGCAGGAACATCTGGCGTTCCGGATCGATCGACACGACGTGATCAATGATGCTCTTGATCTGCGCGAAACCGCTTTCCCAGGCAATGAAAATCAGCGGCCGGCTGGAGGCTTCGTCGAGTGTGAAACGCCCGACCGGTCCGGATAACGCCACCTTTTTGCCTTTTTGCAGATGCTCAAACACCCGGTTGGAAAACGCATCATCCGGTTGACGACGGACGTGGAAACTCAGGCTGTGGCTGTCGCACGGGCAACTGGCGATACCCAACTCCAGGCAACTGCCGTCTTCCAGGCATAACTGGGCACGCTGACCGGCAAGGAAATCCATGACCTGGCTGCGCGGCAGGCGCAACTGCAAATGCATGACATCGTCCTGCAGTTGCTGCAAACCGGACACCTTGGCATCGATCTGCTGCAGCGGCAATTCACCGGGATGCGACATTTCATGCATTTCAACGATCAGGTCTGTTTGGGCCTGATTGCAACAGGCAAGAAACCAGCCTTGCTGGAACTCATGCTCGGAAATCGGGAAATCATGATGGCGGCTGCGCCGGATGGTGCCGTCGACCAGACGTGCGCGGCATTCGCCACAACTACCGTTCATGCAACTGTGCGACAGATTAAGCCCGTCACGCATGCCGGCGCGCAAAATGGTTTCGCGACCCTCGACAGTGAATGTTTTATTGGATGGAAGAAGCTGAACCTTGTACGCCATGCTGTCTCTTTAATAATTATCGTCATCCGGAGTGCTCTAGCATACCGGCATCTGCGCCGGTCGGCCATGCCTGCTTATTTTTCCCGCAGCTTGACCTGATTGAAAAACCAGCCGATCAGGGCATTGAGCATGATGGACTGGCGTTTGTCGCAACGGCTCTGGAAGTCGGTAAGGCGCTGTTTCATTTCCAGCACCAGCTGTTCATAGGAATTGATCTGCGCACAGGCGCATTCGAGTTCGGCACGCAGGCGTTGCACTTCGGTGGCCAGTTGTTCGGCATCCGGCAGGCTGTCGGCCAGGTGTTTGTTGATGGCATTTTCCTGGATGCGCCGGGTTTTTTCGATCATGCCGGATTTATCGGTATTGGTCTCCGGAAACAGCTTGAGCAGCTCCGACTGGCGAATCGATCCTTCAAATACCGACAAATCGCCCATCTGGATGTGGCGCTGCAAAACCTTGCGCGGCACGCCGGCCATTCTGGCCGCCTGGGAAAGACTCAAGAGGTGATCCATGCGCAATCTCCCTGTTTTCGGTAGCGATACTTTAAGTATAGACAGCCTGGCGCCCGCAGGTTTTTCGGATGACAATCCGCTTACGATTACTTTACAATTTTGCGACGATCACTGACCGACAGCCGGATGCCATTGTCATGAGCTTTACCAACAATTTCCGCACCACCCTGCACTGGCATGCCGACACCGCCAGACAGACTTTCAATGTCATGCCGCTGTGGATACTGCTGTCGCCGTTTGTGTTCATGTTGCTGCTGTACGGACTGGAGCAGACCTGGCTGTCACCTTACCTGACCAAGGATGCTGCCGAAATCGTCGCGCCGACCATTCTCAGTGTCGCCCTGCTGCTGGCGCTGTGGCCGCTGCTGCAACAGCCGCATTCTTATTACAAGTGGCAAGCCCTGCTCGGACTGGCGTTGTTGTTGCGTGAATGGCATTTTGTCGGCACCAACACGGGCTTTTATGTGGCGTTTGTGCTGCTGATATGGTGGGCGTCGCGTTATCGTGATCGGCTGCAACCCTTTCTGCGCCAGCGCTGGATTGTCGGCCTGTTCGCCGCCTCGATCTGGTGTTATCTGGTCAGCAAATCGTTTGACCGGCATTACTGGGATACGCTCATTCCGGCCGGCGTATCCAGCGATCTGTTTGAAGAGAATCTCGAAGTGATCGGCCACCTGCTCTATCTGGCGCTGGTGGCCACCTCGATTCGATTACGGAAAAACCTGCCGCTCAACTGACCGGTTTATCCGCCTGCAATAATACTTCCCTGCGATCAGCCCGTTCAGAGCTGATCGACTTCATCGGCCGGGCCCAGGCGATTGTGTGTGCCATCACACAGCGGCGCATTACCGGTGCGCTTGCACTGGCACAGCCAGGCTTCGCCGGACTTCTCTGGCGTATAAGCCAGCGGCTCGAAACCTGTATCCTTGTGTGAACCGTCACAATACGGCTGGTTTTTGGAAAGACCGCAGGCGCACCAGTAAATGGTCTTGCCGGCTTGCAACTGCACGGCTACCGGCTCCCGTGCGGCGATACGTGGTTTGATCATAGACTTGCTCCTTCGCGATACAGGTTATTCTGATTTCAAGTATGCCAAAGGCTGAGCTGTTATACCCGCGAGGAAACAATGTGATTGCCGGCAGGTCAGCCGGTGCGGTTTATTCTCCGCTCAGTTTGCTAATCTCTGCATGCAGCGGTGCAAACACCGGCTCGAGCTTGCGCCGCATCAGACTGCCAATCGCCGTGGTGTCATGAAACACCGGCCGCAGCACGCCGTAGCCCATACCCGACAACACGCGCATGGCGCCCAGCATCGGCTTGAGATCGGCATGCAGCTGCGCCACGGCGTCCACCTCGGCGTTACCGCTGTTCACATAGCGATCCGCTTCCTGCTGCAGCTGCTCGATGGTCATATCGGGATCGCCCTCCGGACGAATGGCAGCAAAATAGTCCCGCACGGCATCCAGCGTCAGGTTGACGACATCCTGGTTGGCCGGTTTTTTCAGAATCGACAACAGCGCCTGCAAAAACGCCTGGCCCTTGCCGGAAAGTATTTTGAGGCAAACCTGCGCCACCGCATTGCCCTGTGTAGCGAGCACTTGCAGTGCGGCTGCAAGCTCGTCGTACAATGGATGCGCCCGGCTTTCGAGCGGCAGTTCCTCGGGCATGCTGAGCAGAAAGCCGACGTGATAAGCGCCCTTGCGAGTGCCTTTTTTCCACAGCTCTTCGCGGGTCGGTACATCGGTGAGGCCGGGCTGCAGAATCATCTGCACGCTCTGGATCATTTTTTCCGGCTCGACCTCAAACGGCAGATGCTCGATCAGGTAGTCAGCCAGTACCTTGCCCATCTCACCGGCAACGACCGGCTCGTGCGCCAGCATGCGCCGCGCGTTCTCGGCATCCTGCATGGCCCACCAGGCGCGGCGCGCCAGTTCGTCGGTCAGACCCGGGGCGCACACGGCAGCAACCACGGCCTCCTCTTCACCGAGCAGCAGCAATTGCTCGAGGCTGTCATCACGCATCTGCCCCATGCGGGTCCAGCGCTGGATGAATACCGGGTACCCCCCGGGCGAGCCGGAGATATGGCTGGACAGTAACTCCTTGACCTTTTTGACGTATTGCTCGTCACGGCAGTTCGGATTCAGGCTGACCTGGGCTTCGCCGGTTGCGGTCAGCCCGTAAACCGTCATTGAGGATTCATGAATCCTGATCGCCAACGGCTTGTTGGCAAGCAGAACATTCAAACGCAGGGAGTCTTCGCTGGTCAGGTCCACAACAAACTCGACAGAAACAACAGGCGTGACAGGATGGAGGAATCAGCTCTCGGTGGGAGCAGAGTAATTGGCGTCATTCGGATTGAGAAACACGAACTGCGAGTCGCCTTCCTCGAGCTGGACGTAATCCATGACGGTCGAATCCAGCAGCGGCACGAATTCCGGCGCCATGACGATATCCACGCCTTCGGATTTGAAGCGGATGTCGTCTTCGGTCGGCTCATCAAAGCCCATGCGATAGTCAAAGGTACCGTCGGGACGTTTCGATGCCGCCAGGCGTAACGCCATGCCATCAGTCCCGCTTTGTTTGGCAGCCTGCATCACCTGCTCCGCTGCACTCGGTGTTACCTTGAACATCTTATCGACCTCAACTTCTCAGATTTTGTTTTGACGCGCGTGCGCCAGAAAACGTTCCACCCAGTGATTGTCACCGACATTGCGCATGTGGGCATAATTGGCCAGCAGGTTTTTGTAGATAAAACCGTCGTGCCGGCCATCGATGCCACTGCCGCGCTGCACATCGTAGGCAAATACCGCACCCTCAGCCAAATTCTCCAGCGCGGAGTGATGAAACTCGTGTGCGTACACCGTATCCGCTGCCCCGTCCTGGCGTGGCCAGGTCATGGCGTCGGTTTCCGCCAGCTTCACATAACCACGCCCCTGCGGACGTTCGTACATGCGGGTATCGCCGGGAATCACACCGACCATTTTACAGTGTTTATCCCCCCAAGTCAGGCTTCTTGACAGGTACATGAGACCGCCGCACTCGGCGTATACAACACCATTTTTTTCAATAAAGTCCTTGATTTGCATCATTAAAGCCGAATTTGCAGCGAGTTCCTGCATGCGTGTTTCCGGGAAACCCCCACCGATGAACAAGGCGTCGATCGCTGGCAACTGATGATCCTGGATGGCATCGATCGGCACCAGCTCGGCGCCAAGCCGCTGCATCAGCTCCAGATCATCCGGGTAGTAAAACGCAAACGCCGCATCTTGCATGATGCCGACGCGCAATGGTGCGCCGACCTCCGGCTTTCTGTCCGAATCCGGTTCGGCCTGCGGTGCTGGCGCAGTCTCGGCAAGCTGCAGCAAGCGATCAAGATCCACCTGCTCACCGACCAGCGAGCCAATTTTGTCGATCACCTCATCGCTGCGGTAGGCCTCGTTGCTCGGGATCAGGCCCAGATGGCGTTCATCGATCTGCAATGCCGGGTTGCGCCAGACCGAGCCGACCACCGGTGTGTCGGTGTATTCTTCGAGCACATTCACCAGCTTGCCTTCGTGCCGCGCACCGCCGACGCTGTTGAGAATCACACCAGCGATATTGAGTTCGGGGTCGAATTGCTGATAACCGAGCAACAACGGCGCGACACCGCGCGTCATACCGTTGGTGTTGATCACCAGAATGACCGGTGCGTGCAGCAGTTTGGCCAGGGCAGCATTGCAGTCGCTGCCGCGCACGTCCATGCCGTCGAACAAGCCCTTGTTGCCTTCGATCAGGCCGATATCCATACCCTGCATTTTAGCGGCAAACAGCGTGTGAATTTCCGCGTGCGATGCCGTGAAAAAATCCAGGTTATAACAAGAGCGACCGGATGCCTGCGACAACCACAGCGGATCAATATAGTCCGGACCTTTCTTGAAGGTCTGCAAAGCCAGGCCGCGCCTGGCCAGTGCAGCGCTGAGACCGATGCTAATGGTGGTCTTGCCGGAAGACTTGTGTGCGGCAGAGATAAAAAAGTGCGCCATGCAACAAAACCGTACTGAAACAAAAAGGGCAGTTCA
Source organism: Chromatiales bacterium (assembly GCA_050049775.1). Classification (GTDB taxonomy): domain Bacteria; phylum Pseudomonadota; class Gammaproteobacteria; order Chromatiales; family Chromatiaceae; genus JABDQZ01. The sequence continues at coordinate 17,378 of JASFVP010000012.1, forward strand.
TCGAACTGCCCTATTGTAATGGATATTGCTGTTGGCCGGTTAAGACTTATCCATGCGGATCAAGCGCTTTATCCGACAGGCTTTCCGGCAGGAAGCGCAACATGCGAATGCCGATCGCGGTCATCAGCAAGGCCACGGCGATGCCGCCGATGCCCAACGCGATTTCCGGCAGGCTCGGTGCATAGGCAGCCACCTGGCCGTTGATGCCGTCATAGAAACCGGACTCGATGATTTCCTTACCCGGGAACATTGCCATCGGGAAGGCCTGACCACCGATGATGACAACATACATGGTCGCCAGTCCGCCGAGAATCACCATGATGCTGGCAGCAACGATGGCATTACGCGATTCACCCAGCGCCGGGTGATAGATAATGCCGAGCGGCAACAGGGAGCCGATGAAAATCTGGCCGACCCAGAACATGACGGTGTAAATGCCACCATTGAGCAGGATGAAAGCTTCGTACTCATGGTTTTCCGTACCGTACAGATTGGTCAGGTGATAGGCAATGACAAAATACAGCGAGCCGGCGACAAACACACCCAGCAGGTTTTTCAGGCGACGGAACAGCGCATCGCCAAATTCGCGGCCGTCCCATTCAAACGCATAGTTGAGCACCAGCAGATAAAACGCCAGGCCGAAGGCGAAGGACATGACGATGAACATCGGCGCATAAATCGCCGCGTCATAACCCTGACGCGCGACGATGAAACCGAAGATGGAACCGGTACCGGTGGTCAGCGCAAGGCGCCAGACAAAGGCAAAGGTACCCGCCGCCTTGGTGAAGCGGTTCATCTTGCGTTCCATCATGGTCCACAGATAAATCACGACGATCGCCATGAAGCCGGTGTACAGGTAGATGTTCCAGGCGAAGATCGACTTGAAGTTGTAATAGGTCATGGCGACGATGAGACGATCCGGGCGACCCAGGTCGAGCACCAGCACCAGCAGGCCACCGACCAGCAAGGTGATCGCCAACAGGCCGGACAACGGCGCCAGCGGTTTATAGACTTTCTTGCCGAACACCGAACCGATGGAAGCGACATTCAGTGCACCAGAAGCGGCGACAATCAGAAAAACGGCAAACACGTGCGGCGTGCCCCAGACGACCTGGTTGCTCATGCCGGTGACCCAGTGGCCATTGTGCTCCATATAAAGAACCGCCAGACCGGCAACCGCGACGATACCGGCGAGTATCGCCAGCAAGCCCCAGTAACGTGAGCTTTCGATTCCCCATTCACGGAAGTGCATTTTTTTCATTGCTCGATGTTTCCCTTTAAATACCGCTGTAGTGAACACCCGGATTGAGTTTCAGATCCGCACGCACCTGTTGATTCGGATATTGCTTGAGCGCCTGCGCCACCTTGCTGTTAGGATCGTTGAGGTCACCGAAAATAATGGCTTCGTGACCTTCCTTGATACAGGCATCCTGGCACGCGGTGGTGGTCTGGCCATTATCGAGACGATGCACGCAGAAGGTACAGGACTCGACGCAACCCTTGCCACGCGGGGCCAGCGTCGGCTTGAGGTCGACGTTTTCATGGATAAAGGAACGCGCCTTGTACGGGCACGCCATCATGCAGTAACGACAACCGATACAGATGTGACGATCCACCAGCACCACACCATCAGCACGACGGAAGGATGCACCGGTCGGGCAGACATCGGCACAGGGCGGCTTTTCACAATGCTGGCACATCATCGGCAAAGTGGTCAGACGACCGGATTGCAGGTCCTTGAGTTTGACCTGACGAATCCATTTCGGCTTCTGCCGATCCCACTCGGCAGCATCCGCGCCTTGCGGCATGTTGTGCATGTCCAGACCATTTTCCTCGTTGCAGGCATCCACGCAGGCGGTACAGCCGTCGGCACATTTGTTGGCGTCTACCAGCATGCCCCAACGCACCTTGCCGGTGACAGCCTCGGCGCGTGGCTGGGCTTCGACCGCGGTGGTTTTCAGTGCAACACCGCTGGCGACTGTCGCTGTAGCGGCAGCCACCGGCAGCTTGGTGATGAAGTTTCTTCGACCCAGATCAGTTTTTTCTGTCATGTTTTACTACCTTTTCTCGGGCACGGTGGCGTGACAGCCAAAGCAGTCCAGCGAAGCCGCCACGTATTCATGACAGCCGGCGCAAAATTGCCCCGGTGTATTCACCGGCACGGCATGGCCGTTGTCATCGTAGTTGGCATGGCAATCGATACAACCGGCCAGAGAGTCATCAGTCTTGCGGATACCCTGGTGTACCGTGATATCACGCTGATGCTTGATCATACCCATATGGTTACGACGCATTTCCTGAGTCGGTGCTACACAACTCTCCAGCTTGGTCGCCTTGGAATTACCGTTCTGCTTCCAGTTTTTATCCGCCAGCACAGGCATGGCGACCAGAAGCAGAATCAGCAAAGTGGCGAGCTTGCTTTTGTAGCAAGAATTAAGCATGAACAACTCCTGACTTACTCACCCAGACCCATCTTGATGTAACCGGTCGGGCAGACATCCGAGCAGATGTGACAACCAATGCAACGCGAGTAGTCGGTGTCAACGTAACGACCGGTGGTCGCTTCGGTTTTCTTGACACGGAAGACCGCATCCTGAGGACAGAAGATGACGCAGTTGTCACATTCAAAGCACATGCCGCAGCTCATGCAGCGTACCGCTTCGTCCTGCACCTGCTCGACATCCAGGGCAATCAGGCGCTCCTTGAAGTGACCGAGGACTTCCTCGGATGATGGCACTTCTTCACCACGCTTGTTGCGTTCGTGATACTGGAAGTGCGCCAGGAACAGCTCGTCGTGCGGAATGATTTCCTGGAAGGAACGATCTTCGAAGTTGTGCACCGCCCATTTAGCCGAAGAGGTACCGCGCATGTCACCAGCAGCGGCGGCATCGAAGTGCTCGGCAGACAGACCGGCTTCAGACAGTTTCTTTTCCAGGTCAAAGTGGTGTACATCAACTTTCGGGCGTTTCTTGTGTTCCTGCTTTTTCAGGAACTCGTCGATGGAATCGGCAGCGATGGAAGCCTGGCCGATCGCAGTGGTCAGCAGATGCGGACGAATGATATCGCCGGCAGCGAAATGTTTCGGCTTGTCGGCAACCTGGTAGAACTTGTCGGCATTCATGAGGCCGCGACCGTTGTCGAATTCTTCCAGCCCGGTAAGGTCACCGCCCTGGCCGATGGCGGAAACAATCAGGTCAGCCTTGATGACCTGCTCGGTGCCTTCGACCGGAACCGGACGACCGTTGTCCATGGTGCATTTGGCGATTATCAGGCCGGTAGCACGACCATCATCACCCATTTCCAGACCAACCGGCATGACTTCGTCCAGAATGGTGACACCTTCGGTCAGGGCGTCGTGCACTTCGTGCTCGGCGGCTGTCATGTTCTCTTTCGGGAACAATGAAGTCAGTGTCACGTCAGCGCCGGCGCGTGAAGCAGTCACGGCGGTATCGTGCGCTACATAACCATCACGCACGACCAGTTCCGGACGGTCGCTCGGGTTGGTGTGTTCGATGTGGCCGAGACGACGCGCAACGGATACAACGTCAATGGAAGTATCACCACCACCGACACAGACCACCTTGTTGGCAGTGACTTTCATGCGGCCTTCGTTAAAGGCTTTCAGGAAGGCGACACCGGATACGCAGTTCGGTGTTTCGTTCCAGCCATCAACCGGCAGACCACGACCGGTCTGACAACCGATGGCCCACAGGATGGCGTCAAATTCTTTTTCCAGATCTTCGACGGAAACGTCACGGCCGACACGGGTTTTCATGCGGGTTTCAACACCCATGTCGAGAATACGCTGGTTTTCTGCCTGCAGTTTCTCACGCGGGATACGATAGCCCGGGATGCCGTAGTACATCATGCCGCCGAGTTCTTCGTTATCGTCAAATACGGTAACCGCATGACCTTTGCGACGCAGCTGGTAAGCCGCCGCCATACCGGCAGGACCACCACCGACAACAGCCACTTTCTTGCCAGTATCCGCACCGGCTTCAAACTTGTAGCCATTTTCAATAGCGTTATCACCGATGAACTGCTCAACAGAGTTGATGCCGACAAAATCGTCGACTTCGTTACGGTTACAACCATCCTGGCAAGGTGCCGGGCAAACACGGCCCATCATGGACGGGAACGGGTTGGCGTCAGTGGAACGGCGAAAAGCGTATTCCTTCCAGTCCATACCTTCGGCCGGTTTTTCCTGTTCGCGCACAATGGCCAGCCAGCCACGAATATCTTCACCAGATGGGCAACTACCCTGGCACGGTGGCGTTTTATGAATGTAGGTCGGACATTTGTAGGATGTATCCTCAACAAATATCTTCTCTTCCATAGAGTTCCATTTATTTGCGCCGTCTTCAAATCTACGTCGTGTAAAATTCTTGTTCATTTCGTCGCTCGGAGTCGCCATTGTTTCTCTCCTAACCAGTATTTGCCCAATGCTTTACTGCTATTGCAGCGCCGCAGTACTTATGTATTAAAAAACCTTACTCGGCTGCTTCGTCGTCTTCCTCATCGGTCTGCTGACCAGTGAGAATAAGCGCATTCGAAACCAGCTGATGCACACTGACAATCATGTCCATGTCCATGCCGTAAAAAGGTAAAACCTTGGTGAACTGACTCTTACAAATGGCGCAGATCGCTGCCATGTTGGTTACGCCATGTTCTTCAATCACGTTCTTCAGTGCTTCCATACGCGGCACCGCACCCTTGACACGCACTTCCATGAGGTCATCGGTGAGCAAACCACCGCCACCACCGCAACAAAAGGTGGTCTCGCGGATGGTTTCCGGCGCCATGTCGACATAGTTGTTGCAAACTGCCTTGATGACGTTGCGTGGAATCTCGAACTGACCGCCCGGCTTGTCGCCCATGCGGGTGGCACGCGCCACGTTGCAGGAATCATGAAAAGTCACCACCATGTCGTCATTGGCGGACTTGTCCAGGTTCAGCGTGCCTTTCTGGATTTCACCCCAGGTGAATTCCAGGATGTGCTGCGGCACCGGATAATTCGGATCAAGGAAATCAAACGGGCCGGCCAGCGTGTTCAAAAAGCTGTAAGCCACACGCCAGGCGTGGCCGCATTCGCCAAAGATGATGCGCTTGACACCCAGCTCGATGGCCGCTTCACGAATACGCAGTGAAATCCGGCGCATGTTTTCATAGGAGCCGATGAACATGCCGAAGTTGGCTGCCTCGGACGCCTTGGAACTCAGGGTCCAGCTGACACCGGCTTCGTGGAACACCTTGCCGTAACCGATCAGACCGTCAACGTGCGGCTCGGCAAAAAAGTCGGCCGACGGGGTCACCAGCAGGATGTCAACGCCTTTCTTGTCGAGCGGGTATTTCACCTCGACACCAAAGTCATCCATCATGTCTTCTTCCAGACCTTCCAGCGTATCCGCCAGGGCTGGCTCCGGCAGGCCCAAATTGTTACCAATCCTGAACACCTTGCCGATGATTTCGTTACTGTATTTATCACCCAGGCCGATGCGGTCCATGATTTCACGCGCCGCCATGGAGATTTCCGCGGTATCGATGCCGTAGGGACAGAACACCGAACAGCGACGACACTGTGAGCACTGGTGATAATAGTTATACCAGTCGTCCAGTATTTCCTCGCTCAGATCGGTCGCGCCGACCAGTTTCGGGAAGAACTTGCCGGCAAAGGTGAAATAGCGGCGATAGACCTTGCGCAACAGATCCTGACGCGCCACCGGCATGTTTTTCGGATCCTTGGTGCCAAGGTAGTAATGACACTTGTCGGTACAGGCACCGCATTTGACACAGGAGTCCAGATAGACACGCAATGAACGGTACTTGCCGAGCAGATCGCCCATGGCATCGATGGCCTGCTCTTTCCAATTTTCCTGCAGTTCGCCCTGAAAACCCAGCGCTTCCTGAAATTCGGGCTTGGCCTTGAAAGTCTCCATGTGTGACATGGTGTCCGGCGTAACCGGCGGGACTTCCGGATATTCATTCAGTGTCGGTATTTCAAAATCGTATTTAGCCATGATGGTCTCGATATAACCCTTACTCTGATTATTCTTCCAGCTTGCGCGCCCAGTCTGCCACGTGGCGTTTTTCACGCGGGTTGTCGACCTGGTTACGGGTCGGGCTGAAGAAGATGCCCGGCGCATGCAACAGCTTGCTGTATGGGAAGATAATCATCAGCGCCGCTACCAGAGCCAGATGTACCAGCAGTACAAAATCCATCGGCAGCTCACTGAAGTTGAATGTCATTAAGCCAATAAAGAATGATTTGACCGCGACCACATCGGTGTGGAACACGAAAGTCATGCTCAGACCACTGATACCGATGGCGATCAGCAGCATCAGCATCAGGTGATCAGAGGCAGCGGAAATATAACGCACGCGATCGACCAGGAATCTTCTCGCCCACAGGCCGAACAGGCCGGCAACCATGGCGAAACCGCCGTACATGCCAAACGGCTGCACCAGCTCTATCGGCATCGGCACGGGGTTGATGAAATAACGCACATGACGCAACAGCACCAGGAACAGTGCGATATGGAACAGATAACCGAAGATCCAGGTCCACTTGGTTGCTTTAAACAGGCTTTCAAAAAAAGCCACTTCACGAAACATCCGCATTACCACACCGCTCTGGGTGGTCGGTGCGGGTGTCGTAGGAATTTTTAACGGCGCCGGGGTTTTGGCGAACTGAACGATCTTGTTCACCAAACCTGCAACCAGAATCGCGGTGGCTGCATAAAAGAGCGCTGAATATACAATTGTCAGAAACGACATGTTTCCGAACCCCTCAAGAAATTACTCTGGGAAGCTGCCGGGACTTGCACGCAAGTCCCGGCGGCACTACTACTGTTTCAGTCCGGGATCAGACGCAACCAGTAGGCTTGGGCAGACCGGCATAACGGCAAGCCTGTTTGCCTGGGCCGTATGGGAACAGGCCGTACAGGTATTTGCTGTTACCTTTGTCCTTACCCAGTTTCTTGCCAACGGCTTTGGTCAGAACGCGGACCGCCGGAGCAATCTGGTACTCTTCATAGTAATCGCGCAGGAAGTTGATGATGTCCCAATGCTCATCAGTCAGTTCCAATTCGTCTTCCGCAGCCATTGCAGTAGCAACACCAGGTACCCAATCGTTAATGTTCGCCAGGTAGCCCTCTTCATCAGTTTCGAATGTTTTACCATCTACTTCGATCGGCATTTGAATATCTCCTAAGTTAATCGAATGTCACAAAATAAATCAAAGCCAGGACTGAACCTTGTCGTTTGATTCGGTAAGGTCGACAAATCCTGCATAATCAATCAGCTCAACACCGTCAATCATACGATCAGTTGACAGACCACGAAGTTTGACATCAGCCCCCAGGGCATAAACCTTTTTGGTCGCCACGGCGTTTTTGACATCAGCTTCCACATTGGTGCCCTGCATTGCGGCATAGACACCATCTTCCAGCAACAGGATGGCGCTGCCATCCAGTGCGTGGGTCAAACACTCACTCAAGGAATTTTTCTCGAATGGTGATTTGTTTACGGTATGAAGGATACTCATTTCTCTCTCCACTCAATCAGAAGTTAAACAGAACGTCTTGCTGTTCCATCAGATCAGCCATTTCGCTTCTGCTGACGACGCGAATGGAATCTTTCTCCGCCCAGTCGTCATCTTCATCTTCATAGGTGAGAGGCATCAGGTCGTCGAGGCTCAGGCCACGCTCATCCAGCGACTCTTTTTCGACATACAACTGAGTAACGTCGTAGTCACCGAGCGCCTGGTAAATCGGCGAGAAGTTTTTCTGGCCGGATTCACTGGCATCCTGATCGGCTTTCAACTGGTAAACGCCATCACCGATAAAGGCCAGGCTGACCTGCTGATCAAAAGCCGCACCAATCAACACCACTTCAAGTGATTCCAGTGCGTAGACGCTGCCGTAGGGAGCACGACGGTTTACATACATGAATTTTTTAATCTCAGACATAAATCACTCCGCCTTGCTTAGTCGCCGAAAACCATCAGGCGATCCGCCTCGATAGCGGCCTCGATCAACTGACCCAGGCCCGAGATGCGGAATGCCGGATGCAGGTTGGTTGCATCCTTGCCATTTCGCTCGGCTTCACCGTCATCAACGATACCGCGACGCTGCGCAGCTGCCACACACACAACCATATCCAGCTTGTGCGCTTCAGCCAGCTCGGCCCAGCGATTCACGATGTTGCGATCATCCTGCGGCGGCGTGGTGATGCGCGTGCTGTTATTCACGCCATCATGGTAGAAGAAGACACGGGAAACCTCGTGTCCCTTCTCCAGCGCTGCCTTGGTGAACAGATATGCACTGTCACTTGCCTGATGCTGATAAGGTCCTTCATTGACCTGAATTGCATACTTCATTTAAAAACCTCGTCTGTTTCTTGATTTCTGCAAACTAACTCAGAAACGGATGTAGTTTGATGAATTCAGGCTGCGACGAGCACCGCGCCAGTTATCAATGTGATACTTGGTGAACGGCAGTTCGACTTCCTCGAAGAAACGCGGCCAGCCGATACGCTCAACCCACTCGTTGATACGCTCCCAATCACGTGCGCCTTCGCGATAGGCTTTCAGGATACGCTTGACGATGGCGGTAGCTTCCGGCCAGCGTGGCGGGTTGTTCGGGATACCGGCAGCAACCAGACGCTGGAAGGTCGGCTTGCCACGCGCATTGGAGTGGTTACCACCAACCCAGATGGCCAGTTTGGTGTGCTCGGCATCGTTGATCATCATCGGCGGGCACGGCGGGAAGCAGGCGCCGCAGCAGATGCATTTCTTTTCATCAACTTCTAGTGACGGCTTGCCGTTAACCAGAGCCGGACGAATCGCCGCTACCGGGCAACGTGCCACAACCGACGGGCGTTCACAAACGTTGGCAACCAGATCGTGGTTGATCTTTGGTGGCTTGGTGTGCTGAACGTTGATGGCGATATCACCCTGGCCACCGCAGTTGATCTGGCAGCAGGAAGTGGTGATGTGCACACGGTTCGGCATGTTGGTGTTACGGAAATCGTCGATCAGTTCATCCATCATGGACTTCACAACACCGGATGCGTCAGTACCCGGAATGTCGCAGTGCAACCAGCCCTGAGTGTGAGACAGCATGGTAACGGAGTTCTGGGTACCACCAACTACATAACCCTTGTCTTCAACGGCCTTGATCAGCGCATCAACACGTGAGCCGTCAGTCAACTGATACTCGAGGTTGGAACGAATGGTGAAGTGAACAAAACCATCCGCGTATTCATCGCCGATGTCACAGAGTTCACGCAGTGAGTAAACATCGAGGATACGCTGGGTACCAACACGCACGGTCCAGATTTCATCACCGCTGTACGCTACGTGACGCAGCACGCCCGGACGCGGATGCTCGTGGTATTTCCACTGACCGAAGTTTTTACGCATAACAGGATGCATGTACTGGAATGGGTCCGGACAACCCGTTTCGATTGGCTCACGCATTTCTTTAGCCATCGTTACCTCCAACGATAGAATGTTCTTTGACAATCCCCCAGTGGCGCCGGGGGACGTATTTACAGAAAGTTAAAGCTTGTATCAGGCTTCGGCTTGACGCTCGAACCACTTCTCGGCTTCGCTGTCCCACTCGTCCATACGGACATAGGAAGACTGACGCGGTTCGCTGATCATGTTCGGATCAACTTCAACATCGATACCTTCGAGGAAGTTCACCAGACCGATACGCTCGATCATTTCACCGCAACGCTCGTGCTCGAGTGCGTTCTCGGCCCAGAAATCGATGATTTCTTCAGCCAGTTCAACCAGGGATTCCCAGTCTTCTTCGGTTTCGAGCTTCTTGAAAGGAACAACCACGGTGCCCATCAGGTCACCGATCTTCAGGGTACGCTTACCACCGATCAGGATGGTCACGCCCTTGTCATCACCCGGATGCAGAGCTTTCGGCATAACATTCAGACAGTGCATACAACGGACGCAGTCCTTGTTGTTGACTGCCAGGCTGTCGTCATCGTTCAGGGACAGCGCATTGGTCGGGCAGCGAGTAATCACGTTATCAATGATGTACTGACGACCTTTCGTGTTCATGTAACCCTTGAACTCTTCCTGGTCGACTTTCATGTCGTCGCGCCAGGTACCGATAACGGCGAAGTCAGCACGCTCGATGGCGTTCTGGCAGTCGTTACCACAGCCGGAAATCTTGAATTTGAATTTGTACGGCAGAGCCGGACGATGCACGTCGTCGGTAAAGTTATTCACCAGCAGACGGTGTGCTTTCTGTTCGTTGGTGCAAGACATTTCACAACGCGCCGCACCGATGCAGGACATCGCAGTACGTACGCAAGGACCGGCGCCGCCGAGATCCCAGCCGTAATCGTTGATCTTGTCGAAGAAGTGCTGAACGCGCTCGGTGTCGGTACCGATGAACATGATGTTACCGGTCTGACCGTGGAAGGTCACCAGACCTGAACCCCACTCTTCCCAATCGTCCGCCAGCTGACGCAGCATGGCTGTGGAGTAGTGGTTACCAGCCGGTGGCTGAACACGCAGGGTGTGGAATTCTCTGGATTCCGGGAAAGCCTTGCCGACTTCGGAGAAGCGCGGAATGATGCCGCCGCCGTAGCCGTAGACGGAAACGGTGCCGCCTTTCCAGTAACCTTTGCGGGTCTCGAAAGAATGCTCGAGCTGACCGAGCAGGTCGTTGGTTACTTTATTGATTCGCTCATCGGGGTGGTTATCGCGTAAAGCCTTGATACCAGAAATGTAGCTGGGCCAAGGACCTTCTTCCAGCTGATCGAGCATCGGAGTAAAGTGCTTTTCAATCGCCATGCGCTAGCTCTCCTAAGTACTTAATGTATTGAATATTGATGCTGCAGCAGTCTTGCTCCAGCAATGAATCTGCTTTCATTTCAGGCCGCCGGGCGGCTCTTCAACGGCTGGGGAATATAGCGATGTTCCACTACATCAGCCACTCCACCAACGGGGGATATGCTTGATCTCCATATACCCCAAATGAGATATATCCGCTTACAACAACTTCGCCCGGAAAATGTTATCCATTGAAATCATTGGATTTTTTTCGCGACAGATTAACCACATTAAGACCATTGGGTCTTGGCCGCCGCTTAGCGATATATTCACTGGCCGAGCATCCTAGACAGATTCGCATTAGTGGTCAATAAAATTCTCACACTTGAATATACAATTTTCCGCTACATATATATGATGCGTGGTTTTGCACGGCTTACGCCGAACAGACAGATTGGAAAGAGACATGCTTTATCTGAGCCAGATAGTGATCGCCAACCAGGACATCGACAGCTTTGACGAGCTCATGCAGCTCATCCCGGAATATGCCAAACGCGGCGAACGTTTCTTCCGCATGGACATCAAGCCACCCTACCCGGATACCCCGGAAAACTGGGAAGACCGACTCGAAGCCGCTTTCAGCGGTCATCTGCGCTGACCAGCCCGACTGCAACGGACAGAATGATTTATGGATTTTTTTGACCCCAACAACCAGCAGGACAGCAGCGCCAGCTCGCTGATGAACGATCTCGGCCAGAAAGCCGAACTCGAAGGACTGCTGGTCGAACTGCGCGAGTCGCTGCTGGCGTTGCCCGATGACACGCCGGCGATCGAACGCAGCCGTATCGAACTCAACATCGCCCGCGCCTTGCAGCAGCTCGAACGCGGCCACGAAGCCTGGCCGGTAGCGCGCGCCGCATTCGATATCTTTGTCGCGCACAGCGACTGGGAAAATGCCGCCGACGCCTGCGACATCCTGTATCAATGCGAGCAGAGCGACTCGCTGGTAGCGCTAGGCAACGGCATCTGGCTGAGTGTGACGTTCCCGATCGACCCGGAAATCACCATCAACATGCTGGCGCATGTGATCGACGACACGCCGGACGATTCCGATGGCGCCGCGGTCGCCGCCGCCACTGCGCTGTACATCGCCGACATGCGCACCGAACCCGGTCCCGATCGCGATCGCCTGCACTTTTTCGCCTCGCAATTGCTCGGTAAGGTGGCGCGCCGCCACAGCGAGGTCGAAACCCAGGAACAATTCGACTTCTGGGTGGAAAAACTCGAACTCAACGATCCGGACAAGTTCCTGATTCGGCTGCGCAACGTCGTCGACGTACTGGCCCAGGAAGACTGGTGGATCGATCGCGACGAGATTCGCAACAACATGCCGGAGAACTGACATGCTGTGGCAGGAAGAAACCAAACCGTCGGAATTTCAGGTTGACGACACGGTCATCGACCTGCTGTTCAACATCGAGTGCCGCGAATTGCCGGTGGATCACATCCACAGCCTGTCGACCGCACTCAAACAGGTCCTGCCGCAACTGGAGGAAGATTCCGGCATCGGCGTGCACCCGATTCACCTGGCCGGCTCACAAAACGGCTGGGAACGCCCGGACGCCAGCAAGGGCCAGAACCTGATCTTGTCGCGCCGCACCAAGATGACCTTGCGGGTACCCGGCGACCAGGCGGGGGAAATCATCGAGCAACTGACCGACATCACCCTCGATATCGACGGCTTCCCGCTGACCATTCGCTCGGCCAAAAGCAAAAAACTCAGCACCCAGGGCACCATTTTCTCACGCAGCATCATTTGCACCGCCACCGAGGCCGATGACGAAATGCTGTTCATGCAGCGCATGCAGCAGGAGTTCAATGCCATGGGTATCCGGGTGCGCAAGGCGCTGTGCGGCAAAATGGACCGCATCGCGACACCGGATGGTCCGATCCTGACACGCAGCCTGATGCTGGCCGAATTATGCCCGGAAGACTCCGTCAAACTGCAACAGCAAGGCATCGGCGCCGGCCGTGACCTCGGCTGCGGTATTTTCATCCCGCACAAGGGCATCGACGCGGTCGGCAAATCGACAGATGACGAATAAGCCAATCTTTATGTAGAATATTCTGTTTAACGAATATTCAAGGTCCTGACTGCCAGGTGAGGACCGGTTTCAACCCAACTTTAACGAGAAAGTCAGGAGTTAAAAATGGCACTAGAAGTCAATGGCGTCACCGTTGCGACTACCGAAAACGGTTATCTGGAAAATGCAAACGACTGGAACGAAGACATCGCCAAGGTGCTGGCCACCGGCGAAGAAATCGAAATGACCGACAAGCACTGGGACGTTATCAATTACCTGCGTGACGAACATTTCAATAACGGCGGCAACGAACCCAACGAACGCACCATTCTCAAGGACATGAACAAGAAATGGGGCGAAAAGCTCACCAGCAAGGACATGTACAAAATGTTCCCGCTGATGCCGAGTAAACAGGGCCGCAAGATCGCCGGTCTGCCACAAAGTACCCGCAAAGGCGGTTATTGATCCCGCATAGCAAAGACGCAGCTATCGCTGCGTCTTTGTTTACATCCACCCTTCTCCGCCAGACCGCATAACGGTCTTAAACATCCGCCCACATCCGCAACAGATTCGAATAGCAGCGATCCACGTATTTGGTTTCCTGCGCCTGCGGCTGGTCCGCCAGCAGCTTCTCCCGCGCCTGATCGAGTTCGAATAACAACTCGCGTTGCGCCGCATCTCGCACATAACTCTGCATCCAGGTCAGCGCCACCTGGCGCACACCCGAAGTGACTTCAGCTACGTGATGCACACTGGCCGATGGGTAAACCACCGCGTCACCGGCATTGAGCTTGACTCGCTTGTCGCCAAACGGCGTGCGCACCACCAGCTCACCGCCCTCGTAGGTATCCGGCTCGTTGAGAAACACCGTCATCGACACATCGGTGCGGAAGCGGCCGCCGGCGCCTCCCATGATGGCGTCGTCGGTATGATCGCCGTAGGTCATGCCGGTTTCGTAACGCGAGAAAATGAAATCCGCCATGCGGTTGGGCAAGGCAAAGCTCTTGAACTGCGCGTGATTGCCGAGACTGGCCATGAGGATGCGGTTGAGCAGTTGCTGTTGTTGCGCCGATAACGACGATTCCAGATTGTTTTTTACCTGGGCCGCCGCCTTGCCGGCAGTGACCTTGCCGTCGACGTACTGGCTTTGCGTCAGCAATTCATGGATTTTCTCCAGTTGCGCCGCATTGATGAGCGCCTTGATTTCCAGCAGCATGTTTGATTCCTGTGTTGATTCACCTGCAGTCAGTGCGTCATTCAATCAACCACAGGGCAATATCTGGTAAAATCCGCCTTCAACACTACGAGCAGTCGAGCGGAGTTGCAGCATGATACTTAAGGTCGTCGTCGAGGACCAATCGTTTAATCTGAACCTGGAAGAGTCATTCCTGGAGCGGGCCAGCGGCTTTTTCGACAAAATGGACGCCGATATGGATAACGGCTGGCAGATGGGGCGCGACTGGATCGAGCGACCGGACGCCATGCAAAAACTCACCATCGTTGCCGACAAACTACTAACCGCGATTGAAAACGACGAGAAACAGACCGGTTTGATGATGGCCGGTTACATCGTCTCGCGGGCGCCACAGGTGGAAATGATCGAAATGGATATCACCGGCGAAATGGGCCATCACTTTGAAATGCGCCAGCAACCGCAACCAGTCGTCGCAACTGCTTCGCCACAAGTGCAACCGCAAGCCAGTGGCGGACTCAGCAAAATGGAAGCTTTGCAAGAGGCCGGCAAACAAGTCTCAAAAGTGTTCAAAAGCGGTAAGCAGTATAAATTCAGCCTGTTCAACAACCAGACCGGCCAGTGGGAAGAATCCCCGGCGATTGCCGACAAGCAGGAAGCCGAAAACCTGCGTGAATTCGCGTTTAAAAAGCGCTTTGACGAACTCAGTGGTGGCAATGGCGCGGATTGACAGCGTCACCGCGCCACTGGCAATCCTGTTTGATGACGGCAGCAAAAAGCTCGCTGCCGCCTGTTTTCCACACCAGCGGGGATTGCTCTACCTGGACCCGTTCTGGCATCTGAAAAGTCCGGACCAGGCGGCTCACCTGATCCACGGTGAGCTCAGCGGCGAAGGCCCATGGCGTATTGCCGGCGCCACCATCCGGGTGCTGGGCTGTCACAATACCGATCCCGAACTGCAGCATGAATACCAGGCCTGGCAGACCTACCTGTCTGAAAACCCGGGGCTTTACCCGCCACCCACGCAAGTGACTGAAATTGCGCGCAAACTTGGTGCAATCGTCAGCAAATAACTCAGTATATCTTTTTAACTCATTGTTAAACAACATAAATAAATTGTTACAGTTTTGTAAGGCCACGCCGATAACCAGATAAACCTGATGACCATGGGTGGCCTGAACCAGTGACGGAAGACAAAAAACAAACGGTTGTGAAAATTGCCGGCGTCGATGTGCCGGTGCATCTGGTTTGGAAAAAAATCGAAGCCATCAATACCGCCAACGACCTGCTGGAACGCCTCAACCACGACTTTCCTCACCTGGCCAGTGAATTCACCCGGGGAATCCCGCCGGTTGTGCGCGACCGCATCAAAAAGTCCATTGGTGACCTGCAACCGCCGCAACAGGTTGACGAAGACATCGTCGGCTTTCTCAAGGACAAGATCGGCGAATACTCACCGGAAGAAACGGTTGACCTGCTGATGCAGGAAAAAGGCATTGAAATCACTCTGTCCGACCTGGTGTATTACATCGGCCGTGAAAATTACATCGAGGTCATGAGGCGTGAGGCGGAACTGTTCAAGACCAACATGATCCTGCCGGAACAGACCGCCAGCGTCTGGAACGAAATGCAACGCCCCGCCCCGGGCAAGGCGCGCTGGACCAAAGGCGACGTGGAAATGCTGCTCGATTAAAGCCTCTCAGGCGGTTGCCTGCTGCAACGCCTCATGCAACGCCTGCTCTCGAATCGGAAATGCAATGCCGGTATGAATGCCAAAGCGCTGGCGCACCTGATTGAACTTTTCCTCATGTTCGGGCATATAAAACACGATCAACTTCACCTGCGGCATTTTCTGCAGAATCGCCAGCAAGGTTTCCAGGTTGGAAGTTCGGTCGCGAAAATCCGTCTGGAAATTATATTCACAGACAATCACATCCGGCCTGTGTTTTTTCAGGTGATTGCGCGCCTTGCGTTGTGAATTGAGCACCGTGACCTGAAAGCCCAGGCTCTGGTACAGCGGTGTGAAATTCGGATAGCCACCCAGCTCGATGATCGATAACAGCTCCGCCATCAGGCGAACACCACCCAGGTGGTAGCAATGTACTTGCGACCCTGCTGCACGCGCGCAGCGCGGTGCTCATGCGTCCAGAACGGTGGAAACATCACCAGCTTGCCCTTCTCCGGTCGGACGCTGATATCCTGGTAGAGAAACTCGGTTTCACCACCCGGCCCCGGCACGTCATTCAGATACCACAACAACACCAGCTGGCGCGCGGCAAACTGGTGGCTGCCGCCATCGATGTGCCAGTGATAATAATCACCGGCTTCGTAACGCTGCACCTGGTACCCCATGTCCTTGAAGCCCTTGCTGAAATACGGGAATGACTTGCAGAACTCGTTCATCGCCGCGGCGGTGGTGCGAAAAAAAATCTCGTCGATGTCCTGCCAGTCGTCCTTATCGCTGACCACCAGATCCATGGTGCGCTTGATCGAGCTGTCCTGGCTGCCGAGCTGGCCGATCACGCCTTCGCGCTGATAGTGTGGCGATGCCTCGAAGCGGCGTACCACTTCATCACAGAAATCCGCCGCCAGTGCACCCGGCCGCTCAAAGATAAAGCTGTTCGGCTTGACTTCGCTGATGGTGCGCAAGGGGACGATTGTTCGTTCAATGGACGGGTATTCGGACATGACGGGACCGGCAATGACATCAAAGCCGTTATTATCCGTGGTTTGCGTTTGCCTTGGCAACTTGCACGCCCACAACAAATCCGCGGGTAATCGCCCGCACGACACATTTCACCGCCAAAAAATTCCAAGTAAAATAACCGGATATTGATCTATCGCAGACGGAGAGCCGCACATGGCTTTAAGAATCAAGAGTCACTGGCACGACGACGGCGCGGAGCGTTCGCTTGAGGAAATCGCCGGCGCCATCGCCTACATCATCTGGCGTGTTGCCAAGGACAAGGCAATCAACCTGCACGGCAAGGACTTTGTCTACGCCGACGATCGCCAGCGCATGGACGTCATTCTCGAATACGTCATTTTCCAGTTACAGGTTGTTGACCGCCTGGCCAACATACGTCTCGGCTTCGACGATGAGCAACGCAAGGAAATCATCCTCGCCACCACCAAAAAACTCGCCGCGCATGTGCACGGCAACAGCTTCGATCTGTTCGGCGAAGGTGATCACATCGGCCCGTTCGTCAGCCGCCTCAACGAGCGCAGCACCGAGTATTCCGAGTTCAACTACACCGAAGACGGTCCGAGTTACCCGCTGCTGCGTCATTTCGGCTTCTCGGTGCAGCAGGTCATGGGACAGGAAGGTGAAAACCGCTGGGTGATTGATCAGGTCATGGACCAGGACGGTCCGGATGTCGTCAAACAGATCACGCGCGCCATCGACAACCTGTTTGAATAAGCCGCCGAGTCAATGCGGCAGCAATAAAAAAGGCGGGTGATACCCGCCTTTTTCATGTCTGTGCAGTTAGTGCTCAGCCTTTCCAGTTACCGAAGTTGTCGGTATTTTTTTCTTCGCCGTCGGCATAACCGGCTTCGTAGGGTTCGGTCACGCGTTGTTCTTCGCGTTTCGGGTTCTGCAGGAAGCCCGCCTGCCAACCCTGGATGTATTCTTCATTGACACCCATTTCTTCCATTTTGGTAACTGCATCGTAATAAGTCTGGTTCATAATCCGGATCTCCGAAGTCCTACATAAATAATGAGCAAAAACACTCGATTAATACAAAATATGAGGCGTATTCGCTCGCATTCAGCAATGCTTTGAATCCTGCTCCAGGCCAGCACCGAACAAGCGACTCGCGAAAAAACGAGCGTTAGAATACAAGGTTTCTCTAATAAAGGCTACAACAAATTAGCCGACCATCCAGCCATGTAAACCATAGCCCCGTCAGGTTGAATTTTTTCAGTCGACAAATCATGCTATGCGACTTTGATGCACTTGTGCACTGGCTAGCCATACGGAGTTTCTATGCGTCCTGCGCAACTCATGACTGTACTCGACCTCGAATTCAGCAGCACCGCTGAAGGCCACCATACCCCCGTGATGCTGTGGGGCCCGCCCGGGGTCGGCAAATCACAAATCGTTGCGCAAATCGCCGCCAAACACGCCGCCCCGGTCATCGACATCCGCCTGTCGCAAATGGAGCCCAGCGACCTGCGCGGCATCCCGTTTCGCGCCGAAAATACCGTTGAATGGGCGGTACCGTCAATCCTGCCGAATGCCGAGCGCCACGGCGCGCAGGGCATTTTGTTTCTGGATGAAATCACCTCGGCGCCGCCGAGCGTTTCGGCCGCCGCCTACCAGCTGATCCTGGACCGCAAACTCGGTGAATATCAGGTGCCCCCCGGCTGGGCCATTTTTGCCGCCGGCAACCGCCAGGGCGATCGCGGCGTCACCTACACCATGCCGGCGCCGCTGGCGAATCGCTTCTCGCATTTTGAAGTCGAAACCCACCTCGACGATTGGGTCGCCTGGGCCTACAAGAATTCAATTGATGAACGCATCATCGCGTTTCTGCGCTTTCGCCCTGAGCTGCTGTTCGACTTCGACCCGGCGCACAACCCGGTAGCCTTTCCGTCGCCACGTTCGTGGGAATTCGCGCATCGCGGCCTGCAGAAATTCGGCAATTCGCCGGCGCTGCTGCTCGGCACCCTGCAGGCCTGTGTCGGCCCGGCGGCCGGCATCGAACTGCACGCGTTCGTCAACAGCCTCGACAAGATGCCGGACCTCGATGACATCGTTGCCGGCAAACAAGTACCGGTACCCGATGAAATCGACCTGCAATACGCCGTCGCCGCCGCCCTGGTCGGCCGTGCCATCCGCGCGGCTGGCACCGGCAACCAGACTGCCGTAGTTGGTAACATTCTCGATTACGCCTCGGCGTTTCCGCAAAAGGAAATGGGCGTGATGCTGGTCTCCGACATGCACCGCGCTATTGGCGAAAGCCTGTTCCAGGTCGAGCAGTTCGGCCAATGGGCCAACAAGATCGCCGATGTCATGCTGTATGAATAGCCGTTCATGACGGACAACAACATCGACCTGCAGGCTATCGAAACCAAACTGGCGGCCGCCCGGACCAAGCTGATCCTGGACAAGCCGTTTCTCGGCGCGCTGGTGTTGCGTCTGCCGATGGTCGCCGCCAGGGACGACTGGTGTCCGACCACCGCCACCGATGCCAAAACTTTCTACTACAACCCGGCCTATATCGCCGCGCTGAGTCTCAACCAGACCCAGTTCATGCTGGCGCACGAGTCGCTGCATTGTGCCCTGTCGCATTTCATGCGCCGCCAGCATCGGGTCAAGCATCGCTGGGACCTGGCCTGTGATTACGCCATCAATCCGCTGTTGATTGCCGATGGCCTGCAGCCGCCGCCGTCCATGCCACCGGTCATGTACCAGTACGAAGGCATGACCGCCGAGGAAATCTATCCGCTGCTCGACGACAACGACGAAACCGAAACCCTCGACAAGCACGTCTACGACCAGGAAAACGACAGCGGCGGCAGCCAGAACAATCCGCCGCAACAAAATCAACCGTCGGACCAGCAAAGCGGCAAAGCACCCGAGCCGGAGCAGGATTCCGATAATCCGGCCGAGCAGCAAAAGCCGCAACAGAATCCGGACAGCCAGCAGAATGCCAATCCGCAACCGGGACAAGGCAATCAGACCGACGACAGCAACGGCGCCGACGCGCCGCCACCGCTGACGGCACAGGAACGCGAAACCCTGGCGGCGCAGTGGCAGCAACGCATGGCCGGCGCCGCCCAGCAGGCATTGCAAGCCGGCAAACTCGGCGGCTCACTGGCGCGCATGATCGATCATTTGCTGCAACCGCAATTGCCGTGGCGCATGCTGCTGGCACGTTACCTGACCGCTACCGCCAAGGACGATTTCAGTTACATGCGCCCGTCACGCCGCGAGGGTGCGGCCATTTTGCCGACGCTGCGCAGTTCGCAGATCGACGTAGTCATTGCCATCGATACCAGCGGCTCGATCAAACCGTCGGAAATCGACGAATTCCTGTCCGAAATTGAAGCCCTCAAGGCGCAGATGCGCGCCCGCATCATCCTACTGGCCTGTGATGCCACGCTGGCTAAGGGCGCACCCTGGATCTTTGAAAGCTGGGAGGAAATCCGCTTGCCGGACCAGCTCTCCGGTGGTGGTGGCACCAGCTTTGTGCCGGTGTATGACTGGGTGGCGCAGCAGGATGTCTCACCGCAATTGCTGGTCTACTTCACCGATGCCGAAGGCGAGTTTCCGGCACACGAACCACCCTACCCTGTGTTATGGTTGGTTAAGGGCAAGGAAAAAGTGCCCTGGGGACAGCGAGTCCAGCTCAACTGACAATAGCCTTTAACCCGATCCGCAGGGAACTGACACCATCATTGCCGGTCTTTAGCAGCATGCATTATTCACCGACAGTCCGGCGGCCAGTCCGTCGTATCATCGCCAGTCTGACCGCCATCAGCCTGTTGTGCAGCAGTCTGCTGCCAGCGAGCGCTGTTGCTGAAAACCAGCCGCAACTACCTGAACTCGGCGACGCCTCCGGCAGCTACATGTCACCGGCGCAGGAAAAACGCCTCGGCCAAGCGTTCATGCGCAGCGTCAGAACCCAGGAAAAAGTGCTGGATATACCGTTTGCGCGTGAATACATCCAGACTCTCGGCAACCGCCTGGTCAAGGCCGGCGATGCCGATCCACAAACCGATTTCAATTTTTTTGTACTCGACAATCCGCAGATCAACGCCTTTGCCGGACCCGGCGGCCACATTGGCGTGTACACCGGCCTGATTGAGACCACCCAGTCGGAAAGCGAGCTGGCGGCCGTCATCGCGCATGAAATTGCACACGTCACGCAAAAACATCTGCTGCGCACGTTTCACCAGACCAGCCAGATGGGCATACCCTCGGCTGCGGTTATTCTCGCCGCCATCGTGCTTGGCGCCACCGCCGGTGGCGATGCCGGCATGGCCGCGGCCATCGGCGGCCAGGCGGCGCTGATCCAACAGCAGATCAACTTCACCCGCGCCAATGAAAAAGAAGCCGACAGCGTCGGCATCAATACCTTGTTTGCCTCGGACTTTGAACCGCACGCCATGCCGATGTTTTTTGAACGCATGGGCCGCGCCAATCGTGCCTATTCATCGGAACTACCGGAATTTTTGCGCACGCACCCGGTCACCACCAACCGTATCGCCGATTCATTATCCCGCGCCGAACAGCATCCCTACACCCAGCACCAGGACGATCTGCACTATCACCTGCTCAAGGCGCTGTTGAAACAGAGGTCATTTGATGACGGCAAGGAAGCGGAGAAATTTTTCCGTACCAATCTCAGCGAAGGCCGCTACCGCAACGGCGACTCGCAGCGTTACGGTCTGGTGCTCAGCCTGATGGAACAGAAAAATTTCGATCAGGCACTGCGGGAGCTGCAACCGCTGCTGAAAAGCCATCCGACCGAAGTGGTCTACCAGATCACCCGTAGCCAGATACTCAGCCAGACCGGCCAGCTGAAGGAAGCAATCGCGTCACTGGAAAGCCTGCAAGTACTGTTTCCCGGTGATTATGCGTTAAACATCAAACTCGCCGAACTGCTGCAACTGAACGGGCAATACGACAAGGCCATCAATCTGCTGCAGCTGCTGATCAACAGCCGCCCCGAGGATGATTTGCTGTATAAAAACATCGCGCGCGTCGCTGGTGACAAGGGCGATAAGCTCAACGCGCACACCTATTACGCCAGCTATCTGTATCTCAACGGCCAGTTGGAACAGGCCATCCAGCAACTGGAAATCGCTCTGCGCGATTACAAGCCGGATTTCTACGAGGCTTCGCGTATTGAAGCCCAGCTCAATGCCATTCGTGCGGAATTCAACGCCTTGAAAGACAAAAAATCCGCTAAAAACGGTAACTAACGGAATTCTTTGACGCTTATCAAGGACCGACGCAGCCGAGATTAGTAGAATTTCACTGTTTTGACTTTCTCTCTCTGCGGCAATCCACTAAGCCCAGCTTGACGACAGTTCATGCAGACGCAGGATGCAATGCTGATTTTATCGCAGTGTGCGACCTGCCCAAGCAAACATCAGACAAACAATTGAAAAACGCAAAGGAGTCATGTTCATGCCCAACCGCACTACACGTCGACTGTTTCTGAAAACATCCATTGCCGCCAGCACCCTGGGTGTTGCACTCGGCGCCGGCCTGCTCAGCCCACGCACCGTCATGGCCGCCTGGCCGGCAGAAGCCTTCAAAGCCAGAAAAACCCAGCAGGCTCTGCAAGCCCTGATGGGGAATGAAAGCACCTCGCCGTCCGAAAGCATCACCATCAAGGCGCCGGACATTGCGGAAAATGGCGCAGTCGTACCGGTCACCATCGACACTTCCATCAATGGCGCCGAATCCATTGCCTTGATTGCCTCAAACAACGCCACGCCACTGGTCGCGTCTTTCAATCTTGGCAAGGGCGCCCAGGGTTATGTTTCAACCCGCATCAAAATGGGTAAGACCGGTGATGTGGTTGCCGTTGTGAAATCCGGCGGAAAGCTGTTCAGCGCCCGCAAAGGCGTAAAAGTCACCATCGGCGGTTGCGGCGGTTAACAGCCAGCCAACGACTTTTTGACCAACAGATTTTCACGAGGAACCCAACATGGCAAACAACTCAATCAAAATCCGCGCAAAATCCAAAGCTGGCGTTGTCACCGTCAAGGCGCTCATGACCCATCCGATGGAAACCGGACTGCGCAAGGACAAAAAAACCGGCGAGCTCATCCCGGCGCATTTCATTCAGGAAATCGTTTGTGAATCCAATGGCAACCAGATCATCAGTTGCAACTGGAGTGGTGGCATTTCCAAAAACCCGTACCTGTCATTCAAATATGCAGGCAACAAGGGCGATGCGCTGAAACTCGCCTGGACCGACAACATGGGTGCATCCGAGTCGATCGAAACCAAGGTCAGCTAATAAACCTGCATCACACCCCGCTGTTGCGGGGTGTGACCACCAACCAGGTACTAACGTTACTGGATTTGTCCGGTCAAACCAGCCGGACCCTTGAATCAACCACGACAGGCTGCGGCCTGTTTACTGCGACTTTTTCGGCTCGTCGCTGACCAGATCGCCAAGATCAAGGTCATCCATGCCTTCTATCTCGACCGTGGATTGCCGCGGCTTTTCCTTCTCTTCCATCTCGTCGTCGGCATCGCCGTCCAGCACACCAAGATCCACCAGCTCATCGGTAAAGTCGGACGCCTCGTCAGCCAGCTCGGCATCCAGTCCGGCGAGGTCGCCGGCCAGGGCATCCAGCTCGGCCAGGTCTTCGTGAAAATCGCTGGCGATGTCACTCACCACATCACCGGCGTGCTGCGGTTTTTTATCACTTGCGGATGCGGCTTCTTTTTCAGGTTCCGCGGATTCCTCGCCAATCTCAATATCAAAATCGTCGGCAACTGCCGCCGCGGGTTCCTCCGGTTCGTCTTCGCCGATTTCGATGTCAAAATCATCTTCAGCGGCCGCCGGGGCTGCGTTTTTTTCGTCTTCGCCGATTTCAATCAGCTCATCGTCGTCCGCGACAATCTCCAGGTCACCTAAGGCTGCTTTCTCTGCTGGCGGCTCCGGTTCGTCTTCACCAATCTCGATTTCCAGATCGTCCGCGACGGCTTCCGGTGCGGCTTTGGCCGCCGCTTGTTCCGGCTGGTCTTGCTCGATTTCAACCAGATCATCAACGTCAGTAGCCATTTCCAGATCAGCGTCCGCGTCCGGCGCGGGTTTTGATTCGGCGGCCTCTGTTTGCGTCCCGGCTGCGACATCGGCCTCCTGCACATCTATTTGCGCAGCGCTGTCACCGTGCTGTTCCAGGATGGCATCATCAATTTCAATCAGTTCATCGCTCGGCTCATCACTGACAGGATCATCCGCGGTTTCAACCGCCTGTTCAGCTTCCGGCGTGGCGGTTGCCTCAGAGACAGTAGCCGCATCTTCGCCGGCCGTTTTTTCTTCGTCATCCGCATCAACTTCGAAAGCTTCCATGATCTTGTCGCCATCCAGCCCGTCCTCATCGGCTTCACCGAACATGGAAGAATACTCATTCAGCATCTTGCCCATGGTATCCATGGTGGTCGACAGATCACCGGAAAGCTGCTTGTTTTCCTTCCGCAGATTTTCCAGTTCGCCGTCATCGAGCGCCTCGTCATTCGTTTCCGCAACTGCACCCGCGCCAGCCAGGGCATTGTCGAGATCAAGTTTGAGATACGGGCTGATCGCCTGTTCGAATGAAACATTGAAACCGGCCAGCCGGCCGAAATTGCGCTGTACGTACATGTTGGCGATGCGCTGATACAGCAGTTTTTCAGCACGATCGATGAACTCGACCTGCGATTCAAGGTAATCGCCCTGCAACCCGTAACGACTCAGGGCGTCGCGTATCTGCTCCTCTCGCCGGCCCCGATCTTCCCCGACACGCTCCAGCAGCAGCTTCGCCGCCTTTTTATCCTTGTGCTTGCGCGCCGCCCTGGCCGCCACAAACATAAACAGCCCGCCGGCCAGCAGGAAGGTCAGTTCCGCCCAGACGATCAAAATAATGAGGTTCATCTCCACCATTATTTTTCTGCCTCGGCAGAGATATCGATGGCGGTCTCATCCGCTTCATCGGCAGCAACCGTCTCGTCAGCGTCTGCTGCGGGTTGGGCCTTCTTTTTGCTATCGTCACCGGATTCGGCCGATTTGTCCGCTGCCGGCTTGCCGGCGTCTGCCAGCTCATCTTCATCAAACAGGTTCAGGTCTTCTTCCTCGGGACTGCTGCGCATAAACCACCAGACCCCCACACCGATCAGGATCAGCAGCAGATTGCCACCGCCAATCGCCAGACCGATCATGGTCCAATCGGTTTCTTCTTTCTTTTTCTTTTCTTTTTTGGGTTTCGGTTTTTCTGCTTCGGCTTCAGCCTGTGGTTCAGGCTCAGGCTCGGCGGCCACAACTTTCTCCGGTTTGGGTGGTTCCGGCTTTTGCACCACCGGCTTTGCCAGACCCTCGATCTCGACCGTGTCCGGCTGGTAGGCAAAATCGTTGCCGGACAAGGTCTTGCCGGAAACATTCACCACGGCAAAATGTTGTCCTTCGATAACGGTTTTATCGACTTCCGCCTGCATAACCGCATTCTGCAGCGATCCAAACTCCAGTTTGGTGCGTTTACCGCTGACATCTTCCAGCCAGGCGTCGCTGGCCAGTTCTGCCGTGTTGACGACTTCCGGGTCAAACTGCAGCTTGAGCACGGCCTTGTCGCTGCTGGCCAAATCTACAACTTCAAGTGTGACCGGTTCAACAATCTGGGTCGCCTGACGACGCTCACGCACAAATGTCCGGCCATCGGCGCTGATGATTAATTCCACCTTGCCCTTGTCGAGTCCCTCACCAAGGCGCAGACTGAATTTGCCATCACCGGCCTGTTCATCCGGCTCATGGCCATCGTCACGCAGCGGCTGCGGCTCGCCTTCGACGCCACGATAAAACTGTGCGGCAGATACATTGACCACATCCAGGAACTGTTGCTTGGTAATAACTTTTCCCTGGTCGCTAAAGTGGGCGTACACCGGAATCGCTTCACCCAGTGCCAGACGGTTGGGAATGTCCGAGGTTTTCATTTTCAGGTTGGTCACCACCATGACGCGGTTGTCCGGGTCCATATCCGCCTGGATGGTCCACTCACCGGCCGCCGGTTTGTTGATGGTGATCAGGTCATAGCCTTCATCGCGGTGCCAGGAGACATTCTTCGGCGTTTTCTGCGCATCAAAAATCTCACCACCCGGCGTCATGATTTTGGTGACATCGGCATCAGGCTTGCTGAACACCAGCAAGGTGGCTTCATCGATGCTGTTGTCGAGTTTGAATTTGTTGCCAACCAGCGGCACGGCATCGGGCTTGCCTACCTTTTCAAACATGCGCAGGAAAACCCGCTGCAATTCATCGGCGCTGTTGACCTGTTCATACCAGCCGCCAGTCATCTCCGACAGACTTTTCATGAGTTCGTGGTCGGCGCGGTCGGACAGGGCAATCGTATGAATCTTGCCACCCTGTTGCTGGATGCGCGGTCCCAGCTCCTCAAGGATACGTTTGCGTGATGCGTCATTGAGCTTGCTGGATTTGGAGATGTCGACCATGCCATCGGTCAGCAGGATCAGGTTGCGACGATAGGCGTTGTTCGGACCGTCCCAGTCGGCGGTAGCGCGTTGCATGACATCTTCGATGTTGGTGAACTGCCCGGGCGAACTGATTTTGTCAGAAACCTCCCTGGCCTTGCTTTTCCAGCTGTCGTTGATTACCCCCAGCGGCACCAGCATGTTGGTGTACTGCGCAAAGGTCCAGACACCGGCGCGATTGTCATTCGGCATCAGGCCGACGATCAGCCGCAGTGCGGAACGACGCAGGTTTTTCGGGTCGTTCTGCTTCATACTGCCCGAAATATCGATGAGTATGCGGGTATCGGCTGCTTCGGGTTCAGCCGCCTGCAATGGCGTAAACAAAAAAGCCAGCAGAATAACCAGCATCCAGCTTTGGTGGAAAACAATCCTCATGACACGCATCCAGTTCAATTCCTTATAGTTGTGAAATGGATAACGGCGGTTTCTACTGGGACTTTAAGGATTATTAATACGCTTCAAACACTTCCGGCAAACAGTTACATCAATTGCGCCACGGTTTCACCGGAGAGTCCGAGCACTTGCATGCCCAGTTGCAATGCCTGCTCGGCAAAAACGTCCAGATCGCGCCACTGGTCTCCCTGGTCGACCACTTCGGACATGGCGCTGTTGACGACACGCACCTGATGGCTGCCGGCATGACGCTGATTGGGCGGAACTTTTTCCGCACAGACATACAACACCGGCTGTGCCGCGCCATCCGGCACAAAGGCCATGATGTACTGATAGTTGGTATTATCACCGCTGTCCACCTCACCAAGCAGGGTGACGGCGTATTCAGCGATCTGGTAACGCTTTTTCGGAATCGCGGTTTTTATGACAGGAAACTGGCTCATGGTTTCAGACTACAGTGTTACGAAATACAAAGGCGCAAACGGCTAGAGATCATCGTCCTTGCGTGCGGTCATGACATCGGTTTCGGCATTGGCGCTGGAGTATTTGTTCGAACCGATTTTCAGCACCAGCACCGCCAGGCTCAGAATCAGTATCGCAGTCGTCATCATGAGCATGTGCATGTCATCCATTTCCTTGACATCCACCGCCAGCACCCGTGTCAAAGCGGTGATGGCGATATAGATGAGGAAACGCACCGGCATGCGCTTGGTCTTGAAATAAATACCGACCATGGCGCCCAGCTCGAGATAGATGAACAACAACAGCACATCCTTGATGCTCGGCCCACCGTGTTCCAGGATCTGGAACACCTCATGCCAGGAGGCCCAGATGATGCTGGCGCCAACCACAAACAGGCCGATCAGATGGAAACCCTCAACCAGAATATCGCCAAAATTTTCAATAAAATGAAACGGTTTTTTCAGCATGCCAGCCCCCTTTTTGTAATTATGGGACCAAGAGTAACCGAGACGGCGTGGTTTGCAAAAAAAGCCTGCGTATTTTTGCCCGCCAGAGACCCCTGATTTCCTCCGGACATTAGCCTCCGCTGGCGGCGATCTGATGCTAGAATCCGCTGCACGAGAAAATCACAGCAGCTGAAGGAAACCATCATGCCCTACTTTGTCTATCGCATTACTGAAAATGACAATGTAAAACACCTGGAACACATCGAGACATTCAGCAAATACCAGGAAGCCAAGCAACTGGTGCGCTCTCAAAGGGCCGAAAAAGCGGCTGATGATAGCGGCGACTACCGCATGATTTTTGCAAAAAGCGAAATCGAGGCGGAAACCCTGCTCAAGGCGCCACGCGACGAACGCGTCATCGGCGAAGACTAGGCCTGATCACTATAAGGCCAGCCCCGCCAGCCACAGGCGCAAACGCAGACCGATTTCGGTGCTGTAACCGACCTCGACAAACTCCACCTCGCCGGCCGGGTTAATGACGAAACTGGTCGGCACACCACGCACTCCCCATTGCCGGGCAATGTCACCGGCTTCGTCCACAAGCACCGGGAACGTCAACTTGTGCTGCTGCAGATAATCGCCGACTTCATCGGCATCACCGGATTGCATCGCGATTGTCAGCACCGGGCGGGAATCCGCAATGGCCTGAATATTATTTTGTTCGAGTTGACACATCGGACACCAACTGGCCCAGAAGTGCACCAGCACCGGCTCTTCCAGCTGTTGCAGATCAAAGGATTGCCCGCTCAGCGTCTGCACGGACAACAACGGCGCCGGACCGGAAACCGCATGCCGGCTTTTGAAAAAATTGACCGTGTAGATGACCACGACAAACAGCAGCAAGTAGATCAGCCACTGGCCGAGGCTTTTGCGGATTTTCTTCAGTACGGAAGCGACAGACTGACTCATGAACCGGGCCGAGAGCCTGCCAATCAGCTGCGTTTGCTGCGGTTTTGCTTGTAAAAACGCATCACCTTGAGGACGTAATTCTGCGTTTCCGGATAATCGGGAATGCGATTGCCGGAACGGATCACAGCATTCTCACCGGCATTGTAGGCCGCGATGGCAAGACGCATATTGTAATCAAACTGCACCAGCAGATCACGCAGATAATTGGCGCCGGCCAGCAGGTTTTGCTGCGGGTCACGCCGGTCATTGACACCATAACGTTTGGCCGTGGCAGGCATCAACTGCATCAGCCCGACCGCACCCTTGCGTGATACCGCATTCGGATCATAGGCGGACTCGGCCTGCACCACGGCGTGCAACAGTTCCGGATGCAAACGGGTTTTTTCTGCAACCGTATGGATCAACGGTGTGAAGCGTTTACGATTGGCTTTGGCGGCGGCCAGATTGATGCGGGATGAGGATTTTGCCGCAGGCGCTGTGGTTTTCTTTTGGTCGGAAAAATGATGCAACAGGTGATACTGCCGGCCTTTCATGGGCGAATCGGTGAAGTAAATTCGCCCTTCAGCGTCGGTGTACTTGTAGATATCGGCGACACCGCCCAGCGGCTGGACCAGCAATAATACTGCCGCCAGCGATAGCAGAAACCGCTTGTGATGTCGTATGCCCATAACCCTCAGCATAGCGGCAAAAACAGCGAAAACCTTAACGGCCGCAGCATTTTTTGTATTTTTTACCGGAACCGCAAGGACAGGGATCATTGCGGCCAACTTTGGCTTCGTGCCGCACGGTTTCGGGTTTCGGCATGTCGCCGTCGACGTAATACCAGCGACCGTCGACTTTCTCAAAACGGCTGATTTCGTGCACTTGGCGCGTGACGCCCTTATCGCGATAACTGGCACGAAACTCGACCACACCGGTCGCATCGTCCGCACCACCCTGTTCGGTGGCGACAATCTCCAGCCCCAGCCAATCCGACTCTTTGGCCCACTTGCGCGCCGCATTAATGTCATGATCTTCACGATGCTGCGGATGCAGGCTGTCGTGCAAATATTCAACCTGTTCGCTGGCATAGGCGCTGTAGCGCGAGCGCATCAGCTGTTCAGCCGTTTCCGGCAAACTGTTACCGAGAATGAAAGGCTCGCAACAATCGGCAAATTCCCGTCCACTACCGCACGGACACAAACTCATCTTGTTTCTCCACTGGGCTGCTAAAATGATGCAACGCATTATGCCAAAAGCGGCGACGGATTATAATTGCGCGCTGCTCACCACTGCGATTGCCGGAAAATTCATGGATAACGTCATTGTCTGGATCATCATTGCCGCATTCTACGCGCCGTTGCATTTCATTCCGCCGATTCTGCTGGTGGTGTTCAAAAGCCCGGTCGAGCAACGCCGCAGCAGCATGATGCATTCGGCCATCGACTGTGCCGTTTCCATGTTGCTGGCGTTTGGGCTGGTGTTTTATTTCGGTGTGGACCAAATCATGTTGGCCATGGTGATCCTGCTGCTGGCGCTGCTGTTGCCCTACATCCGCGTCGTGCGGGTACTGCTGCAAAGCCGTTCGACCGAATCGGCGGACTGAGCGGCTACAGGCCGAGTTCCTGCCAGCGCTTTTCAATACGTTTGACCGACACCGGATAAGCGGTCTTGAGTTCCTGGGCAAACAGGGACACGCGCAGTTCCTCGAGCATCCAGCGAATCTCCTCCAGGCGTTCATCGACACGTCCCTGCTTGACCGCGGCTGCCTCCCGCTCCTGCCAGCGTTGCTGGATGTCGGCCATGGCACGCATCTGCTGCTGGTCACGCGCCGCCGCATGAGCGAGCTTACCGAAACGCAAGGTCAGCGCCTTGAGATAACGCGGGTACTGCGCCAGATACTGCATGTCGACCTGCTGTAAAAAGCCCTGATACACCAGCCGGTCGAGCTGCTGGTGCATGTCGGCCACCGATGCCATCCAGTTGATCTGCTTGACCTGTGTCAACTGCTTGCGCAGTTGCTGATACAAGTCCAGCACCTCTCCGAGCATGCGACAGCTGTCGTCGGCGATCGCCATGAGTTGCGGCTTGCCCTGTTGCAGGCGCTGCTCAAAATCCGCTTGGCTGCGGATGTCGTTTGCATCGGCAAGAAAAGTACGCGCAAAAATCCACCACACCAGTTCATCCTGCACATCGCTGATTTGTTCGATGCGCAAGCTCATATCCGATTGCGGTACCTTGGCATACTGCAAACGCATGCGCTGCAGGCCCGGCAGGTGCTTTTTCAGGTCACGCACATGCTGTGGCATTTGCAACATGAACAACCGTAACAGACCACGGCGGTGAGCAATACGCGCGGCCGGCCTGGCATCAAGTATGCGCAAGGCCACGCTGTCACCTTCATCGACCAGCGCCGGAAACCCGCTGAGTTTAAAGCCATCACGTTGCACTTCAGCACTGTCAGGAATGTCGCCAAAACACCAGTCACGACAACCGCTGATCTCGCCTTCGGTGACCGGCAATTGCTGGAACTGCTGTTGCACCTGCCCTTCGAACTGCTGTTGCAACGCATGCAAATCGCGATTGCCGGCCAACAGCTTGTGATTGGCATCGACCACCTTGAAATTCATGCGCAGATGCTTGTCGAGCTGTTCAGCCTGCCACAGGTCCTCGGGCACATGAATGCCGGTCATGCGCTTGATCGCCGTGCCTAGCTGTTGCACCAACGGCAACTCCGAGGGCTGCAACTGCGCCAGCAGGCGATCGGCAAAATCCGGGATCGGTACAAAGTGCTTGCGATAGGTCTTGGGTAATGCCTTGAGCAAGGCAATGAGCTTTTCACGCAACAACCCCGGCACCAGCCAGTCGCTGTGCAAGCCGGACACCTGGTTCAATAACGGCAATGGAATCACCAGGCTGACGCCGTCTTCATCGGTTTGCGGATCAAAATGATATTCCAGCGGCAGGCGTAACGAACCCAGCTGCAGGTAATCGGGAAACTCATCACGATTGATGGCTTCGGCGTCCTGGCGCATGACATCCTCGATACGCATATGCAGCAGCTTGGGTTGTTGCTGTACCGCCTGGCGCAGCCATTTTTCAAATTGCGGCTTGCTGTAAATGTCGTCCGGGATACGCTCGTCATAATAAGCATACAGCTGTTCGGTATCGACCAGGATGTCCGGCCGCCGCGCACGCGCTTCCAGATCGTGCACATAATCAAGCAGCTCGCGGTTGTAACGCCAGAATTTGGCGCGTGTGTCGAAGTCGCCTTCCACCAGCGCAAAGCGGATGAAAATCTCACGCGCCTCCACCGGATTGATCGGCCCGTAATTGACGCGGCGACCACTGACCAGCGTCAGACCATACAGCGTGACTTTTTCATAAGCGCCGACCTGGCCGCGCTTGCTTTGCCAATGCGGTTCGGAATAACTGCGTTTGACCAGATGGCCGGACAGGGACTCGACCCATTGCGGCTCGATTTTGGCGGCAGTGCGCGCATACAGACGCGTGGTTTCCACCAGCTCGGCCGCCATGACCCACTTCGGTTGCGCCTTGAACAGCACCGAACCCGGAAACAGGTAAAAGCGGCTGTTGCGTGCGCCGAGGTAGTCGGCATCCTTGCCCTGCTGCTTGAAACCAACGTGGCTTAACAGGCCCGATAGCAGACTCAGGTGAATGCTGTCGTATTCGGCGTCCCGCTCGTTTTCGTGGTAACCCATGTCGTGCAGCTGCGCCTGGATCTGCTGGTGAATATCGAACCACTCCTGCACGCGCGTCGGCGACAGGAAACGGCTGCGGCAATAATCGCGGAACTTGCGTTTCGATAAATGCCGCTGTTTTTCCTGCAGATGGCGCCACAACAGGTCGAAGCCAAGAAAGTCTGACGACTCGTGGCGAAACTCCTGATGCGCTTCATCGGCCTGTTGCTGTTTTTCCAGCGGCCGGTCGCGCGGGTCCTGCACTGCCAGCGCGGCGGCAATCACCAGCACTTCGCGCAGGCAGCCGTTGTTCGCCGCCTCGAGCAACATGCGTGCGATACGTGGGTCGACCGGCAGGCGCGCCAGCAGTTTGCCAAGATGGGTAACGCGTTCTTCGGTATCGACCGCGCCGATTTCATGCAATACACGATAACCGTCCTTGATCAGGCGCATATCGGGTGGGTCGACCAGCGGGAAATTACGGATCTCGCCAAAGCCGAGAATCTTCATCTGCAAAATCACGGTTGCGAGATTGGTGCGCTGGATTTCCGGCTCGGTGAACTCGGCGCGGTTGAGAAAATCGTCTTCGCTGTAAAGCCGTATACAAATGCCTTCGGCGACACGACCACAGCGCCCCATACGCTGGTTGGCGCTGGCCTGCGAAACACGCTCCACCGGCAGACGCTGCACCTTGGCGCGATGGCTGTAACGGCTTATGCGCGCGTAACCGGCATCAATCACATAGCGAATGCCCGGCACCGTCAGTGAGGTTTCCGCGACATTGGTGGCCAGCACGATGCGACGCAATGCGGTCGGTTTGAAAATGCGGCCCTGCTCGGCCGGACTCAGGCGTGCATACAGTGGCAACACTTCGGTGGCCGACATTTTGTGCTTGCGCAGGGTCTCGGCGGTTTCGCGAATTTCACGTTCACCCGATAAAAACACCAGAATGTCGCCGCGACCGTCACGGCCGAGTTCGTCGATGGCGTCAACGATCGCCTGCTGCATGTCCTCGTCGCGCTCGCTGGCCGATTCGGTATCCGGTGGGCGGTAACGCACTTCAACCGGAAAGGTACGGCCGGAAACATTGATGATCGGTGCGTCGTTAAAAAACTTCGCAAAACGTTCGGGGTCAATCGTCGCCGAGGTGATGATGAGTTTCAGCTCGGGCCGGCGCAGCAGCAACTGGCGCAGGTAACCGAGCAGGAAATCGATGTTGAGACTGCGCTCGTGCGCCTCATCGATGATCAGGGTGTCGTATTCGTTAAGCCATTTGTCCTGCTGGATTTCCGCCAGCAACATACCGTCGGTCATGAGCTTGATGCGGCTGGCCGGCTTGACCTGCTCCTTGAAGCGCACCTTGTAGCCGACGACTTCGCCAAGCGGGCGTTGCAATTCAGCACTGATGCGAGTCGCCAGGCTGCGCGCAGCGATGCGCCGCGGCTGGGTGTGGCCGATACGGCCGTATATGCCGCGGCCGAGCGACAGGCAGATTTTCGGCAACTGGGTGGATTTACCGGAGCCGGTTTCGCCGCACAACACCAGCACCTGATGTTTTTCGATCAACGCGCTGATCTGTTCGAGCTCGGCCGTGATTGGCAGGTCTTCGGGAAACTCAACCTGCTCGATAAGCTCGCGCCGCGCCTGTGCGATGGCAGTCGACTGGGCAATCTGCTCATGCAGGCGCTGCAACGCGGCGTCGACGTCTGCGCCCTGCTGCTGGCGTTTCTCGAGATTGTGTAAACGCCGACGGTATTTGTGCCGGTGCTGCAATAAGCAGGCGTCGAGCTGGTCAACTTCCATCATGCCAATCTGCCGCTTGCCACACACTCACGCAGGCCGCGTTTGCGGCCTGTAAACACAGGCTAGTGGCCACCACCCTTGAGTGCACTGACCATGCCTTCGATGGTGTCTTTGGCATCACCGAAGATCAACGAACAGTTGTCCTGGTAGAACAGCAGGTTGTCGACACCGGAATAACCGGGGCTCATGGAGCGTTTGAGGAAGTAGACATTGCGCGCCTTGCCGGCTTCCAGGATCGGCATGCCGTAGATCGGACTGGAGCTGTCGGACTTGGCAGCCGGGTTGACCACGTCATTCGCGCCGACCACCAGCACGACGTCGGTGCTCGCGAAGTCAGGGTTGATTTCGTCCATCTCCTGCACGTGATCGTAAGGAATGTCGGCCTCGGCCAGCAGCACGTTCATATGGCCCGGCATACGACCGGCCACCGGGTGTACGCCAAATTTCACTTCGACGTCGCGCTCCTCAAGCAACTCCATGAGTTCCTTGAGCGCGTGCTGTGCCTGCGCCACCGCCATGCCGTAGCCGGGCACGATGATGACGCGGTTGGCGTCTTCCATCCAATAGACCGCATCCTCGACCGAGGCGGATTTGACGCCTTTTTCCTGCGCCGAAGCGGCGGCACTGACTTCACCGCCGGAATCGCTGCCAAAGCCACCGAACACGACGTTGATGATGGATCGATTCATCGCCTTGCACATGATGTAGGACAGGATGGCGCCGGAAAAACCGACAATGGCGCCGACGATGATCAGCAGGTTGTTGCCGAGCGTGAAGCCGGTCGCCGCCGCCGCCCAGCCCGAGTAACTGTTGAGCATGGACACGATCACCGGCATGTCGGCGCCACCGATCGGGATGATCAGCGTGAAACCCAGCACAAACGCCAGCAGCGTCATGATTGACAACGACAGCATGCTGCCGGTCATGGCAAAGTGCACACCGAGTGCGATGGTCACCAACGCCAGCAGCGCATTGAGCTGATGCTGGCCGGCAAACTTGACCGGCCTGCCGGAGATAATGCCCTGCAGCTTGCCGAACGCAATCACCGAACCGCTGAAAGTGATCGCACCGATGATGATGCCGGCAGACAGTTCGGCCATGAGCACCGCATTCAACTGGCCGGCCGCCTGCTTGTTGAGGAAGGTACCGATCGCCACCAGCACCGCCGCCATACCGACAAAGCTGTGCAAGGCGGCCACCAGTTGCGGCATGGCGGTCATTTCGACGCGCGCCGCCAGGATGGAACCGATCACGGCGCCGGCAGCGACACCGGCAATGATAAAGCCATACGACTGCACTTCACTGCCGAGCAGTGTGGCGGCAATCGCAATCGCCATACCGGCCATGCCGTAATAATTGCCCTGGCGCGCAGACGACGGGTGCGTCAGGCCCTTGAGTGCCAGGATGAACAGCACTGCTGAAATCAGATAGGCGATCGCCTGGGTATTGCTTGAAAACTCCATCAATCAGGCCTCACTTCTTGTCTTTTTTCTTGAACATGGCAAGCATGCGATTGGTCACCAGAAAGCCGCCGAACACGTTGATCGAAGCCAGCAACACGGCAAAGAAGCCCATGATTTCCGCGGCGGTGCCAACTTCCTCGAGGCCGGTCACCAGCAAGGCGCCGACGATAACAATGCCGGAGATGGCGTTGGTCAGCGCCACCAGCGGCGTATGCAATGCCGGGGTCACGCCCCAGATGACGTAGTAGCCGATAAAGCAGGCGAGAACAAAAACATAGAGTGCGACTAGAGTATCAGGCATGATTTAACCTTCTTTGGATTCATCAGTGGCTTTGGATTCATCATTGGGTGGGGCGTCCTGGCGGTGATCTTTCACCAGCGCCGCGAGAGTGATTTCGTCAGCGGCGAAATCCTTGAAAACCAGACCGTCATCGGTCGTATCCACCATGATGTCGAGCAGATTGGCGATGTTCCTGGCATAAAACGCACTGGCGTCGGCCGGAATCATAGATGGGTAATTGGTGTGGCCGATGATGATGACCCCGTGTTTTTCGACCACCTTGCCGCATTCGGTCAGCGGACAGTTGCCGCCATTGGCAGCCGCCAAATCGACAATAACCGAACCTTCGCGCATATTTTTCACGACTTCTTCGGTAATCAACACCGGCGCCGGACGGCACGGAATCAGTGCGGTCGAGATAATGATGTGCGCCTTGGACAATTCATCGGCCAGCATCTGTTGCTGTTTCTGCTTGGCTTCGTCGGACAGTTCGCGCGCATAGCCACCCTCGCCGGCACCGCTCTCGCCAAGATCCAACACGATCGGCTTGGCGCCAAGCGATTGAATCTGTTCATTAACTTCGGGGCGCACGTCATAGGCAAACACCTCGCCACCGAGCCGCCGCGCCGTCGCGATCGCCTGCAAGCCGGCTACACCGACACCCAGAATGACGACGCGCGCCGGTTTGGCCGAGCCGGCCGAAGTCATCATCAGCGGCACAAAACGGCCATAGTGCACCGCCGCTTCCAGCACGGCGCGGTAGCCGGCGATGTTACTTTGTGACGACAAAGCATCCATCGACTGGGCCCGCGAAATTCTCGGGATTTTCTCCATCGCCATGAAACGAATCTGCTTGTCGTAAATCGCAGTATGCACCTCATCGTCTTCACAGGATTCGATGTGACCGATGACCACCGCCTTGTCCGCCATGGTCTGGACTTCCGCCAGAGTCGGCTTACGCACCTTGACGACGATGTCGGCGGCCAGCGCCTCGCTCGCAGTCACCAGCGAGGCGCCCGCCTCCCGGTAGGCCTCATCGGTGTAGTGAGAACCGGTGCCAGCGCCTTGCTCGACCAGGACGCTAAAGCCGTTCTTTACCAGTTTCCCGACCACCTCGGGAGTGGAAGCCACCCGGGCTTCACCTTCAACAATTTCTTTTGGAACACCAATTTTCATTCTTTTTGCCAGTCAAATTTTGAGACTTGAATTTGCAGATTATCTCTCGTCCGGGCATGGCTTCACAAGGCGTTTTTCCGGTAAAACACGTTGAAAAATAACGCTAAAGCTTGCAAGACGAATGCCGCTAGTAGATTGAGACAAACCTATCGAGCTTTTCAGGGAGATCGCATGCTCCTCAACAAAATCCGGGTGACGCTGTCATTACTGCTGATCTGCTCCTCAGCACTGCAGGCTGAGAACATCGAGTTGAGAACGGATAAAAACCTTGTTATTACCGCGGATTTCATGGCCGGCGAAAATAACGCCAATCCGGTGCTTATCTTACACGGTTTCCTGCAAACCAAGGAATTTCCGACCGTAGCCCGGCTCGCCGCCAGTTTGCACGATTCCGGCCACACGGTGCTGGCACCGACGCTGTCACTGGACATCGGTCGCCGCGGCAAAAGCCTCGCCTGCGAAGCCATCCACACGCATGACATCGACAAGGATGCGACGGAAATCCGCCAGTGGGTCAGCTGGCTGAAACAGCAAACCGGCAAGCCGGTGGTATTAATTGGCCACAGTGCCGGCAGCCTGGTGTTGCTCAACTACCTGAAGCAATACGGCAATGAAGATATCGCTCACGCCGTGCTGATCAGCATGAAGTATTTCTCCGAGGGGCCACTTGCCTATGAGACCCCGAAACATGCCGAACTGGCAAAAAATCACCTGGACCGTGGCATCGATCCGCTCAATACCTATGCCCTGTCGTTTTGTAAAACCTACCCGACAACTGCAAGCGCCTTTCTGTCCTATTACGACTGGGACCGGCAACAGGTGGCAATCGTGGCAAAAAAATACGCCAGCCTCATCACCAGTGTGATCGGCACCAATGACAAACGCATCAGCCCTGACTGGCGCGAGGAACTCAGCAAGAATGGCATTGGCGTATTGACCGTGGAAGGCGCCAATCATTTTTTTGATCAGGCGCATGAGTTCGATCTGCTTGATATCGTGGAACAAGTGCTATCTGACATTTCGCACTGATCATGTCTCTTACAATTCGACAATACGCCCTGCTGTTTTCACTGCTGACGCTGGTATTGCTGACGGCATTCATCTTGAAAACCAGCAAAGAATTCGAAGCCACACGCAACAACATTTTCGAATCCCAGAAAGTCTCGGCCGCCAAGGAATTACAACACGCCATCAACCAGACAGCCTCCTTGCTGGAGGAAAACACCCGCAAGCTGGCCGAATGGGAAGAGATTCACCAGCAAATCGACAATCCGGAATACTTTGCCTACTGGTATACCTCACGACTGCGCCACACTGCCAGCGAGAACATTCGATACCTGCAGGACCTGATGTTGTACGACCCCCAGGGCAAGGCGCTGGCCCGGCTGTCAGACAGCAGCTTGCCCTACGAGATTGAAAAAGAAGGGCTGCAACAAGGTTCCTACAAATTCAGCATCGATGGGGACCTGGTGTTTACCATTCCGGTGCTGGGCTACAATGACGCAAACAACGTGCTTGGCTTTCTCTCAATACGCACACAGTTCTTTCGCCTGATGAAAGAACAAAGCCAGTTCTACTACATCAAGCCCGAGTCGCTGCAACTGAATTTCTCGCCGGCACAGAGCAACGACCGCCACATCGATCCGCAGTACATCAGTTATGACATCGTCAGCACACCGGAAATCGTGCAGCTCGAGCAGCAATTGCGAAGTTCCATTATTAACCTGGCGCTGGTGATCGGCCTGCCCGGGCTGATCCTCTACTCACTGCTGGTGTTTATCGTCAGCGTACCGATCAACGGCATCCGCAAGTACCTGGACGAACTGCGCCACGACCGCAGCCTGCACAGCAATAACGAGGTCTATAACTCATTTTTTGAAGTCAAGGAATTGCAGGCTGTGTGCCAGTCCCTGCATGCCTATCATGAAGAACTGTTTGACACACATGCCATCCTGGATGAAAA
This sequence comes from Chromatiales bacterium, assembly GCA_050049775.1. Classification (GTDB taxonomy): domain Bacteria; phylum Pseudomonadota; class Gammaproteobacteria; order Chromatiales; family Chromatiaceae; genus JABDQZ01. The sequence continues at coordinate 56,302 of JASFVP010000012.1, forward strand.
GAACAAGGCCTTATGGGACCAGGCCCACCATGATGCGCTGACCGGTACGTTCAACCGCAGGGCCTTTGACGACCAGTGGCGCAATCTCAATGACCTGCTGGCCGAACATCGCGTACGAGTCTGCTTCATGTTGTTTGACGTCAATCAGTTCAAGTCGATTAACGACACCTACGGCCACCAGATCGGCGACCAGGTGCTGATCGGCATTTCCGAATGCATCAATCTGTCCTTGCGCAAGGGTGAGCATCTGTTCCGACTGGGCGGCGACGAATTCGCCACCTTCCTGATCGATTGCGACACCGACAAGGCGCTGACCATCGCCAACCGCTGCCTCAAGGCAATCGAGCAATATTCGTTTGAAAGCGTCGGTATGCCTGAACCGGTACGTATCAGCATCGGTATATCGCATGCCTCCGATGACAGCCCGGAATCTTTCCAGAACCTGCAATGGCAGGCGGATGCGGCAATGTATACCGCCAAACGCCCGGGCACCTCCAATATCGTCGTTTTCAACGATGACATGAGCGAAGACTCCAAGGGCATACTGTCAAGCTGGCTCAGCAATACCGTCTACCAGGCCATCGACAAGGGCATCGGCCTGGTGCTGCACTACCAGCCGATCATTGACTTCAGTAACAACGGCATTTGCTATTACGAGGCGCTGGTGCGCATCGAGACAGAAAACGAAGTGATCACACCCGGCAGCATTTTCAATGTCGTCGAAGCGCGTCATTTTGAGGTGGAAATGGACCGGGCCGTCATCAGCCAGCTGACCCGGGACCTGAAGGCTGGCAAAATCCCGCCTGGCACCGGCGCCTCGCTCAACCTGTCCGGCCCGACGCTTATCAAACCTCAAGTACTGGAATGGCTGCAACCGCTGTGCGCTTTCGTCAAGGATTACAAACTGGTGATCGAAGTCACCGAAACCGCCTTGATCACGGAACTGCAACGCGCCACCGATCATTTAAAGAAAATGCAGAAGCTCGGTTTTACCATTGCGCTGGACGATTTCGGCAGTGGTTACTCCTCGGTCAAATACCTGGCTTCCATGCCGGTTGACGTGGTCAAGTTCGACATCTCACTGGTGCAATGCCTGCTCGATGACAAACAGCGTCTCATGGTCACGCGTCTGGCGCAGATGATCAGCGAAGCCGGCCACCAACTGATTGCCGAAGGCATCGAGGACAAGACCTTGTTGAATCTGGTGTTGGCCACCGGTTTTGATTTTGGCCAGGGCTTCCTGTTCGGCCATGCCCAGGAGACCCCGCTGGAAGATCCGGGAGTGAACCGGACCTTTATCGAATCCCTGCCGCAGCAGGCGCGCCTGTCGTTTCGCTAAACCGTACGGTCAGATATTGGCCGATTAACATTGCTCCCACGGCAGACCGCGAAAGCGCCAGCCGCCGAGCGTACTGCGATGATAATGCTCATCACGCTCACCCTCGAAACCTTCATCGATGTGATATACGTTGCACAGACCTTCCAGCACCAGCAGGTCACCGGCCTCCTTGGAGCGTTTGCCGCTGCGACAAATCAGAACCACCGGTGCACTCGGGTTATCGGCTTCGCAGGTCACGCCACCGAGCATGAGCTTGCGAATCTCACGCACGAAATCCGGATTGACACACCAGTCCGGTTCATCGATCCAGGCAACATGCACGGCGCCGACCGGATGGCCGACAAACAGGTATTCCATTGATGAACGAATATCCACCAGCACTGCTCGTGGATCGTTTTGCAACAAATCCCAGGCCTGTTGCGGCGTCAGTTCCATCAATTCACTTTGACGCTGGTCAGCAGTCATTGGCTCCTCCTCCCTGATCAGATAACACCGTCAGCACCAGCTGGCGCCGCTTACATAATCCTTGTTGAGCAATTCCGTAATATTGGCTTCGATGATGCGATAACCGACATTGCCATAGAGTATCTGGCGTCCTTCATTAAACACAAAGCTCGGGCTGCCCTGCACGCAGTACTGGCGTTTGAGCTCGTCATCACGGTGCAACCCGGCATAGGCCTCGCCATTTTCGATCAACGCAAAAACCCGTTGCCAGGAAATGCCGACCGACTCGACCAGTTTCTGCAGAACCCGGAATTCGGAAATGTTGTCGGCGCCCTCAAAAAAGGCACGCCGGATCTGCCACATGAGTTCTTCGAAGCGACTGCGCCCGGAAAACTCTTCCAGTTTGACAGCCGAGACTTCACCCAGGTCTTCCAGCAATGACACCGCCTTGAGCACCACATGGGCGGTGGTTGAGCTACTCGGCTGGCACTCCAGCCAGACCGCATTGTTACAATGGATATGCGGCCATTGTTCCGCCACTTCCTGCAAATGGCGGTTAAAGCCCTGAAAACCGCCTTCATCCTGCCAGACATTGGCAACGTGGGTACGTCCTGCCGCAAAAATCGGGATGAAGCGGTATTGCAGTTTTACCTTGTCACCAAACTGCTTTTGCAACTCATCAACCCGGATCTGCCCGCCATAGGCCCAGATGCACAACACATCGCTGAAATAATCGATCGTCACCATAAGGCGGTCGTCAATTATTTGCTTTTGATCAGTGTGATGAGTTCCTGCAGCAATGATTCAATACTGGCCAACCGCCGTTCGATGTTTTGCATGTGATTGTCCATGTCGGTACGGCGCTGCATCATGCTGTCGACCATCTTATGCCGGGACTTGCAGGCTTCCGGCATCGCATCCGGCATTGCCGGTCGCGCCGCCGCAGCCTGTTCCGCGGCCTGCTGACTGGCTGCCTGTTGCTGACTGCGCATTTCCTGCATTTGCTTTTGCCGGCTTTCCATCATCTGCTGCATCATTTGTGGATTCATTGGCGGCGCCGGATACATGCCGGATTGCGGTCCCCGCATGGTCTGCGGATTGCCGTACATCATCCCCATCCGTGTCGGCTCTTCGGCGGTAGCAGGCAGGCTTACCAGCAGGGCTGACAAGATAACTGGCATGTATTTGATTTGCATTTGGAAATCCTCCGGGTTGTGATGGGGTGAGTGTATATTGCGCGCACCCCCTGTTGTTATCCGTTAAGTTATTATGGGCTGCGGACGGAATAGAAAAACTATAACGTAAATCAGGCTTCGTGCAACAAACAACCACAACAGCGGAAAACAGACATGCAAGCAGCAACTTTTGACGGTGGCTTTGGCCTGATCGTCATCGGCGATGAAATCCTCTTCGGCAAACGCCAGGATCGCCATTTTGAACACTTTCGCGAAACGCTGGCGCAACGCGGCTTCCACCTATTGCGCTGCTGGGTAATCGGCGATGAAGCCTGCTCACTGACCCGGCAACTGGCTTTTTCGATGCAGGAAAACCTGCCGGTATTCGTCTGTGGCGGCATTGGCGCCACCCCCGATGACCTGACGCGCCAGTGTGCCGCTGAGGCCGCCGGCGTGGCGCTTAGCCTGCACGAAGAGGCGCGGCAATTGATCGAAGGCCAGTTTGGAGAGGCTGCCTACCCGACACGCATCAAAATGGCGGAGCTGCCACAGGGCTGTGATTTAATTCCTAACCCCTACAACCGCATACCCGGCTTTTTTATCCGGCAACACTATTTCCTGCCGGGTTTTCCGCAAATGAGCTGGCCGATGGCCAACTGGGTGCTGGATCAATTTTTCAGCACGCGTGCACCGCTGCGGGAAGTTGCCGTGAAAGTCTATGACACACCGGAAAGCAGCCTGGTGCCTGTCATGCAACTGTTTGCCGGACTCGCCGAGGTGAAAATGTTCAGCCTGCCGCGGCTGGGCGAACAACGTTTCATCGAACTCGGGTTTCGCGGTTACGGTGATGTGCATGCAGCGCTCGAGCAGCTCAAGACTGAACTGCAGCAACGCAACATGCCATTTCGCGACAGTGAGGAAACCTGACTTCGTGCCATGGGTGCATCAAACGATACCGCATGAGCATTGATTGCCTGTCTTGATTGAGCTATGTTGCAAGCATCCTGAGCAGTTTGGCAGCGCATATGCAGGCTTCTGACAGCAGTCTCGAGCGGTTAATCAGCACTACCCGGCATTACGCCTCGCCGTTTGGTGTGCGCCATGAGTCCTCCAATCTGTTGCAATACCTGCAGGCCATTCAGGCTCGCGACGCTTTTATTTCCACTGACAACATCGCTGCCCTGGGCCAGACACTTGGCCTGTCAACAACACAGATAAAATCCGTCATCGACTTTTACAGCCTGCTCAATACCGAACCATGTCGTTACGACATCCGTTTCAGCGACAACATCACCGACCGCATGCAACACAACGGCGCCTTACGTGTGAAATTGCAGGCGGCGATCAAGCCAGTGGCCGAACAGGTGCGCATCAACACGACCTCCTGCACCGGCCTGTGCGACCAGGGCCCGGGACTGCTGGTCAACGGTGTCGCTATCGGCACACTCGATGCAGACCGCATCAGCCAGATCGCCGAACTGATCAATTCCGGCGTGGCGGTATCTGATTGGCCAATCGAGTTTTTTCAGATCCGGGACAATATCCACCGCAAGGACCTGCTGCTTGAGGCGCTGGACCAGCACGACAACGACGGTTTGCAGGCGCTGCTGAAGCAGGACGACAACGCCATACTCGAAACATTGCAGCAATCCGGCCTGCGTGGCCGTGGCGGCGCCGGCTTCCCGACGGCACGCAAATGGCAGAGTTGTCGCGATAGCCAAGCCCGGCAACGCTATGTGGTGTGTAATGCTGATGAAGGCGAACCCGGCACCTTCAAGGATCGCGTATTACTCAACCGCTACGCACATCAAGTGTTTGAAGGCATGACATTGTGCGCAGCGATTATCGGCGCAACACGCGGTTTCATTTATCTGCGCAGTGAGTACCGCTATCTGCTCGGGCCATTGCTGCAAGTGCGCCAGCAACGCCTCGACGCCGGCCTGCTCGGCGACAACATTCTGAACCAGCCAGGACTGGATTTTGACATCGGCATACACATCGGCGCCGGCGCCTACATCTGCGGCGAGGAATCCGCCCTGATCGAGTCCCTGGAAGGCAAACGTGGCGTGCCGCGCATCCGCCCGCCTTTCCCCGTGGTCCAGGGTTATGACAACCAGCCGACGGTGGTCAACAATGTCGAGACCTTTGCGGCAGCCGCAGCCATCGCTGCACGCGGCGCAGACTGGTTCCGCCAGGCCGGTACTGACGAGTCAACCGGCAGCAAGCTGCTCAGCATCAGCGGCGACTGCGCAAAACCCGGCATTTACGAATACCCGTTTGGCGTGCGCATTCGCGAGATTCTCGATGACTGCGGCGCGCATGACAGCCAGGCGGTGCAGATCGCCGGCGCCGCCGGCCGGCTGATTCCCGCCGATCAGTTTGAGCGTAAACTCGCGTTTGAAGACCTCGCCACCGGCGGCTCGTTCATGGTGTTTGATCAAAGCCGCAACCTGCTGGATGTGGTGGACAATTTCGCCGGCTTTTTTGTGCACGAAAGCTGTGGCTTTTGCACGCCCTGTCGCGTCGGCACCTCGTTGCTGCGTGACCTGTTTAACAAACTGCAGCAGGGCCATGCCAGCGCTTACGACGTCGAGGAAATGCGCCGCATCGGCCATCTCATGCGCCATGCCAGCCATTGCGGCCTGGGCACCACCGCCGCCAATCCGCTGCTGGATCTGATTGAAAATTTCCCGCAGCTGGTGAAGGCGCAGCTCGGCAATCCGGATTATGAACCGGCGTTTGATCTCGACGCTGCCCTGCAGCAATCGCGCAACCTGACCGGCCGTAACGATGACCATGCGCACCTCTAGCAGCAACCATGAGCGCTGACAGTTTCAAATTCAACGGTGAAACGCTGCCGTTCAAATCCGGCGACACTATCATGGACGCCGTATTACGCGCCGGCCGCTACATTCCACACCTGTGCCACAACCCGGAATTCAAACCGCATGGCAGTTGCCGTGTCTGCCTGGTGCAGGCCAACGGCCGCAGCGTCAGTTCCTGCACTCAGCCGCTCAGCCGCGACATGCAGGTGGAAAGCGAAACCGATGAGATCAAGGCGTATCGATTGCAGTTGCTGCAGATGCTGTTTGTCGAAGGCAACCACGTCTGCCCTGGCTGTCAAATCAGCGGCTCCTGCCAGTTGCAGGCGGTGGCCTATTACTGCCGCATGCTCGAGCCGCATTACAAACACTTTTTCCCGCAGCGCAGCGTCGATGCCAGCCATACGGATTTCATCATCGACTTCAACCGCTGCATTCTGTGTGAACTGTGCGTGCGCGCCAGCCGCGATGTCGATCGCAAACAGGTGTTCGGCATCGGCGGGCGTGGCATCGACAACCATCTGCTGGTGAACACACCCACTGGCAAGCTCGGCGACAGTGATTTCAGCCGCGAAGACAAGGCCGCGCACGTCTGCCCGGTCGGCGCCATCCTGCCGAAACACGTCGGTTATGGCATACCGATTGGTCAACGGCTGTATGACCAGCAACCGATCGATGCGGTCGGCGATGTCGCCGCGCACGATCCCGCCAATATGCAGAAAGGTGGAGACGAACATGAGTGACAAGCCCAGGCTGGCGACGGCCTCGCTGTGCGGCTGTTTTGGCTGTCACATGTCGTTGCTCGACATCGACGAACGCTTTCTGCAACTGGTAGAACTGGTGGAATTCGACCGTACTCCGCTGACCGACATCAAGGACATCGGCGAGTGCGACATCGGCATCATTGAAGGCGGCGTCGCCAATGCCGAGAATGTTGAAGTCCTGTACGAGTTCCGCCGCCACTGCAAAACCCTGGCGGCAATCGGCGCATGCGCCATCAACGGCGGTATCCCCGCGATGCGCAACCAGTTTTCCGTGCAACAATGCCTGCGCGAGTCCTATGTCGACGGCATTGGCGTCGCCAACCCGATGATCCCTTCCGACCCGGAAATTCCGCTGCTGCTGAATCAGGTGCACCCGATCCATGAGGTGGTCAAGGTCGATTATTTTCTGCCCGGCTGTCCGCCATCCGCCGATGCCATCTGGACATTTCTTAACGAACTGCTGACCGGCCAGCCGGTCAGCCTGCCTTACCAACAGATTCATTACGACTGATTGTTATGAGCGATTTTCTTGAAACTGCCGACTCTCCCGAAAAGCTGAAGCGTGTCGTCATCGAACCGCTGACGCGCGTTGAAGGCCACGGCAAGGTGACCCTGCTGCAGGATGAAGACAATCACATCCAGCAGGCACGCCTGCACATTGTCGAATTTCGCGGCTTTGAAAAATTCATCCAGGGCCGGCCTTACTGGGAGCTGCCGGTGCTGGTGCAACGCCTGTGCGGCATCTGCCCGGTCAGTCATCACCTGGCCGCCGCCAAGGCTTGTGACATGCTGGTCGGCAGCACGATCACGCCGACCGCGGAAAAAATCCGCCGCCTCATGCATTTCGGCCAGACGCTGCAATCGCATGCGCTGCATTTTTTCCACCTGTGCTCACCCGATCTGTTGTTTGGGTTTGACGACGAAGTGCGACATCGCAACATCGTTGGCGTCATCGAGGACTTTCCCGACATCGCCCGACAAGGTGTGCTGCTGCGCAAGTTCGGCCAGGAAGTCATCCGGGTGACTTCCGGCAAACGCGTGCACGGCACCGGCGCGATCCCCGGTGGCATCAATAAGGCATTAAGCAGAGATGAAGTCAGCTATCTCCAACAGGACATCGGCCAGATCAAGCAATGGGCGGTCGATGCGGTCCACCTGATCAAGCGCATCTTCCATGAGCAGCTCGATTACCACCTGCAGTTTGCTCATATCGACAGCAACATGCTGAGTCTGGTCGGCAGCGATGGTGCGTTTGAAATTTACGATGGCGGCTTGCGTGCACGCGATCCGCAGGGCCGGGAGATTTTTGATCAGGTGCCGGTCACTGATTATGACCGTTATATCCGCGAAGGCATCAAGAACTGGAGTTACATGAAGTTCCCGTTCATCGATGCCATTGGTGCAGCGGATGGCTGGTACCGCGTCGGACCGCTGGCACGCGTCAACAACTGCGACTTCATGCCAACACCGCGGGCCGAACAACAGCGCCTCGAGTTCAGACAGGTTGGCAATGGCTTGCCGGTGCAGTCAGCGCTGGCCTACCACTGGGCGCGCCTGATCGAACTGTTGCATTGCGCCGAAGCCATCGAAGAACTGTTGCTGGACCCGGATCTGCAGGGCGATGACCTGCTCAACAAGGGCGAGCTGCAGACCACCGGCATCGGTGTAATTGAGGCACCGCGCGGCACGCTGTTCCACCATTATGAAATCAATGCAGACGGCATCGTCGAAAAGGCCAATCTGATTGTCTCGACCACCAACAACAACCAGGCGATGAACGAATCCATCCGTCAGGTCGCCAGCACCTATCTGGATGGCAAGCAGCTGACCGAAGCCTTGCTTAACCAGATCGAGGTGGCGATCCGCGCCTACGACCCCTGCCTGTCCTGCGCCACTCACGCCATGGGCAAGATGCCGCTGCAAATCGACCTGCTCGATAGCGACGGCCAGCTGGTCGACCGGCTGGAAAAACGTAGCAGCGGCCAGATCGAACGTTGTCTCTGACACCAAGCGCTGTCGCACCCACGCTGATTCTGAGCTGGGGCAATCCGTCGCGCGGTGACGATGCGCTGGGTCCAGTGCTGCATGAGCGCCTGTCACAAAGCTGGCTGGCCGGTGTTGAACTGATTACCGATTTCCAGTTACAGATCGAGCACAGCCTGGATTTACTGCAACGCGAACGCGTGATTTTTGTCGACGCCAGCCAGACGACCGCCGCACCTTTTATCTATCAGGCTATCCTCGCCGAACGCGATGACAGCTACAGCAGCCATGCGATGTCGCCACAGGCGCTGCTGGGTGTGTTTGAACAGGTGCAGCAACAGCCGGCGCCGTCGGCGTTTTTATTATCGATTCGCGGTTATGAGTTCGGCCTGGGGCTGCCGTTATCGCCGCAAGCCAATAACAACCTGCAACAGGCCTGCGATTATCTGTTCGAGCTGCTGAGCCGCTCCTGACTCAATCCTGCGGCTCGAGCGTGTGACGCCACTGTTGCGTCGGCTTTTCAAAAATGCGCCGCGAGGCTTTCGGCCCCCAGCTGCCGGCGACGTACCGTTCTATCGGCGTCATATCCGCTGCCCAGTTTTGCAACACCGGATCAATGACTTTCCAGGCATTTTCGACTTCATCGAATCGCAGGAACAACGAGCGATCGCCATCGAGCACATCCAGCAACAATTCCTCGTAGGCGTCGGCCGGTGCGGCGGCCGAGCTGCGCAGTTGCGCATCGAGGCTGAGCTGACTGGTCAGCATTTCCAGACCCGGCTCCTTGGCGGTGATCTCCATGCGCAGGCACTCCTCCGGCTGGATACCGAGCAGCACCCAGTTCTGCTTCATGCGCTCCATGTTGACGCTGCGGAAAAACTGCAGCGGTGGATGACGGAAACAGATGGAAATCATCGAACGACTTTCGGCCATGCGTTTTCCGGTACGCAGGTAAAACGGCACACCGCGCCAGCGCCAGTTATCAACGAAAAGCTTCATGGCGGCGTAAGTTTCGGTCTGGCTGCCAATAGCCACGCCATTTTCATCCAGATAGGATTTCACCGGGTCGCCTTCGATTTCACCGGCGGCATACTGGGCACGACAGGCACTGGCGTCAATCTGTTGCGGATCGATCGGCCGGATCGATTTCAGCACCTTGACCTTCTCATCTCGCAGGTCTTCGGCCGCCATGGAAGCCGGCGGCTCCATCGCCACCAAGGTCAACAGCTGCAACAGATGACTCTGGATCATGTCGCGCAAGGCGCCGGCCTGATCGTAATAGCCGGCGCGTGAACCGACGCCGCGGGTTTCCGAATGTGTGATCTGGATATGGTCGATGTAATTGCGATTCCACAACGGCTCCATGAGCACATTGGCAAAGCGGAACACCAGCACGTTCTGCACCGTGGCTTTACCAAGGTAATGATCGATGCGGTAAATCTGTGATTCATCGAGGTGTTGCGAGATCTGCTGTTGCAATTGCTGCGCGCTTTGCAAGTCATGGCCAAAGGGTTTTTCGACCACGACACGACGAAAACAGTTTTTCTCTTCCAGCAATCCCTGTTGCGCCAGCGACTCGATCACCTGGGCATAACTGTCCGGCGCAATCGACATGTAAAAGGCAATGGCCTCGGGAATATCCGGCTCTGCCAAGCGTTGCGCCAGGCGCTGGTAACTTTCGGTTTCCTTCAAATCGCCACGGAAATATTCAAAGCGCTCACAAAAATGCGCATATATCTCATGATCGAGCTGTTCACCGAGTTTGATGCTGACGGCTTCATACACCTGCTCGCGCCAGCTTTGTTGACTGAAGTCGCGCCGACCGCAGCAGATGATGCGAAAATCCTGGCCAAAACGGCCGTGTTTTTCCAGGTGATACAACGCCGGCAACAATTTAGTCATCGCCAGGTTACCGGTGGCGCCAAAGATGACGTAGGTGCAGTTATTTGACATGTGCTGGCTCCGCTGGTCGCCGGCCATCTGTTACTTGTCCGGCCTGGACTTGAGAATTTCCCGCTCGGTTGCGGCAATGAATTTTCGGACCTGGGCCTGGTCTTGGCTTTCCATATCCAGAAAATGTACGCCGAGAAAGATTATGTCGTCAGCTTCCCTGAGCCATTGAATCTGCATCTGACAAGCAATTGCCAGATCGGCGATCAGCAGCATGGCATCTTCCAGCAAAACGGTCTCGCCGAGCATGGCCTGGACCGCTTGATCCAGTTCAAGCTTGGCGCCGGTCACCGACAGATCAACGATGCGCGCATGGATCTGCTCATTGTTGAGGATCAGACGGATGCGTGAAGGGTCCGAGCCTGGCAGGGCCACACGGAAATTGTCGCGCCGGTCCATGGACTTGGCCGATTCCGGCAACGCCGACTTCCAGTAAACATCCTTGCCTTCGCTAAAACGCTTGATT
>JASFVP010000014.1:0-65893 GCA_050049775.1 Chromatiales bacterium
AGTGCATGACGAATCTGCTGCTGCTCACGCATCGGCATAGCCTCAAGGCCAGGGGCAGCCGGGTCGAACTGGTAGTCTGTTCCTTTGACTTCGCCACCGAATACATCAGCCTGCGATGTGGTCAGGTCGAATTCGGGTTCACCCTCTTCCCCGGTGGTGGACTCCTCCGGGTTCCACTCCGCCAATTCAGTTTCAAGTGAAACCGTTTCGGCGTCCTCCGGTAGCCAGCCGTCAATTTCTGCCCACTCTTGAAGCTGGGCAAGTTGCTGTTCATTGAATGCATCGGAACCGATTTCGATGTTGGATCCTTCGCCGGGTTCGACCCGGTTAACGAGCCCGTCACTATCGGTGTATGTTTCGGCGGGTGCGCCGGTATTGAGTTCATCAGACATTGATCATGTTCTCCAGGTAGGTTTTTGCCGTTTCCAGTTTTTCAACAAGTGAAGGCCGGCGCTCAAGTTCCCACTTTGAGAACGGCGCGCCTGTCACAACACCATGCAGCCACAAATTTTCCTGAACGGTATTGAAGGTATCGCGTGGACCGGCCATGGCGGCTGTCGAGTCGATCTCTTCCGGCAGCGTCTGGCCGATCTGTTCAGATAAGTCCTGCAACTGGCGGATTGAAGCGGCCAGGTCAGCAGTCTGCTGTTCAATTTGTTTTGCAACAGTCAGGCGCTGTGCAGACAACTTTTTAAGTGCTTTCCCGACGAATTGCTCAGCTTCAAGCTTTTCGCGGGCCTGTGCATCAAGCAGGCTCTGCTGTGCTGCCTCAAGAGCTCCTTTGATATCTGCAACATTTTGCTTCGCGAGTGCATAATCTTGTTTGGCCCGGGAGAGTTCATCCGGCTCGGGATGCTTATGTCTGTCCTTGACGTTCTTTGTGAGAGCCTTCGCATCATCAATGGTGGCACTGGTTTCGGCTAGTAAAAGAACATTCAGTTTCCGACTAGCATCATCTGAAGCATGGTGCATATCAATGAGCTTGACTTCCAGCCTGTCGATGATCTTTTTCAGTTCATCAACTGTATGCGGTTTTGGTTTTTTAGCGAGGTTTAGCATTTTTTCAATCTCCAATAAAATTCAGGTTTCCGACCTGGGCGGTTTGGTTTAACCCCAATGGGGTGTTCGATGGTGTCTTGGTAAGGTAATGGGCCTACGGCGTTACTTTTTCGCGTTACTTTTACTCCCCCCATTACCTCCGTTACTTTCATTACCTTTTTGCTCATTTCCCGTCTTCTGCTCCCAGTACCCCCCCCATTACTTCCGTTATGTTGTTACTTTTCGATGTAACGAAGTAACGGAAGTAATGGGGATACCTAGGAACTCCATAAAAACCACCCATCGAACACCCCACTGGGTTCATATCTCAACCAACACATAGCTGCCCCGTCCCGTTTTGATCACTTCCTCCTGCTTCATCATTCGGGACAGTTGCATCTTGACAGTGGAATCCGGCAGCCCGGCAACCTCTGCTATCTCTTTCGGACTGGACGCACCTTCCCGCATGGCATTTGCCACGGCTGCGCGGGTATCACTCCGCATCATCTCGGCAGCCTCCTGCCGACTGGCAAGGGTCCACATACCGTCCAGGCGTTTGGTCAGAGGGATAGTTGAGCTGTCTTCGATGTCGCGGCCGTTGATGTGCAACTCCATTCCGGATGATCCGTGCATCAAGGTAAAAATATTATCGACGCCACCTGATAAACCATTGGTCCCGCTCACCGAGTCCAGGGCATCGCCTCCGCCCTTGTTGGCATGATGAACAACCAGGATTGCCACATCGGGAAACATGGCCGAGACAGTTTTTAATTGCTTTCCAACTTCGTAATCAGCTTCATACACTGACTGATTACCGCGCCGCCCCTGCCGCACTTGTGCAAGTACATCAATAACGATCAGGCGGAGGCCGGGTATGTCGTCCATCTTCTGCTGCAGTGCATCCTCCAACCCGTCACCCAGCATTGGGGCCTGGGTCATGTAATGAAACGAGCTGCGCAAATCAGCATCCGCCAGACCGTAAGACTGGATCAGCTTTCTTGTGCGGCCCTGTAGCCGCCGCTCGCTATCTTCCAGGGCCATGTATAAAACAGGCGTCTTACTCGTCTGTAAACCGAACACAGGCCGCCCAGCAGCCACCATCAGAGCCATTGCATGCACAAGCCACGACTTGCCTTGTTTGGGGCGTCCTACCAGCAGGGAAACACCGGGCGGGAGCAGGTCAGATACAACCCAGTCGATCGGGTCAAATATCCGGGATGACAAGTCGCCCCATGACTTGTGGCTGGTTTCCGATGTGGGAATGCTTGAAGGTGTTTCACCGGTTGTACTGACACCGGCAAAAAGGGTTGCCGGGTCAACCGATGGCCGAGTCCACCCGTTTTCACTTGCCAATCGAAACAAGGTTCCGAGTGTGACCCCCTGACCATTGTCTGCCTTGAAGCTGCGCCACTGGGTCAACAGGTCACGCTGCCCTCGATATTTCGATTCAGACTTAGCGGACCACTCGTCCCAGATGTGGAACGCGGTTTCCGCATCATCAGAGCACGCCCCGGCCCAATGCAAAGCCATGCCAACGGAAACCCATTCAGCGCGATCAACATCAGCCGAGATATGTTCGAGGGCATCCCGGATTGTTTGCCATTCTGGATGCTCTGAACCGGCAGCCGTTGATGCTGGTCTCTGCTCTTGCTCGATGAGTCCACGCCAGAAGGAGAGAAGGGGCGCAGGGATCTCAGGTGGCCGGGACCAATGTCCCCGGCCACCCCATTGATAACAGCGATCCGAATTCGGGTACCGGCTTGGTGGCAACACGTCTTGACATGTCAAACCGTTGGCCGTGGCATTTCTAAAATCTAGATAGTTGAACTTCAACCCATCGGAGTCGGTGTCTATCAGTTTCTTCGACGGCAACACAAGGCCGATAGGCATCCGGTAAAGCAGCTTCCCATGCCCCGGGTTGCCTGACTCGATAGTTACGGCGTCCGGGGCCGTATATAGCTGATCAAGGTCGATACCGTGGGCGCTGAGTTCCTGCTTTGCCCGGTCCCAGTGGTCAACGTCCAGTGCCATGGTCCCAGAGTAGGCGTGGGCAATCCCAAAGCCGTGGCCGTGGGGTAACTGTGACGGATCAGCGATAGCGTTTTCCGGTCTATTCCAACCCTTGGTTGTTGGTCCCTTGGTCCCTTGTGGGATCGGTACCAGTCTCCACCCGTGGCGCAAGTAGCTATCACAGGATGCAGGGTGCGAAGTGATTTGACGTTCATTGACCGGTTGCAACCAGTCAGGTAGAGTTTTACTTGTCATTTCAGTTATACCTTGTTTGAACGGCCCTGCTCGGCAAAGCAGGGCTTTTTTCGTTTTCCAGGCAGCGAACGATCAAGGCTTCAACCCGATCCAGGAACCTCGCCGCAGTTCGATTCCGTGGTGCGTGTTGCCATACCATCACCGCACACAGCGAACAGCTTATGTCGATCAACAGAGGGCGCTGGTTTGCCGTGTCGCTCAAGAACTCCCGAATGGTTGCCCACAGTTCGTCTGCAGGGTCGATCAGGCTGTGACCGGCAAGACGGCTGTACTCGATAAGCAGTTCCCCGGCTTCAATGCGGTGCGGCTCAGCGCGGCGCATGGCTGAGTACGCGCGTCGAAGATTGATTTTTAAGTGATTCAGTAGACGGTTCGCCTGGTGGTAGCGGATCAGGTATGCGCGCTGTACAGCTGTTGATTTCATGCAGCACCGCCATTGCTCAGGATTGCTTCTGCAGCCTTCTGCCTTTCGATGTGAATTTGCCGGACAATTTCGCGAACCTGGTCATCAGTGGCGCCGGCGGCGCGTAAAGCTAGAACTCTGTCAATTTCATCCGAATACCAAGCAACGGTTTTCGATCCGTGCAGTTTGAAGGAATGGGGGAATAGCCCGTCTTTTTGGAGCTGCCATAGGACGGTGTTTGAGATGGGTACATCTCGTTTAAATATGATTTTTCTCATGATCCACCACCATTGATGAACACTCGCAATTCTCCGAGGTTCCATCGCACAGTGCGGGTGGCTATGTGAATAGGGGCAGGGATGTTGCCGGCCTTACTGGACCGCCACACCGTATTCGGTGAACAGTCCAACATTGCGGCAACCGTGCGCACACCGACCAGCGCGTCGTCTGGTAGGGTTTCCAGGTTTTTCAGTGGGTCAGCCATTGCATGATCTCCATGTTTGGGTCATGCACGGCGAAAGTGAGGCGCGCATGACTGGACAGTCATACACATCGTCCCCTCACCGCCAATGGGCTGAATACTCGGGTAGCTGGTCCGCGTTATTCCGAAGGCGCTCGGTGTGGATGTGAATCACACTGTTTCCTTCGGCGCGTCAGGTTGCTATACACAGAACCTGCAAAGAAATGGGCCGGCTTTAGCGTGGCGGCCTCACGTCTGTTATGACTAGTTGTAGCCAGTTATCACAAGACTGTCAAGCGCTATGATTAAAAAATCTCATGTTATACAATGCGTTACAACCCCATTGGGGTTGCTGGGCACTCATTACCCGACCTCCTTGCTGCGAATGTTGATCACGTCGCCAGATTTCGCCGGGGTGTTAATGTATTTGCACCAGTCATCCATTAATCGTGTGCGTTTCGCCAACAGGTCGCCGCGGCGATAGGCTTTTTCTACGGCATTGCCGATGCTGTGCGCCAGGGCCATCTCGGCCACCTCATTCGGATAATTTGTCGATTCAGCGCACCAGTCGCGAAATGTTGAGCGGAAGCCATGCACCGTGGCATCCGGGCTGATAGCCTTCAAAGGTTTGGCAAGTCCCACATCGGACAGCATCCGCCCCCGCACACTCGGGAACACAAGATTGTTTTCTTCGGAGCGGGGCAGGGATTCCAGAAGGGCAAGCGCGTCGTCGCATAGTGGCACAGTATGCTCCCGGTCGGCTTTCATACGTTCGGCGGGAATTGTCCAGGTCTTGGCGTCCAGATCGATTTCATCCCAGACAGCACCGCGAACTTCGCCGGAGCGGGTGGCAGTTAAAATTAAAAATTCCAATGCCTTGGCGGCCAAGCCATTTCGCATGCGAAGTGCTTGCACGAAGTCGTTTATATCTGCCCATTGAATTGCTTTGTGGTGCTGGACCTTTTTTAATTTCGTGGGTTTTGCCAATACTGCATCAAGGTTGCCTTTCCATCGTGCCGGGTTATCTCCTGAGCGATAGCCTGAGACAGTCGCCCATGCCAGAACGGATTCTATGCGACCACGGACGCGGGTGGCTGTTTCGGTCTTGGTTAACCAGATCGGTTCGAGAATATTAACGATATGCGGCAATGTCACATCGTCCACGGAAAGTCTGCCGATTGTCGGACTGGCGTATGTCTCCAATGTGCTGGACCACTGGGCCGCATGCTTTGCGTTGCTGAACTCGGCGGTTTTATTCAGCAAGTACCGGCGGGCGCATTCATCGAATGTGATTCCTTTTCGATCCTCGGCCAGTTGCTTGGTCTTTTCTGCCTGCCGCTGTTCGATGGGGTCAATACCTGCCTTGGCCTGTTTGCGATATCTGCTGGCGGTATCCCTTGCCTCGGCCAGCCCGACATCCGGGAGACTTCCCAAGCCCATTTCCCGGCGCTTGCCGGCTATGGTGTATCGGAGCACCCATTTTTTTGCACCAGCAGGTGAGACAACCAGCCGAAGCCCGGCGCCGTCTTCGTGTTTGCCCGGTTCGGCTGTCTCAACCTTGCGGGGTGATAATTTGTGAATAGCCATGTCGATCATTCCCTAAAGTATGCGGTCCCCCAAACGGTCCCCCAATTATCTAGGATTATAGCGAATGATACCGAATTGTCCAGAACAATAATGTTTATAAGTAACTGTATTTTAAAGGTGTAATGAACGATACCGAATAATACGGAAAGTGAGAAAGGCGGCCTGCTCCTCCGCCATTCACATGAAAAAGCTCGTTTTCTGCGGGCTTTTTTGTTGTTGGAATCTCGAAGCTGTTCAGGGAATCGCAACGCCTTCTGACTCGAGCATCTGGATGAGGCGAATCAATGGCAGACCAACCAGGCTGTTGGGATCATCGCCTTCAAACTTCTCAAACAGGCTGATGCCGTAACCTTCCGACTTGAAACTGCCGGCACAGTTGTAGGGTTGTTCCTTTTCCAGGTAACGGCTGATCTGCTCGTCTGACAATTGCCGAAAGAAAACCCGAAACTGTTCACAGCAGGTCTGCGCCTGACCGGTGGCACTATTGTATAAGGTCAGGCCAGTATAGAAGGTCACCGCTTTACCCGATGCGGCTTTTAGTTGCTGCAGGGCACGCTCGAAATTGCCCGGCTTACCGAGAATATTGCCATCGTTACAGGCGACCTGGTCGGAACCGATGATGAGGTGCTGCGGATATTGTTCGGCAACCGCCTGTGCCTTGAGCAGCGACAGCCGTTGTACCAGCTGCTCGGGTGTTTCCTGTGGCTGTGCCGATTCGTCGACATCCGGCGATGCCGTCTGGAATTCGAGGTGAAGTTTTTCCAGCAGCGCCTTGCGAAAAACGGAAGTGGAGGCGAGCACAATGTTGGCGTTCATGAGATTCAGACCGGATGAAAATGGGCTGCCTATTATAAGCGGGCTGTTTTTTCCTTCTCCTAATTGTTTTATACCCCTTATAAAATTTAATAATAATTATTAAATACAAAGGCTTGCATGCTGATTGAACTGCCTGCTTATTGACACGGACTGGCAGATCAACTAGAAAGGCCCGGGTTTGCGTACTGACTGACACAACGGGAAATCGAAATGCCTGTATCCGATCTGTTATTCGCCGGTTTGGAACTGATGCTGCTGGGTATGGGCATTGTCTTCATTTTCCTGGTTCTGCTGGTGTTTACGCTGAACGGCATGTCAAAAATCAGCGCGATGTTTGCTGAAGAGGAACACGTCCAGCCGCATTACCACCCGGTGGCAGAACAGAAAAAACCAGAAAATACTGCCCTGATTGCCGTCATTTCGGCTGCAGTCGCCCGGTACCGGGCTGCCCAAAGCTAATAAAAAACATTAAATAACCTAGATAAATCAATGATAAATCAGAAACTAGCGATAACTGATGTCGTATTGCGCGACGGTCATCAGTCCTTATTGGCGACTCGTATGCGGATCGAAGACATGCTGCCGATCGCCAGCAAGCTCGATCAGGTTGGCTATTGGTCACTCGAGACCTGGGGTGGGGCGACTTTTGATGCCTGCATCCGTTATCTGGGTGAAGATCCATGGGAGCGCCTGCGCCTGCTCAAACAGGCCATGCCGAACACGCCCCAGCAGATGTTGCTGCGTGGCCAGAATATTCTCGGTTACCGCCATTATGGCGATGACGTGGTGCGCAAGTTTGTCGAACGCGCGGCTATTAACGGCGTGGATGTATTCCGCATTTTCGACGCCATGAACGATGTGCGTAATCTGGAAACCGCCATCCAGGCGACCATTGGAGCGGGCAAACACGCCCAGGGAACGATTTCCTATACCGTCAGCCCGGTACACACGGTGGACGGTTTTGTTGATATGGGCAAACAGCTTGAAGACCTTGGCTGTCATTCGATCTGTATCAAGGACATGGCCGGTTTGCTGCGGCCTTATGTGGCCGAAGAGCTGGTCACCAAGCTCAAACAGCATTGCGACATTCCGATTGCCATGCAGTCACATGCCACCACCGGCATGAGTACGGCCACCGCGGTCAAGGCGGCGGAAGTGGGCATCGACATGATCGACACCTCGATCTCATCGATGAGTATGACTTACGGCCATTCCCCGACAGAAGCCGTGGTAGCAATTTTTGAAAATACCGGGCGCGACACCGGGCTCGACCTGCATTTGCTGGAAGAGATCGCGGCTTACTTCCGCGATGTGCGGAAAAAATACGCAAAATTTGAGGGTGCGCTCAAGGGTATCGACTCACGCATCCTGGTGGCCCAGGTGCCCGGCGGTATGCTCACCAACATGGAAAACCAGTTGCGCGATCAGCAGGCCAGCGATCGGCTCGATGAAGTGCTGACCGAAATCCCGCGTGTGCGCGAAGACCTCGGTTTCATTCCGTTAGTAACGCCGACCTCACAGATTGTCGGCACCCAGGCGGTGATCAACGTGTTGTCGGGTGAACGTTACAAAAGCATTTCCAAGGAAACCGCCGGTGTGCTGCGTGGTGAATACGGCGCGACACCGGCGCCGGTCAATGCGGAGTTGCAGTCGCGCGTTGTGGATGACGAACACCCGGTCATCGATTGCCGCCCGGCCGACCTGATTGCCGATGAGTTTGACGAACTCACCACTGAATTACGCAAGACCGCGGTTGACAAGGGCATTATGCTGGCCGACAGCATCGACGATGATGTGCTGATTTATGCGCAGTTTCCGCAGGTGGGTCTCAAATTCCTGGAAAACCGTAACAATCCGGATGCCTTTGAGCCCGCGCCGGGCAGAGAACCTGCCGTGGTTGCAGAGCAGAGTGCTGCGGTCAGCACCCAAACGGCTACCGAATCCTATCTGATACAGGTGAATGGTCATGATTATAATGTCACCGTGTCTCCGCAAGGTGCGGTGACTCATGTGGCCAGCGCCAGCCAGCCTGCGATGCCGGCCCAGCCGGCAACGGTTACCCGGAACCCGGGCAATGGCGACAACAAAATCCCGGCGCCGCTGGCCGGCAATATTTTCAAGATCCTGATTTCACCCGGACAGCACATCGCCCAGGGTGATGTCATCATGGTGCTGGAAGCCATGAAAATGGAAACCGAGGTGCGCGCGCCCGAAGGCGGCACGGTTGCCGAGATATTGGTCAAGGAAGGCGATGCCGTGCAGGTTGGCCAGCCGTTGCTGAGTCTGGCCTGACATGGAAAACGGTTTCGATAATCTGTGGCGATCCATGGGCATCGCCAATATGAGCTTCGGCCATGCGTTCATGATGCTGGTCGGCTGTCTTTTGATTTACCTCGCGATCCGCAAAAAATTCGAACCGCTGCTGCTGTTGCCGATCGGCTTTGGTGCGATTCTCAGTAACATCCCGCTGGCCGGCATTGCTGGTGATGACGGCATCCTCGGTTATATCTATCACGTCGGCATTGAAACCGGCGTGTTCCCGTTGCTGATTTTCATGGGCGTCGGCGCCTTGACCGATTTCAGCGCGCTGATCGCCATGCCGTCCACACTGTTGCTCGGTGCCGCGGCGCAGTTTGGTATTTTTGTCACCCTGCTGGGCGCCTTGATGCTGAATTTCCTGCCGGGCTTTAACTTTTCCCTGGCGGATGCCTCGGCGATTGCCATCATCGGCGGGGCGGACGGACCAACGGCGATTTTCCTCGCCTCGCGATTATCGCCGGATCTGCTTGGCGCGATTGCTGTTGCGGCGTATTCCTACATGGCATTGGTGCCGATCATCCAGCCGCCGATCATGCGTTTGTTGACCAACGATGCTGAACGCCAGGTGGTCATGTCGCAATTGCGACCGGTGCGCAAGATCGAAAAAATCCTGTTCCCGTTTACGGTGCTGTTGCTGTGTATCCTGTTTTTGCCATCGGCGGCGCCGCTGATCGGTATGTTCACTTTCGGCAATCTGTTGCGTGAAAGCGGGGTGGTGGAGCGTCTCAGCAAGGCGGCGCAGAACGAAATCATCAATATTGTGACGATTTTTCTCGGCTTGGCGGTTGGTTCCAAATTATCGGCGGATAAATTCCTGACAATTGAGACGCTGGGCATCCTGGCGCTCGGCGCATTTGCGTTCTGTATCGGCACCGCAACCGGCGTGCTCATGGGCAAGGTCATGCACCGCGTCAGCGGCGGCAAGGTCAACCCGCTGATTGGTGCGGCCGGTGTCTCGGCAGTGCCGATGGCGGCGCGCGTGGTCAACAAGATCGGGTTGGAAGCCAATCATCACAATTTCCTGCTCATGCATGCGATGGGGCCGAATGTCGCCGGCGTGATCGGTTCGGCCATCGCCGCCGGTGTTTTACTGGCTCTGGTGGGCAACTGAGCCGTTTTTTCGGCTCGAAACACAATAATAAATATTTATTCCCGTCAATAGAATTTTTTTGACATTGGCCATGGCCGGGAATATGATTGCGCGCTTATGTCGCAGGCATTAAAAGACTGTTTGGACCCGTGGAAAGCGGCTGATCGACAGCTGCTTCTGCAGCCACAGGTCGCCATCGCATCGCTGCCGAGACTGGCTGAGTTGCTGATTGAAACCGATGGCGAGGTCGAGGCGAAACTGGAATTTGCTCGTGGGCAGGAGCGCATGGCGATGTTAAGCGGGCATGTCAGGGCAACACTTGTTTTGCGCTGTCAAAGATGTCTCAAACCCATGGCCTTTCCGGTTGATCATGATTTTGAGATCGTGTTTGTACACAGTCCCGAGCAGGCTGCCAGCGTGCCGGAACAGTACGATGCCTACGAAGTCGAGCAGGAACAGGTTTGTATCGAGGACATCATCGAAGACGAACTGTTGCTGAGTTTGCCTCAGGTGGCAATGCATGCAGAAGATGAATGCATGATCCAGACTGAATTTGGCGAAGGGCCTGTGGTTGAAGAACAACCCGAAAAGGAAAATCCCTTTGCCGTGCTGGCTGCGTTGAAGTCAGACAAAGATGATTAATATATATGGTTGTGGAGAGTAGAAATGGCCGTTCAACAAAATCGTAAAACGCCTTCCAAAAGAGGCATGCGTCGTTCACATGACAGTCTGAGCGCAGAAACACTGTCAATTGATCCGACTTCCGGTGAGACGCACCTGCGTCATCATGTCAGCCCTGACGGTTTCTACCGCGGTAAAAAAGTCATTAATAAAACCAGCGACTGAGTTGCACAGCTGGTAACGGATTAGTGCCCGGTAAGGTAACGATTGCCCTGGATGCGATGGGAGGCGACATCGGCCCACTGACGGTGGTGCCGGCAGCCCTGAGTTACCTGAAAAAAAACGCCGATGTTTCATTGATCCTGGTCGGTAATCAGGACAAGCTCAAAACCTTCCTGCCCGATAGCCTGCCGGAGCGTTTGTCCGTGCATCACGCCAGCCAGGAAGTCGGGATGGACGAATTGCCGTCCAAGGCGTTGCGCGGTAAAAAAGATTCGTCGATGCGCGTCGCAATTGATCTGGTTAAACAGGGGCAGGCGGATGCCTGCGTCAGTGCCGGCAATACCGGTGCGCTCATGGCGACAGCACGTTTTGTGCTGAAAATGTTGCCGCAGATCGAACGGCCGGCCATCATGACACGCCTGCCCTCAATTACGTCAGAAACCTGGGTGCTTGATCTCGGCGCCAATGTGGATTGTACCGCTGAACATCTGTTTCAGTTTGCCGTGATGGGGTCGGTGCTGGTGTCAGCAACCGGCGAGCGCAGCAAACCGACCGTTGGGCTGCTCAACATTGGCCAGGAAGAAATCAAGGGCAACGAGCAGGTCAAACAGGCGCATGAATTGTTGTCCGGCAGTTCACTCAATTATGTCGGTTATGTTGAAGGCGACGACATCTATGCCGGTTCGGTCGATATTGTGGTGACGGACGGGTTTGTCGGTAATGTCGCGCTCAAGAGCAGTGAAGGCGTCGCCAAGATGATCCGCCACAAAATGAAAGAATCCTTTTCACGTAATCTGTTGACCAAACTTTCCGGCCTGCTGGCTTATCCGGTGTTGAAATCCTTTGCCAGAACCATTGATCCACGCCGTTACAATGGCGCCAGCCTGCTGGGACTGCGCGGCATTGTCATCAAAAGCCACGGTGGCGCCGATTCGCTGGCGTTTGAAACGGCCATCGAAACCGCCAAAAAAGAGGTCCATAGTGCGGTGACTGAACAGATCGCCGAGCAGGTTGCCGCACACATGCAAAACAGGGTTGCTGTCTGATGTATTCCAGAGTGATTGGCACCGGCAGTTTCCTGCCGGAAAAAATTCTGACCAACCAGGATCTGGAAAAAATGGTCGAGACCAGCGATGCCTGGATTCGTGAACGCACCGGCATCAAGAAACGTCACATCGCCGCTGACCAGGAAACCACCTGTGACCTGGCCGAGCAGGCAGCGCGCAGGGCGATCGAAGCCTCCGGCAAGTCAGCGCAGGACATCGACCTGATTGTTTTTGCCACCACCACGCCGGACAAGATATTTCCAAGCACGGCCTGTTTGCTGCAACAGCGTCTGGACATTCACGGTTGCGCCGCATTTGATATCCAGGCGGTCTGTACCGGTTTTATTTACGCCATGGGTGTGGCGGATAATTTCATCAAGACCGGCAGTGCCAAATGTGCGTTGGTGGTCGGCGCCGAGACCTTGTCAAAAATTGTCGACTGGTCCGATCGCAACACCTGTGTGTTGTTTGGCGATGGCGCTGGTGCGGTGATACTTGAAGCCAGTGACGAAGTCGGCATCATGTCAACACATCTGCATGCCGATGGTCAGTATGAAAACCTGTTGCATGTACCGGCCGGTATTTCATCCAACCGTGCGCTGATGGATGATGGCAACGCCTTTATCGAAATGCGCGGTAACGAAGTGTTCAAGATGGCGGTGACCACGCTGGGCCGTATCGTCGATGAAACACTGGCGGCAAATGATCTGGACAAGTCTGATATCGACTGGCTGGTGCCACATCAGGCCAATATCCGTATTATTGCCGCGACCGCCAAAAAACTGCGCATGTCGATGGATCATGTGGTGGTCACGGTCGATGAGCACGGCAATACATCGGCGGCTTCCGTGCCACTGGCGTTTGATGCGGCCGTCAGACAGGGTAAAATCCAGCGCGGTGAAACCGTGCTTATGGAAGCATTTGGCGGCGGTTTTACCTGGGGTTCTGTACTGCTCCGTTATTGATTGGGCAGCGTTCGAATGCGCTGCTGTGCGCAAAGCCGAACAAATTAACAAGATTCTGTAGCACTCCGAATAAAGAGAATAATCCAAAAACTATGTCAGAGAAATTTGCGGTTGTATTTCCCGGTCAGGGCTCCCAGTCGGTCGGCATGTTGTCCGATCTGTATGATAACCATGCGCTGGTTGCCGATACTTTCAAGGAAGCCAGCGATGCGCTGGGTTTTGATTTGTGGGATATGGTCAAAAACGGCCCGGTTGAACAACTCAACCAGACCTTCAACACCCAGCCGGCCATGCTGGCGGCAGGCATTGCCGTGTGGCGTGTAATGCAGCAGGCCGGTATGGCGCAACCTGCATTATTGGCGGGTCACAGCCTGGGTGAATATTCCGCGTTGGTCGCCAGTGGGGCTTTGGATTATTCCGATGCAATCAAACTGGTAGCCGAACGTGGTCGACTCATGCAGGATGCCGTGCCGCAGGGCGAGGGCGCCATGGCAGCCATCCTGGGTCTCGATGATGATCAGGTACGTGACATCTGTGAACAGGCTGCGCAAGGACAGGTTGCCGAAGCGGTTAATTTCAATTCACCGGGGCAGGTGGTGATCGCCGGTAACAGCACTGCGATTGAACGCGCTATGGAACTGGCCAAACAGGCCGGCGCCAAACGCGCCTTGCCATTGCCGGTCAGCGCACCGTCACACTGTGCCTTGATGAAACCGGCGGCCGAGAAGCTGGCGCACAGTCTGGCAGCGATCCAGTGGTCGACGCCACAGATACCGGTCATTCATAACGTCAATGTCGCCAGTGTTGCAAACACAGAAATCGCCAGCCTGCTGGAACAGCAGCTTTACAGTCCGGTCCGCTGGGTCGAGACCGTGCAGCACATGCATCAGAATGGTATCGATCTGCTCATCGAAGCCGGTCCGGGCAAGGTATTGACCGGTCTGTGCAAGCGCATCGATAAGGCGGTAAATGGCATGGCGGTCTTTGATGACGCCAGCCTGCAGGCAGCTATGGAGAAAATACATGCTTAATGAACAAATCGCGATTGTCACCGGCGCCAGCCGCGGCATTGGCCAGGCCATTGCATCGGAACTGGGTAAACTCGGTGCTACCGTAGTCGGCACCGCCACTTCGGAAAACGGGGCTGCGGCGATCACCAAATTTTTTACCGATAACAGCATCGCCGGCCGTGGCATTAAACTGGATGTCAGTGATCAGGCATCGGTCGATGAAGTGGTCAAGGCCGTCAACGATGAGTACGGCGTGCCGACCATCCTGGTCAACAATGCCGGCATCACGCGCGACAATCTGCTCATGCGCATGAAAGAAGAAGAATGGCAGTCGATCATGGACACCAACCTGACCTCGGTGTTTCGCATGAGCAAGGCCTGTCTGCGCGGCATGATGAAAGCCAAAAAAGGCCGTGTCATCAACATCGCTTCCGTGGTTGGCGCCACCGGCAATGCGGGGCAGACCAATTATTCGGCGGCCAAGGCCGGCATGGTCGGTTTTACCAAATCCATGGCGCGTGAAGTCGGCAGTCGTGGCATTACGGTCAACGCCGTGGCACCCGGCTTCATTGACACGGATATGACACGCGAATTACCCGCTGAACAACGCGATGCGCTGTTGTCCTCAATTCCGCTCGGTCGGCTGGGTTCGCCGGCTGAAATTGCAGCTGCTGTCGCGTTTCTGGCCAGTGATGCGGCGGCTTACGTCACCGGTGAGACCATCCACGTGAACGGCGGCATGTTCATGGCCTAGTGACAAGCCGCTATATATAAGAATTACATAATATTTTTTCGGTTGTGTGACTTACGCCATGAGCCGCAGGCAATGATATGATTTGTCGGAAAAAATTGTTTCGAAGTGCTTTGATATTCAGGCAAGAATGACTAGAATACGGAGTCGTTACACAAGTAAAGTCTACCAAATTTGTGAAGGGAAAATAGAAAGATGAGTATAGAAGAACGCGTCCGCAAGATTGTGATCGAACAATTGGGTGTAAAAGAAGAAGAAGTAACCCTGGAAGCATCCTTTGTCGATGATCTTGGAGCTGATTCGCTTGATACTGTTGAACTGGTCATGGCTTTGGAAGAGGAATTCGAAACCGAGATTCCTGATGAAGAAGCTGAAAAAATCACCACTGTCCAGTTGGCTGTAGATTATATCAACGCTCACACCGGCTAATTTTGTCTGGCGTCCCAACATAAGGAAACCGCTATATCCGCTCGAACTGATATAGCGGTTTTTTCTTAAATCAGTTTCCTGCATGAGGTTTCCTGTATGACTAAAAGAAGGGTAGTTGTTACCGGGCTGGGTATGGTTTCGCCGGTCGGTGTTACTGTTGCAAAGTCATGGGAAAATATTCTGGCTGGAAAAAGTGGCATCAAGCCGATTACTCACTTTCCGATTGAAGATTTCAGCACCCGTTTTGGCGGCCCGATCTACGATTTCAACCACGAAGATTATTTCAGCAAAAAGGATCTGAAAAAAATGGATCCGTTCCAGCATTACGGCATCGCGGCCGGCATGCAGGCGCTGGACGACAGTGGTATCGAGGTAACGGATGCCAATGCCAAACGCATCGGTGTGGCGATTGGTTCCGGCATCGGTGGCGTTACCGGTATTGAAACCGGTTATGGCGCATTCCTGAAAGGCGGACCCCGCAAGATTTCACCTTTCTTTGTACCGGCCAACATCATCAACATGGTGGCGGGCAACCTGTCGATCTGGCGTGGACTCAAGGGCCCGAATATTTCCATCGTATCTGCCTGTTCGACCGGTGCGCACAACATTGCAGAAGCCGGTCGCATGATCCAGTACGGTACCGTTGATATGATGGTTGCCGGTGGTTCCGAAATGGCGACTTCACCCACCGGCCTGGGCGGTTTTGCCGCAGCGCGTGCACTGTCGACGCGCAATGATGACCCGCAAGCTGCGAGTCGTCCGTGGGACAAGGACCGCGATGGTTTTGTGCTGTCCGACGGCGCCGGTGTGGTGGTGCTCGAAGAACTGGAACACGCCAGGGCGCGTGGTGCAACAATCTATGCCGAGCTGGCCGGTTCAGCGATGAACTCCGATGCTTATCATATGACTTCACCATCACCCAACGGTGAGGGGGCACGCGACTGTATGTTGCTGGCGCTGGAAGATGCCGGCTTCAATACCGATCAGGTCGATTACATCAATGCGCATGGCACATCCACGCCGGCCGGTGATATCGCCGAAACCATGGCGGTCAAGGGTGCCTTTGGCGATTACGCCTACAAACTTTGCGTCAGCTCGACCAAGTCGATGACCGGTCACATGCTCGGTGCCGCCGGTGGTGCTGAAGCGGTGTTCACGATTCTGGCGATTCGCGATCAGGTGGCGCCGCCGACCATCAACCTCGACAACCCGGATCCCGATTGCGACCTGGATTATGTTGCGCATACCGCACAGCAGAGGCCGATCAATGTGGCGATTTCCAATTCGTTCGGTTTTGGCGGCACCAACGGCTCCCTGGTCTTCAGTAAATTCAACGACTAGTTAATTTCTGACGCGGAATGAAGTCTGATCAAGCCCTGCC
The DNA here is from genome assembly GCA_050049775.1 of Chromatiales bacterium. GTDB lineage: Bacteria > Pseudomonadota > Gammaproteobacteria > Chromatiales > Chromatiaceae > JABDQZ01. The sequence goes on from JASFVP010000014.1 coordinate 16,404, forward strand.
TTTGATTCTCATCAACGGCAGGCCAACTGACCAGCTTTCGATTCACGACCGTTCGATACATTATGGCGATGGCCTGTTTGAAACCATTGCCATTGTCAACGGCATCGCCTGTCAGCTGGAGCGTCACCTGCAACGATTGCAAACAGGTTTGCAAAGACTGGCTTTCCCGATTCTTGATTTAAAGGTGCTGCAAGCCGAAATCGCCAACCAGGCATCGGTATTTCAACAAGCTGTGCTCAAACTCATTATCACTCGTGGATCGGGACAGCGCGGTTATCGTCCGCCGCAACAGTCCAGCCCGGTGACTGTACTGATGTTTGATGAGTATTCGCCGTTACCGCAGTCAAGCTATGCCGATGGTGTCGATGTGATGTTTTGTCACACCCGGTTGTCAAGCACTCCACTGCTGGCCGGCATCAAACATCTGAATCGGCTGGAACAGGTACTGGCGCGCAATGAATGGCGGCAAGCGGAGATTTATGAAGGCCTGATGCTGGATACGGATGACTTTGTGATTGAAGCCACATCCAGCAACCTGTTCGTCTGGAAAAATGCCGAGTTACTGACAGCAGATTTGTCGCGCTGCGGCATTGACGGCATCATGCGGCAATTGATTCTGGATGTCGCCGCACTGCTCGGCATTGTCGTCAAACAAACACAGATCAGTAAACAGGATTGCCTCGATGCGGATGCCTTGCTCCTGAGTAATTCGCTGACCGGTATCGTGCCGGTGCGGCGTCTGGAAAACCGAATTTATGAGCCAACACTGCGACCCACAGAACTCATCAGCCAGGTCATGGAACAGGCATTTGCCTGACGACTGGTTCAACCGGCTGCTCGGCATGCTGGTGATCATCGCCAGCTTTGTGCTGGCCTGGTTTCTCATGGATTACCATGATTTCACCCGTTCGCACCTGAAGCTGCCGGACAGGACAGTTACCTATCAACTGAAGCCCGGCAGCTCGATCAATTCGATCGCCCGGCAATTCAAGCAAAACGGCTGGATCAGCAACAGCACTTATCTGAAAATCTGTGCACGGCTGAATCACATCAGTGCCATCAAAGCCGGTGAGTATGAATTCGATGACAGCATGACGCCGTTGCAACTGCTGGAAAAGATGTCACGCGGCGAAGTGCTGTTGCATCAGGTCACGTTTATCGAAGGCTGGACCTTCAAGCAAATGCTGCAGGCCTTGCAGCAAAATGCCGTGCTCGATAAAACGCTCGAAGGCAAAACACAGGCAGAAATCATGCAGTTGCTGGGCGAGGCGGACATGCATCCGGAAGGGTTGTTCCTGCCGGATACCTATGCGTTTAGTCGCGGTATGAGTGATTTGCAGATTCTGCAGGCTGCGCGCCAGGCGATGCGTACAAGGCTGGAGCAGGCCTGGCTAAAACGTGCTGAAAACCTGCCGCTCAAGTCACCGTATGAAGCCTTGATTCTGGCATCGATTGTGGAAAAGGAAACCGGTCTGGCCAGTGAACGGCCACTGATCGCCGGAGTGTTTACCTCACGATTGCGAAAAGGCATGAAACTGCAGACTGATCCAACCGTGATTTACGGCATGGGCGATGCCTATAAGGGCAATATTCGCCGCAAGGACCTGCTCAAGGACACGGCTTATAATACCTACGTGCATACCGGCCTCACGCCGACGCCGATCAGTATGCCAGGGCATGACGCGATCGATGCGGTATTGCATCCGGACGTTCAGGGGTATCTGTATTTTGTTGCCAAAGGTGACGGCAGCCATTATTTTTCCAGGACACTGGAAGAACACAATAAGGCAGTGCGCAAGTTTCAACTGAAAAAATAACGTGGTCCCATGACAAACCAATGTGATTTCAATGCCGGGTAAGTTCATCACCGTAGAAGGTGGCGAGGGTGCCGGTAAAAGCAGCAACCTCGAATTCATCCGCAGCCTGTTGCAACAAGCTGGCCATGAGGTGCTTTACACGCGTGAGCCTGGCGGCACCGAACTGGGCGAGGCACTGCGTAACCTGCTGCTGGGCCACAAACATACCGGCATGTCGGATGATGCCGAGCTTTTGTTAATGTTTGCCGCGCGCGCTGAGCATTTGCAGCAGAAAATCCTGCCGGCCCTGAAAGCTGGTCAGTGGGTGTTGTGCGACCGCTTCACCGATGCGACCTATGCCTATCAGGGCGGCGGTCGCGGCATTGACCCGCAGCGTATTGCCGAGCTGGAAAGCTGGGTGCAGGGTGACATGCGTCCGGACCTGACATTGTTACTGGACCTGCCGGTTGAAACCGGCCTGGCGCGCGCTAACCAGCGTTCCGAACCGGATCGTTTTGAGGTTGAGAAAACACAATTTTTCGAAAAAGTGCGGCGGGCCTATCTGGCCATCGCCGCAGCGCAGCCGCAACGCGTTCGCATCATCAATGCCGAATTGCCGCTTGAGCAGGTGCAGGCACAGATTGCCGCGGTGATGCAGGATTTTCTCGAGGTGCAGGCGGATGCCTGATTTATCCGGCACGCAGATTTTACCCTGGCAGCAAGCACAGTGGCGCAATATGCAGGCCGCCATTGCCGAAGGCCGTTTGCCGCATGCCTTGTTGCTGACCGGCCAGCAGGGCATCGGCAAAATGCATTTTGCCCGTTGCCTGGCGGCGGCGCTGCTGTGCCAGTCGTCGGTGAATGGCCATGCCTGCGGGAAATGCAATGCCTGTCATTTATTGCAGGTCGGCAATCACCCCGATCTGCACCTCATTGAACCGGAAGAAAAGGGCGGCGTGATCAAGGTCGACAGCATTCGCAAGCTGGTCGAGGAAAACAGCCTGACGCCACATCTGGCCAACATCAAACTGCACATTATCCGTGATGCGGACCGCATGAATATCGCGGCCGCCAACAGCCTGCTGAAAACCCTGGAAGAGCCGTCACCCAACACCCTGATTCTGCTGGTGTGCGCACATACGGAAAACCTGCCGGCAACGATAAAAAGTCGCTGCCAGAAGCTGGCTTTCCCGTTGCCGGATGCCGGGCAGGCGCTGCAATGGCTGCAGCAGCAAGGTGGTGATGCTGCCGAGCAGTTGCTGGCATTAGCCGGTGGTGCGCCGCTGGCAGCGCTGGATCTGCAACAACAGGATGCCTTGCAACAACGTGACGAACTGTTTCAGGCGCTGCTGCAGATTTCCCGTGGCAAGGCCGATCCGGTAAAAATCGCAGCACACTGGGAAAAACAGGATATTCATCTGGTTTTACAGTGGCTGACAATTTGGGTTATTGACCTGATTCGGCTAAAGTATGAGTCAGGTGGGTCGCTACTGCATAACAGGGATCAACTGGAACAACTGAGCGGCCTCTCCAGGCGGTTTTCCCTGCCTGAACTTTTCGGATTTTATGATAAATTCCTGCAGGCCGGGCGTCTCGCTGATCGACAGCTGAACCGGACTTTATTGCTGGAAAACCTTTTGCTGCCCTGGGCCGCACAACGAAACTGATTAATATTTATGACTGTACCGCCGAAAGCACGACAAGGAATACTTTCTTTGACCATCAAGGACAAGAACGCCTTGTATGCGGCTTATATGCAGTTTGTCAAAAACGGCGGCCTGTTTATACCGACCAACAAGAAATACAATCTTGGCGATGAAGTGTTCATGTTGCTCAGCCTGATGGACGAGCCTGAGCGCATTCCGGTGGCCGGCAAGATCATCTGGATCACCCCGGTAGGCGCCGAAGGCAATCGGGCAGCCGGCATTGGCGTGCAGTTCAGTGATCAGGACGGTGGTCAGGCGCGCAACAAGATCGAAGGTTATCTGGCCGGTTCATTGCAGACCGACCGTCAAACCCACACCATGTAAAACGCGCGTCAGGCGCGTGCAATCCTATGTTTATCGATTCCCATTGTCATCTCGATCGGCTCGATCTGGCGCCGTTCAATAATGATTTTGCTGAACTGATGCAGGCGATTCGTCAGGCGGATGTGGATCATCTGTTGTGCGTATCCATTGATCTGGAAAGTTATCCGGCCATGCTGGCACTGGTTGATCAGTACCCGAACGTATCCACCTCGGTCGGCGTGCATCCCAACGATTTTGACCGGCGTGAGCCATCGGTCGACGAGCTGGTGGAGTTGGCGCAGCACCCCAGCAATGTCGCCATTGGAGAAACCGGTCTCGATTATTTCCGCTCCGAAGGCAGTCTGGACTGGCAACGCGATCGCTTCCGCACCCATATTCGTGCAGCACGCCAGGCTGGCAAGCCATTGATCATACACACCCGCGATGCGCGCGAAGACACCATCAATATTCTGCGTGAGGAAAATGCCGCCGAAGTAGGTGGTGTCATGCATTGCTTCACAGAATCGCTGGAAATGGCCGAGGCGGCCATGGAGATGAATTTCTACATTTCCTTTTCCGGCATCGTCACGTTCAAGAATGCCGTGGAACTGCAGGAAGTGGCCAGGAAGGTGCCGCTGGAACGCATGCTGATCGAAACCGATTCACCCTATCTGGCGCCGGTGCCGTATCGCGGCAAACCGAATATCCCGGCTTATGTGGGCAAGGTGGCAGAGTATATTGCCGGACTTCGGGACATCAGTGTGGAAAAACTTGCGGAAATTACCAGCGCCAACTTCCGTCGCTTGTTTCTGCAATAAAGCGTCTGCTATCGCCACTTAATTGTGGCCGACATACATCTGTTCGATATCCGTCTGGTGGCGTTCACTGATGAGATTGCGCTTGAGCTTCAATGTCGGTGTCATCATACCGTTTTCAATCGACCAGGCTTCCGGACAAATGGTCAGCTTGCGAATTTTGGCGTATCCCGGAAAGCCATGCAGCGCGGCCTTAATGCGCCCCAGTACTTCCTGTTGAATGCGCCGGTCCTGGGTGTAGTCAATGCTGTTGAGGTCGATGTTGTGTTGCTGGCACAGGCGTTCCAGCTCATCTTCATTAAGCACCACCAGCGCGGACAGATAAGCCTTGCCTTCACCGACGATCAATACCTGGTCGATCAGGTTGTCGAGAGAGATCGTCAGTTCCATATCGGAGGGCGGTACTTTTTCACCATTGGCCAGCACAATGATTTCCTTGATGCGGCCGGTGATGAAAATATGGCCCTGTTCAACCCGCACCTTGTCACCGGTGTGCAACCAGCCATCGTCCGAAATGATGTCGCTGGTGGCTTGCGGATTTTGCCAGTAACCCAGCATGTTGCTGGCACTGCGCGTCTGTAGCTCATCGTTGTCGCCGACACGTATTTCCGTACCGGTCAATGGCAGGCCGACGCTGCTGGGAATGTTGTCATCCAGCGTGTTGACCGAAATTACCGGACTGGTCTCGGTGAGTCCGTAACCTTGCAGAATCGGAATGCCGAGTCCGATGAAGAAACGGGCGATGCCATCCGACAGGGCCGCGCCACCACATACCGTGAAGCGCAGTTGTCCGCCGAGACGGGCGCGCACCTTGGCGCCGACCAGCTTGTCGAGCAGCGGCTGCAGCAACAGGACGGGTGACCAGCCGGCGCGGTGTTGTTGATGTTCAAACTTTTTCCAGCCGATATTGATGGCGCCGCGAAACAGACGTTGTTTGAAAGCAGATTCCGTGGCGAGTTTGTCCTGGATTCGGGCATAGACACGTTCAAAAATTCTCGGTACCGAGATCATGATGCTCGGTTGTACCTCAAGCAGATCACTGGCCAGCTGTGCAATGGAACGTGAGAACGCCACACTCGATCCGGTGACGATCGGCAGGTAATAACCGATGCTGCGCTCCAGCATGTGCGACAGCGGCAGAAATGAAAGGAACTTGTCGCCGGGCAGGACATCCACCATGCTCAGGCCGGCATAGATGTTGGCGAGGATGTTGTTGTGGCTGAGCATCACGCCCTTGGGTTTGCCGGTGGTGCCCGAGGTGTAGACGATGGTTGCCAGGCTGTCGCCATCGACCGGAATGGAAGTCAGTTCGCTTGCCTGTGGCGGCAGCCAGTCATCGACAAAACTGAGATTGGCCAGCTCGTCGGACAATTCGCTGAGATCGGTCAGGCTGACAACGCGCTTGAGCTGTTGCAGCTGTTGGCGGATGTCGAGCAGGCTTTTCAGTTGTGCGGCGTTGTCAATCAGCAGTAGCTCGACACCGGCGTGTTCCAGAATGTAGGCGACGTTGTCAGCGCGGTCATTGGTATAGACCGGCACCACCACAATACCGAGGCTTTGCGCCGCCTGATCCAGCAAAATCCATTCATGGCAATTTGCCACCATAATCGCGATGCGTTCACCAACGGCGATGTTTTCCTGTTTTAACGCCTGCTGCCAGCGGCTTAACTGTGTCGCGGTATCAGACCAGCTGAAGCTCTGCCATTGCCGGCTTTTCTTGTCGTATTGCTCATAAGCGATAGCGTCAGGCGACTGGCTGGCGCGCAGCTTGAAGATGGTATGTAGGTCTGTTGCATCCTTGCGGGGAATCATGTCCATTCCAGCACGCATTTTTTACTCCACAAATTCGATACCTGGCTTATTTGTAATGTAGCAAACGACATTGTTATTTTCGTCCGCCTGCGTATATGGGGAAGTGCGTAGCGATTCGGATCAGGGATTCGCTGGCATGGCAAATCAACCGGCATGCTTGCTGATCAGTCTGGTGGCGGAAGATGTATTCTCGACTTCCGGTTTCAGCAGGGCAGGGACGGATCATCAAAGAATCATAGCTTTTTAAAGCACGCTAGCCAACATTGACGTGGACCGGAGTCGCGGTAATTACAGGTAATTTTCCCGAATGCGGGCGTCAATCTGTGCAAAGCTGTTTACGCCCTGTTCACGATAAAGCGACAGTATGGCTTGTGCCAGTTCCAACCAGTGTTTCTCTGCCGGTTTCAACAGCTTTTTGATGGCCGACAGGTCGTTGTGCTCCACCCATTGCTGATAGGCTTGCATGATGCTCGGGAAGATGACTTTTCGCATGCTGCTGAGATTGGCGAAATAAAAATGCAGCTGGGCGGGATCGGCATTTTTCAATAATTCGGGCAAGGTGGAGATGGTGTCGGCAATGTGATCGCGAATAGCGCGAGCCATCATCTCAACCTGGGAACGCGGCATTTGCGCCAGCATGGCTTCCCAGTCATCCCCCAGCATCTGACCGGCTTTGATCTCACCGATTTCATGCAGCAGGATGGTATTGATCTCGGTATCGGTCATCTTGTCGAGCGAATTGTCCCGGTCGTTGTCAAAGTCGTAACAGGCCAGCGCCCGCGCCAGTGGCGTTTCCTGTTTGTACCATTGCGATTCCTCGACTTTTTCCCAAATAAAGCGGCGTAACGACTCGCGCCGGATAAACACACATTTGTCCTGCGCCATGCCGGGCGGGGCTGCCAGGTCACGCGCCAGTTCGCGGGAGGCAACGTACAGATTGTATTCGTCGAATTGCTGCTGGTGCTCCAGTTCGGCCAGGAAAAAGACCGGTTTGCCATAGAGGCCGTGGCCACCGCTGTAAACCAGACCGTGTGGATTGATCAGCTCATTGACCTGGCGTGTTTCAAAAGGATCGATTTCGATATCATTGATCAGCAGCCTGGCGAATTCCTGATCTTCAATTTCATCCCACAGGGATTCGCGTGCGGTCAACCAGGCGCCAATGTCTTCGTTGGATAATACCCGGTCGAAAGGACGGCGGTTTTCCCAGCGGAAGAATTCGCGCATTTTCAGCAAGTAAACGCACATGGTGTAGTTGCCCGCATATTGGGCATCCGAGATGTGGCAATTGTTTTGAACAGTCGTTTGCAGCAATTCCATCACATATTCCACTGCCTGAATCAGCTTGATATTACTGCAATAGTGCATGGTTTGCTTGTTGTAAACACCCCGGCGGATATGAGGACATTGACGGGTTATATAAAAGCAGGAGTTGGAAATTCTTGTTGGGAGACGGGGGCTGTATTGCAATAAACAATATTTATAAAATCCCGACATTCAATAAAAGCAACATCAGAATTTGGTTTCGGTAAGGTATACAGTAGACAGGCCAGCGTGAAGCTGGCCTGTCTGGTCTGACTCAGCTGTCAGTTGACAGCTTATTCGGCGGGTGCCGCGGCAGGTGCGGGAGGTGCTGCGTTATAGGGCGCATTGCGATAGTAGCGACGCGGGCCGTAGTTATTACCCCAGCCCATGCCCGGGCCGTCGCTGCTGCCAAAATTGAAGTTCGGTCCGCCGAAGTTGTTGCCACCCCAGCCCGGTCCCCAATTGTTGCCGCCCCAACCAGGACCCCAGTTTCCACCGCCCCAGCCGGGTCCCCAATTATTGCCTCCCCAACGGTTGCCGCCCCAGCCCGGTCCCCAGTTGTTACCACCCCAACCAGGGCCCCAGTTGTAGTCATTGGTGCTGAAGCTCCAGAAGGCTTCGGCATCGGATTGGAAAGCGACATTGCTACCGGCCACCAATGCAACGGCAGCGGCAAGTGATAATAGTTTTTTCATTGAATGATCCTGTAGTTGATTGGATTTTGTATGGTTTTATTGTTGTGCTCTTTGATAATAGACAATAGCGGCAAAATGTCATCGTCAGCGCTTTTTCCCACTACCATGTCCGCGAAAAGTGGTGCTTCGATGTTGGGTTTATTAGCGATCAATGACATAAAATATTTTGTATTGTGAAAAATCCTTCTCAATGTTAGGGTTATTCGCGCTCTTGTTTGAACAACAAATAATAATTCCAACATACCTATAAAGTTTCTGGCAGTTCCAGGCAATAACACCAGTCAGGCAAGTGGCGTTCTCGTTTTCACTATCCTAAAGGGGGGATGTTATGAGACTTTCAGCCATTTCTGCAGCTGTGTGTGCTGCAATGGCGGTAGCGGCCTGTACCACCCAGGAACCTGCGGAAGACAAGCAGGCAATGGTTGACCACCATGCAACTGCAGTCGATGCCAGCCTGAATCGCTATCTGGGGCCAATTGTTGCGGCCGATATCACCAAGCCCAAAAACGATTACAACATCACCATCAACTACGAACTCGGTATGCACTGCACCGGGTTTGACTTTACCTATTGTTGTGTCCTGCCACCATACAACTCAACCCAGAGCCAGGTCATCAAGACCGCGACCGGTGCGAAAAGATATCCCGAATTACTGGAATCAGCCGAGGATGACCACGCCGTGGTTGTCGATGGCAAAAAACGCATGAAGCTGACCTATGGCTTCATCGGCAATACCTTTTCTGAAGGCTCCAAACTCAAATACTGGGATGTGCCGTATGACATCAACAAGGATGGCAATTACGATGCCAACGAAAATGTTGCCAATGCCTATTGGGAACATCTGTATGTCTACAAGGACCTGAAAGCGAGCAACCCGAAAAATACCAGCAAGGATAGTGAGAAGCTGATCGTCGGCCAGCAGATACCGGTGCCCAAGGACAATGGTCCGGCCGGAGCGGCCGTGCCCAGTCCAATGAGCGGCGGTCACCTGCATTACACCGGAGCGGAGGGCACCACCGTGTTCACCAAATCGCCGGTGCTCGACAATGTGCCCATCGTGCTGACAAATCCGGGTATCTGGGATGCCTTGGGTCTGGCGCTGACACCGTTCAGTGATCAGGTCGCGGCGAAAGATCCGTTGACCCTGGTTGAGTCCGATATCCAGCCGTTCCAGGAAAACTGGGTCAGCCTGGTGGATGCCGATTCCGGCCAGCCGGTACTCGATAGCCATACCGGCAAGCCGGTCACTTTTGTCGGCACTAACCCGGTGGACGTTCCCAACTGTTCCAACTGTCACAGTAACGAAACTGGTAATGGCGACAAGTACATGTTGTACAAACAGGAAAAGGCCTTCTGGAAAGGTCTGGGTGCTTCCGACTGGATTGCCAACCTGAAAGCCACTTCGGTTTCCATCCTGGAAATGCATGACGATAAAAACGGCACCGACTTCATGAAGGATTATGATCCGAAGAGTCGTGCGCTGACCAATCGTCTTGGTCGCGACCCGGTACTGTGCCAGAAGTGTCACGCCGACAACGTGATCGGTGTGTTGCAAAGCGCTTCCTATAAAGACAAGGACGGCAAGGAAAAGAAAGTGCCGCCGTTGACCCAGGCGATTCACACCGTGCATCTGACCAAGGCGCCAATGCCGGATTCACAGGACCGCACTGGTGCCTGCCAGGGTTGTCATCCGGTGCATCGCCAGGACGGCAGCATGGAAGGTTACCCGATTACCGAAGATGGTAAAAATGCCTATGCCGATGTCGATAACCGCGACGCTGCCGGTGGTTGCTTCGTCGGACGCGACGTGCATTCCAATCCACACAAGGATACCGATGGCGCCGAAACCAAGGAACACCTGAACGCCATTGGACAATGGTTGCAGGAGAATGTCTCCATGGTTGGTAATGACAAGGGTGGTAAAGGCCTGTGGTGTACCAATTGTCACACCCAGCTGACTCGTCTGCTGTACCAGAAAGACAATCTGGAAAATGCTTTCCTGCAAACCGGAACCACATTGCGTAACAAATCGTTGCCGGAAATCGCCAAGGGCCTTGGCATCAGCATGGAACGCCTGAAACAGTTGATGGATCCAAAAGTTGTGCTCAATGATAAGGGCGAGGACACCGGCCCGATCCTGGAAAACTGGTCGGCCGATCATCTGGTGCCGGACATCGCTGTGATTGCCCTGAAAGGTAATGGCCCGATGGTCAACAAGGACGAGGATGGCGACATCAACGTGGTTCCGTTGTCGGCTAACCCGGCTGTTGATATTGCCTCACTGAAATTGCCGGAAGGCGCTACCGGTGCGGCTGCAGTTCCATACAGCGCGGCGTCCGATGGCAAGGACTACTGGCTGGCTGCTGGTGTTCCGCATTGCGCCAACTGCCATGCGGCACCCTATGTGGAAGGTCAGGGTGGAGTTGCGTTCCCGATCAACCAGCCAGGCAAGTACTCCAATATGCGTTACACCAAGGGCCATGCCGGTCTGGCGTGTCAGGCATGTCATCAGTCCATCCACAGCCTTTATCCGGTAACACCGCGAGTTGACCTGACGACTTATCGACAGGCGCCGCAGTACAACCCGGATGGTTCTCATGGTCCGTTCAAGTGTGCGGCCTGTCATGAGACCAATGAAGAAGGGGTGGCGTTGCTGGCGGATGACGAGGAAGATCATGTCTGGCAAGGCAAGCCGATTCTGCATGACTATGATGCGGCGGTTTCCTGGATGCACGCCAGTGCTCCTGATCTGGGTGGCAAGATTCCTGACGAGTGATTCTTGCCATGAACGGGGTTAATGTCCGAAAAAATCAGGAGGCGACTCCCGATTTTTTTTCATATTGTCATAATGTATTTTTTTGTTAGCAAGGTGTTTCTTTAATTCAGGGTAGTCATGATGTTGTTGAGAAGAATACTTTTCGCAGTGCTGCTAGCTGTAGCGGCTTTCAGTGCATCACTTGCTGCGAATACAGAGGATCCGGTGCTGGTCAATGTTGGCCGGTTGACCGTGACCGCGCATGAACTGGAAAAAACCATCACCAGTTCACCGTTTGGCACCCAGTTCACCGCCATGGATGAAAAAGACCAGGCCTTGCTGCGTGGCAATATCCTGCAGCGACTGGTCAGTTCGAAACTGTTGTATCTTGAGGCAGAGCAACTGGGACTGGCAAAAACTCCAGAATACCAACAGGAACTTGAAGCTTTCCGTCTTGGCCTGTTGTACAAGAATTACATGGACCATCTGCGCGCGCGCATTCAGATACCAGAGCAGGTAGAGGAGGAGCTGGCTCAGCAGTACAAGGGCAATGCAGATGCGCTGGCTGCGGCCAAAGCTTTGTATCAGGCAGACCGGTTCAGGGAGTTGCGCAACCTGACCATCAGCCAGCTCAAGGAAAAATACAATGCGCGTCTGCTTGAGGACAACATTCGTCCGGAGTTGCTGCAACCGGATACCGTGCTGCTGAGCGCAGACGGCTTTGAAATATCTTATAGCGATATCCTGAAAAACAGTGACGGTAAACCGGTATCCAATCCGGCGTGGATCAAGCAGCAGTTATTCAACCGAGCTGAACTGTTATTGGTCGCCCAGGCATCAAAGCAGGAAGGCATCGATGTGTCCGGCATGGTCGAGTCATACAGTATGGAAAAACTGCCGGCATTGTTGTTGCGTATGAAAATTTCTGAATGGATGCCGAATGAGCAGGTGCTGCAGGACTATTTCGATCAGCATCCGGAATTTGGTACAACCATCGGTTTCTGGCATGTCGGCCAGATTGTGACGTCTTCCTACGCCCAGGCAAATGCCTTGCGCAATCGTATCCTCAAAGGCGAAAGTCTGTTCAAACTGGCCGGTCGTTTCAGTATCGATCCTTACGGGCGCAAGAATTTTGGCGATATGGGATGGCTGAAAGAGGGGCAGGGCAGGCCGGAGGTCGAAGCCGTGTTGAAAACATTAAATGACAATGAAGTCAGTGACATTGTCAAAACCGATGCGGGCTATCATCTCCTGATGATTACCGATCGCCGTCCCGGAGAGACACGCCGTTTTGCCAGCATGAAGGACAAGGTGCAACAGGCATTTGTTTCAGAGAAACTCAGTGACTACCTGCATCATCTTGAGAAAAAATACACTGTGGCATGGCACATCGAAACCGAAGCCGGGAAATAGCATTGTCACCTGTTAACGATGTTGCTGTAGGTGAGGTTGCCTTGACTAAAGCCCGATTGTTTTTTCAGGCATGCAGGATTGTTTTAGCCATTGTTGTATCTCTAACAGTCAGTGCGGCAACAGCTGCGCAGGAACGCACCAACAACGCCTGGGAAATGCAGCCGATTGTCTTGCAGGGTCTGGATGGCAAGACACACAAGCTGTCCGACTGGAAAGGCAAGGTCATTATGCTGAATTTCTGGGCAAGCTGGTGTGCACCCTGTCTGCATGAAATTCCGGAGTTTGTGCAGTACCAACGGCAGCATGCCGACCGGGGTTTGCAAATCATCGGCATTGGCATTGATCAGGAACGCAAGCTGCGCAATGTGCAGCGAACACTGAACATCAACTATCCTGTATTGATTTTGGATCCAGATAACAGTCGCAGGCTGCTGGTAAAATGGGGCAACCAAAGCGGCATTGTTCCCTATACCATTGTCATCAATGCCGAAGGTCGCATGACCTATATGCATCGTGGCCCAATGGGGCGCGAGGAATTTCAGCGCTACGTGCTTCCCGTACTGAATTGAAATTCATTTCTGCAATACGATAGCAAGCAGGTTTGACATGCGATTGTCATAATATCGCAACCGTATTTTCATCCAAATGTATAAAGTATTGAGAATGCTTCTCATACGCGTGATTATTCATTGTTCTGTAATATTCCGTCGTTATGGTGGCGGCTGAATGACGCAAGTCACTTCATTAACCGCACACCAAACACCGGAGACAAAACAGCATGAAAAACGATGAGTCTATGATTGATGAATCTCTTATCGATGATAATGGCATCTGCAACCAGTCAGGCAACAAGCCTTTCGCCGAAATACTGCAGGCGAACATGTCTCGCCGCAAGGTACTTGCCGGCGGCCTGGCACTGGGAGTTGCCAGCTTTTTACCGGCCACAGCAAGTGCTCACAAGGGCTGGGGTTGGGATGATGACAAAAAACATTCATGGAAGCGTCGTCACAATCGTTTGATCGGTTTTGAGCCAGTGCCTGTCGCTGAAGGCAATGGCCCGTGGCCAACCATTTCCGATGACTATCAGTTTGAAGTATTCATCCCATGGGGCGACCCGATCGAGCCAGGTGGCCCGGAATACCAGTGGCCGCCAAAAGCCGCAGACCAGGCTGAACAGATCGGTATCGGTCATGACGGCATGGCCTTCTTCCCGATGGATGAGCATCGCAAGGGCTGGTTCGGTTTCCACAATGCACCGCAGGCATGCAACCATCATGGCATGTTAGCAATCAACCATGAATTCGGCAGAAATTCCCATGTACTGGGCAAGAACACACCGGAAAGCATTGAAGACGTACGCGCTTCGCAGCACGCACATGGTGTTTCTCTTGTCGAAATCAAAAGAAGCCGCCATGGCAAATGGACAACGGTCAAAAGCAAGAACGCCCGTCGTATCCACGCCAACACACCGATGGCGTTCAGTGGCCCGGTTGCCGGTCATGATTTGTTGAAAACACCCAACGGCAATATCCCGCTGGGCACGGTCAACAACTGTTCCAGCGGCCCGACTCCCTGGGGCACCTATCTGACCTGCGAAGAGAACTTCAACGGTTACTTCGGCGCCAATGGTGCAGTGTCACTGAGCGAAGAACAGCAACGATACGGCTTCAGCCCATTCAGCGGTTATGGATGGCATATGTTTGATCGCCGTTTTGACCTATCTGACCCGGATTACAAAAACGAGGAAAACCGTTTTGGCTGGGTAGTGGAAATCGATCCATTCGACGCCACACAAAAACCGGTCAAGCGTACAGGTCTGGGGCGCATCAAACATGAAGGTGCCACTGTGGTCACAGGCAAGGGCGGCCGTGCCGTGGTCTACATGGGTGATGACCAGGCCAACGATTACATCTACAAATACGTTTCCAATGCAGCCTGGAGCAAAATGATCAAGCAGGGCAAAAGCCCGCTGGATGAAGGCAAGCTGTATGTTGCGCGCTTCAACGAAGACGGCACCGGCGAATGGCTGGAGCTGACGATCGATCATCCGTCTCTGGCGGCACGTTTCAACGATCAGGCTGAAGTGCTGACTTTCACCCGTCTTGCGGCAGACCTCGTTGGTGCTACACCGATGGATCGCCCGGAATGGACCACGGTTGGCCCGGAAGGCGAAGTTTACTGCACACTGACCAACAACAGTGGCCGTAGCACACCGAATGCCGCTAACCCGATGGCGCCGAACCCGGATGGCCACATCATTCGTTGGAAAGACACCGACAAATTTGTCGGCCTGAACTTCACCTGGGACATCTTCCTGATTGCGCAGGATACCCATGGCACTGAAGACAGCTTCAGCGACCCGGACGGCATCTGGGCGGATCCGGATGGCCGTTTGTTCATCGAAACCGATGGCGGTCAGAACGATGGCCTGAACAACCAATTGCTGGTAGCCGATACCAAAACCGGCGAACTACGCCGTCTGTTTACCGGTGTCACCAGTGACGAGATCACTGGCCTGACCATGACGCCGGATCGTCGTACCCTGTTCGTCAATATCCAGCACCCGGGAAATGGTGATCCGACAAGAACCAACTTTCCGGCGCCGCTGGATGGCGTGACTGTACCGCGTGACTGTACCATCGTGATTACGCGTAAAAACGGTGGCATCATCGGATCATAACCAGAATCAAATCGTTAGTGAGTTAATCCGGATTTACCCGGGTGGCGCAGTCGCCCGGGTTTTTTTGGTTGTCAACAAATATGCCTGCCGATCTGACGAACTGCCATCAAACTGTCATACGACAGTGTACGGCTTGTCATATTTTTTTCACTTTTGCTGAGTAGTATTGTCGATCTCGATCAATCGACGGTATGTCCGGCAGGGCATGAACAAGCAGATATAACGGCAGCTACGCAGCCGCACGCAAAATGACAGTCAACTTCCTGAATCAAAATACGTTTCGCCACAGCCTGCTGTTGCTCGCACTGGTGTTGTTCATTGCCAGCCTGATGCGTTTGTACACGTCCATGACCATGCCGATCGAAACCGGCACCGACTGGTCAGGTGAAATTGCCGCCAGTGAGCCTGTCAATATCGCGGAAAAAATAAATTACGCCGAGCTTGGCGAATGGCATTTGTTCGGCATAGCCAGCGCACAACCGGAGCAGGCAGCACCGGTGGAAGCCGATCTGATGGAGGCGCCGGAGACCGGTTTATCACTGCAACTGCTGGGTACTTTTTACAGTGCCGATACACAGCAAAGCCTGGCCATTATCGATGCGGATAAAGGTGAGCAGAAATATTACCGCGTCGGCGACAAGCTGCCGGGCAATGCAGAACTTTCTCAAATCGGCCGGGATCGGGTTGTGATCCAGAGAGCCGGCAAGTATGAGTCCTTGAAAATGCGCTTCGTCGAAGGCGCTGCCGACTTCATGCCGCTTGAATTAAGCCAGATGGTCGACGACTGATCATGAAAATTTCGAAGTTTCTGTCAGTTATCTTTTTATTGTTGTGCCTGTTGATGAATTCAGTCGCAACCGCAATCACAAATACAGCAGATGCTGATCAGAAAGACGAGCGCATCACCCTGAATCTGAAAAATACCGACGTGCGTACGCTGATTGAAAGTATGTCCCAGCTGACCGGTAAAAATTTCATCGTTGATCCGCGTGTCAAGGGCAATGTCACCATTGTGTCGGCCGAACCGGTCGACAAGCAGCAGGCTTACGAGATTTTTGTGTCGGTACTCAAGGTGCATGGTTTTGCGGTAGTGCCGTCCGGCAAGGCCTACAAGGTCATCCCAAGTGTGCATGCCAAGCAGGATAATGTGCCGACGCTGCCTGCCGAGCAACATCGCCTTGGCGATGCGCTGGTTTCCCAGGTGATTCATATCCGCTTCGCCGATGTGACTCAGCTGGTGCCGATGCTAAAGCCCTTGCTGCCGGCGCATGCCCATCTCGCCGCTGACATCAACAGCAATTCGCTGCTGGTGACCGATAGTGCGGACAACATCAATCGCATACTTGAAATCGTGGCGCAGATTGATGTGGCGGATGACAGTGATACCGAAATTATCGCCATTCGTAACACGCAGGCATCCGATCTTGCGGCGACCCTGGAAGGCTTGCAACTGCGGACATTTTCCAAAAACCAGGCAGCAAAAGACAACAATAAAATCATTGCCGACGACCGCACCAACAGCCTGGTTATCAGTGGTGAATCGCAGTGGCGGCGCAAAATCCGGCGTCTGGCGCATCAACTGGACAAGCCCAGCAACCAGTCGGATTACACGGAAGTGATTTATTTACGCCACGCTACAGCCAAAAATCTGCTGGATGTGCTCACCGGTGTGAGCCAGCATCAACTGGGCGCCAAGGGCGGTGCGACTGCGTCACCGGTGGCGCGTTCCGGCAATCAAAAATTTGATATCCAGGCCGACGAAGAAACCAACTCGCTGGTGATCACCGCACCGCCGTTTTTGGCAAAGACCCTCAAGTCGGTGATCAGCCAGCTGGATATCCGTCGTGCCCAGGTACACATCCAGGCCATTATTGCCGAGATCAAATACAATCGCACCGTCGAGCTTGGCGTGGAATGGCGCACCAACATCCCCAATAATGGTCGGGTGGCGGTGTCAAAATTGCCGATCGCCGGCAGCACCACCTCCAGCATTGACAGCTTCCCGGGGGCGGCGGGCTCCGGTTTCAGCCTTGGTTACATCACTAATGGCACATTGACTTCCTTGCTCAAGGCATTCGCCAGCGATGGCGATGCCAATATCCTGTCAACGCCATCGCTGGTGACGCTGGATAATGAGGAAGCCAGTATTCACGTCGGCCAGAACGTGCCGTTTGTCACCGGCCAGTACACCGGCAATGACAGTAACGCCGGCGAAAATCCGTTCCAGACGATCGAGCGCCACGACATTGGCATCAAGCTCAAGGTCAAGCCGCACATCAATGAAGGCGACACCATCAAGCTGACCATTGAACAGGAAGTCTCCAATGTCGATGCCGAATCAACCGTCGACGGCCTAGTCACCAACAAACGTGTCATCGAAACCACCGTACTGGTGGATGATGAAGAAGTGATTGTACTGGGCGGCCTGATCGAGGACGAGCTGACCGAAAGCACCAGCAAGGTGCCGTTGCTCGGTGACATTCCATTGTTCGGTCAGCTGTTTCGCAGCCAGAAAACGGCCAAGGACAAACGCAACCTCATGGTGTTCCTGCGACCCCAGATCATTCGCGACAAGCTTGCCAGCAATACCATCACCAACAAGCACTATATGGAAATGCAGGACCTGCAGCAGGGCTTGCGCGCCAATGGTGTGTTGTTGATGCCGGATGAGCAACCCCCGCTATTGCCTGACCTGGACAGCAAAGAAAGCGACATCAAGCGTGGCAATCCATTCCTGGACAACGACTTCTGATGCAACAGTACAGCGACAGTACAGAGGCCAGTCAGTTGTTACCGTATCACTTTGCCAAACGCCAGGGGGTGGTGCTGGCCGATGCCGAAAACGGGCAGGGTACGATTTATTTCCGGGAGGCGGCTTCCTATCTGGCATTACTGGAAGTCAACCGGATTTGCGGCACCAGCTTTAAATTCGAGCAAGTGGATGAAGTCGCGTTCAACCGCATTCTGAATCGCTGTTATCAGGGCGGGCCAGGGCAAAGTCATGAAGCGGCCGATTCATTGCAGAACGATGTCGACCTCGAAAGCATGGTCGAGCATCTACCCGAACCCGATGATCTGCTCGAAGATGCGGACGAGGCGCCGGTGATCCGGCTCATCAATGCGTTGATCACCGAGGCGATTCGCGAGAATGCCTCGGATATCCATATCGAGCCGGCCGAAGGCGTGGTGTCGATACGTTTCCGCATCGATGGTGTGTTGCGCAATGTCATCCAGCCGAAAAAAGCACTGGCGCCGTTGCTGGTTTCTCGCATCAAGATCATGGCCAAGCTGGATATCGCCGAAAAGCGCGTGCCGCAGGATGGTCGCGTGTCATTGCGCATCGGCGTGCATTCGATTGATATCCGTGTGTCAACTTTGCCCGGCGCCCAGGGTGAGCGCATAGTGTTGCGTATCCTTGACAAACAGAACACCATTTTGCAGCTGCAGCAACTGGGCATGCCGGTGCAACAGATGCAGATCCTAAATGGATTGATCACCCAGTCACATGGCATTGTACTGGTGACCGGCCCGACCGGTTCGGGCAAGACTACCTCGCTGTATGCCATGATCAACCAGCTCGACAAGCAACAGAAAAACATCATCACGGTTGAAGACCCGGTGGAGTACCAGCTCGAAGGTATCAGCCAGACGCAGGTCAATCCAAAAGTCGACCTGACTTTTGCGCGTGGCCTGCGTGCCATCCTGCGACAGGACCCGGACGTGATCATGGTCGGTGAAATCCGTGACCGTGAAACCGCCGAAATTGCCGTGCAAGCGAGCCTGACCGGGCATCTGGTGTTCTCCACCTTGCACACCAATACCGCCATCGGTGCGGTGACCCGCCTGCGCGATATGGGTGTGGAATCCTATTTACTGGCATCCAGTCTGGTCGGTGTGATCTCGCAACGTCTCGTGCGCAACCTGTGTCCACACTGCAAAAAACCTTACACAGCCAATCCTTCCGAGCTGGCGCAACTGACGGGCACAGAGAGCATTGGCACAGGCTTACAACTGTACCGGGCGGTTGGTTGTGATGTCTGTAATCATATCGGATACAAAGGCCGCACCGGTATCTACGAAGTTATCGCCATCGACAAGCAGGCGCGCCAGCTGATCCATGATGACAGTGGCGAACAAAAACTCGAACAATACGTACGGCAGTTTTCCGACAGCATCCAGAAAAGCGCTGCCAAACTGGTGCTGGATGGTGTCATCAGCGTGGAAGAAGCGCTGCGCGTTACCCGGGATAATTTGGCATGAGCGCGTTTGAATACCGGGTGGTTGATCAGCAGGGTCGCCAATCGCGTGGCATCATCGAGGCGGACACGCCGCGCACCGCACGCCAGCGCCTGCGCGAAAACGGTTTCATCCCGGTCAGCATCAATAACATCGCCGCCGACAAGGCCAGCAGGAAACAGACGAGCCACGCACAAAAGATTTCCGGCCGTGAGCTGTCCCTGCTGACGCGACAAATGGCCGTGTTGCTCAAGTCCGGACTGCCACTGGCCGAAGTGTTGAATCTGTTGTCGCGCCAGACCGACAGCAAAAACATTCAGAAGATCATGCTGAAGCTGCGTTCTGCCGTGCTGGAAGGCATCAGCCTGTCGGATGCGATTGCCCAGTTGGGCAACAGTTTTCCGGCACTGTATCGCGCCACCATTGCGGCCGGTGAATCGTCGGGCAAGCTGGTCGAGGTGTTCGAAAGCCTGGCCGATTACCTGGAGCAGAAGGCCGACATTCATCAGAAGATTAAATTATCGCTGCTGTATCCGGTGTTACTGACACTGGTTTCAATCGCAGTCATTGTCAGCCTGCTGATTTTTGTCATTCCGGAAATCGTCAACGTGTTTGACAGCATCGGTCAGGAACTGCCGTTGTTGACGGTCGGCCTGCTCAACCTCAGCAGCTTTCTGCAACACAATATCAGCCTGCTGTTGCTGATTGGCCTGGCTCTGGTGGCCGCTACACGACTGTTGCTGCGCATTCCCGCTGTGCAGGCGCGCTATCATGAACTCGTCCTCAGGCTGCCATTGTTCGGCCATATGTCGACCATTTCCAATACGGCCCTGTTCACGCGCACACTGGCCATTCTCAGCAAGAGCGAAGTCGAAACCATTTATGCGCTCAAGATCGCCAGCCAGGTGGTGCATAACCTCGGTATGCGCAAAGCGGTGGAACAGGCGGTGCAAATGGTGCGGGAAGGCAGCAGCCTGAGCCAGGCGCTGCACAGTGGCGGTTATTTTCCCGACCTCACCATTCACCTGATCAGCAGTGGTGAGGCCAGCGGCAATCTGGCTGAAATGCTCGACAGCACCGCCAGTTATCACGAGCGCGAGATACAGTCGCTGACGGCAACACTGGTCGGTCTGTTTGAACCACTGATTATTCTGCTCATGGGTGGTGTGGTTCTGGTGATTGTCATGGCAATTCTTTTGCCGATTTTCGAACTGAACCAACTGGTGAGCTAGGGCCTTTTATCAATAAGGAAACACAATGCAGTCGCAGTCTTCTAAATATAGTAAAGGCTTCACCCTGATCGAGATCATGGTGGTAGTGGTGATTCTCAGCATTCTTGCCGCGGTGGTGGTACCCAAGATCATGAGCCGCCCGGAAGAAGCACGTATCGCCCGCGCCAAGCAGGATATCCGCGCCATGGGTTCCGCGCTCGATCTGTACCGGCTGGATAACTACAGCTATCCGACCACCGAGCAGGGTCTGGCGGCATTGGTGGAGCGCCCGGCCGATCTGCCGGAAGGTGCCAACTGGAAAGCCGGCGGTTATCTGGATCGCTTACCCAAAGACCCATGGGGCGCCGAATATCTGTATCTGCAGCCTGGCTCACATGGAGAATACGATTTGTACACTTATGGCGTGGATGGCGTCGCAGGTGGTGACGACGATGGCGCGGATATCGGCAACTGGAATATTGACTAGACAGCATCGCCACTGCAGCGGCTTTACCCTGATCGAATTGCTGGTGGTCATTGTGCTGATCGGCATCGTTGGCGGTTATCTGCTGTTGTCGATCTCTGGCGGCAACGAAACACGCGAACTCGAATCCAGAGCCAGACAGATCCGACAACACATGATCAGTGCGTCGCATGAAGCCATTTTGTCCGGCTATCCGGTCGGCTTGCGACTGTCGTCGGACAAGATTGAATTTCTGGTCCTGAACAAACAAGGCTGGTCGCAAGCCGGAAATTTAAACGCATTGCAACCGCTGCACATCAGGCCACGCTGGCAGTTGCAACTTTACGATGCACAGATGCAACAGGTGTCATTGAGCCGACAGTCAAATACGGGCGGACCGCATATCCTGTTTTCACCGGATGGCGGGTCAACGGCTTTTACCCTGACTCTCGGTAATAGCCAAACGGATAAATTTCAAAAAATTTCCACTGATGGCGCCGGCCAGTTGCAACTGGGCGTGTTCAGGGCCTCATGAAATCTTTCAACACACAACGGGCTTTCACGCTGCTTGAAGTGCTGGTCGCCATGACGATACTGGCGCTTTGCATGATTGCGCTGATCCAGACGGTGTCCCAAGCCGCCTCGAGCGAAAGTCATCTGGAAGACAAGGTGTTGGCACAATGGGTGGCGTTGAATCAGATCACCGGTCTGCAACTGCAGGAAAATGCATACACAGCCGGCACACTACAGGGCAGCGAAATCATGGCGGGACGTGAATGGTACTGGCAGGCCAATATTTCCGGAACCAGCAATGCCGGGCTGCTGCGGGTTGTCATGCAAGTAGGGCGCGTCGGACAGGACCATTTCCTGCACTCGGTTACTGCCTACCTGGGGCAATCGCAATGAGGCAAGACTGGCAAAAGGGTTTTACCTTGCTCGAGTTGCTGATTGCCATCAGCATCTTCGCTGTGCTGTCTGTGATGGCGTATGGCGGTCTGCGTACCGTCATCACCACCAGCCAGCATACACAAGAAGTATCACAGCAATTTGCCTCTGTGCAAAAGCTGTTTCTGCTGCTCAGCCAGGACCTGTTCAATGCTTCCGAGCGGCCGGTGCGCGATGAATTCGGTGATGAACTGGCCGCGTTTGATGCTTCACTTGCCGAGCGCAGTGATCTTTTCAGCCTGACCCGATCGCAAATGGCTGACCCGTTGGCAGCACAACAAAGCCTGCAGCGCATTAATTACCGCTTTGAAGATGGCAAACTGCTGCGTCTCACCTGGCCGGTGCTCGACCGGGTGCAGAATACAGAACCCGGACGTATCCAGTTGCTTGATGGGGTGAAGTCGGCCGAGCTGGCCTTTTTGGGTGATGAGTGGTCGGATCACTGGCCACCGACATCGACAGGTGCAACGCCTACGGCTTTGCCACGTGCCCTGAGCATCAATCTGGATATCGATGGCATCGGGCAGATCCAGCGCATCCTGGCGATAACCCTGTAATGGCTGAAGTCTGGCAACCTCCGCATTCAAACCGTGGCGCGGCGTTGATCACCGTGTTGCTGGTGCTGGCAATCGCGACCGTGATTGCCGTGTCGGCTGCTGTGGCCCAACAACTGGCAGTGCGAAAAACGCAGAACATGCTCAATATGGAGCAGGCCTGGCAATATGCACTCGGCCTCGAGTTATGGGCCCAGGCTGTGCTGGACCAGGATGGTCGCGCGAACGATACCGACAGCTCTGCTGATGCCTGGCAGGCCGGCATCCCTGACACCGTAGTGCCTGGCGGCCATTTGCGCGCCCGCATTCAGGATATGCAAAGCCGATTCAACATCAATAACCTGCTGCGCAACGGAGAGGTCAGTCAATTCGACCTGGATCGTTTCCAGCGCCTGTTGCAGCTGCTGGAAATCGATGCGGACCTTGCCAACGCCGTGCTCGACTGGATGGATGCCGATGCCGACTCAAGATTTCCTGGTGGTGCCGAAGACGATGTCTACATGAATCGTCAGCCATCCCATCGCGCCGCCAATCGCCTGTTTGCCGACAAGGCGGAACTGCAACTGGTTGAAGGCGTCAATGCCGCCATTTACCAGCGGCTCGCGCCTCATGTGGTGGCCCTGCCGGATTATACGGCGATCAACGTCAATACGGCGACCGCGACAAGTCTTGCAATACTGGCGGATCATTTGACACGGCAGGATGGGGAACAGTTGATTCGAGATCGACAGGATCAGCCGATCGAGAATATTTCCGAATGGCTGGATCAACCCTTGTTTGAGGATGGCAATCTCACCCCGGAGGGGCTGGGTGTGGCGAGTGACTATTTCCAGGTGCTCGGCGAAGTCCAGGTCGCGCAGCGTCAGCTGCGTCATGAGACGTTGCTTTACCGTGGTAAAGGCCGTGGAACCCGTGTGGTACAGCGTAGCCGGCGAGGGTTTTTTGATGGCTAGGCGAGTGCTGTTCCAGTTTGTTGATGACGCGAGCACACGCCTGCAATGGCTTGTACTGGACAAAAGCGACCAGGCTGACAATTTGCTGACTACTGGCGATTTTGAGCAATTCAGACAGAGCACGGCCGGTAGCGAATTGATCTATGTGATGTCTGGCAATGAGGTTTTGTTGCGCGAGGCGGAGTTGCCGAACAAACGACTGCTTAACCCGGCCAGTATTCTGCCTTACCTGCTCGAAGATGAGCTGGCGGAAGACGTGGAGCATTTGCATATTGCCCATGCCAGGATCCCCGCATCCGGCAAAATGGCCGTCGCCGTTGTGAATCAGGACAAACTGGCAGAACTGCTCGACAGACTGGCGCAGCAGGGTGTGATGCCAAACTATGTGATCGCGGCGCCATTATTGCTGCCGTGGCAGCATGACCACTGGTCGGTGCTGGTGCTGGAGGATCAGGTTTGTGTGCGCACTGCCGAGCTGCGGGGGTTTTGTGTCAGCAAGGCATTATTTGATGTCGTGTTACAAAAACTGTTCACTGATGGCGGCGAACAGCCAGCCGCCAAGGTAACTGTGTGGCAACAGGCGCATGAACAGGTTGCCAGTGCCATCGCCATGCAAGGCCTCGAGGTCGACAAGAGGGAGCAACCGGCATCCGGCTTGTTTGGTATCGCAGAGTTATCACAGGCTGTATTGCAATTGAACCTGATCAAGCAGCGCAGGAACAATGGCGGATCCTTCAAACAAACTGCAAAGGCATTGCTGCCGGCAGCGGCTGTGCTGCTTCTGGCATTTCTGGTACTGTTCGGTGACCTGGGTTACCGATACCAGTTGTTGCAGGAACAGCGCGATGGACTCAACCAGGCCAGTGTGGCGCTGTTTGAGCAGGCTTTCCCGCAGGTGCAACGCATTGTCGATCCGGTGGTACAGGCACAGCAATTGCTGGACAAGCGTCGTGCTATGCAACAAGTACAGAAAGACGATTTCCTGTATCTGCTGCACCAGTTGGGACAGGAATTGCAGGCGAATCCAGGCATGCGCCTGGCCAAGTTGCAATACCGCAATGGCCAGCTCAGTCTGTGGCTCAACGCCGAGGATATTGCCGATGTTGAGCGACTGCAAAAGCAGTTGATGGCAAGCGGCAAGCTGAAAACTGATGTGGTGTCTACGGTAGCTGTGGAGCAGGGCGTCGATGCACGCATGCAACTGAGGAGAAAAATCTGATGCTGGATCGTTTCAATACCCTGCAGGCGCGTGAACAAAAGATACTGGGCTTTGGCGCATTGCTACTGCTGATCTTGCTGCTGTATGAAGCGGTCTGGACACCTTTGAATGAACGCGTAGAGCTGATGCACAATCAGGTATCCGCCCAGCAGCAACGCATAAGCAGCCTGCAGCAGATTGTTACTGAATACCAGGCCTTGCAACCTGTTGAAACGTCACGGCCGCGTGTCCGGCAGTCGTTGCTGTCCCTGCTCGATCGAACCAGCAAGCAGCATCAGATCAAGGAAAACATCAGGAGTCTGACGCCGGATGGCAATCAGAAGGTGCGCATGCGCATTGTCGACGCAGAATTCGACCGACTGGCCGCTTGGCTGGCAAACCTGTCCAAACTTGGCCTGAAAGTGCAACAAATCGACATCAATCGGGAAGATGCTGAGGGTCTGGTCAGTGCCGGTATTTTGGTAGCCGGCGGTTAAAGAGGCGTTGCAGTTCTGAAGCATTGTCGTAAACCAAAAAGGCAGTTGCCAAAGCAACTGCCTTTTTGATGTTACAGCTGTTTACTTGATACCCATGCAATTGGCGTAGTAGGTGACGCTAGCCGGCCAGTCGGAGAAAATACCCAGGATGCCGACATCTTTCGCCAGAACGTCCAGAACCTCCATCTTCTGGCCATCGTCATCAATGACCGATGAGATCGTCTGGTAATACCAGCCGCCACCGCTTTGCAGCAGGCCTGAGCGCTCGAATGTCCAGGCAATGATGTCCAGGCCGGCGCTTTTGGCGGCTATGGCGTAAGTGGACGGTACCACCTTGCCATTCTCGACCTTTAGCAACATCCACATCGGTGGTGCAATGACCTTCACGCCATCGGCGACCAGCTCATACATGGAAGGGCTCCAGGTGGCCGGATTGGTGTGGTCGAAGGTAGGGTCATCGTAGCGCCCGTCCAGGTAAACCGCCTGCCAGCCAAAGGCCGGTTCGTTTTGGATCCAGTAACGCACATCATCAACGTTGAATGATTGCGCCCATACCTTCCTGGGTGAAACATGCGCTTTTTTGTATTCGTCAATCATTTGTTGCGCATAATCTTCCTGCGTGTAATCTCCCTCATAGGGCATTTCGACACTGGGCGATTTCAGCTCCGGCGTCATTTTCACACCGAGTTTTTTGAACAGCTTGATGCTTTCCATGTGCGTCATTAACGTGCCGTTGCCGGTGTACAGGTCCGTGCGCCAGGAAGGTGTGGCATTCAGGTATTGATCCACAGTGGTTGCCGCAGGATTGGCAGCGTCCATTTTCCCTTTCAGTGTCTTGAACTCTGCCACAGTGATATCACTGGTACAGCATTTTGCTGATGCCGGGACAGCCACCGTACCGTCGATGTTCAAGGTCGCAGGTGTGAATGGCTCCGAGCATTTGGTAGCTAATGGTGTCGCCAGGATGTTCGTGGTTGTAGCGAGATCACACTGTGAATGGCGGCAAACCAGCTCACGATCCTTCGTGAAGGTCACATCACACTCAACGATTCCGGCGCCCATTGCGGCGGCAGCTTCGTAGGACTCTTTTGTGTGTTCTGGAAACTGCATTGCGGCGCCACGATGGCCGATGGAGAAATCCGATTTGTAAAAAGGGCCTTTCTCGCAAGATTTCAGGGCTTTTTTCAGTCGGCTGTCTTCCATGTCATTGACCAGGTAGAGCGGGCGTGGGCCAAGTTGGACTGGCTTTGGAGTATGTTTTTTAGACCAGTGTGATTTGTCTTTATCGTGATGTTTGTGGCTGTTCCAGTCAGTGTCGTTTTTGCCTTTGGCAAACACGGCTGTGCCGGAAAACATCAACGTAGCCGCAATAGCGACCGCGAGTGTCGATAGCTTCATGAACTTCCTCCCCTTGATTAGAATGAGTGAGGAAGAGTAGATAGCTAGAATGAAAGCGGAATGACAAAGCTGATCAAATAGAATTTAGCTAAACATATCTGTCACATTCACCATCCAGACATAATGCCGGTTAAATATTTCCGTCATATACAGCGATTCTTTTGAATCAATGGGTGTTTAGTGTGTGATTTGCCAGCTGACCATAATTGCTAGCAGGGTATAGATGTTAGCCTGGCAAGGGTAGCTTTCGAAGTATTGATGGCCTGGATAAGGGAAATACTGACTCGAGCTTTTCCTGTTCTTTTGCAGGTTTATAGGAAATTTAATGAGATGATTTATTCGTCATCTACAAAAATTGCTATGACTGGCTTATTAAAAGCCAGTCAACACGCATCACTTTAAATCAGTGAGATCTTTTTGCTTCTGTGTATGAGTTGATATTGAATGTTTTCAATATCTGTTCTTTACCCTGTTCATGGAGCCAGTGATCACACCAGTCATTCATTTGGCTGTAATCTCCGGGAAGGGAATCCAGTGCGGCACGTAAACCACTTTGACCGGTTTTAACCACCAGGTCACCATAAAGTACCAGGAAGTCTTTAACTGAATCAGTCTCATTTTTGATGATGGGCATATTTAGCTCTCGAATTGTTTTCTGTGAAAATGTAATTCGAATCCCTGAATTTTTCTCCTTACTAAACAAGAAATAATATGCTCCAAGTGGACTTATGTAAGCATTTAGATTCATCAACTTATGATGCGCATGTATCGAAACTGTAATAAAAGTAATATTAATGTCACAAACATTCCGCTCAAGTTCTTAAAACAAGGTGGCATCGACACAAGTCAACCAATGTGAGCGATATACGTCACTGAACAGATATTGGTCAGAGCGATAATTTTTCCGCAATTACAGGTTCAAGAATGCCAGTTTCCTGATCTTCATCAACCTTGTCGTGCACATTGGGTTGCGGGGTAATGGTTGCGTCACGTCCCAGTATGAAGCTCTGCTCATTGACAATGGCTTTATAGGCCTTGTTAAGCAATAGCGCCCTGGTCTTGGATGGCCACAGCAGTTCGCTGATATCATTTTGCATGCTATCCAGCATGTCAGGCTTCAGTATGCCATCAGCGGTGAAGAACTTTTCCCAGATTTCCATATTACCCCGGAATTCATCGCCGGCATGGTTGTTGGCCAGGTAGAAGGCGTATTCGTGCTTGCCATCTCTGCGCAACGGGTCTTTCAGGCCCTTGATGGTTTTCTGGCTCCAGTGATGCCAGCCATGTTGAAACGCGTCATGGCCGAGCCGACGCTCGAATGAAAAGATGCCATCCCGTGTGGCGCCGATACCACCATGGCAACCGACACAAAACTGCAGTTCCTCATAAGTCTGTGGCCGGAGGTCGCCCTTGGCGTCTTCAATGAAGGCCGCATAGGTCCAGCCCTGGCCGTTGCTGACACCGAT
This sequence comes from Chromatiales bacterium, assembly GCA_050049775.1. Lineage (GTDB taxonomy): Bacteria > Pseudomonadota > Gammaproteobacteria > Chromatiales > Chromatiaceae > JABDQZ01. The sequence continues at coordinate 44,605 of JASFVP010000014.1, forward strand.
TTCATGATTGCCGAGCACGGTGCGCAGGCGATTCGGGAAGTCGTGTTTTTCCTTGACTTCCGAATCGAAGGAATCTTTCAGGTTGGAATAGTTGATCCAGGCGCGTTTACGTGCATAGCGGACCTCCTTGATTCTTGGCGCCAGTTGGATGTTACCGTTATCCTGTGCATCGATGTAACGCACGGTGTGCAAAAACTCGGTACCGGCAGGAAGCAGGCCGGCTGCAATGTGCACCTTGCCGTCTTTTTGCAGATCGTAGGCCATGCCGACATACCACATAAAACGATTGTTTAACGGCGACCAGTCATAAACCACCCGGTCTGCGATATCAATTTTGCCATTCTTGTTGATATCCACACCGCCCAAACTGGCTTCATCCACTGGTTCAATACGAATATCCTGTTCACGCATCATGGCTTCAAGGATAGCCAGGTTGGTTTTGTAAACGGTACGGTCGTACTTGCCATTGGTATTTTGACGAAAGGCTTCGGGAAGACGAATCAACACATCATTGGTGGAGCCGTTGGCTGGCCAGAAGGTGCTGGGAAACGGGTAGTAGGCATAGGCACGCCAGCCGGTGTCATTGCCCTGTTTGTTCCGGTCAAAGCCTTCGGCATCGAAGTTATACCAGGCATCCGGCACAAAGCCGTCCCATTTTCCGTTGGTATTGTGATCCCATTCAGTTGGCGGGTTCTGCAGGTTTTTCGCCAGGATCAGTTCGCCCTTGTCATCGAAATAGTTGCTGATACTGATGTAGTCCCGGATTTGTTCGTCACTGATGGCGGCTACGGCCTTGCTGCGGTCCTTGAACAAATTGGTCCAGCGATTGGTGCGCGGGTCTTCCGGAAACGCATAACCCAGCTGTAAGTCCGGATCATTGGCATAATTCGGCCGCATCGATGTCGTATGGCAGACATAGCATGGGTTATGCACCTTGCCATTTTCATCTTTTGTCCTGGTATAGCATTGCGACGGGATGTGCGCGCCGGTATTGCCTAACCTGCGATATTTATAGGAAACCAGTGAATCCGTCACATTCTGGGCGGCCAGTTCATCGCTGGCAATTGATTGTTCGGCTGCCAGGACAGGCAACAACAGACAGATTGCAGTCATCAATTTCATGTTAAACAGTTCCATAAGATACTGATTCTTGAAACACAAAAACGGAGGCTCCAACGGAGCCTCCGCTTGTTTACATCAACTAAAAACCCAGAAGGATTTTAGTGATGTCTGCGCCAGTAGTGACGCGGGTGCAGGTACCAGTGACGTTTCCACCACTTGCCATGCCCGTGGTGGTTCGGCTTGTCCGGTGCGCCCATTGCCGGGAAGGGACCTACATAACCGGTATAACCGAGTTTCTCCTCTTCAAACTGTGCCTCACCCTGATCGGATTCACCGAACGGATGCTGAATCACAGACATCAGATAGGCATTACCATTGCGGTTAGGGTAGAAGTACGGTGAAGTGGTTTCAGAACCATATGGCGTGGTCTGGATGCGGGTCAGCTCTTTTGACTCGACATTGTAAGACCAGATCATGTCGTTCTGATGTTGGCCGGTGTCTTCACCGATGATCAGGGTTTTGTAGCCCGGAACAAAAGTGACGTTGTCCGGCTCGGAGATGCCGTTCAGGTCACAATTGTTGGCGGCATAGGGACCATCAGCATCGTACTTGTTGTCAGCCAGGGCACCACGGCTGTAGGTGCGCGGAATACCATTGACGACACCATACATGTTGTGGGCAACGTAGTTGTCATCCAGGTCCAGACCATAAACCGTACCGCAGTAGTTGTATGGCACGCTCATGTGACCTTCGCCGTCAGTCATGGCAGTGCGAACGCGGGACATGGCCAGGTACATGGTGTTGGTATCCGGATCCAGTGTGATACCTTCCATTTTTTCCCACTCGGTGGTGGCGCCAACCAGGCCAGCGTAGCGGCTGGTTTCCAGGAAAGCGGCGGCTTTGTCCATGCCCGGTTTGATTTTCAGACATTCGGAAGAGGCATCGCGGTTCTGGATCACGGTACAACCGGCCACATCTTCGTCGAAGATCTTCTCAAAAGTGACGCCACTGTCGATGATGTCACGCACTTCCTGATCGGTTGCATGGCCCAGTTCCACCCAGGTGATGTCAGCCTGGCCGCCATCACGATCTTCAGCCGGCACACGGGTATCCTTTGGATAATACGGGGAAGTCTGATTCCACTTGGCGGCATACAGGGTGCCTGAAGTCAGATCACCGGCGTTGTCTGCTTCATAGCGGAACAAACCAACTCTGGAACCGTCGTCAGAGATGTAGACAGTCTTCTGATTGGGCATGACATAAGCCAGCTCGATGGCAACGCGACCCATGGAATAGTGTTTGGTTACATCCGCTTTTTTGAAGTTGTCAACATCGACTTCAACAACAAAACCATAGTCAAACGGGTTCATGTAAGTCTGGGCCAGCGCCGGAAGGTCGGCGTTGTTCGCACCACGTGCTTCCGGAAAATAACGCACCATTTCAGCGTTGTAACCCGAGATATTGCCATCGCGCCATTCTTTGGAATTCGGTGGATATTCTTCCGAACCGATGTGTGTACCCCAGGGAGACACGGAACCGGCGCAGTGTACCCAGCCGCCGTTCAGGTGCGAGAAATCCAGCGGACGGGTGCGCAGGGCTTTCAGTTCACCAGTTTTCTTGTCCTGACTCAATTGGGTCAGATACATCGCAGCCGGGCGTGATTCGAAATGTGAGACCATGTACAGCTGGCCGTGGTCGCCACGCAGAAGCGATGAGAAATCGTTATCGTTGGAGATTTTCACCGAGCCGTCTTCAAGCACAACTGGCTTGTTTTCGATGTCGAAGATCATACCGAACGGTGCTACGGAACCTTTCGGTTTGTCTCCGGAACGCAACAGCGTGTTGTAGTTCACGTCGACTTCCTTGCCGTCAACAATAGCGAATTGCGAAGTCAGCACACTGCGTTTATCAAGATCATTGGTCGGAACTGCTGCGTTGGTAAATTTTATCTCACCAGCGTATGCAGTACCGGCCATGGCAGAAGCCATGGCGAGTACTAGAAGCTTGGTTTTCATTAGGAGTTTTCCTCGTTAGTGGAATCCGGATATAGAATTTGTCATTAATCAGCGATGACGCTGTGCATCTTAAGTGACGAATGTTACGGTGAACTTTCACCAAATCCGCACTGAGGAAATATCAGTGAACTTATATATATTTTGTTAAGTACATGGTTTTACAGATAATAATTATTCCTACATCAAATTGTCATCAAAAACAGAAAACAGAGTGAAACAAGACTGCAACAAACAGAGGCGGCTTGTGAACAGCTTTGCAAGCTCTTACGTTATCAGCCGCGTAGTGCTCGCGCCGCTGCAACCATATGCTGCAATGCCGGAATCACTTCCTGCCAGTTACGTGTTTTCAGGCCGCAGTCCGGGTTGACCCAGAGCCGCTCGGCCGGAATGCGCGTGGCGGCCTTTTGCATAAGCTGCACCATGTGCGCTTCTTCAGGAATGTTCGGCGAGTGAATATCGTAAACGCCCGGGCCGATCTGGTTCGGATAGCGGAAGTGTTCGAAGGCATCGAGCAATTCCATATCGGAACGCGAGGTTTCTATGGTAATGACATCTGCGTCCATCACGGCGATGGATTCGATGATGTCGTTGAACTCCGAGTAACACATGTGTGTGTGAATCTGTGTGCTGTCGGCCACGCCATTGGCAGAGATGCGAAACGCCTCGACCGCCCAGTCCAGATATTCCTGCCATTGCGATTTGCGCAACGGCAGGCCTTCGCGCAACGCCGCTTCGTCGATCTGGATGATCTGCACACCGGCTCGTTCCAGGTCGAGCACTTCTTCTCGAATCGCCAGCGCCAGCTGGTAACAGGTGGTCGAGCCCGACTGGTCGTCGCGCACGAACGACCAGTTCAGCATGGTCACGGGTCCGGTCAGCATGCCTTTCATCGGCTTGTCGGTCAGTGATTGCGCATATTTGATCCAGTCCAGTGTCATTGGCTGCGGCCGGCTGATGTCGCCAAACAGAATCGGTGGCTTGACGCAGCGCGAACCATATGACTGTACCCAGCCTGACTGGCTGAAAGCATAACCCTGCAACTGCTGGCCGAAGTATTCGACCATGTCGTTGCGTTCGGCTTCGCCATGCACCAGCACGTCGAGGCCGAGCTGTTCCTGTTCACGTACGGCACGTTCGATCTCGCGCTGCATGATTTTAGTGTAATCCTGCCCGGACAATTCACCGCGGCGGTATTTCAGCCGCGCCTGGCGTATCTCTGTTGTCTGTGGAAACGAGCCGATTGTAGTGGTTGGGTACAGCGGCAAGTTTAATATGGCCGACTGTTCAGCCGCACGTTGTTCAAAAGGGCTCTGGCGTTGTCCCTGCTCAGGGGTGATGTTGCTGACGGCTTGTTTGACTGCCGCATTGTGTACTCGTGACGATGTACGACGGCTTTGTATGGCGGCCTGATTGGCCTGCAGTTCGTCGGCCACTGTACCACGACCATGATTCAGGGCCTTGGCGAGCAGCAGGACCTCATCCAGTTTTTGTACCGCGAACGCCAGCCAGTTTTTAATTTCTGCATCCAGCACCGTTTCGTTGTTGAGATCGACCGGTACATGCAACAACGAACAGGATGGCGCCAGCCACAACCGCTGCTGCAGTTTTTCATGTAGCGGTTCAAGCCAGTCGAGCGTGGCGTTGAGATCGGTTTTCCAGATGTTACGGCCGTTGACCACACCCAGCGACAGCACCTTGTGTATCGGCAACCAGTCGACCAGTTGTGCGACTTCATGGCGTGCATTGATGGCGTCGACATGCAGGCCGGCCACTGGCAGTTCACAGGCCAGTTGCAGATTGTCCTGCAGTTGCCCGAAATAGGTCGCCAGCAGGATTTTGACCGGGCAGCTTTTCAGCTGGTGATAAGCCAGGTTAAGGGCATGGCGCCAGTCGGCGTCGAGTTCGGTGACCAGTATCGGCTCGTCGACCTGTACCCAGCCAATGCCTTCCTCCGCAAGCCGGTTGAGCAACTCGGCATACACCGGCAGCAGGCGCTCCAGCAATGTCAGACGATTGGAATCATCCTTGGTCTTGCCGAGCCATAAATAGGTTACCGGTCCGATGAGCACCGGTTTGCTGTTGATGCCTTGCTGCTTTGCTTTAGCCAGTTGCTCCTCTAGTCGGGCAGGGTGCAGGGCAAACTGTGTGTCGGTGGTAAACTCCGGCACGATGTAATGGTAATTGGTATCGAACCATTTGGTCATTTCACCGGCGTGTACACAGTTGCATGTGTCATCTGCGGCGGACCGCCCGCGCGCCACCCGAAAGTACTGGTCCAGCTCAGTGCCGCTCAAGCCATGTACGCGCTGCGGCACATTGCCAAGCACAAAGCTCATATCGAGCACCTGGTCGTAAAACGAAAAATCGCCGACCGGAATGAAATCCAGCTCATTCTGCTGTTGCCAGTGACGCTGACGCAGGTCTGCGCCAAGCTGTTGCAGATCGACTTCGCTTGTCTTGCCCTGCCAGAAAGATTCCAGCGTGAACTTGAGCTCGCGTTTGGCGCCGATGCGTGGAAAACCCAGATTGTGTGTTGTGACCATATTGCCTCCGGTAATGTGTGGAGGCCATGCTAGGCATTTCCAGTTATGAATAAAAATGGTTATATTTCATAAATCAATGAAATTACTGCATGGATTAATCGATGATCGAACGCCAGCATCTTGCCATTTTGCGCGAAGTCAAACGTCTCGGCTCCCTGACCGCCGCGGCGGAAAGCCTGTGCCTGAGCCAGTCAGCGCTGAGCCACGCTATCAAAAAGCTGGAACAGCAGATCGGCACGCCGCTGTGGCTCAAGGAAGGCCGCAACCTGCAGTTTACCCAGGCCGGCGACTATCTGTTGTCACTGGCACAACGCCTGCTGCCGCAGCTGGAACACGCCGAGCAGGTCATGGCGCACATCGCAAAAGGCCAGCGCGGCCTGCTGCGTATCGGCATCGAATGTCATCCCTGTTATGAATGGCTGCTGCGGATTGTCGCTCCTTACCTGGAGCAATGGCCGGATGTGGATGTCGATGTGAAACAGCAGTTCCAGTTCGGCGGCATTGCCGCATTGTTCAATCACGACATCGACGTGCTGGTCACGCCGGACCCGCTCAACAAACCCGGCCTGCTGTTCGAGCCGGTGTTTGACTACGAACAGGTGCTGGTGGTGAAGCAAGGACATGCATTTAGCAAACTCGGCCATGTCACACCGCAACAGGTTGCCGAAGAAATGCTGATCACCTATCCGGTCGATATCGAACGGCTGGATATTTACAGCCAGTTTTTACTGCCTGCCAATTGCAGCCCCAGGAAACGTAAAATCATTGAAACCACCGAAATACTGCTGCACATGGTCGCGGCCGGTCGCGGTGTGGCCGCTATGCCGCGCTGGCTGGTGGATGAATACGCTAGCAAGCTTCCGATCAAATCTATAAGGCTGGGTAAGAAGGGCATACGGAAGCAGATTTTCCTGGGGATTCGGGCGAGTGATGCGGATACGGATTATTTCAGGGCATTTGTGGCGCTGGCGAATCAAACCGGTTAAGCACGAAATCGCAAAGGGTAACGACCTGGCGTTTAAACATTTTCCCATTCAAGCCGACATGACAAAACGTGTGGGTAGTGGAAACGAAATGTGTTCACAATTACGGGAAAATAAAATGCTAAAACAAATTACCCAAAGTCCCTACTTGAACCTGTTTAGTGGCCTGATCCTCCTGACAACTTCAGCCTATGAAACGATAGTGACGTTGGATGAAGTCCATTTTGGAGTCAGTCACGGGATACTGATTTTCAGCATCATTCAGATCATAAAAGTAATGCCGGAAATTATGCATGGCTTGACAGAGATTCAAGAGGCGGATGATTTAGCCGAAGAAAGAAGAACCAGCTAATAAACAATAAGAAGGGTTCTACATTGAATAAGACATTTGCACGAGTAGGTGCATCCTATGATTTTTTGATTTGTCGAAATCAACAGGATGATGCCTATCAGCTTTATCGGGTGGATTGTGATGCAGAAGCATTGTTCACCCCGGTTTCATTGAATAAGGGCGCCACTTTCGACCACTCTTACCGAATGGCCCAGATTGGAGGCTATCTGTTGCAGTGGAGTCCGCTTTGTCAGCAGGATGAAAAACCCGGCTACCAATACAACCTTCTGGAGTTTGATCCGGACTCCCCTGACCCGTTGAACGGACAATCTCTCCAAAAAGGCTTCTGGGAAAAGAAAAAGTTTTGGGGTTATCGGGATTATTACAGCGCCAACCCGGATGAGGACCAGTATCTCAACCTCATTCCGATGGCAAGCTTTGTCATGAGCATGATTCCTGCGAAGGGGCGTGGTACGTACGAACTGTGGAATTTTGATCCACAACCGAATTCTCCCGGCAGCGCTGATCCAATCCCGTATCCGTATACCGGCCAGGGTGGTTTCCCTCTCATCAAGAAAGGCCATATCCTGATTCCGATCGGCAATTATGTGCTGGACCGTTTGCCGGACCGCAAGCATTTCCGCCTGTGGAGCTTTGATCCGCAACTCCAACCGGCACTGTCACTGCCAGCGATTCAGGAAGGTCATTGGGATCATATTGATGAGCGCAGTGAACTCACCGCCATCGGTGGTCATCTGCTGGAGTGGAATCCGGATAAGGGCATCTTCCGACTATGGGGCTTTGATCCCGAGAGTGTAGACGTGCTTACAGGTCCGGTTCGTGAGGGTAAGCTGCCGGCCGGCATCGGTTCGGGCAGCCAACTGACCGGCTATCAACCTCGAATCCCGGTTCAGACACAAGCAGCTAGCACACTGGGCACCATCGACTTCATGCGGTCGAAGATCAAACACGTGGTTTACTACATGGTGGAAAGCCGCTCGTTCGATAATATTTGCGGCTGGCTTTATGAGAACGGTGACGAGGGGTGCCACTACATCGGTTCACAGGAACCTTTTGATGGGGCCAGTACAGACAACTTCAATTATGACGGCGAGCGCAAGGTTCATGTCAGCCAGTTCAAGGATGGCAAGTTGAGCGAGGACTGGGATCTCATGGCGCTCACCCAGGACCCGTTCCACGACACCACCGACAATCTGCAGCAGATGTTCTCCAGGGAACCCGGCTATTGGGGCCGCGAGAAACCGGACATGGGTGGCTTTATCCTGAATAATGCCAATGACCAGGTGATGGAGACTTTCAGCCCGGAACAGATACCGGTATTGAACGGACTGGCTCGTCATTTCGGTATTTCCGATCGCTGGTTTTGTTCCATCCCCGGCGGTACCGACGTCAATCGCGCCTTTTCAGTCACCGGTTCCGCTTTCAACCGGCTGGGCACCTGGGAAGGCGGCAACGTCTACAAATATTGGCCCGACTTTCCTCACCGCCAGTCGATCTGGAAGGTCTTGTGGAGCCAGGGGATTACCGACTGGAAAATCTACAACGCTGTGCTGTGGGAAGATTGCATCTTCACCTACCAGCTTTACCTCAAGGGGCAGATCCCGACAGTTGATAAGAACTCATCAAAATTCCTCGCCGACCTCGATCAGTTCAAGCAGGATGCGGCGAATGGCGAACTGCCAGCTTTCAGCTTCCTGGAACCGGTCTGGATTGCGCCGTCCGGCGCCACCTCATATCACCCCGGTGCCGATCTGGTTCCCGCTGAAAAGGCACTAAACGAAATCTATGAAGCGATCAAGAACGGTCCTGGCTGGGATGAGACTCTGCTGGTGATCACGTTTGACAAGAACAACGGCATCTATGACCACGTCGCGCCACCTTACGCCAGAAAGCCCTGGCCCAACGACCTGAATGACGGCTTTGCCTACGACCTCATGGGACCCAGGGTGCCGACCATCATGGTATCGCCCTGGATCAAGCAGCAGACCGTGTTCCGGGCAGAAGGGGAGACGCCATTTGATTCAACCTCGTTTGCAGCAACTTTGCTGCAGTGGTTCGGTGTGCCCAAACCGCTTTGGGGACTTGGAGACCGGATGGAAATCGCACCAACTTTCGAAAGCATTCTGCAAGCCACTGAGCCAAGAAAAGATGCGCCAACGTTGACGCCGCCGTATGACAAGTCGTTTCCGAAACAGAAGTAGTGATACTGAACACGATTCTTTTTAAAGTCGTCAATAGGGGATCAGTAATCCCCCGGTTTTAGATCCTATGAACTGGCTCCCTCTCCCTGGGGAGGGGGTTGGGGTGAGGGAGTATGTTCCGCGTTATTCAACCCTCACCCTGGCCCTCTCCCAAGCTTGGGAGAGGGGACAGCCGGCCGAATGGCCAGCCAATCCGGCTTTCAGTCTGTGGAGTGTTTATGAGTGGTCAATCTAAAATCACCCATATCTGTCACTTGTCTGGGTTGCTTATGTCTTCTGCAGATAATTTCATTAATTCCACCAAAGAATATTAAGAGCGGCATTGGTAAATATATAAAAGCCCCTAAAATGAATGCGGTGGGCATTGTCGGCCACATAAACAGTGTTGCAGATAGATTAAGAGTAAATTAGATATGCACTGAAAAGGATGCTTATAGCTGCAGGTATGTAAAATTCTAGCCAGATGTAGTTGCTTACAAGCAAATAGGCTAAAAGACATGATAGCCACAAAAGAAGCAGCTCATCGGAAGCACTGTCAATTGCGTAAGTAGAAAATATTCCTATAGCGAGTATCACCGTATATAAAAAAGTAGATAGACAATTGTAATTTTCCTTAGAATGCTCATCATTTCCCCTTATCAATCAGCTTAAGATAATGAGCTAACCAGATTTTATTTGATGCAGTTTCTCTTCAGCCGCTTTCAACGCCTGCCACAGCTTGTCCTCCTGAAAGCACAAGCTGCCACCGCCGCGTTTCTCCTGCGAAACCATGCGGTTGATGTCGGAGACACACACCCAGGGTGATGAGTTATTGCTGTTTTTCAGGGCGGCGGCCCACTTGGAGTGATCCTTGGTGTAGGGCCATTCATAGGGTGAAGACGAGAGGCTCTTGAAGTCCAGGGTTAACAAGTCTTCATCATAGGTATCGGAGCGGGTGTCCTGTAAAGGAGTCACTTTGCCTCTGCGCCAGGTTTCAACCACCAGGTCGCACTTCAGTTCGGGCGATATCAGGTCCAGCCAGAAGTCTTCACCCCATATCCTGCTTTTGGCGATCAACAGGAATTCCTTGCCGCCCTTTGATTTCAGCCTGAGCGTCGAGGGTTGCTTCGATTCATTGATTGCGGTTCCATGAAACAGTTGGAAAAGAGGCTCGTCATTCTGTAGCGAAGCCGGGATGCGTGAGCTCTCTTGCAGCACCTGAGGGTTTTGTTGTTGCAACATCTGTTGGGCGATCCGGTTGGCGGTCTGGTAATCGGGCAGGGTGATACAGATAAAGGTCTGACCGTAGATCTTTTCTTCGCCCGGCAGCGTCAACTCCAGATCGGCGGGGAAGCGCGGGGTTGAATGCAGTAACAACAGCGCTGAATCGCTGGCTTTGTCAAAAGCCAGCACACCCTTGCAGTGGCCTTTTTCCGAATTGTTGTCTTGTTTATCAACGTGTTCATCATTATAAATAATGAAACCTGCCGTTGTCGGGGCGTCAAACACGGTTTGCAGGGTATAGCCCAATGCCTGGTTATCCTGATCCAGACCGACAGGCGATAGCTGCAGTGCGGCAGAAACCGGGTCATAGTAGAAGAAGTCAAAGCCCTGATTGTTTTTGGTTCCGGTATGTTCCGGGGTTTTGTAAATAAACCACCAATCCACCGGTTGTCCTTGCTGGTTTTTGGCCTCCATCATCCGATAGAAGTCTCCGTGAATATCCAATTGAATGAAAAGTCTAGCAGATCATGCAGCCTGAAAAATGTCGCTAGCGCTGCAGCAGGTGTTCTGTTGAGATCACAGGCATTCAATAAATTTCATCGCTGTACGATATAAATGATATCGGCTTCTATAATTCCAGCCAGGCTAAGCCTTCTGGACCAGATATTGACCCTTGGCATACTCGCTGGACGATGGTTGATTTCAATATGTTTCGTTATTTTGGCTACGGTTCCAACCTGAATATGACCTCGCTCAGAGCCAAGGGCGTTGAGCCGCTGGCATCACGGCGTGCGGTCCTGCCGGGCTGGTGCCTGCGCTTTAATGTGCAGCATTTTTTTCGCCACGAGGGCGGGGTGGGTAATATCGAACGTTCGGATAAAGCTGACAGTCGGGTACTCGGGGTTCTTTACGATTGTCCGGACGAAGCTCTGGCGCCCCTGGATGCCGTGGAGGCCTGTGGGCATGGCTACGACCGCATTACCGTTGATGTGGATGCTGAGGGTGAATCGGTACCGGCGCTCACCTACGTCGGTATGCCGGAATTCATCGATGACAGCTGTCTGCCCAGCCGCCGCTACCTGAACATCGTCGTCGATGGCGCGCGCCAGGCCGGCCTGGACTCCGACTATGTGCAGAATCTCATGGCACATCCGGTCCACCAGTCGAAAGAGCATCCGCCATTCGTGCCACCGCCCGGTGACTACCCCACATTCGATACGGACAGCCTGGCCAGGCAGCCGTTATATACCGCGCTTTACGGCGCGGTTTTTGACATGTCACAGGCCCGACCGCTGCATGAATATCTCAAAAGTTTCTTCGGCGGGCGGGATATGACGCTGTTTCATCTCAAACGCCTGGACAGCAGCGATGGCCAGGAATCAATGGAAGACATACTGCATGGACGCCTCAACCAGGCTCAACAGCGCTACCTGAACGGCTATTTGAACGAATACGCTAAAGAGTACCGCTATGTTGGCCGCTTTAATTACCACAACAAAAATGAGGAGTGAGGAGTGCAGCCATGGATCAATTTCAGCCGGCCCTGGACCATGGGGCCATTGAGGAAGTCTTTCCCGACGTTTTTTTCGTCAGCGGCGCCATGGAGACCGTTCTCCAGGACATAGACTGGAAGTTCAGCCGCAATATGACCGTGGTGCGGGATGGTGAACGTCTGGTCATTATTAATAGTGTACGCCTCGGCGAGCAAGGTCTGGCCGAACTCGACAAGCTCGGAAAGGTCACCGACGTGGTACGCCTCGGTTCCTTGCACGGGCGTGACGATCCGTTCTATGTCGATCACTACCAGGCGAACTACTGGGCCATGCCGGGCATGGAGCACGAAACCGGCCTGCAGGCGAGCCACACCCTCGAGCCGAACGGTCCGTCACCGATATCCGATGCCTCGGTATTCGAATTCACCACCACCAAAATTCCGGAGGGCATCCTGCATCTTGATCGTGCCGGCGGCATCCTGATTGCCTGTGATGCCTTGCAAAACTGGACCGCGCCGGATGAGTTTTTCTCGGACTCTTCACGCGAGCTGATGCAGAAAATGGGCTTTTTCACGCCCGCCAATCTGGGGCCGGTCTGGGTGCAGCGAGCTTCACCTGAAGGTGACGATTTCGCGCGCCTCAAAACACTTTCATTCAAGCATGCCCTGTGCGGTCACGGCGAACCCTTGCGCGATACAGCGCATGAAGATTACCTCGCCACATTCCAGCAAATGTTTGGTGTTTAACCTGGCTGACAAAGAGGAGGCACGGGAGGAAGTGGACTTGCAGCTTCCAGGCTATGAGATTGACTCAGTCCTGTGCCGCGCTGCAGGTCGGGTGGTTTATCGTGCCCGTCGCCTTGCCGATGACGCTCAGGTTGCGCTGGAAACCCTGGATGCGGAATACCCGGACCGTCAGGAGGTCGCCGTAATTCGCCGTGAAGCGGGCATTACCCAACGTCTGGCCGACGTGGATGGTGTGCGCAAGCTGCATGCGGTGCTACCACACGGCAGTGGCAACCTGGCCCTGGTCGGTGACCTGTACGAGTCTTCGTTGCAGAGCCATCTTGCCGATGCTGGTGAAGCTGGCTTGCCGCTGGCCGAGTCGCTTGAAATAGCCCTGCAACTGGTCCGTACCCTGGGTGGAATACACGCCCGCGATATCGTTCACAAGGCATTGAGTCCGGCAAACGTACTGTATGATCCAGCAAGCGGCGCCATTGCGCTGGCTGGCTTTGGTATAGCTTCTGAACTGGATCAGGAACGCCAGGCGGTGCAAATGCCGCGTCGCCTGGAGGGACCACTGCCTTACATGTCGCCGGAACAGACCGGCCGCATGAATCGCGACCTGGATTACCGCTCGGACTACTACTCGCTCGGGGTGCTGCTGTTTGAACTGCTGACGGGCAAGACGCCGTTCCAGGCCGACAACCTGCTGGGCTGGGTCTATAGTCACATCAGTTGTTTGCCGCCGGCACCCCACGAAGTCAATCCCAAAGTACCCGAAGCGGTATCACCCATCGTCCTCAGGCTATTGGCCAAGAATCCGGAAGAGCGTTACCAGAGTGAAGAGGGCCTGCTGCACGACCTGCAGCATTGTGCCGATCAACTTGCTGCAGGTCGTAGTCTCATACCTTTCGAACTCGGCCAAAAAGATGTGGTGCAGAAGTTCCTGGTGCCACAAAGTCTGTACGGCCGTGAGCGTGAACTCGAGGAACTGCTCGGTTTGTTCGAGTCAGCGGCGGCAGGCCAGACCGAATTCTGCCTGGTGTCTGGTTACTCCGGTGTGGGCAAGTCGGCGCTGGTCAATGAGATTGATCGTCCGCTGGTACGTGAACGCGGCTTCCTGGTGCAAGGCAAGTTTGACCAGTTCCAGCATGGTGAGGCTTATACGGCACTTGCGGCCACTTTTCGTGGCCTGGTGCAGCAAGTCCTGGCCGAACCGGAAGAGCAGGTCGCGCAATGGCGTCAACGGCTGTTGGAGGCACTTAACCCGAATGCGCAACTGGTGGTGGAACTGGTCCCCGAGCTGGAACTCATCATCGGTGAACAACCGGAAGTGGCCAAACTCCCACCGGCAGAGGCGCGCAACCGTTTACAACTGGTATTGACGGCATTCCTGCGCGTTTTCGCCGGAGAAGGCCATCCGGTCGTGCTGTTCCTCGACGATTTGCAATGGAGCGACGCCCCGACCCTGGCGCTGTTGCGCCGCCTGGTGACTTCACATGACCTGAGTCATTTACTGCTGATCGGCGCCTATCGCAGCAATGAGGTCGGCGTCGGTCATCCCTTGCAACTGCTGCTGGATGATTTGCAGACGCAAAAAAATATCCGCCGACTGCCGGTTGGCGAGCTGGACCGGGACTCCGTGGCCTGTCTGGTGGCCGATGCGCTGAGTCGTGATGCGAAAGATGTACGTCCGCTAAGCGACATGCTCTACGATAAAACCCAGGGCAATCCGCTGTTCACCAATGAGCTGTTGCGCCAACTCTACAAGGAAGGCGCGATCGCGCTGGACCCGGCCACCGGACAATGGAACTGGGACCTCGATGCCGTGCGCTGGTCTGCTGTGAGCAACGACGTGGTCGAGTTCATGGTGGATAATCTGCGCCGGTTACCGCCGGCAACCCAGCAAGTGTTGCAGCTGGCGGCTTGTATCGGCGGCAGTTTCGATCTGCAGACATTGTCAGCGATCTACCAGCAACCCGTCACCAAGACGGCGGCCGCATTGCTTCCGGCACTCAAGCAGCAAACCGTGCTGCCCATGCATAACGACTATCGTCTGGTTAACGAAGACACGGAACTGCTGGAAGTAAATCCGACTTACCGCTTCCAGCACGACCGTGTGCAGCAGGCGGCGTATGCCCTGATCGCAGAGCAACAGCTGCAACAGGTGCATTACTCCGTCGGACGGTTGATGTTGCAGCATGCCGGCGAAACGGTGCCGGATGAGCGTCTCATTGACATCGTCGGCCACCTGAACGAAGGCAGAGCACTGATCGATTCCGCCGAAGAGCGCCTCGCCCTGGCGGAACTGAACCTGCGTGCAGGCGAGCGCGCCAAATACTCGGCGGCTTACGAGGCGGCGCTGGATTATCTGAACATAGCGGCCGAACTGTTGCCCGCAGATCCCTGGGCCGAGACGCCGGCATTAATGAAAGCGCTGGCGGCGGAGACACAGCAATGTGCTTATCTCACCGGGCATATCGAAACGGCAGACCACTGGATCGAAGTCCTGCTGGAGCACAGCCATACCGACCTGGAACGCAGTGACATCCTCGCCACACGCACGCGCCAGTATGCCACCCTGGGTCGCATGGACGACTCCATCCGTTCGGCCATTCAGGGGCTGGCGCTGATCGGTGTACAGTTTACCGAGCAGCCGGGCGACGCCGAGATTGCGGAAGAACGCCAACGGGTCGAAGACAATCTCGGCGAGCGTGGCATCCCGGATCTGGTTGATGCACCGCTGGTCACCGACGAGGCCACCCTGACGGCCATGCGCCTGTTGATGGAAATCTTTCCCGCAGCGTTTCTTTCCGGTAGCGGCAAGCTGTTTCCCTATCTGGTGCTCAAGGCCGTCAACCTGTCACTGCGTCATGGCAATTGCCCCGAGACCGCTTTTGCCTACGCTGCCTATGGCATGCTGTTGTGCGGTGAACTGGATGAACCGGCCACCGGTTATCAGTACGGTAAGGTCGGGCTGGCGATCAATGAACGACTTGATGACCTTACCCTGCGTGCGCGAGTCATCTATGTGTATGCGATGTTTGTGCACCACTGGAGCAATCACTGGTCGAGCCTGACACCCTGGTTTCGCAAAGGTATCGAGGCGGGTTACCAGTCGGGCGATCTGTTATATCTCGCCTACAGCGCCCAGGACTGCGTGATCTGGGACCCGACGCTGGACCTGGAAACGGCGCATCGATTGCACGCCAAGAATCTGGAAATCGTGCGCGAATGCGCCTATCAGGATTCACTGGATTCCGGCACTTTGTTTTTGCAGTTACAGCGCAACCTGCTCGGCCTGACTCATTCGCCAGACACCCTCAACGATGACAGTTTCGATGAAGCACAATGCCTGGCGGGCATGCGTGAGCGTCAGTTCATGACCGGCATTGCCAACTATCACATTTACAGCGCCGAAATCAGTTTGCTGTATGGCAACTACGAGCGCGCGCTTGAGCAGGTGCATGCCCAGGATGCGCTGATCAAGTCGGCGATGTCGCTGCCGCAACTGGTGCGTTTTTATATCGTCGCGTTCCTGACCCTGGCGACCCATTACCCGGACATGTCTGTCGACGAACAGGAAGTGACTTACCAACGACTGCAGAATGATCTCGCGCGCATGACACGCTGGGCGGATAACTGCGAAGAGAATTTTCGTCACCTGCAATACCTGATGGAAGCCGAGCTGCAACGACTCGGTGGTAAGCATGAGTCCGTTTTGCAACGTTATGACGCCGCCATTGATGCGGCACGCGAAAGCGGTTTTCTGCGCGACGAAGCAACGGCTTTTGAGCGGGCGGCACGTTATCTTCTGGTGCTGGGCCAGAGAAGGTCGGCGGAAGGTTATTTGCGCGGTGCCCATCGTGTTTACGACCGCTGGGGTGCTTATCGAAAGGTAAAACAACTGGAGCAGGAATTCCCGCTATTGCGCGAGCTGGTTGCCGGTACGCAGGTTTCTTCCGGTCCCAGGGACATCGGTGATCTGGATCTGGCCTCGGTTATGAAAGCATCACGCGAGATTTCCGGTGAAATGGTACTGGACCGCTTGCTCAATACCACCATTGGTATCCTGCTGGAAAACGCCGGCGGTCAATGGGGTTGCCTGGTAGTTCGGCGCGACGGGCAATTAGCCGTGGAGGCCGCCGAGCTGCCACAAGACGGGTTGTCAACGGCCGACATGCCGGGACATTCACTGGTGCCATCTTTCGACGATGAAAAAGTACCTCTGCCGGTAACCCTGATCAGTCAGGTATTTCATAGCGGCGACGCCGTGGTGCTGCATGATGCGAGCCGACAGGGGCCGTTCGTGCAAGATCCTTACATGCTCAGGTTCCGGCCCACGTCGGTGCTGTGCGTACCCATCCAGCGCGAGCGCTTCGAAGGCGCGCTGTACATGGAAAACAATCTAGCCAGCAGTGTGTTCACCGAGGAAAGGGTCGAGATCATTCGCCTGCTGACAGCACAGGCAGCCGTTGCGATCGAAAATGCGCGCCTTTATGAACAGGTGCAGGATTACTCCCGGACACTGGAACAAAAGGTGGCCGAACGTACCGATCGTCTGGAACAACTCAACCAGGAGTTGCAAAGCCTTGCCGACAGCGATGCGCTGACCCGCGTCGCCAACCGCCGCCGTGGCGACCTGTATCTGGAAGAAGTCTGGGCGCTGTTGCGCCGTGAGAAAGAGCCGCTTTCGCTCATCATGCTGGACGTGGACCACTTCAAGGCTTTCAACGATAACTACGGTCACCAGGCCGGTGACGACTGCCTGGTCGCAGTGGCCGAAACGGTACGGGCGCAATTGCTGCGGCCCACCGATATGGTGGCGCGCTACGGCGGAGAAGAGTTCATGCTCATCCTGCCGAATACCGATCACAGTGGTGTCGCCATGGTCGCCGAGAAAGTCCGTAAGGCAGTCCAGGCAAGAGCAGTCCCGCATGCGCATTCTTCCATCAGCGAGGTGGTTACCGTGAGTATGGGCACGGCCACGGCAATTCCGGATGCCAAAGAAGGCCTGGACCTGTTGCTGCGCGAAGCGGACATCGCCCTGTATCGGGCCAAACAGATGGGGCGCAACCAGGTGCAAGCTGCATCGGTGTAGTTGCAGCCAAAAACACTGGTAGCACCAATAAAACAACAAAAACGATATTTCAGCCAAGGAGACAATGATGACGACATCCACCTGGGACAGCCAACCCGAAAGCGGCGAATGGAACACGGCAGACAACTGGTCTTCGGACGCGGTACCCACCGTCAAGGCCACTTTTTCCGCTTCAAGCCAAACGGCAATCTGCTTTGCAGATAACAGCAACGCCACGGTAGACAGCATCGAATTTACCGACAACGCTTCTGCCTACAGCTTCAGCTTCGGTACTTGCGAGACACCGCCATTGACGATCAACGGGCAGGGCATCTTCAATCGCTCCGGCAAGCAACAAAGCTTTGTGGTGGCCGCCACCAGCAGCGGCTACAAGAATCCGCAACTGCAATTCACCAATTCGGCAAAAGCCGGTGGTGACGATATGTTTTACTGCGCCGGGCCGGTATCGGAACAGGGCTACGGCGGCGGGGTCATCTGCTTCCATGATCATTCCTCCGCCGAGTCCGCCTGCTTCAAGGTCTGGACCGGAGCCGCCACTCCGCCCAAACACAGCACCGTCGGCGGTGAGATCAGTTTCTGCGACAATTCAACTGCCAGCAACGCGACTTTCAAGATCTACGGCACACTGGGTACCGATGGCGATACCTTTGCCAATGTGGTGTTCCACGATAACGCCACGGCGGACAACGCCACCTTCACCAATGTTGGCGGCACGGTTTCCGGCGGCGATGGTGGCAACACCCAGTTCTACGTCAACTCGACAGCCGCCTATGGCGTTTTCAACAACTGGGGCGGTACGCACGACAAGGCCAACGGCGGCGATGTTGCTTTCGATGCCACGGCCGACGGCGGTCACGGCCGTTTCTATAATCACGCGGCCAAAATCGCCGGTGCCTATGGCGGTGTGACCAGCTTCAACAACAATCCACCGGATGTGTCCGCATCGGGCGCTACCGCCGGCCACGGTTCCTACTTCAACTACGGCGCACGCGAAGGCGAGCAGGGTGGAGGAGGGCATATCGAATTCAGCGCCAGATATGGCTCACCCACCGCAGCCAACGGTAACTTCGTCAACTACGGCAGCGCCATCGCCAGCAAATCCAGCGCCGGTCACACGATCTTTTCGATCAATCTGCCAACCAGCTATTTCCCGACCGCTGGCAATGCCACCTTCTGGAACCATCCCGGAGTCAGCGAAGGCTGTGCCGCCGGCTATACGGAATTCACGGTGTACGATAACGGTAACGATAGCGCAGGCAGCAATGTGCCCACGGCAGGTGAGGGCACGTTTTTCAACCTGGGCGGTTATGCCGCCAATGCAACCGGCGGCTATACGGTATTCTCGGGCACATCGAGCGCTGGCAATGCCACATTGATCGCCTATGGTGGCAGCAACGGCGGATATGGCGGCCGGATCGTGTTCTACGGTGACGCTTCCGGCGGCACGGCAAAAGTCCATCTGTTCGGCAATGGCGAACTGGACATCGGCGACCACACCAAAGGCGTGACTATTGGATCGCTTGAGTTAACCGGAGGCGTCATCGCTATTCAGCTTGGCACTGATCCAACCAGTCTTACGGTAACAGGTGACCTGACCCTTAAGTCCGATCAAGCCAGTTTTTCCTTCTGGAAAAAAGATGGAGGTGGGTTCGAGTTCAACAAGGCTTATACGGTTCTCAGTAGTGCAAATCTTTCCAGCTTCACAGCAGATCAGTTCAAGGGGAACAGTATCGATGGGGTGGAGCCGAGTTTTACCATTGTCGGGAATGATCTGCAGGTTACATTTTTGAAGAAGTGAGTGTTTAGTCGTGTAAAATATTTTGTTCCTGAGACGGTAGAAAATTGCTAGTGCTTTGAGCAAATACTTCGAATGGGATTTTTCTGATGGATTAGACTTCTCATGAAATCATTAGAGATCAAGAGATTTGCACAAACCATTCTTCTCCATAGATTGGGAGAAGGATTTCAGATTCATGCAAAACGTGATCTTGTTCGATTGCGTGGGCCATTTGTCCAGTCAGTACTTCTTGCGAACAAGCGGTCTGGCTGGCTGCACGTTATCCCAACATTCTACGTTATTGGTGCAGACCCTGCTCATGAGGCAATGTTCCAGACAATGTCTCTCCCGATATCCGGCGTTGATGATACAGGCCGCTGGCGTATGAGTCCGGAAACGCCTCTAAATGAGGCATTGGCGTCACATATCATGACACAGTTGGAAGAAGAATCACCGCTTAGCTACATTGCCCCGCTTAATGATTCCAACATACATAAAACACTCAACCTGTTCTATAAAAAGGTGCCAAACTGGATGCCCGGCTTATCGCTGGCATTTTGGGAAATACTTGCAGGTAAGACTATGGCAGCTCGTAGCCTTGCCAAGGCCAAACGAAAGTTTATCCGCTATAGTCGCTATGGAACCAATAAGTTCCCACGGGATTTCGAGCAAGAGTTAATGAAGCGCTTTGATGTATTGGAGTCAAGATTGGGAACCCCAGAAGGGTTGCACGCGTGCAGGCAAGAAGCTGAAGCACATGCGGAAAGACTCGGTCTTGGGAAGATTGGATGGCCTTAAAAATAGGGGAGAGGTGCAG
The DNA here is from genome assembly GCA_050049775.1 of Chromatiales bacterium. Lineage (GTDB taxonomy): Bacteria > Pseudomonadota > Gammaproteobacteria > Chromatiales > Chromatiaceae > JABDQZ01. The sequence goes on from JASFVP010000014.1 coordinate 64,877, forward strand.
TATCTTCTGTCGATTGGCCGCTCTAGTTATCGCCGTCTTGATCCCGAAACCTGCGTATTTCTGATTGGCCAGTGGTATTGCGAACTCGAAGATACCTGCGTGACGGAATTTTCCGGGCAAGCGATTTCAGGCTTTGCCAAAGCTCGTGTTGAGCATTTCTCCAGCACACCTTCCACAACTGTTAAGCCTTCCATTTGATCACTTTTTGATAAATATTTTGTGGATTAAGTATCTCATTTGATATTTTCTGGCTGCTTTTTCTTATATCGCCGTATACTGATTAATATTTTATAAATTAGGCAGATTATGTCGGACCCTTTAAAGCTGCTGAGTGATTCAGAAGAAATTTTAGAAAAAACACTCAATGAGTATCGAACTCCAAACAATTCAACAGATGCTCAAGAGTATTATGAAATTAAATTGCAGGCTGCAATTTTTAATTATGATGTTACTCGAGAAGTAGCAGGTTTAATTAATCTCAGGATGACTGGTTTTGCTTCAAAATTGGCATTAAAAGATTTAGTACATAAACTATTTGAATTCGAAATAGTTTTAAGTGGAAGGTTGATAAAAAGAATTGTTGAATTGGCAGAAAGGCGTGGATATTTAACTGCTGGTTCGGATATTAAGAAAAAAAAGCAAGAAATAAAAAAATATATAAAACAATTACAATCGTGGAAGGCTTTAAGAAATAATGCAGCCGCTCACTATGGAGAAGATATTGGCAGACAAGTAAAACTAATTTCAGAGTTAGACCTAACTACTGTGTTAGCAGTAGCTAGTAGATTTATGGAGTTTAGTTATTTTGTTAATACAATTTTGCGAGATATTGGACGCGAAAAGAAAAGCATCTAATAAAAAAAACATTCACTTAAGTATCATAAATGGATAAACCCCAGACTATATATAAATATGAAAGTTTTTCTGCCCAAAGTTTGCAGAATCTTAAGTCACAGTCGATCTATTTTGGTTCGCCATTGGGTTTTAATGATCCTTATGATTGTGCATTAAAAGCAG
>JASFVP010000066.1:0-14634 GCA_050049775.1 Chromatiales bacterium
TCCTGTCTCGCGGTCCACCAACGACAGCACTTTGTATTTATGGTGATAGCCACGACCTTTTTTCTCACCCTTGGGTTTTATGCTTTTGTCATGACCGATATAGGTTTCGTCAACTTCGACAACGCCGCCGCCAGTGCCAAAATCGGCAATGGTGTCATTGTCGCGCATAGCCTCACGGATACGATGAGACATGAACCAGGCAGTTTTTAATGTAACACCAAGAGTTCGGTGTAGTTGGTTGCTGCTGACGCCTTTCTTGCTGGCGCACATCAGATAAATCGCTTGGAGCCAAAGGTGCATCTTGACGTGGCTAGACTCAAAAATAGTACCAACTTTCACAGTAAACGGTTTGCGGCAAGCCCTGCATTTATAGGTGCCAATGCGGGTACTCTTGCCCTGCATTTTAGTGACTCGGTGTTTTTCTCCGCACTTTGGACAAACCGGACCTTCAGGCCAAACTTTCGACTCTACATATTCGTAGGCCGCTTCCTCGTCGTGAAAATATGGTTTTGATAAAATGCTCATGACGCTCTCCTCAGTGGGTACGTTAAGTATACTCACTGAGGTGGGTACGTCAAGTATAATATCGCGTTTTTTATGCCTGACCGTTTTTTTCGTTGTTGCCGGTTTCGGCGTTTTCAATGGCTTTGAAGCGATTCTTGCATTCAATCCAGCGTGCCATGTATTCGGTGCTTCTAGTCGTATGATACTGCAGCATCTGGCCGGTAAAATTGGCCTGCCGTTGTTGTGGCAGATGTTGTTGCAATCCGTCGAGGCGCTGCATAAACACATCGATATGCGCTTTTTTGGCGAAGCGCTGATTGATCACCGCCCTGCCCCGCTGTTGCGCCTGCGTCCAGAGCATTTCGTCTGCGTATAAATGCACCGCGGCTTCGGCAAAATCTTGCGGTCTCTGCGCAATCAACCCGGGCCAATCCAGATCACCGGCGATGGCTTCGGCGCCGATTGACGTGCTGACGTTTGGTAGACCGTTTGCCATGGCTTCGAGCAGTTTGCCCTTGAGTCCGGCGCCAAAGCGCAATGGCGCCAGGCAGACACGGCAACCATGCAAAAACGGCTGCAAATCCTCCACGCGACCATGCACCAAAAAACCCTGCTGCTCATTTTGCATCTGCAACACGTCGTTGCCGGCATAGGCACCGACGACATGCAAACAGGCATCCGGCAGAAGCTGGCGGATGCGCGGCCAGATATCCCGCTGCAGATAACGCACCGCATCCAGGTTGGGCCCGTGCACCAGGGTGCCGACAAACAGGAAGTCCTTGCGTTGGCCAAACCCCGGCCATTGCGCCATCTGTTGCTGACTGATTGGCTCACATAAAAACGGCAGGTAACACAGCAGGTCAGCGGAAACGCGATAATGTTGTTGCAGTAACTGCATTTCATATTCGGAAATGATCAGGCTCAGATCACAACGTAAAATGCTGGCGATCTCGCGTTTGGCGATGTCGCTGGATAAATCCGCATCACTGACGGCACGTTCCTGTTTTAGCGCCTGTTGTCGTGCATGGCGCAACGCATGTATGTCTTCGGTATCGAGTATGCGGATGGCCTCGGGGCAGACTTGCGCAACCCGCCAGCCAAACTGCTCTTCCATGACAAAGCGATCAAACAACACCAGCTGCGGTTGCAAGCTCTTGAGCCAGTCATCAAAACGACTGCTGTTGACTTCAATGCTGTGCTCGGGGATACCGAGCGCGGCCAGGTCAATGCGATAGTGACTGTCCGCTGCCGGTGTGGCGAAATGGATTTGCCAGTCCTGTTGCTGAAGCAGCCGAATCAGTTCCAGCATGTGTCGCCCGGCCGCCGATGAACCCGGCTCGGGCCAGACCTTGCCGATAATCAACAGCGTGCCGCTCATGCCGACAACCTGACGATATCGACAAAGCGGTTGTTTTCATCAAAGCTGATTTCAAAGCGCCCGTGTATGCCTTCGCGTGTGACAAACGGCTTCAGCCGGTTGGCCGGAAAAATCACACTCTGGCCATTCTCGGCGATACTGTAGACATGTTTCTTGCGGCCTTCGTAGAATTCCAGATATTGTTCAGGATCCACATCGATGCGCAGGCGAATTTTTCGGGTCTTGTCCATCAATAATCAAGGTTTTCCACAAGCAATGACCAGTCAGATCAAAAGCAATACAGACACTGAAGAATATTTTTTCGAAGAAGGTTGCTACATCCGGGAACTATGGAACAGCGCTGCCGATGATGCAATGTCGATCGCCCAGGTACGCTTGCCAGCCGGTGATGAAACCCGCCTGCATTTACTGATCAACACGGTTGAACGTTACCTGATTTTGCAAGGCGAAGCACTGGTGTGGCTGGATGAAGCGCCAGCTCAGGTGGTTGTGGCCGACGACCTGGTGTTGATCGGATCGGGACAGCACCAGAAAATCCGCAACACCGGCGATGGCGACCTGCTGTTTCTCGCCCTGTGCACGCCGCGCTTTGAAATGCAGAATTATCGGGATTGTGACGAACAGTCGTCTGGCTAGAACACCAGCATCGAATCGGGGTTGATGACATTCAATACTTCAAAACAGCTGGCGCTGACGGCTTCCGTAATGTCGTCGATATCCTGCTGATTCAAGCTAAGTGACTGCAGCAATCCGTCATCCCGCTTGAGCTGGCCCAGTTTGTCGGGGCTGATGTTTTTCACTTCCGGTTCGTTGCAATCGGCAAGCCGTGTCGACAAACGCAGAATGCGGCTGTCCCTGGCGTATTCAGCAGGTGCATTGTCGTCATACATAAAGCCAATCGGTTGCCACAGGCTTTCCGCGACATGCCATGACTTGAGCAATTCCGCACTGATGTCGGTGGAGCTGTAGCCCAGTTGCTCCTTTTCAATCAGGTGCAATGGCCGGCCGGTTTGCTGTGCTTCACCGAGAACGCGGTTGGCCAGATCCGGCGCTTTGTTGAACAACACGATTTTACCAACATCGTGCAACAGGCCCATGAGAAACATGAGTTCAGCCTTGCGTTTGTCTGCCGCGACTTCCTTGGCCGCCAGTCCCACATAAACACTGCGGAACCAGAAATCATCCATATCAATGGTTCCCGGCGCGATCTTGTTAAACACGGACACGGCGGAAGCCGACAGAATCAGCGAGCGTAGCTCGTTGACACCGATGACTGTGACGGCGCGGCTGATGGTATCGATCCTGGAAGGAAAATTGTAAAACGCGCTGTTAACGAGTTTCAGTAACTGCGCTGACAGGGATGGATCCAGGCCGATGACTTCGGCTATCTCATCGATGTCCGCCTGTTGCGAATCAATCAGCTCATTGGCGCGCAATACAACATCGGGCAGCGACAATAATTCGTCGACGCCCTCAACCAGTTGCTCTAGTGAAAGTTGTTCTGTCATGAAATACCCGGATGTGTTTTTTCTGTACTTTTTGTGACCTGGTCCAACAGACAGGATAGTAGAAATTTTCAGGTAGATCAGTCATCCTGAACAAATAATTCAGTGACCACACCAGCAGGAGCACAGTATGGACAAATTTCTCAAGATCGTTGGCGGCATTATTGTTTTACTGGTGCTGATCGTGATCATTCTGCCTTTTGTAATTGATCCCAACGACTATCGCGACGAAATCATCACCGCGGTTGAAAAAAGTACCGGCCGCCAACTCAGCATCGATGGCGACTTGCAGCTCAGTGTTTTCCCAAAACTCGGCATCGACATCAATAAACTGCAACTGAGCAATGCCAAAGGTTTTCCTGACCAGCCGTTTGCCGCCATTGAACAGGCGTCGGTGTACGTCAACATAATGCCCCTGTTGAGCAAGCGGCTCGAAGCCAGCACCATCACACTCGATGGACTGCAGCTGAATCTAGCCAAAAACAAACAAGGCCAGACGAACTGGCAGGACCTGGCCACTACCTCAGAGAAAACCTCCGAACCGGACCGGGAAGCCGCCGGCAACGCCGCGCTCGCCAGCCTGTCGATCGGTGGCATCAGCATCAATGACGCCAACATTAGCTGGTCTGACGCCAGTACCGGACAGTCTTTCCAGGTCAGGCAATTCCAGTTGAACACCGGCGCAATCCGGCCGAATACGCCGATTGAAATGGCTATGGGCTTTTCTTTCGACAGCAACCAGCCGGTGATGCAGGCCAAATTCCAGCTCGATGGCACCCTGTCGCTGGATGAGGCCAGCAATCAGCTGCTGGTAAACCAGCTAGCTGCCGAATTAGAGGCAACCGGTGACATGTTCAGCAGCGGCGCCCTGAAAGCCAGCCTCAACACCGATGTCCAGGCCGGCATGGATGGCAAATCGGTCAAGTTGTCAAAACTGGTGCTGAAGTCCGGTGAGTTGCAGCTGACCGGCAATTTCGTCGCCACCAATCTCGACAGCCAGCCGGCGGTCGATGGCCATCTCAACATCAAACCCCTGAATCTGCGCAACTGGCTCACCAGCCAGGGCATTACCTTGCCGGAAATGAGTAATGACGAGGCGCTGTCGGAGTTCGCTGCCGACATCCAGCTCAACAGTTCCGGCAACACCAGTAAAATCAGCAAGCTGCAAATCAAACTGGATCAGTCCAACATTGATGGCAATGCCCTGGTACAGGGACAGCACAGCGAATTCGCCATCAACATCGATCAGATCAACCTGGATGATTACCTGCCAGCTGCTGAAACCGACAGCCAATCACCGTCCACCCCGCCCCCGGCAGCAACTGGTGGCGGCGCGACAACACCGGCAGGCACAGTATCTGATGAACCGTCTCCATTGTTTCCGGTGGAAACGCTGCGCATGCTCGATACCAAGGGCAAAATCAGCATCGGCAAGTTGATCGTCAGCAAACTCAGCTCGCAGGACGTCAAGGTCAATTTGCTGGCAAAAGACGGCAAGATCAACATCGATAAACAGATCGGCCGGTTTTACCAGGGCAGCTTCAAAGGCAATACCCGATTGAATGTCGCCGGCAACACACCAAAACTCAGCTCAGCCAATCAGTTGACCAATATCCAGGCCGGCCCCTTGCTCAAGGACCTGACCGGCCAGGAACGGCTCACCGGCACCGGCAAATTCAATATGGACATTCACTCGAGCGGTAATTCCGTACCGGCGATCAAACGTGATCTTGATGGCAAGCTCGACTTCCAGTTTACCGATGGCGCGGTCAAAGGCATCAACCTGGCCAAAATCATTCGCGAAACACGGGCGAAGTTTGAGGGTGAAAGTCTGCCGGAAAGTGCGGAACCGGAGCAGACGGATTTTTCCGAACTGAGCGGTTCGGCCACCATCAGCGATGGCGTGCTCAACAACAACGACCTGCTGGCCAAGTCGCCGTTCCTGCGCATCAACGGCGCCGGCACCATCAACCTGGTTCAGGAAACCCTGGATTACACGGTGCAAGCCACCATTGTCGAGACGTCCAAGGGCCAGGGTGGCAAGGAACTCGAGGACCTGCGCGGCCTGAACATCCCGGTCAAGCTGACTGGCGCCTATGTTGCGCCAAAGTACCAGATCGACTGGGGCAAGGTTTTGCTGAGTTCACAGAAAACCAAGGTTGATGAAAAACTCAAAGAGAAAAAACAGGAACTCAAGGACAAGCTGAAGGATAAGCTTGGCGACAAATTGAAAGGTCTGTTCTAGGGGTTAGTGAACGGAAAACAGCCGACGCAACAGACCCGGCTTGCCGGTTTCCTGTTGCCGCATCTGCTGCTGATAGTCGTGCGCCAGTTCCAGCAATGCGGTTATCGTTTCAGCTTTTGACAAACGCAGGCGTAATGCCTGTTGCGCACGTTTGCCCTGCCAGGCGTGGCTATGAGGAAACTTGCGCATGAAAACCTTCAGCTGTTCATGTAGAGCCTGACGTAATTCCCGCACGACCGCCTGTTGTAACCATGTCACATCGGCGCCACCCGCCAGCTGGCGTTGCCAGTAACGGCTGCGCTGTTCACTCAATAATTTCATTGCCACGCAATCGTTGTGCAGCAAATCAACCAGGCTCAATTCATCCGCGCTTTCCAGAGATGCACCTGTATCCATGTGCAGCTTGTCGGACTCTGCCGATGAATCCGGCGCTAGTGTCTCATTGTCAGACTGTTTGGACGTGCCAACAGGTTGACCTCCCTGCTCGGCCTGGATACTTTGCGCCAGCCGGTCGATTTCAACATTCATGTAGTGTTCGATCTCGCTGAGGCTGGCGTTATGCGATGCCCTGTCGAGCAAACGATCACGCACCTGCTTTTCATAGCGACGAATCTGTGCCGCGTCCCTGACACCTTCACGCGTGCAGGCAACAAACACCCTGCCGGTCACATTAATGGCGATAAACTGATCTACCCGCTCGTCCATGTAACTGCCCTGATTCACAATGAGGCAGCCGCATCCTGTGGCGCTTGCCCCATATCATCCAACTGTTCTGCCTTACTGCCAGGCACCTGTTTCATCATGATCTGTTTGTATTGTTCGTTGGCCATTTTGTACAACTCGCTTGTATGATCATTTCCGGGTCCATGAGTTTCAAAAAAACGCATAATTGTTTTTAATGAATCCCTGGCCACATCCCAGCGACCCTGCTCGGCCTTTTGTTTCGCTTCGGCTGAATGAAAGTGATAAATGTGATCGGCGCGCAGATTGCCAAGTTCCGCCTCAAAAGCAATGCGCTGGAACTCGTTCATGCCGGCAATGTGTCCCTGTGAATGCAGATAGCCAATCAGCTCTGTGATACCGAAGACATAGCTATTCAGTGTGTGAATGTCTGACACGTTGCCACGATGTGACATGGCCATGGATTCGGCGGCCTTGATCTTCTGCTGGGCTTTTTCGATCAGTTGGTTGATGTTTTCAAAAGAGGAATATATCTGTCGGATGGTGACGTAGCGAGCCAGGATTTCCTTGCGGAACAACACCACCAGTTCATTGGAAATGCCACTGCCATTGAGTTTGCTGAGCGCAGCCTCGATTTTTTCGATGCCCCACAACATGCGCCGCAAAGCCGCGGCGCGCTCGTATTGATACGCCTGAAATTTCTGCGCCGCGCTGATGCTGAACAGCAGCAGGAAAACCAGGCCGCCGATGCCCAGGTACAGATGATATTGTTGAGGAATGACATCCAGCAAAGTTTCGGCTTCCGCAGTTATGACAGCATGATTGCCATGTCGGCATTTTGCCAAAAAACTTGAGCCTTTTTTGTAACCGCATCACAGTTCCACTGCGTCATGGCGCCAGGTTTTTCCCGGAGGAAAAAACAGGCGCCGGCAGCGGTTATTTTTGCAGCCAGTTCAACGGGTCACACACATCAATGCCCGGCATGAACGGTGTTTTCCGATCCATTGAGGTCAGCTGGTAAACCTTGCCGACCCAGTTTTCCACCACGGCTTCGGCGGTATCGTGCCAGGTGTTATCGATCAGCGGCATCAGCAATTTCTCGGGAAACTCCGGCAATTCCTCCCCATTCTGCTTGCTCTGTTCGAGACGCAGCCGGTATTCGGTCAGGATCGCCTGCGCCTTGACCGAAAAGTAGTTTTCCGGAAATACCGGGTAGTCTTCGCGCTTACTGCGGAAATACAGCAGCACCTCGCGTTTGTATTCCTTGAGCAGGCTGATGTTGTCATATTCTGGATGGCCCTGGAAATAGACAATGCGAAAGCCGTCCTCGCTGACGGCCAGGTGCACGTCCGCACGGGGACTTTCCACCAGCACGTGCAGGCCGGCCTGTTCAAACTGCTCGCGGTCGATCTGGTTAAAACGCGAATGCGGCACGTCAAACCGGGTGTTGACGTCGTGCACCAGCGGGTGTGAACGATCCACCACCTCATGCGAGAACACCCCCCAGCGCTTTTCACCGATCGGCCGACGTTTCTTGCCGTAACGCGCTTCCAGCACTGCGTGTGTCGCCAGACAGGAACACAGCGTCGATGTGACGTTTTCGTAAGCCCAGTCGAACACAGTCTTCAATGGCTTCCAGAAAGGCTCGAGCGTCAAATCAGGCTGGCTGACATTGGCGCCGGTGATGATCAACGCATCCAGCCCCTGTTCTTTCACCAATTCAAAACTGTCGTAATAGCGATCGATGTGCTGCTGCGCCTTGTCGCTGCGCTCGATCTCGGTCAGCGTAAACGGGTGGATGTAGAACTGGGCGATCTGGCTGCTCTGACCAACCAGACGGAAGAACTGCCGCTCAGTCGCTTCCAGCGCCGCGTCCGGCATCATGTTGAGCAGGCCGACGTGCAGTTCGCGAAAATCCTGGTGAATGGCGCGGTCCGGCGGTAATACCGTCATGCCGGCCTGTTCCAGCCGTTTGAATGTCGGCAATTCGGAATGGGCAATCAACGGCATAATCAGTAACCTCGCTCGATAACGCTGCGCAGCAGATCAATAAAGTCCGCTTCATTGCGCACCCTGGCGACATCCTCGGACGACACGGTGTAACCGTATTTACGCGCCAGGTTTTCATAACGCGGAATGCGTTCATAAAACAGGCGCGGAAACACCCAGCGGGCAAAGTCGTCCGGATCGATCATGGCGACATATTCCAGATCGTTGTCGCGCAAGTAAATCTCCAGATGCTCATCCAGAAAAGCTTCGCGGAAGTACAACGGTTTGGGATCCAGTCGCGCGCGACGGATGACGTCCTCCTCATTCTGTTGGGTCGCCTTGATGTAAATAAACATCGTGTCTGCCGACAAGGCTTCAAACACCGATTCGTCCTCGAGTTCACACAGGCTGCCGCCGGCATCATTGATGAAATGTGTATAACCGTAAATGTCTTGCGACTTGCGGATGAACTCGTGCACATCCAGCATGGTGGCGATTTCCGCCTCGTAATGCAGTCGCTGGCGACGCTTGAACTCGTCCAGCGGCAGGCCCATTTTCTCCGGATCACCGACCTTACCGAGAAAGGTTGAAACCGGCTTAAGATGATCAACCGTGATGTTGTTGCCGATATGAATCGAGTCCGAGCGCAGCAGATCACGCAGGAACGGCACCTGCATGGCCTGCACCTTGATATTGTCGATGATGGCTTCATCGAGGTAACGCGTGCCGATGCGATAATCGCCGGAAAAATGAAACCAGTCGGCCTGGCGCAGGGTGTTCGACAAATAGGTTTTGCCAACGCCGGACATGCCCAGCAAAGTCACCGCCTTGTGTTCCCACTGGTCAAATTCTTCTAGAGTTAACTTCACGTTTCACCTCAAAACAAACGGCAGAGCCTTGTTCTTGTTATCAATTATTCCGCTGTAGTGCAGCTGTCAGTCAACCGCCGGCTTGACCGCCATGCGCAACTTGTCGGCATATTCCGAATGCAGAAAATCATTCACCGCCGCCAGCGTCAGCTCGATCTTGTCCTGATGCTGCGGGTAAGCCGCAATCGACGCCTGTTCATAACGCTGCAGAGCCTCCGCCAGTTTGCTTTCATCAAACACCCAGATTTTACCGAGTTCAGTCGACATCGGATTTGCCCGACAATGCAGTTTTCAACAGTGACAAAACACCGGCATTGATATTCAGATTCATGCGGCGACTCCCGATACAGTTAACAGGACGATTGATTCACACTGACGCTTTTTGTCAGGACACTCAAGGATAACGTATTTTGATCCATTCTTTTTTCAGATTCAGCTTTATTTTGCTCAATGCGCTGGAAATACTGCCGGTCACATTATTGCTGTATCTGTTGAGCTTTGCGCCGGGCGCCGACAAATCGGCCTGGTACCGCAAACTGTTTCGCTACTGGTGCCAGGTATTCACGCGGGTGCTCGGCGTGGATCTGCATCTGCACCAGCACAACAGGGAAGCCTTGCCACAGCAATTCATCATGATCGCCAATCACCCATCGGCGTTTGAGGACATCGGCCTGCCGGCGCTGTTTGATGTCACCAGCCTGGCGAAAGCCGAGGTTCGGGACTGGTGGATACTCGGTCGTATCAGCACAGCCGCCGGCACCCTGTATGTGAAACGCGAGTCGCGTAAATCGCGCGCCAGTGCGCTGCAACAACTGATCGAACACATCAAGCATGGCGAAAGCGTCGCTCTGTATCCGGAGGGTGGTTGTATGGGCAAGCGCCTGCATGAGCGTTTTTTCTATGGCGCATTCGAAGCCTCCCTGCAGACCGGTGTGCCGATTGTGCCGGTGTTCATTCACTACGAAGCCCAGGACGACTTCTACTGGGCGCCGCGCGTGCTGCTGATCAAAAAGATGTGGCAGATCCTGCGGGCACGCAACAATCGCGCGAATTTTCACGTATTCGACGCCTTTTACCCGAAGGATTTCAACGACAAGCAGCAATACTGCCAGCAGGTCTACGACCAGTACCTGCTGTGGCAAAGCCGCTACCTGGACTGACAAGTCGCAGGAATACGGCAAATAACGCTTGTTTTATTCCACTTTATCCTTATATTCTAATGTTGTATTTGGCAGCGCTTTCCGATGCGCGTGACACGCTAGAGTGGAGAGAAATCATGCAAAAACTACTCACTATCATACTGATTATTTTTGGTTTTCTGGGCACAGCGATCGCCCGTGCGGATATTGTGGTGTTGATTCATGGCTATCTCGGGTCGCCGGTCTCTTGGCAAAACAGCGGCGTATTACCGCAACTGGAAGCCGCCGGCTGGAAACGCGCCGGTGTTGTGCAGCAGAGCGCCTCCGGCCCTCTGTTGACTGCGGCAACACCAGCCAGCCCGTCCGACCACCAGGTCTATAGCGTCAGCCTGCCCTCCAAGGCGCCGGCCTCGTTACAGGCCGACATGCTGCAGTCCATGTTGACGGCGTTGTCCCAACGTCACCCTGACCAGCACATCACCCTGATCGGTCATTCCGCCGGTGGCGTGGTGGCGCGCCTGGCGCTGGTCAAATACGGCGCCGGTCAGGTCAACCGCCTGATCACGATTGCTTCGCCACACCTCGGCACCGGACGCGCAATCCAGGCGCTGGATGAAACCGGTGGCTCCGGCCCGGTCGGTTTCGTGAAAAGTTTTTTTGGTGGTGACGTCTACCATACCGTCAAACAATCCACCGGCCTGATGCTCGACTTGGTACCATCCCGGCCGGGTAACATGCTCTACTGGCTCAACAGTCGCCAGCACCCGGAGGTGGAATACATTTCCATCGTTCGCGGTGTCGATGTGGAGAACAGCGGTGACGAGCTGGTGCCGGGTTACAGCCAGGACATGAACCGGGTACCGGCCTTGCATGGCAAATCACAACTGTATTTTGTGCCGACCCGGCATGTGCTGACACCGGCTGATGGCGAGGTGCTGGCGCTGTTGCTGGAATCCGCATACTGAGAATAAAGCGCGGGCTGGCCGTCGGGATCCCAATTTCTCCGGGATACCAACGCTTGTTTTCGCGCTTCAAAGTAAAACGCCGGTGACATTGGCCCGGCAGTTTTTTCTCAACCGCCAGGGCAAACTGCGCTATGCTTTTTTGCACACGCAGAATTTGTGCAACAGGTAAAAAGCATGTCCGATCAGCTGTTTGATATCTATTTTTCAGGTCAGTTATTACCTGGCAATGAACTGGCCGAGGTGCGCGCCAAGATCGGCAAGCTGTTCAAGGCCAGCGACAAAATGCTTGATCAGCTGTTTTCCGGCAAGCCGGTCAAAATCAAGAAAGCCGTGGATATGGACAAGGCGGTCAAGTACCGCGTCAGCTTCCGCGACATCGGTGCGCTGGTGGAAATCCGCCCGGCCCAGGAAGCCGCGACAGCGGCAGCGGGTATTCCGGATGTGGCGCCGGCCAAACCTGCCGCAACGCCAACTGCTGCCAGCGCCACTGCAAGCAAGCCGGCGGCAAGCGACACGGATGCCGAACTGGCCATGCCGGGCGCCATCATGGATGACACCCCGCGGCCGCCTCCGGCGCAAATCGATACCGGCAGCCTGAGCATGGGCGAAGCCAATCAGGGTTCGCTGGAAGAATTTGCCACTCCGGTCGAACCAGCGCCGTTGCCGGACATCAGCGCCCTGGACATTTCCAGCTCAACCGCACCGCTGGATGAAACGCCTGCACCCGAGCCGCTTGAAATTGACATCAGTGAACTGGATATCGACAACAGCGAGCGACCACTCGATAACACACCTGCGGCCGAGGAACCCGCCATCGACATCAGTGAGCTGAGCGCCGAACCGGCCAACAGCGGCAGTCTGGAGGAATTTTCGATACGCCCGGATCCGGTGCCGCTGCCGGACATCAGCAAGCTGTCACTGAAATAGCCGCTTCCGGTTATTCCGCCACACGGGCCGGCTGCAGTGCTACGACAAACTGTCCCAATGCCTGGTGGCTGACAAATTTCAATGGAACACGCCGTTCGTCCGCTGAAATCCACACATACACCGGCGCATGCAGCAGCTGGTTACGTGTCTGCATGCCATCGAGGAAAGCATTGCTGTCGGCCGCCTGAGCCATCTGGAATCCGGTTGCACCTGCTTCAAACGCATCGATGCGCACTTTCCAGACAGCGGTCGATTTGCCGTTGAAATCAAGCTGCTCTTTTTTCTCCACCCGATAACGATAACGCATGAGTTCGTCACCGTTGGTGATGTCGTAGTCACGGCTGGCGCCGATGCTGAAGTTGTCGAAACGCATATCCTGTAGCAGGGACAAGCGATCCAGGGTATTTTGCGGAATTGCCATCAATGCGTTAGCTGCTGGTTGCAGTTTTGTTTCTGCATCGGCCAGGCCACCGCGATTAAGTAACTGCTGGACAAATGCCTTGGTCAACACAGGTTCGGATCGATCAACGCGATACAGCTGCACCTCGTCCTTGTTGAAGTCGAGATACGCCAGGTGATGCTTGGTCTTTTTGGTGGTTTTCACATTTTCAAAAAAACGTGTCTGCCGCCTGGCGGAATCAAAAAAGCTGTCATAGCGATAGCGATAGGAATACAGCTTCTCCACCGTCGGATAGTTGGCGGAACTGACCGACAGGCGCAAATGATTCACGGCTCCACCCTGGCCCGGCGAGTCAAGGGACGCCACTTCAAAAATGACATCACCGATGTCCAGGCGGTTGAATAATGACAATACGCCCTTGTATGAAGCCTTGTATGTGAAGCTTTCTACAGCCATCACCGGTGCGGCAAACAGCAGCAAAAACACCATCCAGGGCAGAGCCTGCAAACCGGAATGGCGACGACCGTAAGGAATTAATTTCATAAAACGACCTGTTTCATGCAAATTTTCCGCTTCTGATGCTGATTTAGTGCGTTTCCCACAACCTTTGTTCCCATGTGCAGGAAATATTTTAAGAATTTAATCTAAACTATTGTATTGCTAAGCATTAAACACATAAAGGTTATTGATTATGGTTAACGGAATATCACCGGGCGCAGATACGGCGTCCTTGATCAAAACACCTGCCAGGGATGCGGCAGATCAGGCAGCGGAAAACCAGGCACCTCGTGAGGTGAACTCAGTATCACCCGAGCGCGACAACAACGACACCGTAACCGTCGCCAACGCCAATATCGAACAGGCCAGCAACCGCCAGACCAGCATTACCTCGGCTGAGCAGGCGCGTTCAACCGCAACAAAGATCGTCAAGCTGATCGAATCCGATCCGCAACAGGCTGCTGTCGCCCAGGGTAACAACATCAAGGCCGAGCAGGCGAATGCCGCTTTGAGTCTCTCCGCCGTCGGCGGCTAGGCCAACCTCTCGTCTCTGTCGCCGGGTTCAGGCATTCACCACTTGCTGTTTGAATCTCTGGATCTCGGCGACAGGACCAATCAGCACCAGCAAATCACCGGCATCCAGTAAATGATTGATGCGGGCATTGGCAAAAATGAAATGCCCGCTGATTTCATTATCCACCACGCCGAGCAGAATCAGGTTGTATTCATCAAACACTGACAGGTCGTACAGCTTTTTGCCGTTGAGTTGACTATTCTCGGTGATTTCAATTTCCGCCACATTCAAATCCTGTTCACCGAACAGGGTCTGCTCCATCACTTCCGCCACCAGCGGCCGGCTGATCAGGTCCACAATCTTGCGGCCGGTAATCTCGTAAGGGTCGATGGTCTTGCTGGCGCCGGCGGCCAGCATGCGTTCTGTGGAATTGGCTGACTGCACCACCGTATAGATTTTCAAATCCGGATCGAGCGCCCGGGCGGAAATGGTCAGGAATACATTTTCCGGCTCATCCTCGAACAACACAAAAATACTGGCAACACCTTTGCCCAGACCCAGCTCACGCAGGTTTTCATCACGCTGGTAATCGACTTGCACACAGCCCAGGCCGGCCTGCTCGGCAGCCTTGAGTTTGTCGGTATCGTTATCAACCAGCAAGACGTCCTGGTCGGATGAGCGGATTTTTGCCGCGACTTCAAGACCAAAGCCATTGCAGCCAAAAATCAGAATCGGCTTGCCCTGCATCATCCGGCCCCCACGGTTTCACGAAAATGATAAAGACTCAGATGGTGGCCGAACAGCACCAGAATGTCGTCCTGCCTGAGCCTGAAGTCGTCACCAGGATTGAAGTGGAAGTGCTGCGTGTACAAGGCATAGCGATGATGTACGGGCTGTTCTGCATCACGCATGCTGTTAATCACACCAAACACGATCAGACTTTGCGAGGCAAAATCCAGTTGCCCGAGTTTTTTGTTTTCCAGCCCGGAACCGGCATGCACCTTCATGGTTTCCAGCCGG
>JASFVP010000067.1:0-14184 GCA_050049775.1 Chromatiales bacterium
AACCAGCGCCAGTAACGGTGTGATCTGGGTGGTCTGGAAACTGGCGGCGATTCTGCCGGACAGGCCGAGTTTATTCATGCGCGGCGTCCGCCGGTTTGACCTTGCCGGAGCGCTGTTGCTTGAGCAATGCGCCGGCAGCAATCGGATCGACCGCGACATGGTCGTTTTCGTCCAGGCCCGACAGCACGATCAGGCCCTTGTTGTTGGCGGTGTGGCCCAGGCGAATGTGGCGGAAACTGACCATGCCATCGGAGTCGACGGTGTAGACACCGATGACCTCGGAACGGTACACCACACTGGATACCGGTACGATCAGTGCTTCACGCGCACCGGCGAGAAATGCCGCCTTGACGAACATGCCGGGCAGCAGGCCCTGGGTGCCGGCCGGCAGGTCAAGCCGGACCTTGAAGCTGTTGGAACCCGGTTCGGCAATCGGGAAGATGGTCAGCTGCTCGGCGGCGATCCAGGTGTTATCCGGCTTTTGTACCGACGCCTGCCCCAGGGTGCGCACCGGATCGATCAGGCTTTGTGGTACATCCACCACCACGCGGAGCTTATCGAGTGAGATGCCGCTCATCAGCGGCTGGCCCGGCTGGGTGGTTTCACCAACCTCGACATGGCGTTCGGTAACAATGCCGGAATACGGTGCTGTCACTCGAGCGTAACTGAGCTGTTCTTCCGCTTGTTGTAATGCTGCCCGGGCTGCCTGCTGCTGCGCTTTGGCCGTTTTCAGCCCGGCCGAAGCCTTGTCGAAATCGGCCTTGGCGACCAGTTTCTTTTTGTAGACTTCGCTGATGCGATTGTATTCTGCCGTAGCATCCTGCAATTGGGCATCCGCCGCTTTCAGATTGGCCTTGGCCTTGGTCAGCTGGGTCTGTTGTTCGGTGTCCTTGATCTGCAACAGCAGACTGCCCTTTTCGACATAGTCTTCAACATCAAAAAAGATGTCTGTGACCTGCCCGCTGGTCTGCGCAGAGATAGTGGAGCGGCTGACGGCTTCGACGACACCGTCAAGGCGGTAGATTTCCGGAATGGTTTCCGGTTTGACGGCGACCGTTTGCAGTTCTGCCGCCGCATGGCCCGACATGCTGGCGAGCATTAGCAAAGCAAAACCAAGAAATATTTTTTTACACTGCATTACGTTTTCCCTTCCTAACGGAGCGAGCGGCCTAGGAATTTTTTGCCTGAAGTTTTCTCAACTATAGCCGATCCGTTTGCTGGCGTGTGCTTTTAATCAGACATTCACCAGCATCCTGCTTTTGGTGGCGGCTGTTATGAAAAAGTCTTTAATATTCAGATAGCTTAACGTGCTGCCAGAGTATTGGCTCGAGTTGAAGCAACCCCGGCATGCGATTGTCTCCCGGGGCCATCCGTCTGGCAGGCGCCGAGGTATTCCGCCAGAGGCCTGGGCTTGCCGATGGCATAACCCTGGATGAAATCGATCCCCAGTGTTTTGAGTAATTCGACAATTTCGTGACTCTCGGCATATTCAGCAATGGTCTCCAGTTGCATCGAATGTCCGACCGTGTTGATCGCCTGCACCATGGCCCGATCTGTTTTACTGTCGGCCAGGTTCTTCACAAAACTGCCGTCGATCTTGAGATAGTTTACCGGCAGCATTTTCAGGTAGGCGAAACTCGACAGGCCGCTGCCGAAATCATCCAGTGCGAATTTCACCCCGAGTTGCCTGAGTGACTGGATCAGCTTAAAAGCCTGGGTCATGTTGGCAATCGCGGCGGTTTCCGTGATTTCAAAGCAGATTTGCTCCGGCCGGATGGCATGGAATGAAAATTCGGAAACAATGAAATCGTGCAGATCGCTTTTGTCCAGGGTGCTGCCGGAGAGATTGATATTGAAGACGGCTCCCTCATCGAGCAGACCTATATCCGTATAATGAGCCACTTCGCGAAAAGCCTGGCTGATGATCCAGAAATCAATCCTGTCCATAATGGCATAGCGCTCGGCAGCCGGAATAAAAACACCCGGCGGAATCAGCTCTCCCTCTTCTGAAATCATGCGCACCAGTATTTCATAATGTATGCCTGTCTTGCTGGTATTGGCGGGCACAACCGGTTGTGCATAGAGCACAAAGCGATTTTCCTGGATTGCCAGTTCCAGCCTGCTGACCCAGAGCATCTCGTCTTTGCGGATCATCAGTTCCGTATCATCCGGGTTGAGCACATAAAAACGGTTTCTGCCTTTATCCTTGGCGACATAACAGGCCGTATCCGCTTCACTCATCAGTTGTTCGATGCTGGGCGTGGTCTGGTCGATCACTGAGATACCGATACTGACACCAACCGAAAAGCTCTTTTCGCTCCAGACAAAACGAAAATCCCTAACCAGCTGCAGGATATGTTCTGCGGTAGTCTGGGCCTGCTTCTGCGTAGTTGATTTGAGCAGTAAGCCGAACTCATCGCCGCCCAGACGCGCCAGCACATCATTGTTTCTGACATGCTTGCTCAGAACCGTGCCAAGTTGCTGCAACAGCTCATCACCGGCCATGTGCCCAGAGGTGTCGTTGACCAGTTTGAACTGGTCCAGGTCCATATACAGGAATGCATGTACCTTGTTGTTATTGTGTGCATCCAAAAGTGCCTGCTTGAGCGCTTTCTCAAAGTAATTGCGATTGAACAGTCCGGTCAGGCGATCATGTGTTGCCTGATAGTTCAGCTCTTTGGTCATCTCTTCGGTCTTGCTGACATCACGAAAAACAATCACCAGTCCACGAATGCTGGAATCGTGATCCTGTATCGGTGACACAGAATGCTCTATCGATATACTTGAACCGTTTTTCAAAAACAGGGAATGATGTTCGGTAACCGCATGATCCAGCCTGCCAGTCAGGCAATCTTCATAAATTTTGCGCTCGGCGAGATTGGCGTCCGACAGGTTGAAAATTTTGTTGATGTCCTGCTGCAGTGATTCATCCAGTGACCAGCCGGTCAGTAAGGTCGCCGCCGGGTTCATGTAGGTGATTTTGCAATCGCGGTCGACAGCAATCACACCATCGGCAATCGATTGCAATGTGGTGCGGAAGTTTTCACGTTGTGATGCGAGTTGTTTTTCGGTTGAGCGGCGCAGGAACACTTCACGTTTCAGTGTCTCTACGGTACTGGCAAGTTCATTGGTGCGCTCGACGACCTGTTGCTCAAGCGAGTTCTTGAATTGTGCCAGCGTTTTTTCCGATTGTGAGCGCAGGCTGATCTCCTGGCGTAAATCCTGGTTAATACGGTTCATGAGCCGGGTTTTTTCATCGATCACCTGCTGCAATTTGTTCTGTGCAAGTCCCCAGGTGAAATACAGCAGCACTTCGATCAGCAGAAAGCCGCCCAGCCCATAGATCAGGTTGGTGGAAAGATTGCCCGAGATGCCGGCAACAGCCTGGCTGGCATCGCTCCAGCTGACAATGGCACCTACCGCGTCACGGCCGGCGTCCTGCTCGCCGAGAAAATCCCGAATCGGAAAACTGTAAACCGTGACCGGGGTTTCCACGTCTTCCAGCAAGACCGGCTTTCTTTGTGTCAACGCCCCCAGGACACGTTGATTCGCCAACAGCGAACGCAGGTGCTTTTCCTTATCACTCGACTCGATAAACCATTGCCCGATCGGCGGGGATTTCCTGAGTATTTTTTCGGCGGTTGCCGGCCAGTGTGTGCGCTTGACAAAATCCGTGTTGAGCAGCACGGCGTAATTGGTCAGCGTTTCACCGGAAAGCCGGTCGAGCATACGATGGAAGGAGTTGCCCGCTTCTAGCGCCCCAACATGTTGTTTGGTACCGGTTTGTGGGTCAATGGCAAACACGGGCACGATGCCGCGTATCCCGGACCTTGCCCGTCCGGATTCAAAGCCCTGGGTTGGCTTCATGTGTGTGTTGCTATACACGATGCTGTGCCTGATGGAAGTCAGGTCATCGCCAAAGCGATCCGGTTGGTGCACGCGTAAAAATGAGGTATCGCCAGGCGCCAGGTGGAAATGCAACTGACGCACATTGAAATCCTCGGTAATCTGTTTCCAGCCGATTGAGACCAGGTCATAGAGTTGCTGTCGAATCTGCGCAGCACGCTGACCGCCCGTTCCCCCGCCTTCTGCCGCGACGGCTCGGCGTCCTTGCAGGAACAGGTTTTGTACTTCGGGCGTGTTGGCAAAATAGGAAGCCATCAGGCGCATGTGCTCGGATTCTGATTTCAGCGCCAGATGGAATGAGGTCTCGTCATCCTGGCCTTTTTGCAACAACGCGCGATTGAGGTCGTTGTAGTCCGCCCAGTAGTTGATGCTGATAAAGACGGCATCGATGAGCAGAATCAGCAGACTCATCACCACGAAATTCCGGCTGGGTCGGCTGTTGAATACCCCCGAAACCTGCGTTTGCGGTTCCGTTCTGACTAGCGGGTTTTGCATTTTTTTGTCATTCCCGTCAGTTGTTTATGGCAGGCAGTATTTCCATACTCTTTTAGCGGTTACTCGGCGCATAACTTGATTCACGCACGGGAAATTAGTCGTTTATTTCTGCTTTCCGGCAGCGGTGAGAGCGTTACTTTAGTTTGAGAAGGTCAGACGGGTTGTTGTGAGGCCAGAGTTTTGGCGATTAACAGGCGCAGTTCCGGGACACAGGAGCCACAATTGGTACCAGCCTGCAGCTTCTTGCCGAGTGCTTCCGGTGTCTGCAGGCCATCTTCGCGAATGGCCTTGAGCAAGGTATTTTCACCGACCGAGAAACACGAACAGACAATACGCCCAACATCCTGCTGGCCCGGTCCGGGTGTCGCGGCCAGAATACGAGAACGTTCCTGTGCGGTGATCTGCTCTTTGCTGAACAATTGCACCAGCCAGTCGCGTGGCGGTAGCTCGTGATCAGGGCCGATGAAGACCACGGCTTCGAGCTGGCCGTCGACAAAACGCGCGGCGTGGTAGCGTTTTTCCGCCAGGTCCAGCATTTCGCTCCAGTCCGCTTGCTGATTGCCAGAAGCCGTCGACAACAGTTCCCGCGCGCAGCCGGCCCAGTCGTCGATGTTTTCCTCACCGGCCAGTTCGTAGTGCCAGACAGCCTCGCGCCGGGTCTTGCTCCAGTAGGTGGCTCGTTGCGGCTGAATTTCATGGCGTGCCAGTACAAAGCCGTGCCAGACCGGCTGGTAGGCATTGATGCGCACCGGTGTGTGCTTGAATTCCGGTTGACCGGAAAGCGGGTCCATAAGCGGATTGACCAGGCAATCGACCCTGGCGGCGCTGGCGAACTGGTCGTTCCAGTGCATCGGCACAAACACATTGCCCGGCTGCTGGGTTGGCGACAACCGGGCGCGCACAATGATTTCCCCCCAACGACTGGTTACCCGCAACAGTGCGCCATCGTCAATGCCACAGGCTGCTCCATCATCAGGGTGTAACTCGGCATAGGGCTCGGGCACATGCCCGGTCAGGCGCGGTGCCATGCCAGTGCGTGTCATGGTATGCCACTGGTCACGGATGCGGCCGCTGTTGAGCACCAGCGGGTAATCGGTGTTGGTCAACATACCGGGTGGCCGTGGTGTGACCGGTACAAAATTGGCGCGGCGGCTGTCGGTATAAAACTGACCATTGCCAAACAAGCGCTGCTGACTGTTTTCATTCTGCCGTATTGGCCATTGTTGTGGTGGCATCAGTGCGTACTGCTCCGGGCTGATGTCGGCCAGGGCGGAAATGTCGAAGTCACGATCACCGTGATTTTCAAAGCCACTCAGTCGCGCATATTCACTGAAGATGTCGTGTTGTGTCTCATAGGTAAAGCCGTCATAACCGAGTTGCCTGGCGACCTGGCATATCATCCACCAATCATGCTTCGCCTCGCCTGGCGCCTGTTTGAACGCGCGTTGGCGGGAGATACAGCGTTCCGAATTGGTCACCGTCCCTTCACGTTCTCCCCATGTGGTAGCTGGCAGCAGTACATCGGCATAACGCGTGGTGTCGTTTTCGACGACATCGGATACCACCAGGAATTCGCATTTCGCCAGCGCTTTGTTGACGAAATTGCTATCTGGCAGGCTGACCGCCGGATTGGTCGCCATGATCCACAGTGCTTTCACCTTGCCCTGTTCGACTGCCTGAAACAAATCCACCGCCTTAAAACCAGGCTCGCTGGCCATATTGGTGGCATTCCAGAAGCGCTTGACCAGATCCACATGGTCGGCACGTTCGAAGTCCATATGTGCGGTCAGCTGGTTGGCTAAAGCGCCGACTTCACGACCACCCATGGCGTTGGGTTGGCCGGTAACTGAAAACGGTCCCATGCCGGGCCTGCCGATGCGGCCGGTCAACAAATGGCAATTGATGATGGCATTGACCTTGTCAGTGCCGCTGCTCGACTGGTTAATGCCTTGTGAATACACCGTCACCACACGTTCTTTGCCGGCAAACCAGCGATAGAACTGTTCAACATCAGCCTTGTCCAGACGACAATGTTCCGCTACCGCCAGCGCCGATGGCGCATGCCATTGGGCAATGTGCAGGCATTCATCAATGCCCTGGGTGTGTTCGTTGACAAAACGCTGGTCTCGATAACCCTGGCTGTCCAGCCAGTGCAACAGGCCGTTGAACAGGATGGCGTCACTGCCGCTGCGCAATGGCAGGTGCAGATCCGCCATATCGCAACTAGCAGTGCGGCGCGGATCGATCACCACGATCTTGAGGTTCGCATTGTTGCGTTTGGCCAGCACAATGCGCTGGTACAGCACAGGATGACACCAGGCCAGGTTGGAGCCGGTCAGTACGATCAGGTCGGCCTGTTCCAGGTCTTCATAACAGCCCGGTACGGTATCGGAGCCGAAGGCGCGTTTGTGACCGGCCACCGAAGACGACATGCACAAACGCGAATTGGTGTCGATGTTGCCCGAGCCGATAAAGCCTTTCATGAGCTTGTTGGCGACATAGTAGTCCTCGGTAAGCAACTGCCCGGACACGTAAAAAGCCACCGCATCCGGACCGTGCTCATTGATGACTTGCCGGAACCTGTCCGCCACCTCTTGAATCGCAGACGGCCAGTCACTCGGCTGGCTATTGATGCGCGGTTGCAGCAAACGATTTTCATCCGAGATGGTCTGGCCCAAAGCCGAGCCTTTGGAGCACAGCTTGCCGTAGTTGGCCGGGTGTTGTTGATCTCCCCGGACCTGAATACTGCCATCCTGGTTGACGCTGATATCGACGCCACAGCCGACACCACAATAAGGACAGGTTGTTTTAATGGGACTGCTCATATTTGCAACCATTGGAAATTGATTGTGCGGCCAGCGTGTACTTCTACACCGCAAACATAAAGCTGACTATGCAGCAGAAAAGATGCAGCGTGGAGAGTCAATCACCATGAGAATAACAGGGTAAGTGTTGCCGACGTTGGCGGGAATAATCAAAGCATACTGGAAACAGCCAGCAGCAGGTTTTGACAATAGTCAATACAAGCCAGGCAAGCCTGACTGAATCAGCGTTGCAACAATTCGTGTACGTACTTTACCGGGATCGCGTAACTGATACCGGATGGCGCAGATATTGCAGTTTCCTTTTTACTTTTTACATACACCGAATTGACCACACCAATCACTTTGCCGCTCTTCACATGATATACCGGGCTGCCGCTATTGCCCGGATACGCCGTCGCATCAAGTTGGTAGACCAGAAACGGGTTTCTTAACGACCGGATCATGTCGGCACTGAGCTTTTTCTGACTGACCGGTGGAATGGCAATCGGTGTGATGGCCGACACAATACCGGTATGAGTGACCGGGTGCAGACCCAGAGCCATGCCTAAAGGAAAACCGGTCAAGGCAATTGTGTCACCTTCTCGCACCTCGGTCTGGTTGAGCTGCATCGCCGGTAATGCCTTGTCGATTTCCAGCAATGCCAAATCGTGTTGCTTGTCCTGCTTAATCAGATCAGCTTGTATGGCAATTGTGCTTTTGCCCTTGCCGGTGAATATAGCCAGGTATTCATGGTGTTCGAAATCGATTTTTTCCGGGATGACGTGCTTGTTGGTGATGACTTTTTTACCGTCATCCACCACAAAACCGGTGCCGTAAAATACGTACTGTGGGTTACGGGTTTTCTGAATGGTGCCAATCGCCACCACCGAGGCTTTGACCGAGTCGATCAGGTCCGGCAAGGAACTGCCGGCGAAACAACTTGCCGGCAGAATCAGGAAAGTCAGCCAGAGAAAAAGTCTTCCGTAACTTTTTCCGGCCATGAATCAGGAGTCGCCGGCGCCGGCTTGCTCGGCTTCGATCTGTTTTCTGACTTCGTCCATGTCAAGTTCGCTGGCTTTCTGCAGAAGGTCGCGGAATGCGCCTTCCGGCAAGGCACCGGCCTGGCTGAAAATGATGATCTGGTCGCGGAAAATCATCAGCGTCGGAATGGAACGAATCTGGAAATGTGCCGCAACCTGTTGTTGTTCCTCGGTATTTACCTTGGAAAAAACGATGTCCGGGAAATCTTCGGACACTTTTTCATAGGTCGGCGCAAAGGATTTACACGGGCCACACCAGGGCGCCCAGAAATCCACGATGACAAAATTGTTTTCGGTTACGGTTTTCTCAAATACATCATCAGTCAGTTCGACAACAGCCACATTATTCACCTTATATTGGGTTCAACCGGCCCTCTGACCGGCATTTGAGAACAAAAAAGCCAGAACAGATCCGGCTTTTTTGCGCAGTTTCAGATGCCTAGTTTAAGCCAGACCGGCAAAGATCGCATCCCGAATCTGGTCGACACCGCCAACACCGTCGATTTTCACGTATTTGCAGTTACTGGCGTCGGCTTCCTTGCTGTAGAAATCGATCAGTGGCTCGGTCTGGTCGTGATACACCTTGAGGCGCGCCTTGACGGTGTCTTCCTGGTCATCGTCGCGCTGGATCAGCGGTTCGCCGGTGACATCATCCTTGCCCTCTTCGGCCGGTGGATTGAACACCACGTGGTAGGTGCGGCCGGAGGCCAAGTGCACACGACGGCCGGACATGCGTTTGATGATTTCCTCGTCGGCCACGTCGATTTCCACCACGGCATCGATCGGCACACCGGCTTCCTTCAATGCTTCGGCCTGCGGAATGGTGCGCGGAAAGCCGTCGAACAGATAACCGTTCTGGCAATCATCATCGGTGATGCGTTCCTTGACCATGCCCATGATGATGTCATCCGACACCAGACCGCCCTCGTCCATGATTTTCTTGGCGGCAACACCGAGTTCGGTGCCGGCCTTGACGTGCGCGCGCAGCATGTCGCCGGTGGAAATCTGTGGAATGTTGAATTTGTCCTTGATGAAACCTGCCTGGGTGCCCTTGCCGGCTCCCGGGCCGCCGAGAAGAATGATACGCATGTGTTCCTCCTAAATTTTATCGTTGTTCAATCTGTATCGAACTTAAAAGTCTACCTGTGTCGAATCCGGCGTACATTGATGCCAGTCAGAGCCGGCTCGATTCCGGTTATCAGGACGCTATTGCCAGGTAGTTGCTGAATCGGCAGCCAGTCTGACAGAAACACGGCTTGCGGACCATTCGAGCATGTCGATAACTGGATTGATAACTTTAATCAGCGCGAAAAAAATCCGGGGCTTTACCCCGGATTTGATTGGTATGGATCAGCCCGCCATATCGAGCATGAGGCGGTTCATGTTGTGCACAAAGCTGGCCGGGTCTTCGAGCTGACCACCTTCGGCCAACAGCGCCTGGTCGAACAGCAAGCGCGCCAGATTGGCGAAGCGATCCTCGTCACTCTCCCTATCCATTTTGTCGAGCAGCGGGTGTTCCACGTTGATTTCCAGAATCGGCGTCGGCATCGGCGCATCCTGGCCGATCTGTTTGAGTACACGCGCCATGTTCTGGCTCATGTCGTAATCGCCAACTACCAGACAGGCCGGTGATTCGGTCAGGCGCACACTGACACGCACTTCCTTGACGCTGTCGCCCAGCGCGCTGGTAATGCGCTCGATCAGGCTCTTGTGCTCTTCGGCAGCTTTTTCCTGCTGTTCCTTTTCCTCTTTGTCGCCGAGTTCACCCAGGTCCAGCTGGCCCTTGGCGATCGATTGCAGGTGCTTGCCCTTGAAATCGGTCAGGTGTGAGACCAGCCATTCGTCGACACGGTCGGTCAACAGCAGAACCTCGACATCCTTTTTCTTGAACACTTCCAGATGCGGGCTGTGCCTGGCCGCAGCCAGGCTGTCGGCTGTGATGTAATAAATCTTTTCCTGCTTTTCCTGCATGCGTTCAATGTAATCATCCAGCGATACGGTTTCACCTTCATCGTTAAACTTGGTCGTAGCAAAACG
This sequence comes from Chromatiales bacterium, assembly GCA_050049775.1. Taxonomy (GTDB): domain Bacteria; phylum Pseudomonadota; class Gammaproteobacteria; order Chromatiales; family Chromatiaceae; genus JABDQZ01. The sequence continues at coordinate 10,283 of JASFVP010000067.1, forward strand.
CAGCAGGCCGGCAATTTTTTCGCGATTGGTGAAGTCTTCCGCCGGTCCTTCCTTAAGCACGCGACCGAACTCTTTCCAGAAGCTCTGGTATTTTTCCTTGTCCTTTTTAGCGAGTTTTTCCAGTGCGTCCAGCACACGCTTCACATTGGCGGTGCGAATGCTGTCGATCTTCTTGTCGTGCTGCAGGATTTCGCGCGATACATTCAGCGGCAGGTCATCGGAATCAACCACACCTTTTACAAAGCGCAGGTAATGCGGCATCAGCTTGTCGGCCTCATCCATGATGAAGACACGGCGCACATAGAGTTTCACGCCGTGCTTTGGCTCTCGGTCCCACATATCGAACGGCGCACGTGCCGGTACGAACAACAGCGAGGTGTATTCGTTCTTGCCTTCGACACGGTTATGCACGTGCAGCAACGGATCGGTGAAGTCATGGCCGACCGACTTGTAGAATTCGTTGTATTCTTCGTCCGTGATATCGGACTTGTTACGCATCCACAAGGCAGTGCCCTTGTTGATCTTTTCCCATTCCGGGGTTTTCGGTTCTTCCTTTTCGTCTTCCGGTGGCATCACTTCCTCGAGCATTTCGATCGGGATGGCGATGTGGTCGGAGAATTTACTGACGATGCCGCGCAGGCGATACGGCTGCAGAAATTCCTTGTCGTCTTCACGCAGGTGCAGGGTGATGCTTGTGCCGCGCTGCGGCTTGTCGACATTTTCGATGGTGTAGCTGCCCTCGCCGGTTGAGGTCCAGCGCACACCGTGTTCCGGTCCGAGGCCAGCACGACGTGTGGTCAGCGAGACCTTGTCGGCAACGATAAAAGCAGAATAAAAACCGACACCGAACTGGCCGATCAGCTGGCTGTCCTCGGACTGCTCGCCGGTCATTTTCTCAAGGAATTTCTTGGTGCCGGAGCTGGCGATGGTGCCAATGGTTTCGCCGACTTCCTGGCGGCTCATGCCAATGCCGTTGTCATCGATGGTGATGCTGCCGGCTTCCTCGTCTACCGAGATGCGGATGTGCAGATTGGCATCGTCCTCGTACAGGCCGTCATCGCTGAGCGCCTCGAAACGCAGTTTTTCGGCGGCGTCGGATGCATTTGAAATCAGTTCACGCAGAAAAATTTCCTTGTTGGAATACAGCGAACGAATCACAAGATTCAGAACCTGGCTGACTTCCGCCTGAAATTCCAACGTTTCTTTCTGGGCCTCTATGGTCATGGTGTCACTCTCTCCAGTCATTTGTTTTCAGTGGTTTGCAGACAAATCTGACAGCGATGTGGGGCTGGCGTGGTTTTTTTCAAGGGCAATTATCGAGATTCCCTGAAAAAAAACATAGAATGCGGCCAAAGCAACCGCATTTGGAGTGAAAATGTCAGTCAGCACCGTCGCCACCAGCCCGTTTAACGACCAGAAACCCGGCACTTCCGGCCTGCGCAAGAAAACCCGAGTATTCATGCAAGGCCAGTATCTGCACAACTTCGTGCAGGCGATTTTCGATTCGCAGCCGCAACTCGCCGGCAACAGCCTGGTGCTCGGTGGCGACGGTCGCTTCTACAACATCGAAGCCATCCAGATCATCCTGAAAATGGCGTCAGCCAACGGCATCAAGCGTGTCATCGTCGGCCAGAACGGCCTGCTGTCGACACCGGCGGCCTCGCACCTGATTCGTTTGAATCAGGCCGCCGGCGGCATCATCCTGTCGGCCAGCCACAACCCCGGCGGTGAAAACGCCGATTTCGGCATCAAGTTCAACAGCGCCAACGGTGGCCCGGCGGCGGAAAAAATCACCGAGGCCATTTACCAGCACACGGTCAATCTCACCAGCTACCGCATCACCGACGAGCCGGACGTGGACCTGGGTAAGCCGCACAGCATGACCGACGGCAATGGCATGCAGATCGACGTGGTGGACAGCGTCGATGCCTACGCCGAGCTGATGTCGCAGCTGTTTGATTTCGGCAAGATATCCGCCCTGCTCCAATCCGGCGATTTCAAAATGGCGTTTGACGCCATGCACGCCGTCACCGGCCCGTACGCCAAACGCATCATCGAAGACATGCTCGGCGCACCGGCCGGCACCGTCATCAACGGCACGCCCCTGGTCGACTTCGGCGGCGGCCATCCAGATCCCAACCTGAGCCACGCCAAACAAATTGTCGAATTAACCACCGGCGACAGCGCACTCGACTTCGCCGCTGCCTCCGACGGCGACGGTGATCGCAACATGATTCTCGGCGCCAACTTTTTTGTCACGCCCAGCGACAGTCTCGCTGTCATGCTGGCCAACGCCGAACTGATTCCGGGTTACCAGGGCAAGGTCAGCGGCGTGGCGCGCTCCATGCCGACCAGCCAGGCCGCCGACGTCGTTGCAGAGAAGCTTGGCCTGGCCTGTTATGAAACACCGACCGGCTGGAAGTTTTTCGGCAACCTGCTCGATGCCGGCAAGATCACCTTCTGCGGCGAGGAAAGCTTCGGCAGCGGCTCCAACCACGTACGCGAAAAAGACGGTGTCTGGGCCGTGTTGTTCTGGCTCAACCTGCTCGCCGCCCGCCAGCAACCGGTGGCCGAGATCATGCAACAGCACTGGGCGGAATACGGCCGTCACTTCTACACCCGTTACGACTACGAAGCCATCGACAGCGGCAAAGCCAACCAGCTCATGGATGGCCTGAAACAGCAACTGGATAACCTCAGCGGTCAGCAGCTTGAAGGACTCGAAGTGAAATTCGCCGACGACTTTGAATATACCGACCCGGTCGATCAAAGTGTGTCATCACACCAGGGCATCCGTATCGGTTTTACCGACGGCTCACGCATCATCTTCCGCCTGTCCGGCACCGGCACCGAAGGCAGCACCTTGCGTGTGTATTTCGAGCGTTATGTGAATGATGCGGGGCAGATCAATGCCGAGATCAACGATGTTATGGCGCCGTTGTTTGTGATTGCTGAGCAGGTGGCGAAGATTAAGGAGATTACCGGTAGGGATAAGCCGACGGTGATTACATGATGTGAACACTCCAACGTCTAAAAACCCGGGGCTTCAAATAACGGCTGAATGTCGGATTCCGACTATCCCCTCTCCCGAGTTTGGGAGAGGGCCAGGGTGAGGGTGAGGGGTGAATAACACTGAACATACCCCCTCGCCCCAACCCTCTCCCCTCAAGGGAGAGGGAGGCAGTTGATGCCGGCAAAAGAACCAAAACCGTCTTCCCCCTGTTTTGGCTTCATGTTTTCCCGCCTGCCTTCCGGCGTGACGCATCAAAACAGAGGGGAAGGTTGGTGGCAAATTAGCCACTCTCTCTCCAGCTTTCGACCAGGCGAGCCACGCAGAAGGTTACTAATTTAAGACCATGCCTCTTTGAGCATGGCGAGTCGGGCTCAGTTGAATCACTTATCCGCTGATAATTCCTTTTGCCTTTAAGTAATCAATGACTTCATCGGCAAGTACGTCCGGTGTTTTCGTCGCTGCCAGCAACACAAGCTCCGGTGCGACGGGAGCTTCATAGGGATCATCAATACCCGTAAAACCCTTGATTTCACCGGCACGAGCTTTTTTGTAGAGGCCTTTGGGATCGCGTTGCTCACATACTTCAATCGGAGTGTCCACGAAGATCTCAATAAACTCACCTTGCTTCAAGGTATTACGGACTCTGTCTCTGTCGATACGGTAAGGACTGATAAAGGCAGTAAGTGCAATAATCGCTGTCTGTGAAAATATTTCTGCCACGGCGCCGATGCGGCGAATATTCTCTTCACGGTCGATAGCTGAAAATCCCAGGCCAAAACGTGAGGAAAATTCTTTTCCATGAGTATCTTTCAGCATACCAGGCCCGGCATTGAGTCCATGACGGACGTTATCTCCATCCAGTACAACTGTCTGGATGCCGGACTCGTGG
>JASFVP010000068.1:0-14170 GCA_050049775.1 Chromatiales bacterium
CCCGGACGGTTTCGGCCATGACAAAAAAGCCGTTCCACTGCTGGCCGGCCAGTACACCAGTTATCTGTGGCGGCAGGTAAAAAAACTGCGCCAGAAAATCCGCATACACGACCCGGACGAACCGAACAGCGAATTACTGGATGACTTCACTGATGCCGAACTGACCGACATCTTCGCCTGGCTATCCACCGCCGACGACTGATCGCATCATTTCAGCGAACCGCAGCCTCTTTCACGGTAATAAACTGAAACGGCACCCGGTAGAGCTGCCCGGCGGTGCGCAACTGCACGGTCGACTGCCATTGCATCGCATCCCGCACGCAATAAGACAAATCCGCCGTACCGCGAAACTGGCCGACACCGACTCTACGCAACGTCGTATGGTTAAAGCCCATGTCCATATCCATTCCATTGGTTTCCACTGTCACCTGCTCGACATGCATGCCGGACACTTGCACCAACAGCGTCAATTCCTGCATCAGGGGAATAAGCCGCGGCTCGATGCCAAAACGCAGCACCGCGCCATTGGCCAGCCTGGTCTCACAGGGTCCGGCGCGCAAATCACAGTCCGGGTCGACCAGCGCGTTGATCACTTCCAGCGGGGCCGGCTGTGGCAATTGCCGGTAAGCGAACCAGCCCAGTGCGACCAGCAGCAACAGCAGCGTGACAATAAACTGCGCCCGCTGATTTGCTGTGGTGATATTTTTCACGGTCGCAATCATGGCAAGTCACTGCGTTTAAACGCCCAGAAACCCAGTATTGCGCACAGGCTGCCAAACAACAGCGGATAAAGTACCGCGTAGGCGATGTAACCGGCCTGGCTGAAATGATCCAGAATGACAAATGCCGTCGGGCCGAGCAGCACCAGTTGCGGATCAAACAGCATCATGGTGGCGGTGCGAAACACCTGCATCGGGTTGGCCAGCGCCACGGCAACCGCTGTTTCCGGTGGCAGATGATGTTGAATCAGCACGCCCAGCAAAATCAGGTCGAGAAACAACAGCAACAGCAGCCAGATGACAAATGCCGCGCCCTGGGCTACATCCGAGGAACGCGCCAGTGTCGAGATCAGCATGCCGATGCCGAGAAAACACCAGGCCAGCGCCATCAGCAAAGCGCTGTAATACAGAAACAGATTCCAGGGTATTGCAGCGCCTTTCAACACGCCCCAGAGCAAGGCGCCCGCCATGGCCAGAAACACCGGCAGGAACACCACAAAAAAGCGGCCCAGCAAGCGCCCCCAGAACCAGGCGGCCAGCGTCACCGGCAGCGACAGCATGTATTCAAACACACCGGCCTCGCGGTCGCCGGCCACGGAGCGCACCGTGGTGATCAACACAAACACCGGCAGGATCGCCATGGACAACTGAATGTAGGTCACCAGCAAGCGTGACAAACCGGTAAAGCCCATGATGCGCGACTCGGACAGGCCAAATGCAAACAGGATGACGACAATACCGCCAAACACCAGTGAGTAAACAATAAACCAGCGTGCGCGCAGCGATTCGATGATATCGGCATAAGCCGTCAACCAGAGATTTTTCATTGCAGCTGCTCCCGCTGTTTTGCCTGTTGCTGCAAACGTTGCTGCAACTGCTGACCGTGGATATTGAAGCGTTGCTCGACTTCAGCAATGTGTTGTCTGGCCTGTTCGAAATTCAGCGCACCATCCAGCGCTTCGGCCTGTGCGCCAAGCCCGTATTCCATCGGTGAAGACTTGCGTTTCACATAACTGGCGCTGCGCGCATCGATCCACTCGCCGTTACGGAAATCAGCCACCCAGATTTCGGTTCTGCTGTCGTGTTCCCACGGCTTGCCCTGCAACCACAATACGGCGCAGCCGATGTCATCGAATTTGGCGACACGCGAGCGTTGCTCCGTTGCAGGGAAATAACGAATCTGGGCGGCAAAATGCGGATCGCTCAACAGCATGCGGCAACGCTCGCAGGTGTCGCGGTCGAATTTCACCTCAACCGGACCGCTGTCCGGTTGCGGCGAGCAGGCAAGCAGCGCCAGGCAGCACAGTGGCAGGAGGATTCTAGGCAACATATTCCGCCCCGGTTTGCACATCGGCTTCGTGCATCTCCACCGCCGCCAGCAATGCCGCATAACGCGATAGCATACCAAGGAAGCGCAGGCGGTCAGGACCGGCAATCTCGCCTTGCCACAACATACGATCCGGTGCGCCGCTAAAGCCCCACTCGGTCAGCGCCCTGGCAAACGCCTCTTCCGCCCGTAGTATGCGGATGCGACAGCTCAGACGGCTGGACATATCCACCAGGTCGGCCACTTCATCGTCCAGCACGATTTTGCCCTGATCCATCTCAATGACACGATTGACCAACGGCGCGACCTCGTCGAGACGGTGGCTGGAAATTAGCATGGCGGCAGTCTGCTGCTTTTCGGCCAGCAGCTTGAACAGGATGTGGCGCGCTTCCGGATCCAGATTCGCGGCCGGCTCATCCATCACCAGCAGCTCGCTGTCACGACCGAGCGCGATAGCGATCAGCAGTTTCTGCTTCTGGCCACCGGACAGCTTGACGAACGGCTGGTGGCGGAATTGCCTGGCATCAAAACCCAGCTGCGCCGCAACCAGATTCATGCGCTCAGGGTCAGACCCACACAAACTCGCCGAAAAACGTACCAATTGACCCACCGGCATACGTAATGGCGGAGGCAATTGCGGAACAAACCCCACTTTAGCAAGAACCCGCTGGCGATGCTGACGCGGATTCAGGTCGTCAATGGTCACCGCGCCGCTGTAGTTGTACTGCCCCAGCAAACAGCGAATCAGCGTGGTTTTACCGGCACCGTTGGAGCCAACCAGCGCAACGCGCTGGCCACGCACGATGCTCAGGTCAATGCCCTTGAGCACCTCGTTGCGGCGAAAGCGTTTGACGACCTTGTTAAAGCGGATCATGTCTGGCTCATCACAGGAACTTGTCCAGGCCCTTGATTTTGTAGGTCAGGGAATCGGTCGGACAGACATCAACGCACATGCCACAGCGTGTGCAGTCGGAAGTAACGTCCTGATTAATGTCCGCCGCCGCACCGCGAATAGTCAGGTCCAGCACATGTGGCACTTCACAGACCTTGCGGCAATCACCTTCATGGTGACAGGATTCGGCGTTATAGGTAACGCGTATCGGTGATGCGACGCCAACCACCGCGTAGGTCACACCGATCGGGCAGACATAGCGGCACCAGGCACGGCGCGAATAAAACACCTCAAACAACAACAACACACCAACCCAGACCAAGGCGATGCCGGGGCCGTAAATCAGCGCGCGGCTGAGAATGCCGGTCGGTGAAATGGTTTCAAACACCGTATAGCCGGACAACAGTGCCAGTAACGCAAAAATCACGTAAAACACACTGCGCGTCTTACGATTGAAGGTGTGATTCTTGACCAGCTTTTTTTCCACCAGCCAGATATGCAGATACTCCGCCCACTCGGCCAGCAAATGATACGGGCACACCCAGGAACAGAAGGTCCGGCCGCCGAGCAGCAGCCACATGATGAACACCGTCACCGTGCCAATCACCAGATTCAACACCACGTGTTTGTAGGCCAGCATGACCTGCAAAGCGGAATTGAGATCCGCAAAATGGAAGCCGACAAAACGCGACGCGGTCAAGGCGCCTTCCAGCAACTGCACGTCAAACACATAGGAAACCAGAAACAGCAGGTTGACGACAATCAGTGTCGTCCAGCGCCGTCTTTGCCATTTATTGCAGCAGGTCTTTTTGTGTTCGTGGCGCATGGCCTGCAGCTCACCCTTGGTAAGACTGCCTTTTTTCGCCTCATAAATCGCCTTCAGCGCTTCCGGTTGTTCATCTTTCTTCGGCCGGTTGGGTTTGTTGCCAAACACCTGAGAGAGCGATTCTTTAATGTAATTCATATCAATCTCACCCCGCGTCCGTGATCTTGTCGATATCCACCACGATGGCGGCAGCACCTTCAACCGGACAGATCATTTCACACACACCGCAGCCGACACAGCCATCCAGCACCACCGGTTGCATGCGTTTGACACCGTCATCTCCAGCAATCGGCTGCAGTTCAATCGCGTGTCGCGGCGGGCATTCATTGCCGTGCTGTTCGGCGACGCGCTCCAGCCGGCGCGGCTGCCCGGCCTCGGCCTGTTGCTGGTCCTTTTCCTGACATTGCGTGATGCGGATCTCGATGGGGCACTGGCGCACACACAGATCGCACAACTCGAGATCATAGGGATGCTCCGCAACCGGGATCGGATTCCAGCGATCCACTTCGTCATAGCGCAGCAGGCCTCGGTAGTTCGCCCCGCGCGCCTGTCCCTTGAAACCCTTGCCCTGCACCGCCAGGCAACTGCGCGGCCGGGCCAGACGTGCAAAACCCATACGCGCATCGGCCGGGTAATCCAGATCGTGCGTCAAGGCGCCGGTCGGGCAAGCCAGCACGCATTGCAGGCCGTCACAGGAAAAGTCGCAGGCCTGCTGCCTCGCATCGATGTAAGGCACGCCAATGCCGGCGCCGTCATCCAGTTCAGCCAGCTTGATGGCATTGACCGGACACACCTGTACACACTGGCCACACTTGATACAAGCGGCGAGAAATTTCTGTTCATTGAGCAGGTCCTTGATCGCGCCCGGCGGCCGCAGGCGGCTGGAAGCCCCCTGCACCACCGGCAACAAACCGGCGAGCGAGGCGCTGACCACACCGACCGTCAACGCGGCCGAGCGCAGAAACTCACGCCGGCTGGTCTGTTTTTTCTTGCGGCTTACGGCACCGGCTTTTTTTGCTGTAGTCGGTTTGTCTGCATTACTCATAATTGCGCCCTGGCTGACATCAATGGCTGTTCGTCCTTCACCAGCAGGTTCGGTGTACTGAACGGCGCCAGCCGTTCGAGAAAATCCAGCACTGCCATGACCGGCGTGCCCTGGAAGAATCGCGCCGCCGGCACATCCATCCAGATGCGATCGGAATAACTGTAAAGCTCATACGGCGTATCGCCTACACCATCGCGGTTGCGGTCAAAGCCTTCGTAGTCGTCCCAGTAGTTGCCTTTCCAGACATTGCGATTGGCGGTCTTGCCACCCGACACCGATATTTGCGTCAGGTTTCCCTTGAATGAATTACGTTCAAACACATTGCCCTGCCAGTCGTTGAGAAAGTCTATACCGACACTGGTAAAGGCGATGACATTGTCGTGGATGCGATTGGTGGTTTCCAGGTCATACGGAGAAACATCGATGTACAAGCCGGTCGCGCAATACAGGATCTGGTTGTTGGAAATTTCAACATCCGAGGTTTCCTTGAAGCCGATGCCCATGCCGGTCGGCCCGTTGGCGTAGGAAATGTAATTATTGCGCACCACCACACCATCGCTGTACATCAGGAAAATACCGACCGAGTTGTTTTCATAATGATTGGAATCGACATCGTTGTAACGTGAGTACATGAAATGCAACGAGTAGCGGCCGTTGCGCGAATCGTTGCGAGCAATGGTATTTTCCGCCGAATACCAGACCACCATATCGCGACTGTCCCGGATGATGTTGTCGGTAATCTTGTTGTGAAAGCTGTACCAGAGCCGCACCGAGTCGCCGCGCACCCCGAGTTCCTTGGGTTTCGATGAAATGCGGTTGCGTCGCACGATATTGTGTTCCGACTGCTGCAGGTCAACACCGAACAGACAGTTGTCGATGACGTTGTCCTTGATGACATTGAAATTTCCACGCACCTGGATACCGGCATCGATGTCATTGTGCGAATCGCCCGAATTGGTCAGGTGCAGGTTTTTCAGCACTGCGCCATCGGTATCCACATATATCACCGAGCCCTTGCCGCCGCCATCAATGGTCACCTTGCCCTGGCCGTCGATGGTCAGGGGAAAATCCAGCGTTACCGGGCCGGCATAGGTACCGGCTGGCGGCACCAGAGTGCTATTCGGCTCAGCCGCATCCACCAGATCCTGCAACAGCGGATAGCCATCAGCATGACCAACCAGCGGTATTTGCAGCAGTACCAAACATACGGCCAGATAGCGCAGCATGTATTTACTGATTCGCAGACTTGAACTGTTTTCGCCGCAGCAATGCCGCCAGTGCCAGCACGACAAACAGCAACATCATCAGACCAAAGCCGGTATCAGGATAGGAATGCGTGGTGAACTGCGCCACCTTACCATCACCGAAAACCGTCGGCATGAACGGCTTGACCGAAAACGCCCCCATGTCATTGAGGGTATGGCCGTACCACCAGAGCCAGGCGGAATAATCAATCAAAAAGAACAACGGCAACGCCATCGGCACCAGCACCAGCAGCCAGTACAGCAGGCCGCTGTTTTTACGCGCACCGAAAACCAGCAGGGCCATGGCGCCGAGCAGACCCCAGAAAACCACGTGAATGGCAATCTCCAGGGTTTTCACCATGGGTTTGATTTCAGTCGGATTATTAAAGTAACGAGCCAGGCTCTTGGCGTAATGCCATGACATTACCTGAAAGGAACTGCCATTCCATTCCGCCAGCTCCGGTGACCTGGCGCGATCGATCTGATACGTCGCCTTGAGTTGCTCGATCAACTGCAGCTTGCCGGACTCTTCGGTCTTTGCCTGCTTTTTCTGTTGTTCCAGTTGCGACGGCAGGATCACCTCGACACCGGAATCTTCCAGCGATTTCTTCAACACACCGGTAATGCCGCCGATGACGATTTCCGGCTCATCCCTGGAGGTGTCACTGGCATCCTGATCGAGTGAGGTCACCAGGGCTTCAACATAGCCGGCGTTCTGCAACTGGAAACCGTCCTCGGTGTACAGGGTCAGGTACATCCAGATGGCGATGCCGGCAAAACCGACCGCCAGTAGCAACATGCGGATTTTTGGCATGGTGCAGACAAAACCGAGCAACATGACCGCCAGGAAAACCATCAGAAACTGGCCATAACCACGCTCTACCGGGCCGCCGGCAGCAATCGGGTACATGCCGACATAATGATTGATGGTGTCCATTTCATGCACACAGTCGAGCGCTTCCTCTTCCTGGATTTCCGCCTTGTTCTGCTTTTCGCAACCGTTGAACACGCCGTTAATGTGAAACTCGATGCGCACGCCATCCGGGAATGACTCGGGAGGATAATTCGGTGCGGTCAGTGACACCCACCAGATCGGGGCATAAAAGATGACCGCCAGCAAGGCGATACCGAAAAGCGACAGAATACCGACTTTGACAGTCTGCTGATCCAATGAGGCTGTACTCATAACGAGATGACCTTTACAAAATCTGTTATTCGATGCGACGCATCAATGACAACTTCCTATGAACAATGACTCCCGTTCGTAACGGGAGCCACTGTTCACTCGGGAAGCTCGAATGGACTAGTTATAGTCCGGGTTTTGCCAGTCGACCGACGGCGCCAGATCCTTGGGATTGACCGGTGTACGTGATACCCAGTTGATCACCATCTGCATGTCCTTGTCGGTGAAACGCTTGATCTGGTCCACCATTTCCGGATTGGCATTGCGTCGTTTGCCATCACGAATCCATTCAAACTGGCGCACCATGTATTTGTAATGCTGACCTTCGATACGCGGATAGAATTTCTCGGCATTGCCTTCGCCGTTTTCACCGTGACATTTGACACAGTTATCCTTGTAGAGCTTGGCGCCCTGTTCATACTCGGGCGTGCCTTTCTCCCAGGGACCCTTGCCATTATCCGGGTTCATCGGTAACCGGGCGATGTAGGCCGTCACGTCAGCCATCGCCTGCTCATCTCCGATGGATTCCGGCAAGGCAAACGGATACATGGTCGGGTTGTCACGGTTAAGTGCACGAATATCGGCAAGCTGCTTGATCAATACCTCGCGGTGCTGCCCGGCAATTTGCGGGAAGGTACCGTTCTCTGTGCCCCAACCTTCCAGCAGATGGCAGGCGGAACAGACTTCGTAAACTTCGATGCCGTTTTCCCGGTCCGGCGTCAGGGTCATGGCTTTGGTTTTCTCGCCACCTTCGGCATTCCACTCAACCACATCAGCCGCAGATACCGTCATTGCGGAAACAAGGCCCAGCGCCAGCAAACCGGTTCGGAACAGTAATTTGCACTTCATAACGTTACTCTCAGTTTGACCCTGCCGCAGCAGGGCGTGAATTTCATGCCTGAACCCGATTGCGGGTTCAGGCCCTATGTGCGTGTGTATCAGTGGCTAAAATTGCACCATAAGTAAAATCTAATATGTTTGACCTATATCAAATCGCCAGGGTCAAACTCCGGTCTGGATCATTTCAGGGTAGCCAGCCAATTGGCTATTTCACGCATTTCTTCCTCGTTAACCAGTCCCATAACCCCCTTCATGGCGGCGGACTGGCCATTGGCGCGGGCGCCGGACTTGATGTCTTTCATCTGATTGAAAGCATAGTCGGCATTTTGCCCGGCGAGACGCGGATAAATCGGCAGCAAAGGTGTTTTTGCATCCTTGCCGTGACATGACCAGCAGGTTTTGGCCTGATACAGTGCTGCGCCATCAGCCATGACAGCGCTGGAAACTGACCATGAAAACAACACCGCAGAAACCAGCATAAACGATTTGGACAACTTCATAATTTCACCCCAGTTAATATGGAAATATTGTGTTCCAACGAAACAGGGGAAGCATTATGCCTCCCCTGCATCTTGCACTTCACAAAGTTGAGATAACTTTGTTCGTTACTTGGTCACCTTGACCGCACCATGCTCTTCCAGGAAGGTTTTGGCGCGCAGCCCCAGGTCAGCGGTTTTCACCTGATACTGCCAATGCTGACCAGCCCAGAGAGTCGCGTTCTGGTAATCGCCTTTGGCAGCGTACCCTTCGGCTTTCTTCCTGGCTTCTTCGGCAAAGCCCAGTTGGTCAGTCGCGTCTTCCACCAGTGCTACAACTTCCGGGAAGTCCTTGTAGTTATGACTGGTGATGAAGCCAACCACGGAATCGATGACCGCCTGGGTATCGACATTGGTTTTGACCTGTTTCTCGTAATCCGCCTTGGTATAGGCCTGGCCTTCTTTCATGCTGGTGGTTTTGGCCTGATAGCCTTTTGGTTTGACCATCAGGTAACCCTGCATTTCCAAATGCAGCGCGGAGCAGAACTCGGTGCAGTAATACGGATAGACACCAGGTTTGTCTGCCTTGAAGGTAGCCGATACGGTTTTGCCCGGTTCGATCGAGAGCTGCACGTTCTCATCGTAGATAGCGAAACCGTGCGTTTCATCCTCGGCACGTTCCAGGTTGGTGATGTGCAGTGAAACAGTCTCACCCTCTTCCACCTCGATAACTTCCGGTGTGATGTGAGAACGAATCACAGTGGCATATACATGCACCACGCCATCCTTACGCTCGATCTTTTCGCGACCGGCACGGGTCTTCCAGGGGGAACGTGAGTCGGTGCGGCTGTCCCAGCCGGACTTGTAGCGTACCGCCGGTTTCAGTTTGTCGGCCTTGATGGCAACCACATAGTGCGGTTCGCCCAACGGCAATGGCATGTCGTACAACAGCTGCATCTTGTCGCCGCTGATGTCGATCAACTGATGGTTCTGCGGATGCAGCGGACCCACCGGGTTGAAACGGTCGATCGCCAGCTTGTTCAACGCGATGAGGTATTTGCCGTCCGGCGAGACGGAATCGCCTTCCATGGAAACCAGGTGACCGATGTTGTAATGGATGTGCAACTGGTCCAGCACCTTGCCTTCACAGTAGTCCCACTTGGTGACCATGGAATCAACATAGATGGAGGTATAAGCCACGCAGTTTTTCGAATCATACTGGGTATGCAATGGTCCCAGACCGACCTGCACCTGGGTATGCAGCGCATCTTTCATCGCAATGATGGGAATACCGTATGGGTCCTTGCCTTCGAACTTCTTGTTGTTGATGGCGTTCTGGATTTTTTCCCAGCTGTAAACCCAGGCATGGCTGTCGAGCTTGCCGGACACGATGATGTGGGTACCGGCCGGATTGACGTCAACACCGTGCGGGCTCTTCGGTTCCGGGATCAGGTACATCAGACCTTCCTTGACTGCCTGATCCATGGTGATCAGGTAAGCACCGTTGACTTTCTTGACCTTGCCGGCGGCAACCAGCTCTGCCGCTTTTTTCCAGTTGGTCACGTGCAGGAAGTCGGTGTCTTTTTGCGAACAACCGGCTTCGAACGGCGGACGATTGTCACCACCAACATAACGTTCAGAACAGAATGAGTTGGTGAAGCCCCAGCCCATGCTGGCATTTTTACCCGCATCGGAAAGGTCCTGGCTGTACGGCGGCATTTCAAATGTAAACGAACTGGCTGCGTCGATGCGGCCTTTATCGTTATCGAACTTCCAGTAAGTCAGACCACCACGGTATTTGTCGTTGAATTCTTCCAGCGGCACATAGTCATTGCTGATCGGCGCCGCGTACTGGGCTGCATCCATGACGTATTCCGTGTTGGGGGTGACAAAGGCACCACCATGAGCTGACTTGAAGAACGGGTTGGCAACGATCTGCTTGGTTTCAAAATCGTGCAGATCAATCACAGCGATACGTGGATTGGCCTTGTCGTTGATGAACAGATAACGACCGTTGTATTCACCTTCGGTTTCCGAGAAAGCCGGGTGGTGCGTGTCACCGTAAGCGATTTCGCCATCCGGGTTACCCTGGGCCAGCACCGCTTTTGACTCGTCATCAAAACCATAACCCTGCCAGGGTTCCGGCGTGAACACACCGATGTATTTCAAAATACGCATGGACGGCACACCGTAAACAATGACATGGCCGCTCTGTCCGCCGGAACTGAACGCCAGATACTCGTCACGTCCGCCGGTTGGTGTATAGGTCTTGGCTGCGGCAAGAATGTCTTTTTCCGTCAGGCCACGTGCTTCCATCACATCCTTGAGTGAATCGGCAGCATGCGCGCTGGTTGCCAGTCCTGCGGTCAGGCCAGCTCCTATCAGCATGCTGCAAAGTTGTTTTAATCTTGTATTCATACCCACCCCTAGTTGTTGAATTTATAAATACAGGCTTCATCTTGTGTGTGGAAACCAGTAGGCAAACAGTTATCGGTGCTGCGACAATTTGTCGCCTTGACTTTGGTCAAAAAAGAATTTTTTTATCGGGTTCGAAAGAATCCAGGCAAGTGCGAATCGTTTTATAGAGAACGCGAGATTTAAAGAACTGAAACATCGTTCAATCACAGTTCACAGCATTCAAGGCGCAAGGCGAAGCCTTGTAAACAGATACAGCAGAAAAATCCCACCCAGTACCTACAGGTTGCAAACTTGCGGCAGACCGACTGCCCGCGCCCTTTCAGAGTCATCAAGAAGTAGTAAAAAAACAACGATGATTGCATGCACAAAACGTAAGCATGATTATCCACTCGTGCGCCGCAACTACAGGCAGTATTTTTTCTGCGTTTGATCAGCACCGTACCGAAATTAAAATTAAGCCAAGCCCCCATCGGAAACAGTTGCGTTACCTTTGGTAACAATGAACATTAAATTCAGTTACATACCAACGCATTCAAAACCATCCGTCGCTTCGTTCTGGATATATATAAATTACTGTATTAGTTGACAATTTTTTCGAATAGCCCAACAATCCTGCTGCTGATCGGCTGCCAGTACAAAACCCAATAAATATAAGGTGTCGGTTTCCATTGACCTTTTCGATCAGCTTTCATTTTGTCCTGACAACAATAACTGAGAGGTAATCCTGATGGATAACAAGGCTGCTGCTTACTGGCGGGAGAACATTCGACTGATGTCGATCCTGCTGGCTATCTGGTTTGTCGTTTCCTATCTGTTCGGCATTCTGCTGGTCGATGAACTCAATAACATTCGTATTGGTGGCGTTGGTCTGGGCTTCTGGTTTGCCCAGCAAGGCTCGATCTACACATTTCTGATTCTGATCTTCGTCTATGCCAAGCGCATGAACGCTCTGGATCGCAAATACGACGTTCACGAAGACTGAGGAGCTGATCAATGGATCTACAAACATTAACCTATATCGTCGTGGGCGCGACTTTTGCGCTCTACATTGGTATCGCGATCTGGTCGCGTGCCTCAACCACAGGTGAGTTCTATGTTGCTGGCAAGGGTGTACACCCGGTGCTCAACGGCATGGCCACCGCTGCTGACTGGATGTCTGCGGCTTCCTTTATCTCCATGGCGGGTCTGATCGCTTTCACCGGTTACGGTGGCTCGGTCTTCCTGATGGGCTGGACCGGCGGTTATGTATTGCTGGCCCTGCTGCTGGCGCCATATCTGCGCAAGTTCGGCAAGTTCACCGTGCCGGAATTTATCGGTGAACGTTTCTACTCGAAGACTGCGCGTATCGTGGCTGTCATCTGTCTGATCTTTGCCTCGATCACCTATGTTATCGGCCAGATGAAAGGTATCGGCGTGGCGTTTTCCCGCTTCCTCGAAACCAGTTATGAAGTGGGTCTGTTCACCGGTATGGGTATCGTCTTCATCTACGCCGTACTCGGTGGCATGAAAGGCATTACCTATACCCAGATCGCACAATACTGTGTACTGATCTTCGCCTACACCGTACCGGCTGTGTTCATTTCCCTGCACCTGACTGGCAACGCATTGCCGCAGCTGGGCCTGATCGGCAATATGGATGACGGCAGTGGCCAGACCCTGATGGGCAAGCTCGATATGGTAGTCACCGAACTCGGCTTTAAGGAGTACACCACGGCCAAGCTGGGTAACACGCTTAATATGTTCGCCTACACGCTGACCCTGATGATCGGTACTGCGGGCCTGCCGCACGTCATCATTCGCTTCTTCACCGTACCGAAAGTCAAGGACGCACGTTCATCCGCTGGCTGGGCACTGGTCTTCATCGCGCTGCTCTACACCGTAGCTCCGGCTGTTGGTTCCATGGCTCGCCTGAACCTGATGAACACCATCCAGACCGGTCCGGTCGGCGAACCTACTGCCAACCTGGTCTATGCAGAGCGTCCGCAGTGGTTCAAGAACTGGGAAAAAACCGGCCTGCTGCAGTTTGAAGACAAAAACGGCGACGGTCGCGTCCAGTACTACAACGACAAGGATCCGGAATTTGCCGCCAAGGCCGCTTCCTACGGCTGGAAAGGCAACGAAATGGTCAAGGTCGACCGTGACATCATGGTATTGGCCAATCCGGAAATCGCCAACCTGCCCAACTGGGTGATTGCACTGGTTGCCGCGGGTGGTCTGGCAGCGGCCCTGTCGACCGCGGCCGGTCTGTTGCTGGCGATTGCCTCGTCAATCTCGCATGACCTGCTCAAGGGCACCTTCACACCGAGTATTTCGGAAAAAAGCGAGCTGCTGGCCAGCCGTATCGCCATGGCCGGCGCAATTGGTGTAGCCGGTTACCTGGGTCTGCATCCACCCGGCTTCGCAGCCGGTACGGTGGCGATCGCGTTTGGTCTGGCGGCCAGCTCGATCTTCCCGGCGTTGATGATGGGTATCTTCTCCAAGCGCATCAACAACAGCGCAGCAATCGCTGGCATGGTCGCGGGTCTCGGCGTGACCCTGCTGTATGTATTCCAGCATAAAGGGCTTTTCTTCATCCCGGGTACTGCGTTCATGGGTGATATGAAGCCTGACTGGTTCTTCGGCATTTCGCCGAATGCGTTCGGCGCCGTTGGCGCGATCGTCAACTTTGTGGTTGCCGGTATCGTAGCGCGCATGACCGAAGAACCGCCCGAGCACATCCAGCACCTGGTGGAAGACATTCGTGTCCCGCAGGGTGCAGGATCTGCATCAAACCACTAAGCCTCTGGCTGATTTACAGGCCCCGCTTGCGGGGCCTTTTTTTTCTGCACGATAATGCGGGGCCAGCCGGAAACCGGTAAAAGCCGGTGATGCCGCCGCACTTTGCAGGTATCATCCAGCCTGTTGCCCAACAGATTCGACCCTATGGAAATCGAACTTCAGGAAATCCGCGACTTTGTCGCCGACATCATTCCGTTTAACCTTCTGCCGGATGAAGTGCTCGACAATCTGCCGGCTCAATTGCAGATTCGTTACCTGCGCCGCGGCAGTGATTTCCCGCCTGAAAACGGCGTCGAGGATTATCTCTATATCGTCCGCAGTGGCGCCATCGAGATCCGCGACAACGACAACACCCTGATCAACAAGCTGGCCGAAAACGATTATTACTCCGACTGCCTGGTGCTGGATCGCGATCAGTACCA
>JASFVP010000069.1:0-14098 GCA_050049775.1 Chromatiales bacterium
AACATTTACTACAACGGCGACTATTGCATGCCGCACAGTCATCTACGTTCAGCCGCGAGCGTGGTGTATTTTCTGACTACCGGCGATGAAGACCCGGAACACCCGATGAGCGGCCGCTTCTGCATCGGCGACCCGCGTGTCGCTTCCTGTTGCCGCATGGAAGGGGGACGCATGACGCATTCGCTCACACCGGAAGTGCGCCCCGGCACGATGATCATTTTTCCCAGCCAGCTGGTGCACTTCGTCAATCCCTATACCGGTCAGACACCGCGCATTACCCTGGCCTGGAATATTACTTTGAACGGGCTTGCCGGAGCGGCGGGCGATCGCTGGACAAAAAACGGGACAGAAGGGAAGTAGCACCGCACAAGCATAATCAAACAGACTTGGGTGAATACCCACCCTTCTCCGACTCCAGCCCACCGAGCCGCGC
This sequence comes from Chromatiales bacterium, assembly GCA_050049775.1. GTDB lineage: Bacteria > Pseudomonadota > Gammaproteobacteria > Chromatiales > Chromatiaceae > JABDQZ01. The sequence continues at coordinate 434 of JASFVP010000069.1, forward strand.
AGAAGCAGGCTGATAGAAGGCCGAGCCTGTTTGAGCGTAGCGAGTTGGCGAGGACTCAGCCTGATTCGAGCAGCGAGGGCAGCCGCAGGCTGGGCTGGCGGAGGAAAACGCTTTGGTTACTTTGGCGAAACAAAGTAACAAAAAAATCAAGCCTTCAATGATCCAAACTATGGATCATGAGCAATCCACAATAATAAAATTACCAATCCCAATATTGGACTCTGTCTCGGAGACAACAATCAAACACCAGCTTTACTGATCATCTCCTCCGCATGCGCCAACGTCTGCTCGGTGACTTCAATCCCCCCAAGCATGCGCGCAATCTCACTGATGCGTTGTTCGGATTCCAGCGGTGTGATGCTGGTCGAGGTGGTGTTCTTGCGCTGTTGTTTTTCCACTTTCATTTGCTGATGCGCCTGTGCCGCGACTTGTGGCAGGTGGGTGACACACAGCACCTGCTGGTTGGCGCCGAGCTTGCGCAGCAGGCGGCCGACCACTTCGGCGGTAGCGCCGCCGATGCCAACATCGACTTCGTCGAAGATCAGCGTCGGTACGTTCATGTTGCTCATGGTGGCGACCTGAATGGCGAGGCTGATGCGTGACAGTTCACCACCGGAGGCGATTTTGGCGATCGGCGCCGGCGGCTGGCCCGGGTTGGTGGTGACGAGAAATTCGATGTCATCGATGCCTTTGTCGTTGGCCTTGTCTTCACTTTTGGCTGACAGCCGGATGTCGAATTCAACATTCGGCATGGCCAGCGACTTGAGCAGTTTTTTGGTGTTGGCCTTGAGTTTGGCGGCGGCCTTGTGGCGTGCCGCCGAGAGCTGTCGCGCCTGATCAAAATACTGCTGTTTTAAAGTGGCGGCCTGTTGCGCCAGTTGTTCCAGGCGCTGGTCGGCGTTTTCCAGTTCGGCCAGTTCGTCGGCGATGGCGCTGGTTTTTTCCACCAGCTGTTCCGGTTCGAGCCGGTATTTGCGCGACAGCTCGTAAATCAGTTGCAAGCGCTGTTCAATTTCAGCGAGATTCTGGCCGTCGGAGTCGAGCTTGTCGGCAAAGTGTTTCAGGCTGTCGTTGCATTCCTGGATGTTGATCAACGCGCTTTCCAGCAGTTCGAGATTGTCGCCCAGGCTGTCGTTGAGTTCGACCAGCTGGCCCAGACGGCTTTGTGCCGATCCCAGTTGGCCATGCAAGGCCTGGTCGTTTTCATACAGCAGGTCACAGAGTTCGTAGCAGCCTTGCTGCAGGCGATCGGCATTGCTCAGGGTTTTGAAATCGGCTTCCAGTTGTGCGGTCTCACCGGCCTGCAGGTTTAACTGCGACAACTCTTCGGCCTGAAATTTGAGCAGGTCAAGGCGCGAGGCGCGATCTTGGTCCTGTTGCTGTAGATGCTGCAATGCGCTTGCCGCCTTATGCCAGTTATCGTAGGCGGCGGCAGTTTGCTGCAGCATTTCAGCATGATTGGCGAACTGGTCGAGCGCGGCCAACTGGAAACTGCGTTTGAGCAGGCGCTGGTGGGCGTGCTGGCCGTGGATCTCAATCAGCAGGCTGCCAAGTTCCTGCAGTGATTTCAGCGGCGCCGGGCTGCCGTTGATGTAGGCCTTTGAACGGTTGTCGCGGGTGATGACACGGCGCAAAAAACATTCGTGGCCGTCATCGAGTTCCTGCGCGACCAGCCAGTCACGCGCTTCCCTGATGTCACTGATGTCGAACACCGCGGTGATTTCCGCCTTGTCGCTGTCGGCGCGGATCATGCCCTTGTCGGCTTTGTCGCCCAATGCCAGGCCGAGCGCATCGATGAGGATGGATTTACCCGCGCCGGTCTCGCCGGTCAGCGCCGACATGCCGGTGCTGAAATCGAGTTGCAACTGGGTGACGATGGCGAGGTTTTTGATCGAAATCGAGCACAACATAAAAGTTATGAGCCGTGATGTTTTCCCCAGCCCAGTTTGGTGCGGAGGATGTGGTAGTGATCGTGATCGGGCAGATGAATCAGCCGCGCCGCGTGTTTGTGACGGTGAATGTGGATGCTCTGCTGTTGTTCCACCGGCAGGATGTCTTGGCCATCACAGGTTACACGCACCTGCTCCGGTGGTGTATGGCCGCAAATACGGATTTCGATATTCGACTGCGAGCTGACCACGATCGGCCGGTTGCTGAGCGTGTGCGGGCAGATCGGCACCAGCGCAAACGCATCCAGCCCCGGGTGGATCAGCGGGCCGCCGCCGGACAGTGCATAGGCGGTCGAGCCGGTCGGTGTCGAGATGATCAGGCCATCCGAGCGTTGCCGGTCGACGAAGCGGCCGTCGATGAAGGTTTCGAATTCGATCAGTCGCGCCGTGTTCCATTTGTGCACCACGACGTCATTGAGCGCCACCAGCGGTGCGGTGCTTTTTTCGCACTGTACTTCCAGCAGGGTGCGGTGATCCTCGATGAAATTACCGGCCAGAATCTCGTCGAGCGAGGCCAGCATCGCGTCCGGCGAGATATCGACCAGGAAACCCAACCGGCCAAGGTTGATGCCGACAATCGGTGTGTCTTGTGCCGCCGCCAGCCGTGCGGTGCCGAGCAGGGTGCCATCGCCGCCGACCACCACCAGCAGGTCGGCGTGCTGACACAGCTGTTCGGTCGGGTAGGTGTTGAATGCATCGATTTGCAGGTTTTGGGCGGTGTTTTGCTCAAGCAGGATATCGAGCTGGCGCTGTTGCACATAATCGATCAGGATGCGCAGCGTCGACAGCGCCTTGTCGCCGTCTTTGCCGACGATGCCGATTTTGTTGAAGGACGGCTTTGACATGGTTTCCCTAGTTCTTCTTGTAAATGGCTGAATTGCGTGAAACTTAACACGCGCCCGAAGTTACGCCAATAACTTGAAAATTCTTGACGAGGCCGCACCTCGTTTTCATAATTTCGCGTTTGAGCACTCGCCAGTCAGGAGTGCTACTATTTTTGACATGACAGGCGGAAGTGAGCAGCAGTGGCCAGACAGAAACTAGCGAAAATGGATGTAAACGAGCGGGCTCAGCATTTCCTCAAGGTCCTGATCGAGCGGTATATTCGTGACGGCCAGCCAGTCGGCTCCCGTACCCTGGCGAAAGATGCCGGCATTGACCTGAGTCCGGCGACCATCCGCAACGTCATGTCCGATCTCGAGGAACTGGGTTTCATCAACTCGCCGCATACCTCGGCCGGGCGGGTGCCGACCAGTTCCGGTTACCGCATTTTTGTCGATTCGCTGTTGACACTGAAGCCGCTGGAACAGGTTGAACTCGGCCAGTTGCAATCACAATTCTCCAGTCATTCCGATGTCAAGAATCTGCTCGAGTCGGCCTCCAGCCTGCTGTCGAACATGACGCACATGGCCGGTGTCGTTATGGTGCCGCGGCATACCCAGGTGTCGTATCGGCAGATTGAATTCGTGTCGCTGTCGAGTGATCGCGTGTTGACCATCCTGGTGACCAGTGAAGGCGAGGTGCTCAACAAAATCATCGAGACCCAGTCGAACTACCAGCCGTCGCAGCTGGAGCAGGCGGCCAATTTCCTCAACCAGACCTATTCCGGCCAGCCGCTGGAGCAGATACGCTCTTCGTTGTTGTCCGACCTGGAAAAAACCCGCGAGCAGATGGACAGCCTCATGGCCGAAGCGCTGCAGATCGCCAACAAGGTATTCGATGTCAGCGAAGCCAATGATGACTATGTGCTGGCGGGCCAGACCAATCTCATGGACTTTGACGAGCTCCGCAACATCGAGAACATCCGCCAGCTGTTTGATACTTTCGCGGAGAAAAGCCAGATCCTGCATTTGCTCGATCGCTCGATGTCGGCCGAGGGCGTGCAGATTTTCATCGGCGAGGAATCTGGTTACGAGCCGCTCGGTCAGTGCAGTGTCGTCACCGCGCCTTACGAACTCGACAACCGCGTCGCCGGCGTGCTCGGTGTGATCGGCCCGACCCGCATGGCCTACGACCGGGTGATCCCGATTGTGGATGTCACCGCAAAATTGCTCGGCGCGGCCTTGAAACATCAATAAGCGCCCCCATATAGCCACAAGCCTGACTTGAGATCTGGCATGAATTCATGCCATATAATCCAATAAATTTAATAAGTTATAGAATATTTCTGAGGTTTTAATGGAACAGGACAAAGTTTATCCGGACGGCGCCGACGAGGCGTCTGCTGAAAACCCGACAGAGCAAGCCACCGCCAGCCCCGAACAGGAAGCCCAGGCAAACACAGAAGCAGCACCGGGCAACGAGGATTCCCCCGAAAACCTGCACCTCATGCTCGAAGACGCGCGCGCCAAGGCCGACGAACACTGGGAAATGGTGATTCGCGCCCGCGCCGAAGCTGAAAACCTCAAAAAGCGTCATCAGCGCGAACTTGAAAACGCGCACAAATACGCCATCGACAAATTCGCCAACGAATTATTGCCGGTGCGTGACAGCCTCGAACTCGGCCTCAACGCCGGCAAGGATGAGGGCGCCGAACTGGCCAAACTCATCGAGGGCACCGAACTCACTCTCAAGCTGCTGACCGATGTCATGGGCAAATTCGGCATCGAGGAAATCGATCCGCAGGGCCAGCCGTTCAACCCGGAACTGCACCAGGCGATGGCGATGCAGCCATCCGCGGAAGTTGAACCCAACACCGTGGTCGCGGTGGTGCAGAAAGGCTACACGCTTAACGGCCGGCTGGTGCGTCCGGCCATGGTCATGGTTTCACAGGCTGCCGGTTAAAAAAATTCAAAAAAATTCTTGAAAAGCTGGGCTTTTACCCCACTTAAACAGGCAGTTAACAGTTTCAAACAAATTTTCAACTGGAGAAAACGAAAATGGGCAAAATTATCGGTATTGACCTGGGGACCACCAACTCCTGCGTCGCAGTCATGGAAGGTGATGTCACCAAGGTGATCGAAAACAGCGAAGGCGATCGCACCACGCCTTCCATTATCGCGTACGCCAACGACGGTGAAATCCTGGTCGGCCAGAGCGCCAAGCGCCAGGCTGTGACCAATCCGGCCAATACCCTGTTCGCCATCAAGCGTCTGATCGGTCGCCGTTTCGAAGACGACGTGGTCAAGCGCGACATGGACATGGTGCCGTACAAAATCGTCAAGGCCGACAACGGCGACGCCTGGGTCGAAGCCGGTGGCAACAAGATGGCGCCGCCGGAAATCTCGGCTAAGGTGCTGCAGAAAATGAAAAAGACCGCGGAAGACTATCTCGGTGAAACTGTCACCGAAGCCGTCATCACCGTACCGGCCTATTTCAACGACTCACAGCGTCAGGCGACCAAGGACGCGGGCAAGATTGCCGGTCTGGACGTCAAACGCATCATCAACGAACCGACTGCGGCCGCACTGGCTTACGGCATGGACAAGTCACGCGGCGATCACACCATTGCGGTGTTTGACCTCGGCGGCGGTACCTTCGATATCTCGGTTATTGAAATTGCCGAAATCGACGGCGAACACCAGTTCGAAGTGTTGTCCACCAACGGTGACACCTTCCTCGGTGGTGAAGACTTCGACATGCGCGTGATCGACTATCTGGTCAGTGAATTCAAGAAAGACCAGGGCGTGGACCTGCGCAACGATCCTCTGGCGCTGCAGCGTCTCAAGGAGGGGGCTGAAAAGGCCAAGATCGAACTGTCTTCCAGCCAGCAGACCGACATCAACCTGCCGTACATCACGGCCGATGCCACTGGTCCGAAACACCTTAACATCAAGATGACCCGTTCCAAGCTGGAAAGCCTGGTCGACGATCTGGTGCAGCGCACACTCGAACCCTGCAAGATCGCACTCAAGGACGCCGGCCTGTCGGCATCCGACATCGACGACGTGATCCTGGTTGGTGGACAGACTCGTATGCCGAAAGTGCAGGAAGTGGTGAAAAACTTCTTCGGCAAGGCGCCGCGCAAGGACGTCAACCCGGACGAAGCCGTCGCCATGGGCGCTGCCGTACAGGGCGGTGTACTCGGTGGTGAAGTCAAGGACGTATTGCTGCTTGACGTGACCCCGCTGTCACTGGGTATCGAAACCATGGGCGGCGTCATGACCAAGCTGATCGATAAAAACACCACCATCCCGACCAAGGCGAGCCAGGTGTTCTCCACTGCCGACGACAACCAGACCGCGGTTACCGTGCACGTGCTGCAGGGTGAACGTGAACAGGCGGCGGCCAACAAATCACTGGGTCGTTTTGACCTGACCGACATTCCGCCGGCGCCGCGCGGCATGCCGCAGATCGAAGTCAACTTCGACATCGACGCCAACGGCATTCTCAACGTGTCCGCCAAGGACAAGGCTACCGGCAAGGAACAGTCGATTGTCATCAAGGCATCTTCCGGTCTGAGCGACGACGAAGTCGAACGTATGATCAAGGATGCCGAGTCGCACGCCGACGAGGACAAGAAGTTCCAGGAACTGGTCACCGCCAGGAACCAGGCCGACACCATGATTCATTCTGTCAAGAAGAGCATGGAAGAAATGGGCGACAAGCTCGAAGCCGACGAGAAATCCAGCATCGAAGCAGCCATCGCCGATCTCGAAGCGGTCATGCCGGGCGACGACAAGGACGCCATCGAAGCCAAGACCAAGGCGCTCACCGATGCATCAGCGAAAATGGCGGAACGCATGTATGCGCAGCAGCAGCCGGGTGAAGGTGCTGCGGAAGCTGGCGCCGATGCCGGTGGCTCATCTGCGCAGGCGGACAGCAGTGACGACGTCGTCGATGCCGAGTTCGAGGAAGTCAAGGACGACAAATAATTGCGTCCCCCGGCTTCGCCGGTCAATGTGGAGCAGAGCGGCTGATGCCGCTCTGCTCCTTCTGCCAATCAACAGCATGCAGGGATTGTTTACATTCCCTGCTTTTTTCTGTTTGAGAGATTAGATGTCAAAACGAGATTATTACGAAGTGCTCGGCGTCAACAAAAACGCCAGTGCTGCCGAACTGAAAAAAGCCTATCGCCAGGCGGCGATGAAACACCATCCGGACCGCAACACCGGTGACCAGGCGGCTGATGCCGAAAGCAAGTTCAAGGAAGCCAAGGAGGCCTACGAGGTGTTGTCGGACGAACAGAAGCGTGCGGCTTACGACCAGTTCGGCCACGCCGGTGTCGATCCGTCCATGGGCGGTGGTGGCTTTGGCGGCGGCCACGGCAACTTCAGTGATATTTTCGGCGATGTATTCGGCGACATTTTTGGCGGCGGCCGTGGTGGCGGTTCGCGTGTCAATCGCGGCGCCGATCTGCGTTATAACCTCGAGATGACGCTGGAGGACGCGGTTAACGGCAAAAGCGTCAAGATTCGCGTACCGACCTTCGTTACCTGTTCTACCTGTAATGGCACCGGTGCCAAAAAAGGCAGTTCGCCACAAACCTGTGGCACCTGTCACGGTCAGGGCCAGGTGCGCATGCAACAGGGTTTTTTCTCGGTGCAGCAGACCTGTCCGACCTGTCGTGGCAAGGGCACGGTGATCAAGGATCCCTGCAACACCTGTCATGGCCAGGGCCGTGTACAGGAGCACAAAACCCTGTCGGTCAAGGTGCCACCCGGTGTGGATACCGGCGACCGTATCCGTCTGGCCGGTGAAGGTGAAGCCGGTGAAAACGGGGGGCCGGCGGGCGATCTGTACGTGCAGATCAACGTCAAACAGCACGATATTTTCACGCGCGAAGGCGAGCATCTGTTCTGTGAAGTGCCAATCCCGTTTACTGCCGCCGCACTTGGTGGTGAAATGGAAGTGCCGACGCTCGATGGCAAGGTCAAGCTGAAGATTCCGGCCGGCACGCAAAGCGGCAAGATGTTCAGAATGCGTGGCAAGGGTGTCAAGCCGATTCGTTCGTCCGTGCCCGGCGACCTGCTGTGCCGCGTGGTGGTGGAAACGCCGATCAACCTGACTGAAAGACAGAAAGAGCTGTTGCAACAGTTCGAGTCGGAACTCGAGGGACAGGGCAGCCGGCACAGCCCGAATGCCACCAGTTGGATGGATGGTGTGAAGAAATTTTTTGAAGGTATGGGGTTCTAGACATGACACGAGTAGCCGTGGTGGGCGCAGCCGGCCGCATGGGGCAAACCCTGATCCAGGCCATCCACGCGACGGACAACGTCACGCTGACCGCCGCCACTGAACGCGCCGATTCCAGCCTCATTGGCGCGGATGCGGGAGAAATCGCCGGCATTGGCAAAAACGGCGTGATACTCACGCCGACGCTGGATGAAGTCACCGGTCTGTTTGATGTGGTCATCGATTTCACTGGTCCGGAAGCCACCATGCGGCATCTCGATTGCTGCCAGGGCGCCGGCAAAAAAATGGTCATTGGCACCACCGGTTTGTCGAATGAGCAGAAACAACGTCTGGAAGCCGCCAGTCAGGATATCGCCATCATGTTTGCACCGAACATGAGTGTCGGCGTGAATCTGTGCTTCAAACTGCTCGACATTGCCGCACGCGTCATGGGCGATGAGGCCGACATCGAAATCATCGAAGCCCATCACCGCCACAAGGTGGACGCACCGTCCGGTACGGCTTTGCGCATGGGCGAGGTCGTCGCCGATGCGCTGGGGCGCAATCTTGACGAGGTGGCGGTTTACGGTCGCGAGGGCAAGACCGGTGCGCGCGACCAAAAAACCATCGGCTTTGAAACCATCCGTGCCGGTGACGTGGTCGGCGAGCATACCGTCTGGTTTGCGATGGATGGCGAGCGCGTCGAAATTACTCACAAGGCTTCCAGTCGGCTGACCTTCGCCAATGGCGCGGTGCGTGCCGCCGGCTGGCTGGCCGACAAGTCGAGCGGCCTGTTTGATATGCAGGACGTCCTCGAACTCAATTAAGGTATAACTATGAGCGACGAAATCCAGGAAAACCGCGAGCGCGAGATCCTCATGATCATGCGCAAGGTGCTGGCCAGTATCATCAAGGATACGACACCGTCACACCGTGATCTGAAACACCCGCTGTCCGATAACACCATTCAGGACATCCGCATGTGCCTTGGTCTGATCTCGGCGCGCGAACGTGAGCTGGCCGACCTGATCGGCATCAGTCCGGAGCGACCGTATTACACCGACGAAAAGCCGTCGGCCGATGTGGTTTCGTTCAGCAAGATTGGCAAGCCGAAAAAGGAATAAATCGACTATTCGGCAAATTGGCCTGTGAGTATCGCGGATTGCGAAACAATGATTTATACTCCGCGGTATGAATGTGTCAGATTCCCGTCAGATCTTGCAGGACGTCGAAGTCGAAGCCCGTTTGCGCGCTCACGGAGTAATCCCGACCACGCAACGTCTGGCGATCGGCAAATTCCTGTTCGCCCGCCATCAGCATGTCACGGCTGATCAGCTGCATGAGGCGTTGGTCCGCAACGGTTTCAAGGTGGCCAAGGCGACGGTTTATAACACCCTGGGCCTGTTTGTGAAAAACGGCTTGATGCGCGAAATCTTCGTTGATGCCAACAAGACTTTTTACGATTCAAACACCAGCCACCATCATCATTACTTCAATCTCGACAGTGGTGAACTCAGCGACATGAGCGGTAGCCCGCAGCTCGACATTGATGAACAGGATCTGCCGCTGGGCACGGCCATCGAGAACGTTGATATCGTGCTTCGGGTGCGCAACAAAATCGTTTGACCTTCCTTTAACTGCTCATCCGGGCGGTACACAACACTTCATAGACAAAAAATCGAGCCACAGGCTGACCGTGGGTTAGTTGTCCGCTTTGTTTTTGACCTCGATTTTCGCTTGTTGGCGCAGCTCATTGACGTATTGCTGTAATTGCTGCTTTTTCAGGTTTGTGATGATGCCATCACGTACGTCCTCGAGCTTCGGCGTCGGTGGTGTGCGGGTATCCTGCAACTGGATGACGTGCCAGCCAAATGAGGTTTTTATCGGCGTACCGGTGTAGGCGCCTTTGCCAAGTTTGAGTACAGCAGCGGCAAATTCCGGCTGCATGTTCTGTGGTGCCAGCCAGCCGAGGTCACCGCCGCGGCTGTTGGTCGGGTCGGTCGACACTTCCTTGGCCAGCTTGGCGAAGTCCTCACCGTTGTTGAGTCGGCTGATGGCCTGGTTGGCGGCCTGTTCCGTATCGAGCAGGATGTGGCTGGTGTGGTATTCGTTTTTATCCGCCAGGCGTTCTACGCCACGATCGTAGGCATCACGAATCTGTTCTTCAGTGATGTTGAAGGATTGCAGATGTTTGGTGATGGCGGCCTGGGTGAGGATTTTGCGGCGCGCCAGTTCCAGCGCCTCACGGATGGTGGGTTCTTCATCCAACTTTTCCTTGCTTGCCTGTTCACTGAGTAACACCGTGTTGATCATTTCGTTGACCAGCCCGATGCGCTGTTGTTTTTGCGCTTCCGGGTTATCGGCGGGCTGTATCTTGCGATCCGCGGCATACAGTTGCAGCATCAGTTCAGACACCGGGATTTCATTGACAGTCAGCAGGACATTTTCGGCCCTGTCTGCACTGCTGGCTGCCAGCGTTTGCTGCGCCAGCACCAATGCCAGTAGCGGGAAAAATATCTGTTTCATATTCGTAATCCTTTGTTTGGTGGCGAGACTTAAAAGACTTTTTTGAAGGGCTTGACCGTGACGCTCTGGTACACGCCGGCCAACAGATAGGGGTCGGCATCGGCCCATTCCCGGGCGCTTTCCAGGCTGTCGAATTCGGCGATGATGAGACTGCCGGTGAAACCGGCCGGCCCCGGGTCTTCGTTGTCGATGGCCGGGTTCGGTCCCGCTGTCAGCAGGCGGCCGTGGTTGCGCAGTTCCTGCAGGCGCTGCAGGTGATCGGGACGGGCATCCAGTCTTTGTTGCAGGCTACCGGGATAATCCTCAGCGATAATGCAGTAGTACATCAGGGTTCCTCGGTTTCGGCTTTGTGGTTGTTGTTATCGGCGACGTGCCTGGCGATGTAAAAGCCCTGTGCGATGACAAACACAAAGGTAATGCCCATCATGCCAAACAGCTTGAAATTGACCCAGGTTTCTTCGGAATAGTTAAAGGCTACATACAGGTTCAGCAAGCCGATGCTGATGAAAAAAGCCACCCAGACCAGATTCAAACGCTGCCAGATTTTTGCTGGCAGCGTGACGGCCTGATCCATCATTCTCTGCAACAGGTTTTTTTCACTGAACAGGGGGCTGCCAAGAAAGGCGACGGCAAACAGCCAGTTGACCACGGTCGGTTTCCATTTGATGAACAGGGGATCGCGCAACACCAGCGTAAGGCCGCCAAAAACCACCAGCAGCACCAACGTCACCAGGTGCATTTTCTCAACTTTTTTATGGCGCAGTTTGCTGTAACCGACCTGTACGAAAGAGGCGGCGATCGCCACGGCGGTGGCGACGTAGATGCCATAAAACTTGTAGGCAATGAAAAACAGCAGGATCGGAAAAAAATCAGCGAGGAACTTCATTCAGACAGCCGTGATCAGTGCAATATGTGATTGGCGTTGTGCAGCAGGAAGTATTGCTGCATCAGTTGTTTGACGTGTTCCGGATAATTGAGCAGGTCCATTTGCTCCACACCTTCTTCAAAAAACTGCGGTGCATCACTGGGCAGGATGTCGATGAGTGCATCAAATGCCCGGGTCATGAGTTCGGTGTCGTGGCTGCGGGTGGCGATGATGGCGCGGTTGATGATCAGGATTCGCCACGGGCGCATCGGGTTGCTGCTCTCAATATCCTGGGAAATCTGCGGATTGATGGCTTCAATGATTTCATTGGCCTGGCCAAACAGCTGTTTGAGCAACTGGTTCTCACCCAGGGTGTTGGCCTTGCGGGCGAGGGCGTTGACCACGGGTTCCAGTGTATTGATTTCACAATCCTGGCGCGACAGCCACACGGCAAACGGCCAAGCCAGGTCTTCCATATTTTCGGCGGTCTGGTGCAAGCCGAGATCGGCGGCAAACGCCGACATTTCCTGCAACAGCTTGATGCCGTAATCGCCCAGTTCGTTGACTTCTTCCGGCAGCAGCGTTTCACGCGCCGCGTTGTATTCGACCGGGTTGTTGCGATCCAGCACCATAAACAGCTGCAACACCGCTTTTCTCAACAACAGTGGCGACGGCTCGTCATTGCCTTCCCAGTGGTCGCAGATGTCATCGGCCAGCTCGCGAAACAATTGCGCCAGCGTGCCCAGATCAGCAGGTGTTATTTCCATGCCGGGATTGTAACAGCAATCGATTTAAATGGGCGATTGATCTTCAGGGCCTGTCAGCGACTGAATACAACAGGCATTGTATTGGTGTGAACCGGCCCTGGACAGCGTACAATAACGCGATGCAGTCCTATGATCTCCATTCACATTCAACCGCGTCGGATGGCACCTTGTCACCGACGGAGCTGGTCAACCGCGCGGCAGCGGCCGGTGTGGATGTGCTGGCATTGACCGATCATGACACCACCGCCGGTATTGCCGAAGCGCATAAGGCGGCACAGGCGCAACCGCTGTCCATCGTCAATGGCTGTGAGATTTCGGTAACCTGGTCCGGTGCTACGGTGCACATCGTTGGCTTGCACGTCGATCCGGATAACGCGGAGCTGCAGCAGGGGCTGGCCGGCTTGCGGGAATTCCGCCAGTGGCGTGCCGAGGAAATCGGCCGACGACTGGCCAAGGCCGGCATTGAAGGCGCTTACGAAGGTGCCCGCGCACACGCCAAAGGTGTGCTCATCAGTCGCACGCATTTCGCACATTTCCTGGTGGAGCGGGGCCATGCGCGTACGGTCCGGGATGTGTTCAAGAAATTCCTCGTGCAACGCAAACCCGGGCATGTACCGGGGCAGTGGGCACCGCTTGAGGATGTGCTCGGCTGGATACAGGCAGCCGGTGGTCAGGCAGTGATCGCCCATCCGGCGCGTTACAACCTGAGCCGTACAAAGCTGCTGCGCCTGATCGGAGAATTTCGCGAACTCGGCGGTGTGGCGCTGGAAGTGGTTTCCGGCAGTCACAGCAAGGACGAGTGTTATACAATGGCGCGCCATGCCCGGGAACAAAACCTGCTGGCGTCGGCGGGATCGGACTTTCACGGTCCGGAAAACCCCTGGGTGGAACTCGGTCAGCTGGCTGACTTGCCGTCGGGCTGTACGCCGGTGTGGCAGGACTGGCGCATGACCCACTGATTTTTTTGGCAGTACTTAATTAATGGCGCAGTTTTTTCAGATTCATCCGGACAACCCGCAACCCAGACTCATCCGGCAGGCAGTGGATATCCTGCAGGCCGGGGGGCTGATTGTGTACCCGACCGACACCAGTTACGCGCTGGGTTGCCATATTGGCGACAAGCACGCGCTCGAACGCATGCGCCGTTTGCGCCAGGTCGACGACAAGCACGACTTTACGCTGGCCTGTCGCGACCTGTCGGAGATCTCAACCTACGCCAAGATCAACAACAACGATTACCGTATCCTCAAGGCGTTCACGCCGCAGGCTTATACCTTCATCCTAAACGCCACCAAGCAGGTGCCAAAACGTTTGTTACACGAGAAGAAGAAAACCATCGGCATTCGTATTCCCGACAATGCCATCGCGCTGGCGCTGCTGGAAACACTGGGCGAGCCGTTGTTGACCACGACGCTGACTTTACCCGGCGATGATGTGCCGCTGACCGATCCGTATGAGATGAAAGACCTGATCGGCAATCAGGTCGATCTGATCATTGACGGCG
>JASFVP010000070.1:0-13755 GCA_050049775.1 Chromatiales bacterium
CATATCTCAGTGTTGGCTGAACTGGGTATTGTAGAGTTCGGCATAGGCGCCGCCCTGTTGCAGCAATTGCTGGTGCGTGCCCTGTTCAATCACATGGCCCTGGTCAATCACCAGAATCAGGTCGGCATTTTCAACGGTCGACAGACGGTGGGCAATCACCAGCGTTGTGGTGTTGGCTTCCAGTGCTTCGATCGCCTGTTGTACATGGCGTTCCGAAGCGGTATCCAGCGCCGAAGTGGCTTCGTCGAGAATCAATAGCGGCGCATTTTTGATGAAGGCGCGCGCGATGGCAATGCGCTGGCGCTGGCCACCGGACAGGCGTGCACCGTTTTCACCGATGAAAGTATCAAAACCGTCCGGTAACTGTTCGGCAAACTCGGTGACATAAGCCTGGTTGGCGGCGCGCTTGATGTCATCCAGTGATGGTTTGGGCTCCATGCCATAAGCGATGTTGGCGCTGACCGTATCGTTGAACAACACTACATCCTGGCCGACATAGGACAATTGCTGGCGCAGGCTTTGTAAACTGATGTCATTGATGTCGATGCCGTCGATCAGAATTTTTCCCGCTTCGGTCGGATAAAAACGCGCCAGCAGGGAAGCCAGGCTGGTCTTGCCGCTGCCGGAAGGACCGACCAGGGCAATGGTCTGGCCGGGTTTGATTTCGAAGCTGACCTGATCCAGTGCGGCACGTTCGGCGTGCGGGAATTGCAGGCTGACCGATTGGAACTGCACATGGCCCTTGACCTGTGGCAATTCGGTTTTGCCATGGTCAACTTCCGGGGACTCATCGAGCAGGTCGAAAATGGATTCGGAAGCGGCCAGGCCGCGTTGCAGGCTTTCGTTGACCTTGGTGAGGCGCTTGATCGGTGAAAACAACAGGCCCATGGCGGTGAAAAAGGACACGAAGCCGCCAACCGAAATGGCGTCTGCTGCGGCCTGGCCTGTGCCGACGTAAATGATCAGTGCAAAACACACGGCGCCAAAGCCTTCAACCAGCGTGACGTTGACCATGGCGGCGGCTTTGATCTTCATCTGGAAACGTCGCACCCAGTTGGCGACATCGTGGAAACGTTCGCTTTCATACTGTTGGCCGCCGAAGATCTTGACGATCTTGTGGCCCTTGATGCTCTCCTCAAGCACATGCGTCATATCACCCATACTGGTTTGCAATGAGCGATTGAGCCGGCGCATGCGTTTGCCGGTGATACGCACCACCAGCATCATCAGTGGCAGGATCGTGAATGTCGTCAGGCTGAGCTGCCAGTTGAGATAAAACATCCAGCCGAGCAGGAACACCACGGTCAGGCTGTCCTTGACCAGCACGGTGATGGCGTTGGTGGCCGCGTCGGTGACCATGGTGACGTCGTAACTGAGCTTGGAAATCAGGTTGCCGGTGGCGTGGTTGTCGTAAAAGCCGGCCGGCAACACCAGCAGTTGGTGGAACATGTGGTTGCGCAGATCCAGGACCATTTTGGTGCCCACCCAGGTGATCGCCATGACACTGACCAGGTTGCTGATGCCGCGCACTGCAAACACGCCGAGGATGACAAACGGCATCCAGAACATGTACAGCGGGTCTTTATCGACGAAGCTGCCGTCCAGCAGCGGCTTGAACAGTGCGGCGACGGCGGTTTCTGCGGCGGCGAACAGGGCCATCGCCAGTAAGCTTGCCGCAAACTGTTTCCAGTAGGGTTTGACGAAGGACAGTAGCCGGAGATAAAGGGATTGTTGTGTGGGGGGCAGGCTCATCTGGGATGGTTAGTTTTTGTGCTAACCAGACCCTAGTTGATTTGCCTGCGAGTTTCAACGAAATCAGTAGATTGCCGGCTCGTTATTGGGGCGTTCGCGAAAGCGTGGATAACTCCAGGCGTATTGCGCCGGTTCGGTTTGCGCCCAGCGTTCGATGATGTTGTTGATGCGCTGGGTGTCCTGCTGCAGGTCATCGCCGGGGAAGTCCGGCAGGGCGGATTCAAAAATCAGGTCATAGCCCTTGCAGTCCTCACGGCGCAACAGCAGGGTCGGCACCACGCGCGCATGACTCATGCGGGCGAAGCGGCTGACCGCGGTGTTGGTTTCTGCGGCGACACCGAAGAAATCGGCAAACAGTGCCTGGCGGTGACCGGGATTGCCGTCCGGCATGACCAGCACGGCCTGCTTGCTTTTCAGCGCCTGCAGGATCAGTTGCAGGTTTTCGTGGTCGAGGCACTGGTGCGTCAGCTGGGAACGGTTGCCGCGTACGATGTGATCGATTTCGGCATTGCTGTCGGGTCGGTACAAGGCGGTGACCGGTATCAGTGGCTTGAGTGCGCGCAACATCACGTCCGGGCTGGTGAAGTGGCCGCTGAGCAGGATCACGCCCTTGCCGGCCGCCTGGGCGTTGTGCAGGTGTTCCAGCCCCTTGATGCGAATCAACGGCTTGAAGACATCGTCACCGCCCCACCAGCTCAGGGCGCGCTCGACGATACCCATGCCGACCGACTCAAAGTGCTGTTGCATGAGTTCGCGCTGCTGCTGCGGGCCAAGCAAGGGAAATGTCAGGTCGAGATTGATGGCAGCGATGCGGCTGCGCTCGGCGTCGAGCTTGAGCAAGCGACGGCCGATGAAACGGCCGATGCGCATCATGTTGCGATACGACAGTCTGGTGCCGATACGCAGCAGGCCAAAGCCGAGACGCGTGAGCCGGCAGCGCAGGTCGACACACTGTAAAGCGGGAGTGTCAGTCTGCATCAAGGCTCCGACAAAGCCACTTTGTCTTTCCCTGGAATTCACGTTGTTCATCCTGTTTGTTCAACCTCTGGAGCGGGGCCGGAAGCATTCCTGTAACCATTGATCATGTTAGTATTCACGCAATTATCAATAAAGAAAAGACTTCATGAAAGAACTTCCTGATTTTAGCAAAGCCCGGGTGCTGATTGTCGGTGACGTCATGCTGGATCATTACTGGCATGGTGAAACCGCGCGCATCTCGCCGGAAGCGCCGGTGCCGGTGGTGCGGGTCGGCGACGAGCAGGGTCGCCCCGGCGGCGCCGGCAACGTCGCTTTGAATATTGTGGCACTGGGCGGGCAGGCGACTGTGATGGGATTCACAGGAAACGACGACAACGCCCGTAAACTCGAACAGTTGTTGCAGCAACAGCAGGTCAGCTGCCATTTTCATCGCTTCGATCAGTGCCCGACCATCACCAAGTTGCGCGTCATGAGTCGCAACCAGCAACTCATCCGGCTGGATTTTGAAGACGGTTTTCCCGCCAGCCACCCGGATGACTGGTTACAACGTTACCAGCAACTGCTGGCAGAGCACGATGTGATTGTGCTGTCCGATTACGGCAAAGGCACGCTCAACGACATCCAGGCCATGATTGCCGCTGCACACCAGGCCGGCAAGCCGGTATTGATCGATCCCAAGGGCAATGATTTTAGCAAATACCGTGGCGCCAGCCTGATCACGCCGAATCGGGCTGAATTCGAAGCCATTGGCGGTCGCTGCGACAGCGACGAACAGATTGAAAGCAGCGGCGCTGAGATGCTGCAGCAATACGAACTTGGCGCCCTGCTGGTCACGCGTAGCGAAAAAGGCATGACCCTGCTGGAACGCAACAAGCCGGCGCGCCACATGCCGACCCTGGCGCGTGATGTTTATGACGTCACCGGCGCCGGCGACACCGTGATCGCAGTGCTGGCGGCCGGGCTGGCCAGCGGCATGCCACTGGAAGCGGCTACCCAGCTCTCCAACCTGGCGGCCGGCATCGTCGTCGGCAAACTCGGCACCGCCAGCGTCAGCACCGACGAATTGCAACAGGCGCTCAACCAGCAGCAGGTATTACATCGCGGTGTGGTCAGTGAAGCTGAATTGCAGGCGGCGATTGCGATGGCGCGCAGCCGTGGCGAGTCCATTGTCATGACCAACGGTTGTTTTGATATTTTGCATGCCGGTCATGTGACCTATCTGGAGGAAGCCAGCCGGCTGGGCGACCGTCTCGTGGTTGCTGTCAATGTCGATGCCACCGTGCGCGCGCTCAAGGGCGAGGATCGCCCGGTCAACAAGCTCGAACAGCGCATGCTGGTGTTGGCCGCTTTGGCCTGCGTCGACTGGGTGGTGCCATTTGCCGAGGAAACGCCCGAGCGCCTCATCTGTGAAGTGGCGCCGGATTTCCTGGTCAAGGGTGGCGACAATGATCCCGACCGGATACCCGGTGCAAACTGTGTGCGAGAAAAAGGCGGTCAGGTGGCAGTGCTGACTTATGTCGACGGTGTGTCGACCACGCGCATCGTGCAGTCCATCCGGGACAAGGCCTGAATGGCGCCAGCCGGTTTACAAACAGATGTGTTGGTCATCGGCGGCGGCATCGCCGGTTTGTGGACACTGGCGCGGCTGCGCGCCGCCGGCTTCAATGCCTGGTTGGTCGAAAATCGCGCGCTCGGCGGTATCCAGAGCATCGCTTCACAAGGCATTATCCATGGCGGCAGTAAATACGCGCTGGGTGGCGTGCTCGGTGATTCGGCCAAAGCCATCGGTGACATGCCACAGATCTGGCGCGACTGTTTGGCTGGCAAGGGCGAACTCGATCTTTCCGCAGTCAAGGTACTGACACAGCACCAGTTGCTCTGGTCAACCCACGACATGGTTTCCCGGGTCGCCGGCTTTTTTGCCGGTAAGCTCATGCAAAGCCGCATGCAGCCGTTGCCGCAGCAGGAGTATCCGGCGCCGTTTGATGATGCCGCGTTTGATGGCGCCTTGTATCAGCTTAATGAGCCGGTGCTGGATACGCATTCGGTGATGGCGGCATTACAGGTCCGGTTGCAGGATTATTGCCTGCTGGGCGAGGTCAGCCTCAATGCGCGAAATCCGGTTGAGCTGGTCTGTTCGCACGAGGACCAACAACTGCAAATTACTACACAATGCCTAGTGCTAAGTGCCGGTGGCGGCAACGAAGCGCTACTGCAGCAATTGAACCGTGATGTACCAAAAATGCAACGTCGACCGGTGCATATGGTCATGCTCAAGGGGCCATTGTCGCCGGTGTATGCACATTGTTTATCCGGTAGTGCCACCCCACGTGTCACCATCACCAGCAAAGTCAGTGATGATGGTGACATGGTCTGGTACATCGGCGGGCAGGTATCGGAAACCGGTGTCGAGCGTGATCGCGATGCCCAGATCCGCTTTTGCCAGCAGGAATTGCACGAGTTGTTGCCGTGGCTTGATTTCAGTGGCATGCAATGGGCTACAGTACGACTGGATCGTTGCGAAGTGGCGACACCGGGCGGCAAGCGCCCCGACAGCAGTTTTGTGCAGCTGGATGAAAAGGTCATCACCGCCTGGCCGACCAAACTGGCGTTTGCACCGCGGCTTGCCGGGCAGGTGATGGAGATGCTGCAGCCGACATTGACGCCGGCACGGGAACCCGCGTCCAGGCCCGACTGGCCATCGCCGCCTCTGGCACAGCACCCCTGGCAACAGGACATCCCATGGAGCTGAGAGCGCTCGGGCAAACCGGCCTGCAGGTCAGTCCGCTCGGACTGGGTACGGTCAAGTTCGGCCGCAACCAGCAGGTCAAGTATCCGACGGCGTTTGATCTGCCGGACGATGCGCAGGTCAGCAATATCCTGGCGCTGGCACGAGACCTCGGCATCAATCTGCTCGACACCGCACCGGCCTACGGCAGCAGCCAGCAACGCCTCGGCCGGTTGCTGAGCAATCGGCAGGACTGGGTGATTGTCTCCAAGGTCGGCGAGATTTTTGCAAACGGCCAGTCCAGCTTTGACTTCAGCTATCGGCACACCATCAACACGGTTGAGCAAAGTCTGCGGACTTTAAATACCGACTATCTCGATGTGGTGCTGATTCATTCCGATGGTAACGACCTGGCGATCCTGCAACAGGGTGAGGCATTGCAGGCGCTGGAAGATTTAAAGACGCGTGGCCTGATTCGCGCGCATGGCATGTCGAGCAAAACCGTTGCCGGCGGTCTGCTGGTGGTGGAGAAAATGGATGTGGTAATGGCGACCTGCAATCTCGGCTACAACGATGAGCTGGATGTGCTCAAGGCCGCCGCCGCTGCCAACAAGGGCGTGTTGATCAAGAAAGGTCTGCAAAGCGGCCATATTGACGGCCGGGCCGGTGTCGAGGCCTCGATGCGCTTTGTGTTTTCCCAGCCCGGTGTTACCAGCATGATCGTCGGCACCATCAATCCGGCGCATTTGCGCGCCAATGTGGCTGCGCTGCAGGCGGCGTTGGCATGAACCTGCTGTACACGGCTTTACTGTATCTGCTCAGCCCGCTGTTTGTGTTGCGGCTGTACTGGAAAAGCCTTGGCAACCCGGCCTATCGGCAACATTGGGGGCAGCGTTTCGGTCTGCTGCCCGAGCCGCCATTTGATTCCTGCATCTGGATTCATGCCGTTTCCGTGGGTGAGGTGCAGGCTAGTCAGGAGCTGGTCCGGCGCTTGCGTGAGCTTTATCCCGGCCAGGCGCTGGTGATTTCGACGACGACGCCGACCGGCGCCGACCGGGTGCAGCTGTTGTTTGGCGACAAGGTGCAGCATTATTATTTTCCCTACGACCTGCCGATCTCGCTGCGCGCCTGGCTGGGAAAGGTGAGACCGGCATTGTTGCTGATGATGGAAACCGAGATCTGGCCGAATTTGTTGCAACAGTGTCGGCGTGAAGGCATCCCGACTGTGCTGGCCAATGCGCGGCTGTCGGAAAAATCGGCGCGTGGCTATGCGCGGCTGGGTTCCTTTACGCGGCGCGTGTTGCAAAGCATCGATTACGTGGCGGCACAGAGCGAGGAAGATGCCGTGCGTTTCCAGCAACTCGGCATTGCCGCGGAAAAAATCAGTGTCACCGGCAGCATCAAGTTCGATACGCGCACGCCGGCGATCGTGCAGGAACAGGCTGAAGTCATGCGGCGTCTGTGGGGCGTTAGCCGGCCGGTGTGGATTGCTGCCAGCACGCGCGAAGGCGAGGAAGAGATTGTGCTGGATGCGCATGCCTGGCTGCGTGAAACCATGCCGGATGCGCTGCTGGTGCTGGTGCCGCGTCATCCCGAGCGTTTTGATCGCGTCGCGCAAATGTGTGAGCAACGCGGTTTCAAGGTGGTGCGGCGCTCTTCCGGCAAGGCCTGTGATGAAAAGACGGCGGTATTTCTCGGCGACAGTATGGGCGAACTGGCCATGATGTATCAGGCATCAGACCTGGCGTTTGTCGGTGGCAGCCTGGTCAAACTCGGCGGGCAGAACATTCTTGAGCCGGCTTCACTCGGCGTGCCGGTGCTGTTCGGGCCTTATATGTACAACTTCGCCGGCATCAGCCAGTTGCTGTTGCAGGAGCAGGCGGCCATGCAGGTCGGCAACGCCGGTGAACTGGCCAGCCAGGTGCAGGTCTGGCTCAGCGATGCGGCCGAACGCAGCCGCATCGGTGAAAATGGCCTGCGTGTGGTCGAGGCCAACAAGGGTGCGCTGGATCGTTTGATGCAGGTGATCCAGCAAATTCCGCTGCAGCGCTAAGCCTGTCGGCGCGCTTGCATGTTCGCTCCCAGTTGCTGCAGTTGCACAGGGGTGAGCAGTGTTGCGGCCAGCGGCAGTAACTGTTCGTTTTCCATTTCGATGTGACTGGCGTAGAGCTGTTGCAGGGCAACAGCCTGATGGTTCATGTTGGCCAGTTCAGTCAGTCTTTGTTGATCGGCCAAAACAGATTCAAAGACGGACCAGAGGTTTCCAAGTTCAACATGCTGTGGTTGCAGTTGCCGGATTAATGCGCTGGCTTGCGGGTTGTGCTGCAACAACGGAAACAGATCGACTTCTTCATCCTCATGATGCAATTGTGCCGCACTGGAAAAATAACGGTGGATTTGCTGTGCGGCCTTTTGGGCGTCGTCATCCACTTGCGTCTGCACGTGTTGGCACAGGCGCAATAGCATTTCACAATGGTTCAGGATTTTTTGGTGGCAGGCACGCAGCAACTCCAGCGGCTGACTGAAATCCGGTGCTGTTTCAGTCAACAGCATGGTTTTTTGTCGCGGTGCTGTCGTTCAGAATGAAAACGCAGGTTTTTGCGGCGAGTTGTCGAGGGCGGTAACTTCGGTCTCGAACAGGTTTTCGGTCTTGAAGATATCGCCGCTGATGCGGGTGACCAGTTGTGCGGTCATGACCGGCGCTTCACCGGTGATCATGAACAGCCGGCCGCCGTCTTCGAGTTCCTTCGGCAGGATGTCCTGGCAGTCGGGAATCGAACCGGTCACGGCAATCACATCAAACGGCGCATTACTCGGGATCTGATGCATGGCGTCGCCGACGATCAGTCTGATGTTGTGCAGATCCAGCTTGGCCAGCGCATCGGCGGCTTTGGCGGCGATGTCTTCATGAATTTCGATGCTGGTCACCTGTTTACCGAGTTTTGCCAGACAGGCGGTCAGGTAGCCGCTGCCGGTACCGATTTCCAGGATTTTGTCGCTGGCTTTGATGTTGAGCGCCTGCAGCAGGCGGCCGGTCAGTGTCGGCTTGAGCATGTACTGGCCGTGACCAAGCGGAACCTCGATATCGGCATACGCCAGGCCCTTGTATTCTTCATCGACAAACAGTTCGCGCGGTAGTTCCTCCATCACAGTCAGCACGCGGCTGTCCATGACTTCCCAGGGGCGAACCTGTTGTTCGACCATATTGAAACGGGCTGTGGCGTAGGCGTCTGCTGTCATGTGAACTCCGCTGCGGGCTTGATTTCGGCCCGGATTCTACCCTGAAAAATCCTGCTTGGGAAAGTTGGGCCACGGCGATTGCGGCGAAAGCCGCTGTGCGGCGGGCTTTCCCGCGTCATTTATCGGTTGAAAATAGCCGGGGCATTCGCTACCGTGAGTCACAGATTTTACAGTCGGCTAGGGGTGCCCGGAGACGGGCTGAGAAACACCCTCTGAACCTGACCCGGTTAACACCGGCGGAGGAAAGCCGGGCATGACCTCATTCAATCAAGGCTGCTCTGGCCGCTCCGCCACTGGAGAAATGCCATGAGCGCCATACCTGAAGACTTTATCCAAAAAGCCACCCGTCTGTCCGAAGACGTCACCCGGCCGTTTCCGAATTCCCGCAAGATTTTTGTCGAGGGTTCACGTCCGGACATCCGCGTGCCGATGCGCGAAATCGCACAGTCGCCGACCTCGGCAAGTTTCGGCGAGGAGGAAAACCCGCCAATTACCGTATACGACACTTCCGGCCCGTTCACCGACCCCGAAGTCTCGATTGACCTGCTCAAGGGTATGCCGGATTTGCGCAGCGGCTGGATCAACGAACGTCAGGATACCGAACAGTTGACCGGCCCGAGTTCTGAGTATGGCCAGCAACGCCAGAATGACGCCAATCTGGCCAGCCTGCGTTTCGAGCACATCCGCGCGCCACGTCGCGCCATGCCGGGCAAAAATGTCACGCAGATGCACTACGCGCGCCAGGGCATCATCACGCCGGAAATGGAATTTGTCGCGATTCGTGAAAATCAGCGCCTCAATGAGCTGCGCGCCGATCCGCGTTACCAGAAGCTGCTCAAGCAACACGCCGGCCAGGACTTCGGCGCCAACCTGCCGGAGTCGGTAACACCGGAATTTGTGCGTTCCGAAGTGGCGGCCGGCCGCGCCATCATCCCGGCCAACATCAACCACCCGGAACTCGAGCCGATGATCATCGGCCGCAATTTCCGCGTCAAGGTCAATACCAACATCGGCAACTCGGCGGTGTCCTCATCGATCGAAGAGGAAGTCGAAAAAATGGCCTGGTCGGCGCGCTGGGGTGGCGACACGCTGATGGACCTGTCGACCGGTAAGAACATTCACGAAACGCGCGAATGGATTCTGCGCAACTCGCCGATGCCGATCGGCACCGTACCGATTTACCAGGCGCTGGAAAAGGTCAACGGCAAGGCCGAAGAGCTGAGCTGGGAAATCATGCGTGACACGCTCATCGAACAGGCCGAGCAGGGCGTCGATTACTTCACCATTCACGCCGGTGTGTTGCTGCGTTATGTACCGCTGACCGCCGAGCGTCTCACCGGCATCGTGTCGCGTGGCGGCTCCATCATGGCGAAATGGTGTCTGGCGCATCATGAAGAAAATTTCCTCTATACCAACTTCGAGGAAATCTGCGAAATCATGAAAGCCTACGACGTGTCGTTTTCACTCGGTGACGGCCTGCGCCCCGGTTGTCTGGCCGATGCCAACGACGCCGCCCAGTTCGGTGAACTCGAAACGCTCGGTGAACTGACCAAAATCGCCTGGCAGCACGACGTGCAGGTCATGATCGAAGGACCGGGCCATGTGCCGATGCAGATGATCAAGGAGAACATGGACAAGGAACTGGAAGACTGTTTCGAAGCGCCTTTCTATACACTCGGCCCGCTGGTCACCGACATCGCGCCGGGTTACGACCACATCACCTCCGGCATCGGCGCCGCGCAGATCGGCTGGTATGGTACCGCCATGCTGTGCTACGTCACGCCGAAGGAACATCTCGGCTTGCCCGACAAGCAGGACGTGCGCGACGGTATTATCACCTACAAGCTTGCTGCACATGCCGCTGACCTGGCCAAGGGCCTGCCCGGTGCGCAGTTGCAGGACAACGCCTTGTCCAAGGCGCGCTTTGAATTCCGCTGGGAAGACCAGTTCAACCTCGGTCTCGATCCGGAAAAGGCGCGTGACTTCCACGACGAAACCATGCCGAAAGATTCCGCCAAGGTCGCACACTTCTGCTCCATGTGCGGCCCGCATTTCTGCTCCATGAAAATCACCCAGGACGTACGCGACTACGCCGCCAGTCACAAGTTCAAGGATATCACTGTCGCCGTGGAAGAGGGTATGAAGGAAAAGGCAGAGGAATTTGTGCAGCAGGGGGCGGAGATTTATAAAGAGGTTTGAGTCTCTATACTCATAAGAAAAGTCGTTTCTTAATTTCTAAATTTCTAAATTTTCAATTCATGGCATTCAGGGAAGGTTGTCATGTCCAGTTTTCTTTCATCTTTAATTTTTTCTGCGGCGGCATTTTATGTCGTCAGCAAAACCTTGTCATAACCCGGTAACAATCAAGGTAATAACATACTCCTATCATGATTGGCGCCAATTGTTGTTGACTTGCTCGTCAATTGCTTTTGTTGCCAATGGCGCAATACAAAAAATAAGTCAGGGAGGATGTTTCCGTGTACAGGAATGCAGTTGCGACCATTTGTTCAAAGTTTTTTCAGTCAGGGAGCATGTTGCCTGCCCTGCTGTTCGCTGTTTTATCTTTCCCGGGAACCGGTTTTGCCAACACTAATGCGGTTTATTACATCCCGCCCGGTATAGCGGGTGGATCGGCAAGTGGTTGTGGCATGCCCCCGATTGCTGCCTCCACGCCGGAGAAAGCAGGCCGCCTCAGTGTGTTATACAACAACGCACTGACTGGTCCCTCGTGCGGCGGTAGCTGTCAAAATCCTTCGGCTTTTGTCAGTGCTTCCGAGACTTCGTATACAACAAGATCACTTTGCACCGGGCGTAGTTATGGTCATCCACTTTACAAAAGAGTCAATCCAAAACAGACTGCAAGCGATTGTGTTGGCAACCCCTGTAATCCGGCAACCGGCGCCAAGTACCTGACCGAAACAGATTTCGAATCCGGTTTCGATGCCGTATTTGTCTTCAAACGCTACTACAACAGCCACAGCTTGCCACGGGTGCGTGATTTTATCGGTACTGGCTGGAGGCATAGTCTGTTGTCCACCATCGACCGGGTGGATGTACCGGATGAACAGGATCCACAAATCATCATCCCGACGGCCAGCATCACACGGCCTTCCGGCCAGATACTGACCTTCACCAAACCGGCGTCTGTCTGGGAACCGGATGCGGACATTCATTCCACGCTTGAAGAGGTAATGGACTCCGGTGTGCAGATCGGCTGGCTGTATGTCGATGCAACGAATCGCAGGGAATACTTCAGCATGGCTGGCTATCTGGTCAGCGTTGTCACGCCGGATGGCAAAACCATGGTCCTGACGTACGACGGCGACAAGAAGCTCATCAGCGTTGACATGGCCGGTGTCGAGTCATTGACATTTACCTATGACGGCAACAGCCGCATCTCGACCATAACCGATCAGGCCAGCCGTGTCTGGACCTATCAGTACGATGGCAACAACAATCTCGAATATGTGCACAACCCGGATAGCACCACACGTCGCTACCATTATGAAGACGGTAACTTTCCCAATTCCCTGACCGGCATTACCGATGAGCGCGGCATTCGTTACGCCACCTATGCCTACGACAATGAGAACCGCGCAATCTTGAGCACGCATGCTGGCGATGCCCAGCGGGTCGATCTCAGTTATAACGATGTCGATGGCAGCCGTACCGTGACCAACAGCCGCGGCGGTGTGACGACCTACACCACGGCGGTGCAGTTTGGTGTGCGCATGGTGACCGGTGTGTCCGGTCCCGGCTGTGTCACCTGCGGCAGCACAAACGCCAGTTACACCTATGACCCATCCAACAGCAATATGATGAGTAAAACAGTCGATGGTGTCACGACACAATACGGCAATTACGACAGCAAGGGGCAATACGGCTACAAGATCGAGGCGGTCGGCACGGCGCAGCAGCGACGCAAGGATTACACCTACGACGCCAGGTTCTACAACAAGGTCACATCCATCGCCGAGCCCTCGGTGTATGCAGCGGATTCCACGGTGCAATGTGCGGTGGGTGTCGATTGCAAGGTGACAAGCTATACCTATGACGCATACGGCAACGCGACCCAGCAAACTATCAGCGGTTATGATCCGCAGGGCACTCCGGTCATACGCACCACGACCTGGCAATACAACGGTCCGTTGAATCAGCTCAGCCAGGTGGATGGGCCACGCACCAATGTCAGCGACATCACCTTTTATCGTTACTACGCCGACGATCCCTCACAGGGCAATAACCGTGCACGACTGAAAGAGATTGAAGATGCGAGCGGTGTTTTGGTTCGCAGCAATATCCAGTATTCGGCTACCGGCAAGGTGGTCTCCGAACAGCGACCCAATGGCCTGACCCTGGCATACAGCTATTACGCCGGCAACGATCGACTGGAAACCCTGACCGAGACAGACACGGTAGCCTCAAAAACGCGGGTCACGCGCTGGACTTATCTGGCGACCGGTGAAGTCGCAAGCGTCACCAGTGGTTACGGTACTGCAGATTCGACCACGTTGAGTTTTGACTACGACAACGCGCGCCGGCTGGTCAAGATCACCGATGGTCTCGGCAATTACATTGAGTACACGCTGGACAACGAAGGCAATCGCACTGACGAGAAAACCTATAACAACAGCGCCGTACTGCAACGCCAGATTACACGTACCTTCGATACCTACAATCGGCTGGATGTTATCAGCCAGGCCAACGAGAGCATGGACTATGACTACCTGCCGGATGGCACGCTGGATAAGACTACAGACGGTAACAGCCGTGTCACCGACTTCAATTACGATTCTCTCAAACGACTAATACTGTTAACGCAGGATTACGGTGGCGGCGACCCGACAACAGCTTATGCTGGCACCCAGTACGAATATAACAGCCAGGGCCAGCCTGCCTTGGTAGTCGATCCGGTCGGTGGTGAAACAACTTTTGACTACGACGATCTCGGCAATCTGTTAACACAGACTAGCCCGGATAGCGGCACTACCACCTCGACCTACGATGCCGCCGGCAACCGTGTCAGCAAGACCGACGCGAAAAGCCAGTCGTTCAGT
>JASFVP010000015.1:0-60856 GCA_050049775.1 Chromatiales bacterium
GAATGGATTTTGATTTTGGATGAGCAAAGTCTCAGTTTAAATGAATTGTCAATTTCATAGTCATGGTAGACAAGGTCGGTAACCTTCCGGGCTGTTTTGTCGATATAGATCGCAAGCGCATCTTCCAGCATGATGACTGGAAAAACTGCTAGTGCGATTGATATCAATGCCTGCTCGCCATAGCCAAAAACATGACTTGAGAATGAATTTTCCAGCGTGTTCTGATGCTGCACGGCTATTAGCTGGCTCCTGATAACGAGGGTCGCTGTACCAATCAGAAAAACAGGAAAGCAGACTGACCATAGCAGCGTGCTCAAACCGGAGTTGAAAAACAGCAAATTTCCCTTGTTGAAGATAATCAAAACAATGAATAACAAGGCAACTATGTTGGATAATAGTTTGAAAAGAGTCATGCTTTTAAAGCTCCTTCCACTGAAACCTGCTTAAAGAGCTCCCCAGCTTCTTCCACGTTTTTTTGCTTCGATGATCTCTTCGGACTTCATGTATTTTTCAAGTTTCAGCAGCGTGTCCTTGTTTTCAGTTTTTCCCTTTTCGATAGATAGCCAGTACCACTTGTAGACTTCAACCAAATCTCGTTCCAGTGCTGGTCCTGTCAGCAGAAAATAAGCGAAATTTTGAATTGCATCTGCAGATCCAGCCTGCGCTGCGCTCTTAAGCCAAAGACGAGCTTTTGCACGATCCTTTTTTACACCATTCCCCGTGGCATAAAAGACCCCGGCTCTCATTTGACAATGATGTGATCCAAGATCGGCAGCTTTTAACTGGAATTGCAGTGATTTTGACTCTGATTTTTCTACGCCAACCCCGATACTATGAAGTAAGCCTAAAAGGCAAACGGCATCGGGTTCCTGTTGATTAACAAGCTTTAGTAGCCAAGGCATGGTTTCCTGGCGGGATTTGTCATTACACAAGGGTGTCTCCAGCATTAAGTTAATCACGCTTGGACCTTTATCACCGCCAATCAAAGACATTTTCCAATACCAGTCCAGGGCGGTGCACTCATCCTTGGTGACGTAACTTCCTTTATGATAGTAGGTTGCCAATCTTTGCATGGCGTCATATGAGTGAATTTTGGCAGCAGCATCCTTAAGAGTTGCGATAACCTTTTCTGAATCAGCTTCTACTGCGAGTCCTTTTTCATAAAGAGTTGCAACCAGAAGATATGCTTGCTCATATCCCGCTTCCATGGATTTCAGTGCAAGCTTCAGGCCTAACCGCAGATTCAATGAGGTATCATTAGTGCCATTTAAATAATCATTTGCTTGTAACCACATTTCACGAGGTGTAAATTTTCCTGAGTTAGCTAAGCCAAGAACTCGATCTTCCTCATCATATTGATGTACACGTTTGATGGCATCTTTATTTCCTGTGGCAGCTGATTTGCGGAATAGCGTTTCAGCTTTATCGAGGTCTTTTTTTACCCCCTTCCCGTAAAAATATATAAGGCCGAGGTTATGTAGTGCATTTGTGTCTTGTTGTGCCGCAGCTTTTTCAAACCATTTCCTGGCTTTCTGATAGTCAACATTGCCAACCAGACCTTCGAAGAATATATGCCCTAGATTGTTCTGGGCCATCGAGAAGCCCTTTTCGGCGGATGGTTTGATCCACTTTAAAGCTTCACTGTGATTTTCTTCTACACCCTCCCCAGTCAGAAAGGCATAGCCATAATTATTCATGGCCATTGCATTACCCATATCAGCAGCTTGCTTATAAAGCCTGATTGCCCTGTCCCAATCAGGCTTAACGCCCTGACCCAATTTATACATTACACCCAATGCGTTAATCGCTATGGGGTCACTTCTATCAGCAGCTTCTTGATAGAGTGGGAGTGCGGCTTTGTGATCACCAAGTGATTCAGAGTAGATTTCAGCGGCCCTAACCTGAAAGGCTGGGGTGTCGAGCTTGAGTAGCTGTTTTAGCCAGTAACGGGCCTTTTTCTCGTCTGTCACACCAGAATTTTTATGGGCATAGATTCTGGCCAGCTCATAACGTGCCAGGGGCATCCCTTCTTCAGCCAGTTCTTTGAATTTGCGTAAAGCCAATGTCTGGTTTTTCTTAACGCCTTCACCGTTGCGATAAGCAACAGCAATATCATATCTGGCTATTTGATGTCCGATTTTGGCGACTTCCGATATCAAGGTAAAGAACTTTTCTAGATCCTTCTGTACTCCCTTCCCCTGGTAGTATAAATATGCAAGACGAAATTTGGCTTCGTACATGCCATTGTCTGCGGCTGCACGATACCAACGTGCCGCCATGTTGTAGTCAGTAGGGACTACGCCGTCAAAATTATAGATAACCCCCATAAAATACTGTGCAACCGAATTGCCATCGGTAGCAGCTGCTTTGACCAACTGCAGCCCTGTTTGCCTGTCTACATCATTTCTGGCGAATAGCAAATGGCGAATACCCATAGCAGTTTTTGCAAATGGTTCATCCAGTGCTATTCCAGCAGAAAGAGTTTTTCCAATTTCATCGCTGTCTACCCATGTCTGTTCATTGTCGGGTTCAAATGAAACAAGTGAGAGAGCGGCATTTTTTTCGCCGGCAGTATATGCCTGAATTAACAATTTTTTGGCCTGTGGCTGGTCAATCGGGCCGTTAAGGCCCAGCAAATACATTCTGCCCTTCGCTGCCATAGCCTTTGGCACCTGTGCGGCAGCTGCTTCGTCTATGAGCAGATAAGCGGCCTTTTTATCTTTTGGCATTCCCAGGCCCAGGAGATTCATGAGGCCGAGATTGAATTTTGCAGGTGCCAAATCTTGGTCTGCAGCTTTCTGGAACCATTTTTTTGCTAAAGGATATTCATGTTCAGCAAGTAAGAGTCGGCCAAGTTCATTTGCTGCATACGGTTCATCGTTTTCAGCTGCAAGCTGATAATGCTTTTTCGCCAGATTTTTATTGGGCTCGGTCCCGAGTCCTTTTTCATGAATAATGCCGAGATTGGTGTTGGCGATATCAATACCGGCCGCGGCCGCCTGTTC
The DNA here is from genome assembly GCA_050049775.1 of Chromatiales bacterium. Taxonomy (GTDB): domain Bacteria; phylum Pseudomonadota; class Gammaproteobacteria; order Chromatiales; family Chromatiaceae; genus JABDQZ01. The sequence continues at coordinate 3,006 of JASFVP010000015.1, forward strand.
AAACAGCAGTTGGGCTTTTTCATGATTCTGTTCGATTAAGTGACCACTGGAATATTGAAGGGCGAGGACGTACATGGCAAAAGGATGATTTTGTTCGACTGCCTTTTGTAGCCAGACAAGTGCCTGGATTTCGTCGCGAGCAATATAACTGCCATCAAGGTAAAGCCAGTAAAGCGCATATTGTGAATCACTGTCGCCGTTATCAGCATCTTGAAGCAGTACATTTATTTCTTCAGAAAGCCTCTTGGGCTGTACAAAAGGGATCATTTCATCAAGGCCGATGGGGCCTTCAATGATTGACTCATCACTATTCATAATGGTCAGGTCATTGATACTCATTTCTCGTGGATTTGAGTAGCTGGCTTTGTCCGGTACCTTGCTGTGGGCGGCGAGACTGACCGTTATCATGAGCATAAAAAGCCATACGGTATTCAGATGACGGCATCTCTTTGGGGTGAGGGACGAACCTGGTAATAGCTGAATATCAGAAAAATTCTGCACTGTTGCATTGTCTGTATTCTGTTTATACATCTTTTTTTATGTCCTGTTTTTTATGAAATTCAAGCTGGCCAATTTGCATTTTGTATATATTGTTTACGATCGCCAGAAGCACCAGGGCAAGCGGTATATCCAAAAAGTTGGATGCCTGGTTAACCAGATTAAGATTGATTAATTCAGAAAGCTCTTCTGCATGCCTGGATAGACGAAATACAGCTTGTCCCAAAGCACCGGAGATGAGCCAGAGGGTCCACCAGATTGGCAAGATGGTACTGCTAGTTTGAGAGCTCCAGTCTGATGGGTTTTTACTGGCTCTCCATATTTCCTTCATCGCCTGATATGGCTTCCACAATGTCAGGATTGGTATGAAGTAATATCCAATTGACCAGCCTGGTGTGAATTCCATGTTCTCTGCGCCAAGTTGCCTGGCGTTGTAATTAGCTCTGTGAATCCACCTCAATATCAGAAAGCCTGAAACAACGAAGACAACCAGAAAGAGAACTCCAATCATTTCCTGCCTTTGATCGCTGGCTTCGGCATCCGCAATTGCGAGTTCTTGAGATGTATACATACCGTTTTGGAAATCAGATAGGAGCTGGTACTCGAGATAGCCGGAAATGATCGAGATTACGGCAACCAGAATCTGGGCATAAAGCATGTACCTCACCCAGTTGGTCAATGATTCAGAATTCCTGAAGCCTTCGGTGTGGGGCACTGTTTTTCTCCTTGTGAGTGCGAATATGCACGCGATGCTGCCGCTGTTTACAGCATCGGCTCAAGTGGTTGGTATGGCTCCCATTGATCAGCCTCGGATTGAGCATGTTTAATTTGTTCATGGGTGAGTTTGCTTGTCAGGTACTTAATGCATTCCCGGGATTTGTGCGTTAATCCCCTCCATCCCGGCAGGGCATACCTGGCGCTGCGGCTACACCAGACATAGGCCTGGTAATAGTCAACGTTGCCCAATTGTCCGGCGCCATACATGTTGGCCAGGTTGAACATTGCTTCCGCCCATCCCAGGTTGGCTGATTTTAGATATAAGCTGTATCCCTTTTTCCGGTCCTGGGGTACGCCAAGCCCAAGATCATGCAAATATCCGAGATTGTTGATTGCCAGTGGATGGTTTTGGTCGGCGGCTTTTTGATACCAGATCAGTGCTTCCCTGTAATTCTTCTCTGCCTGGTATGCGCTTCCCAGGCTGTTCTGGGCTTCGGCGTGACCTTGATCGGCAGCCTTCCTGTACCAGTGGTAAGCTGCGGCGCCATTGCTGTTAACGCCATGACCGAAATCATAGGCGGACGCCAATTTGAACTGGGCATCCGCATCTCCGGCTGCGGCTCTTTCTTCAAGGTTCCGAATTTCCGGCGAACGAGTCGGTTGTGTCTGGCAGCCGCCGAGAAAAACAGCAATAAGCAGCCAGGTCAGCACATTCTGTCGTTTCATGCTTCTTCCCTGAGGTCCGTTATTAATTCACCCGAGGCTACCACAGAAAATCCTTAATAAAAAAAGTGTTTAATCATGCGGTCCAGTTCCTTGAGACTGTGCCAGTTCCCTACGCTGACTTTCCAGTCGCTAGGGCCGGGTTCCCGCCATGCGAACCGTAGCGTAGTCGATGGTCGTCTGTGATCTCTGTATGATTAGCAAACCGGCCTGCGCCTGGTTTGAATGGAGTACTGGCGTTGCTGCCCTGAATTTACGCATGGCCTGTTTCGTGACTGGAATCACGAGGATAGTGACAATGATTCGATGTCTACTGTTAATGACAGTCTGCTTCCCACTGCCTGCAGCTGAAGCACCTGGCACCTTGCCGTCTGTTACTGATGAATCTATCGAGCGAGTGGTGAAATTATCCAGTTCCGGCACCTGTTATACGGCAGACAGTGATTTTTATAACAAGATTTTAAATTTCACCCCTTATCCATCGATTGAAGCCTGTCTGAAAGCCGGTGGCCATTTGGCCAGTCAACAGAAGGATGCCGGTTGGGGGGTGATTGATTGCAATAGTCCCGATCTCGAGACCTTGGGGTTGAAGTATATGTGTGCGGACCCTGAGAAATAATCAGCCATCCTGTTCATGATCAAACACACCGGATTGCAGAAAATGCACAACCTGCATCATCACATCCTTGTTGAGCAGCATGGGTGTATGCGCCACTGGCATGCTGATGAAGTCCTTCATTTCAGGCAGGCGTGTACTGTTCAGTGATACGGCACCGTCATTATGGCTTTCGAGCATCCAGTTAAACGGATGTGCGCTTTTGGTGCCGGCGATAACGCCAACCTCCAGATCAATCGGCTGTAAGCGGCCCGGGCCGTCCGGGCCGGTAATCAGTTCCTGCCCGGCCGGGCCAAACAGGGTTTTGTAGAGTTTCCATTCGCGAATCGCATCAGCCAGTTCGCTACCGTTATTGGGCGGGCCGAGCATGACCACGCGACCGGCATTCGCCAGTGTGTTGTTCTGGAAATACGCCCGGACCAGAATCGAACCTAGTGAGTGCACAACAAAATGTATTTTATCCGGCTTGATGGATTGTGCCTTGTGTATCGCCTGTGCCACAAAGGTCGATGCCAGTTGTTCGATGTTCATCTTGCGTGATGGATAATCCTGGTTGACGATGTAATAACCCAGCTTCATCAGGTAGGTGGCGATGGGTTTCATGATCCATTTGGACATGCCAATGCCGTGCAGGATGATGATGGCTTCACTGGGATGATTTGGATTACTCATGAGGCTGCGTGCTACGTTTATCGATTGGTGACATATTTTAATGTTACTTTGTTCATGCACAAAGTAACCAAAGGCGCTTCCTCCGCCAGCCCAGCCTTCGGCTGCCCTCACTGCTCAAAGCCTGCTGAGTCCTCGCAAACTCGCTACGCTCAGACATGCTCGGACTTTTTCCAGCAGTCTTCTGCGCGGCTCGGTGGGCTGGAGTCGGAGAGGGGCGCTAAGTTGACCATCATGCTTTCTCTCTGTTTTGATGCGCCACGTAGGAAGGTTGGCGATTTAAACGAAAAGGTGTTTGAGCGATTTAAAATCGCGAGTTTTTTCGTTCGCCTGACTGAGAAGTGAGGCAGGTGCTGAACGTAGTGAAGCCAAAACAGGGGATAGACGGTTTTGGTTCTTTTGCTATCAAAAGAACAAAGAAAATATTTGCGAAAGAGTCAGTTTGTACAATGATGGCTTAGAGCACTAGATGGGCGAGGTGCGAAAAAGTAATCACTCCGACCGCAGTTAGCCAATCTTTCGTACAAATGTATCAATAACTTTAAGTCCAACAGTTGTATTTTGTTGGTCGAAAAATTTTAAAAATTTCTTCAGATCAGCATTTCCGGTTTTGCTGAAAATGATATTGTTTATCATCGAGCGAACTCCAAATTGATTTTTTATATGATTGATCGGATGGCCTTTTTTAGCGATCTTTAGAACTCCTATACCAGCGGTGAAAGTAGGAGCATTTGGGTCGAGTGCTCCCATCTTTGAATCAACGTACTGAGATATTGAGTGAAGAATCTTTTGGAATTTAGAGATATCCATGTAAGTACCATCACTTAGAGCTTGCTGATAGCATCCGAGCCAGTTTCTTAGTTCTTGGTATTCCTCTCTTATTTGCAAGGCTACAGCAATCAAGTCATTAATTGAATTTGACTCTTGAATGATCTTGATCGGAAGAGGGGGCATATTTACTGTTAATGAATGAAGTTCATCGTGTTGTGAGATTGCAGATGAGATTTTTGCGCGTTTTTCTGAAATAACACTATTTAGCTAAACTACAGCATCCTCGCTTGTTAGAGAAATTCCTGCATCAATGAATAATCTTTTGCGAACTGGGTGAGGGGTGTAACCTTTTTCATAAACAAACCCCCTGGCTAACATGCCTGCGCCACCCCATAGAATTTGAGATAAATAGCGATTAGGTGTTTGTCTGTTTTTGGCCCATCCTACCCTGTTTTCTTCGTGATCTTTTTTCAATTCTGTTGTTGCGCAAAGTCGATTTACAAATTCATTTGTGGGCTCAGTAAGTTTTTCAAAATCGAGTAAGAATGGATATGATCTGATGACACCTGCATCTACCGCCCTGTCCAATGGGTTTCCATGGTGATTCCAAGCATTGGTAAATTCTTCTTCAACTATTATTTGGTCGCGTAGGATAATGTCTGTAATAAAATCAAATAAAGCCTCAGTTTGAATTACAGCACTGGGTATAGATTTATACTCATATGAATCATTTCGGCGATCAGCTTCAATATAATGGCTCTCCGTGTCATCCATTCCGTCAAGAAGTAATTCAGAAATGTTCTGTAGTGACCAATTGTCAGAAATTACACTTTGACTCATATTGTTTTTTGTGCATTTATGCCTGTGCTAGGTTTAGCTATCTTAGCCACGTTACATGGTTGACTATAATTATTTGTTAGTCACTATTAGCTTGAATGTACACATAATTTTTTTCTGCTCCCCATTGCAAGATTTGCATGACAAAAGGATTGCCTGCAAGAAATAGCCGAGGATTAGGCCCAAGCTTTCCTTTTTCTGCCTCTGTTTTGTAGAAATGGATAAGGAGTACAAGCAATCCTGCTACTGCGTTCAATGTATTCTTTAGGTTTGCCTCGGGAAAGTACTCATTACGCTCGTGTTTTACATTGTTATATGCGCGCCACCACGATGGGCTTTCCCCTTTTTCCCAATTTGACCATGGCGATAGCGTTAGCCCAAACCGAGGCACTGAGACTTGTGCTTCATGGAACAGGGGGAAATGCTTGGTTAGCTCTTCTTTGTATAGGCGTATGTTTGTAGCCTTGCTATTGGAATCTAACTGGGTGCACAGTAGCTTTGAAACGACATCAACTTCTGACGAGGCTGCGAATAGTATTCGGGCTAGCTCCATTGAATATGTGTTGAAATTTTCCTTCGCAAACTCTACGAATCGCGACAACCGAATTACATCCTCTTCTAAAGCAAGAAAGTAATTCCAATGTGGAATATTTAGCTTTTCGTGTTGAATGCCCATTTCTTATAGCTAGCTAATAGGTGATTACGTTGTTTGTGAGAATATTGGGATTTGCAGCATGTTTTTCCTTGATGTCCATTATTTATTTACCCTGAGGCTACCACACAAATCCCCCCAACAAAAAAGGGGCTGAACCTTGCGGTCCAGCCCCTTGAGGTTGCGCTAGCTACCTTGGTGCTTACTTTTTGGCGATGCCTTCCAGCTTGGTGGCTGGAATGGCTTGGTCGTCAAGCGCGGCGTCAGCGGCTGATCTCGATTGCTTATTACCTAGAAGTACCAGAAGAGCTCCGAGTGCGATTAAAAAAGAAGTGCTCGGTTCTGAGATGTGTTGGTGCTGTCCCGCATCTTTGACCGATACTCCTGTAGATGTTTCGGTAACAACAGCAAAAAATTGACTATAAATATTAGAATTTTGGAGCAACTTTTCCCCTAAAGGTAGCTCAAATACATCACCGGATAGGAGCGCAAATGGATCGATATCGAAGTCCCAGTCCAGAGATGTGGGTGAATCAAGGTTGAATGTTTCGAGATCGAGGTAGTCCCGGTTTATCCGTATAAGAAGTTGATCAACGGTCCAATTTTCAGTCGAGTCATTAAATAACAAAAATACTCCATCAGATTCAGTCTTAAATTCAAAGCCAGGAATGCCTGAAGGACTTGATACTATACCGTCAACTTTCACCTGAAATTCTTTTTTTCTTAGTTTATTTTTAAACCTCTCAGTTGCGGTGGTAACCCACCCAATGGTAGCAATTCCAGGGTCTATTACCTGGACGTTAATAGTCACTCGAAAATTATAATCATCAATTCGTTCCACGGTGTGTCCACCACCTTGAATGGCGCTAATGATTACATCCTCTAGTTTTTCTGGTGGAGTACTGTCCTCTATGCTGACGATGTAACTTATTTCTATTAATGAATTACCAGTTCTGGCAATTACTTCCAGCGCCGACTTTTCTTCTGCAATAACCGATGCTATAGCAATTTTTGAGGATATGGGGCCATATGCCAAGCATATGGCAGAAAAAAAACAAAATACAAAAGCCTTAATACGGCTTGTGCTTTTCATCGTTGCATCTCTCCCTGCTTATTGGAGGCTAACAGTCGATTAAATTGCACGGGCAGACATAGTGATGTGCCGCATGCATCATCCTTGATGCCCTTTTATTGTTTCCCCGAGACTACCACGTAATTCCCTAAACAAAAAAAGGGCTGACCCTTTCGGTCCAGCCTCTTGAGGTTGCGCAAGCTACCTGGGTGCTTACTTTTTGGCGATGTTTTCTAGTGTGGTAGCTGGAACGGCTTGGTCGTCAAGCGCGGCATCAGTGCTATCGTTTTGTTCCAGAATACCAACCACTTCGGTATTGTAGCGCTGCGAATTTCGCATGTTGCCTCGCCACCAGAGCAACGCAGTGTTCTTTGCGTCCCAAGTTGGCACGATCGGCCGCAAGTTATCGACTGTGGAGTTCTCGGTGATCGGTGTCCAATGCCATGCATCTGAATATCTGGCTTTTTCACCCCTGAAAATTTCGTGCCGCTGGAGTTTCAGGTCAGCACGTGGGTCGATCTCCGTTGCAATGTAAATTACGTTTTTGTCGTTTGGAACGAGGGCCGCCAGTCCGGTGTAGTCTGTCTCCTTGCCGCGGAACAATTGCCCGCCGAGCCTGGCAACTTCGTTTACTCGCCAGTTTATAGCCCCGGGTTCCAGCCGTGCCAGCCAGAGTCGATGATCGTCGGCGCCATGCCGGTGATCCCCGAACCCGCCGGCGCGCGATTTGAACAGGATGCTGATACTGCCATCCTGATATGAATGGATGTCGATGTTCCAGTTCCGTGAATTCGAGTGATTTCCGGCTTTGAATACAGGCGTAAAATCGTCGGTCGATGTGATCCTGTTTTCTTCGAATGACTGAGAGCAGTCGAATACATCATCATCGATAACGTTACCTGCGGTGTTGTACAGTTTTCCCTCTTTGAGGTAGGCATGATAGATGCTGGTGTTGGCATCGCGCGGATGGAACTCGGTGGCGACGATATCAATGCGGTTTACTCCGTTTGTGCTGTATTTGTAATAGCCATTTACATAGTTCGATGACGGTGGGTTGCTGGACTGCATCGTGAGCTGGCCGCCATATATCCATGACTTGCCGTTGTCGTCAGAGTATGTGATCTGCGGGCTTTGTTTGACGCGCGCAAAGTTATAGATGCGCCCGTGACCATCACCGTCGGGATCCTCGGCACTGAGCTGGATGAGGTTTGAGTAGGTGACGCCGCCTTTTCCGGGCGTGTCTTGCGGGATGTGTTTCCACCAGCGATAGACCTGTTCATCAGTCCAGGTTTCGTCGGTTACATTGAAGGTGCGATAGTAGCTACGGTCATCTTCGGTGCCCTTCAGATTATTGTGGGCGGCATAAAATACGAGGATGTTGCCGTCGTCTTTCTTGAGTAGCGCCGGTGCGTTGTGATCATCGCCACTGCCGTACGACTTGAGTTTGTTGTGTACGAACGTTTGTTTTTCGCCGGTTGCCAAATCGTAATGTGTCGTCTGGACATTGCCGTCGACGGCTTTACCGCCGCTGCCGTTGCGATTGGCAACTGAGCCGACAATCAGCTTGCCTTCGGCCATGTCGATGATAGCCCGTTCATCCTGATACCAGCTCCAGGCGCCGTTCGCGGTCAATTGCACGAGGGCACCATGCACCACATTCTGCGGAGCTTGCATCGTGCCTGCGTGATTGTGCGTGACAACACCCGCCTGTCCCATTGCAAGAAGAGCCAATATAACGTGAACGGTTTTCGGCATGTTTAACACCTCGCAATCAGTTTCGTCAGCCGGCCGGAGCCGTCCTGAAGCGGCCCGTGGCCGGTTTGTCGCCATGCGACCAGGGTAACGAATTTTACCAACACGACAGGCACAGTCATAGTTCTGTCCTGTGTTGTGCGACAAGGCTCCCGACGGCATGCAGCACCCGATGCCAGGAACTGTGTCGGCAGGTACAGTCATTCTGGTCCGGTCAGTTTGGAGGGAATCAACGCGACGCTTCGCGCAGCGGCGCGAGCCGTGGCGATACTCGACATGGCAATTTTTTCCATTGTCGCGCGCGGGGCGCTTGATTTTCGGATGGCGGGGGTGCAGTCTCAACGTCGAATACGCGAAACAGCGTAAAGCCCCCCAAAGACCAGAGGAGATACTATGAAACCAAGCTTGTTGTTTGCAACATGCCTTTCCTGCCTGTCGTTGTCCGCCAATGCCCAGCCGCCGGATTACCGTATGCCGCAAATGGGTTACGGTGGCTATGGTGCGCCGCACGCGATGCAGCCGGCCAGACGTCCGGTACAGCAGCCGCAGGTTGCTCCCGAAGTGGCTGAAGCTGGCGCCGTGCTGAAAGCCGGCATCGGTAAATTACTGGCGTTTTTCCAAAACACCCAGTCACCGAGCCAGCAGCAACTGGCGGAGTTTCTTGATCGTGAAATTTCACCCTATTTCAATTTTTCCTACATGGCTGAATGGGCGGTTGGTCCGATGAAAAACCGCCTCAACGATCAGCAGATGCAGGAGGTTGAAAACCAGCTTAAGGCCCAGTTCCTGACTGCGATGGCGCAAAAGCTGTCATCGTTTGATCAGCAATCCGTGCAGTATCTGGCGCCAAAGTTCAACGGTCCGAATCAGGTGACGCTGAGCATTGCGATCAGCAACCGCGGTTCCTATCCGGCACGCCTGGATTTCCGTCTTTACAAGGGCAGTGGCTGGCGTGTGTATGACGTGTCCGCCAACGGCAGCAGCGCGCTCATGTATTACCGCAACTATTTCACACGTTACCTGAAGATGCAGATGATGCAGAACCGCCTGCGCCGCTAGTATCCATTGCGGCAATACAGCAAGAGCAACAACGGGCCCCGGCAATTTGCCGGGGTTTTTTGTTTTGGCCTGTTACTGAGTCAGTGTCAGTGTATTGCCTTTCTGACGCAGTTCCAGGTGCTTGAGAAAGCTCATGCCGAGCAGTACTTCGTCCCCGCTCATACCTGGCAGGATGCTGGCGCGTATATCAAACAGCTGGATGCTGCCAATGCTGACGTTGTCGAGCGTGGTCTGGTAACTGCGCGCCATGCCGTTGGCGGTCTTGCTCAGGTTGGCCATGCCCTTTTGCAAATGCAGGCGCTCGGCGAGCTTTTCCGGCACGGCGACGTCGGTGGCGCCGGTATCGACCAGAAACACCACCGGACTGTTATTGATGCGGCCGCTCACCACGTAGTGACCGCTGCGGTTGCGTTCCAGCACTACCTGTTGGCGGCCCTGCTGGTTGAGACTGAGCGGCGACTGGTTCGGGTTGTTCTGTTTGTCCAGGTAATTGGAAAACAGCAGCGTCAGCAGGCCCAGCAGTATGATCCAGGCGACCGCGATCATGCCCTTGCCGAGTCGTTTCTGAAAATTGTCCGTTGTTGACAAGTGCGTACTCCTGCAGACCGGTTCAGTCCGTGATTATACCGGCGTCGCCAGCCTGGCACAGGAAATATGGCGCGCAAACAAAAAGGGCATTGCGATGCAATGCCCTTTGTTGCTTACAGCGAGAAGCCGATCAGTTATTGATGGTTTCCTTGAGCGCTTTCAATGCCAGTACCTTGACAACGGTATGGGCTGGCTTGGCTGCGATTTTGATTTCTTCGCCGGTTGCCGGGTTGCGACCCATGCGGGCTTTTCTGGCAGGCTTTTTCACGCGACGAATTTTGACGCCGGTGTCGGGAATCTGGAATTCACCGGATCCGCGTTTTTGCATGTGACGTTGAATCAGTTCACCAAGATTGGTGAAGACTGCGGCAACGTCTTTTTTGGCCAAACCGGTGCCTTCAGAAATTTCCTGGAGGATTTGGGATTTGGTTTGTCTGGCGGTTACTGATTTCAGCTTTGGTGCAGCGGCTGGCGCTTTTTTTGCAACTTTTTTCTTAGAGGCTTTTTTCTTTACAGCCATAAGAGGGCTCCTGAGTTGGGTACAAAATCGGTGCTTGTTTTAATAAGCAAAGACAGCCATTTACTGCTCGAGCCGTCCGTGCCTGTTATTTGCCCTCGAAACATAGCATATAAAATTTAAAATGTAAGACTTCAGCAACAACAAATTGTTGTTTTGAATCAAGATGGGTCGGGAAAATACACATTTTGTGTAAAACAGTGACACATCCGGCAGTTTTGCAATTGCGAACGGGTGTCTCCGGGGCAAATATTTAATAATTCCGGGCCTGTGCCGATAAACAGCAGAGAACGATTCAGAGCAGCATCGCAAGCGGTTTTTGCGGTCACAAATTCAAGCGGTCAAAACGTCTACGGTCAGATGACCGACAATGGAAAACAACAGTTCATGAGATCACAACTATGCCAGTAACAGCGGGAGACAAGGAGTTCGAATTGCTCGGCAAGCTGGTGCCGCTGAACACCCTGTCGGAGTCTGCGTTGACGGCACTGCTCGGCAAGGTGGAAATCGAGAGGGCTCGCAAGGGCGAGGTATTGTTCAGTGAGGGTGATGTCGAGCACGTCAACCTGTATCTGCTGGTCGGCAAGATCGGTCTCTACAATGGTGATACCCTGGCGGATTCACTCGACGACAGTTCGGCCACAGCACGCTTTCCCGTTGCCCATCAGCTGCCGCGCAAATTCACGGCAAAAGCCCTCAGCAAAATTGAATACATACGCATCGACAGCCGTGTGCTCAGCGATGCACTGGCCGACAAGGAGGCCGATGATTACCAGGTCGAAGACATCGAAGAGGGCGATAACGACTGGATGAGCCAGTTGTTGCAATCGCGCGTCATGCAGAACATCCCGGCGGCCAATCTGCAAGGCGTCATGATGCGCATGCAGGAAATGCCGGTGAAAAAAGGCGACCTCATCATCAAGGAAGGTGACGAAGGCGACTTTTACTATCTGCTCAACAAGGGCCAGGTCGCTGTGCTCAAGCGTGATGAAAACGGCGTCGATACCGAGCTCACCCGCCTGGGCGCCGGCGCCTCGTTTGGCGAGGACGCCCTGCTGTCCGATAGCCCGCGCAGTTCAACCGTACAGATGCTGACCGACGGTGTTTTGCTGCGGCTGTCCAAGGACGATTTTATTGAACTGATCAAGCATCCACTGTCTGAAAGCGTAACTTACGAAGAAGGACTCAAGCTGGTTGAGGGCGGTGCCGTATGGCTGGATGTCCGCGATCCGGAAGCTTTTGAACAGGATCATTTGCCGGGCGCGATCAACATGCCGTACAAGACACTGCGTTTCCAGATTCCGAGTCTGGCGACCGACCGGCAATACATTGTCTACAGCAAGACCGGTAAACGCGGTCTGGCATCGGCATTTTTGTTTCTCGAAAGTGGCCTGCAGGTCAGTACGCTCGAGGGTGGTTTTGCTGCCGTGTCCAAAGACGCTGCTGCCGAGCCGCTGGAGCCAGCCGAGGAGACTCCGGTTGTTGATGAGCAGCCTGCGGATGAGCCGCTGGAGACACCGGCCGGGCAAACAGCGCCCGCCAGTGAGCCGCTGGCGAATGAAGAACGCGATGTGCTCAAGGCGGAAATCGAATCACTCCGAGAGCAACTGGTGCAGGCCCAGACGGTACAGGCAGCTGTCGGTAGTGGCAGTGATGCCGAGCTGCAGGAAAAACTGAATAAGTTACTTGCTGAAAACGAAAAGTTGCTCAAGCAAAGTCAGCGCCTGGAGCGTGAAAAAATCGGCCTGAGTGAACAGCTGGAAAGCGAGGAAGAAGTCTACGACAAGCTCAAGCAGCAATATGATTCATTGTCCGATGAAAACAAAAAACACCTGCAATTGCGTGACGCCGACATGGCCAAGCTCAAGGAAAAGCTCACCGTGCTGCAGCTCGAACGCGATCAGTTCGAATCGGAGCTGGAAGAGTTGCAGCAATCGACCGGGCAGGCCGCTGATCAGGCCTCAGAAGCTGATGATGTGGATACGCAACAGGTCAACAGGATCAGCGAGCTGGAAGCGCTCAATGCCAGTATTGTCGCCGAACGCGATGCGCTCAATACCCAGCTCGAGGAATTGCGTAACAAGTTGTCACTGGCGACCCAGGAAAACAGTGAGCTGCAGATCGAGCTGGCTTACGTTAAGGATCAACTGGCCGAGATCCAGGCCAGTAACGGTTGATGATTTCCCATGATTGATATTTCCAGGATTACCGACGTCGAAATCCAGGCCGAGCTGGTCAAGTTGCGCAATGACTTGTCTGCGTGCCGGCGCAAGGCCGATGAATTGCAGGCCAGTCATGATCGCCTGCTGCAGGACAACCAGGATTTGTCCCGCACCCTGATGCAGCGCGCCAAGGCCAATGGTGAATCGACCATACTGATTGAAAGACTCAACACCATGCGCACCCAGTTGCGCGACAGCGAACGTGCGCGCGATCATGCCGAGGCTGACGCTAATGAATTGCGTGGCGTCATGCAGCAATATGTCGAGCAGATCAAATCGGCGGAAAATCTGGCTGATAACGCCGAGGTGCATTCGCTGCAGAAAGAGCTGTCCATGGTGCGTGAACAGGCGGCCCGTGATGTGGAGCACATGCGCGCCGAGCTGGAGAAACTGCAGCAGGAAGCGGCCGAAAACGCCAAGCACAACGATGATGGCGCGGTGGAGCTGGAAGTGTTGCGACAGGAGACCGAGTCGTTGACGGTTTCGCTGGCGGACCGCCAGTCCGAATTGCAGAATTCACAGCAGACCTGCCAGCTGCTGGAAGATGAGCTGGAAGATGCGCATGCGGATATTGACGAGATGCGCCGCAAGCTGGAAAAACAGGCCGAACAGATCGATGCGCTGGAACAGGCGGCGGCCGAAGCGGAATCCGCGCAGGCGGTGGAAGAGGTCGAGCCCGAGCAACCGGAATCCGAAGAGATTGAGGGTGAGATCGCCAGCCAGCCGGCGCTGGACTTGAATCAGCTGAAGACCGCCAATTCCACCGGTAAGAAAGCCGTTTCCATGCTGGCCGGGGCGGCTGTGGTGTTGCTGGCTATGGAACTGGTCAGCCTGTCCGTCGGCAAGGGCGAGCTGTTTTCCCTGTTGATGTCGTCAGGCCAGGTACAGCAGCAAGCAAAAATAGTGTCGCCGCCAAAACAGCCCGAAGCGCCGGCACAACCCGAAGAGCCGGTCGGCCCGGCGGCAGCGGGCGCAATCCTGCGCTGATGGACAGTTGTTTTATTGGCCAGACATGACGAGGAGCTGAATCGATGCGTATTCTCGCGGTAGGAATAGCAACACTGGACATTGTCAATGTCGTGGCAGCCTATCCCGCCGAGGATGATGAAGTGCGCGCTATCGGTCAGTGGCGTTCGCGCGGCGGCAATGCCACCAACAGTCTGGTGGTGTTATCGCAGATCGGACACGAAACAGCCTGGGGCGGCTGCCTGTCTGATGATGATAACAGTGAACTGGTGCGTCGGGAGATGCAGCGCCATCAGATCGATTGCAGTCAGGTTTGCATACAGCCAAACGCCACCCTGCCGACTTCCTATATCACGCTGAGCGAGGCCAATGGCAGCCGCACCATCGTGCATTACCGGCAGCTGGATGAATATCGGTTCGATGATTTTGAAAAAATCGATGTCGAGTCCTATGACTGGATCCACTTTGAGGGCCGCAACGTCGAAGAGCTGGAATTGATGATGCGTTATCTGCGACAGAAGGGTTTGAGTAATTTCTCGCTGGAAGTCGAAAAGCATCGTGATGGTATCGAGGAACTGTTTGATCTGCCCGGTATGCTGCTGTTCTCCCGCGCTTACGTCAGCGACAAACACAATGCCGGTGTTCGGGCTTTCTTTGACATATTGCGTGAACGTCAAATTCAGGTGCCGGTATTTTGCGCCTGGGGCAAGCTGGGTGGCTGGGCCATGGACGAGCGGGGCAAGCCTTACCAGCAACCGGCCTGGCAACCCAAACAGGTCGTGGATACTCTGGGCGCCGGTGACGTGTTTAATGCCGCCATCATCGATGCACACTTGCGCGGTCTGTCGGTTGAGGCAAGTCTGGAGTTCGGCTGTTATCTGGCGGGTTACAAATGCGGTATTCAGGGATTTGACGGCCTGGCTGAAGCGCTGCAGGCATGAGTCAATCAGCGGATGCGTTGCTATGCCGTCTGTCTGAATTGCCGGACCCGGGCAGCAAGGGGTTTGCCGTCGGCGGGCCTGATGTAAACCTGTTTGTGGTGCTCAGGGATGGCGTGTTGCGCGCTTATCGCAATCGCTGTCCACACACTGGCGCTCCGCTGGAATGGAAGCCGGATCAGTTTCTCGATATCGAGAATTACTTCATTCAATGTTCGATACACGGCGCCTTGTTTCAGGTTGGGGACGGCCTGTGCATTCGCGGTCCCTGTGTTGGCGCAACGCTACAAGCGATACCGGTTTCAGTGCGTGATGATGAAATTTTTGTGAGTGAAGCAGATATACCGTCAGATTAGACAGGTCTGACGCATAAGGTGACGTTGTGCCCGGCTGGCGGGTCGCCGTGTAAGCGGTGTGGTTAACTCAGTCGATTACAGGAATCGGCAGAGCATGCATAAAATTGTGTTTGTCCTGTGTCAGAGTGGTTTCCAGAGTTTGCAAGCGCAACTCAAGATCGTGGAAAGATGATGGCTGTTGTTCGGCCTGGGATGCTGCTGGAGCCGTCTGCTCGGTGATGAATTCACCGGTTACCATGTCGTAAACAGTCGTCATTTGAAGCCTCCTGGTCCAAAAAAGGACATTTCAGTTTGGTCTCGCTACTACTATCGGCAATGTTTAACGAGCCTTTACCCTAAAATAAAAAAATTATTTTTTCCAGTCATTGTCGTTTTTTTATCTTGGGACGATTACAGGGTTTTCAACAAGCGCTTGTTCAATATTGAAAAATAAGCGTTGAGAAGGTTTGTCTTGCGTCGACTGGCGGCGCTTTTCACTGGTGATACAATCGGATTCAGTCGTTTCTTTCTTGAATGTCCTCATGGAGCTCGATAGCAGCCAATTCCCCGTCCAGTTTTTGTGGATAAGCGCCATACCGACCTTGCTGGGCCTTTGGTATGCGCTGCGTCTGGCACCCTGGCGGCGTTTGCTTGATCGTGAGCAGCTGCATGTGTTTCTTGGCAGCTGTGTGGCGTTGATGGTGATGTGGTCGCTGCGTACCGACATACACGCCGGGCTGCAGTTCCATTTGCTGTTTTTAACCACACTGACATTGATGTTTGGCTGGTCGCTGGGTGTGCTCGGCGGCCTGCTGGTGCTGCTGGGCGTAACGCTGGCTGGTCTGGCGGACTGGTATGCGTTTGGCCTGAACTTCATCAGTGTGGTGTTGTTGCCGGTGACGTTGACGCAAGTGTTGCTGGTGTTGATTCGGCATTGGTGTCCGAAGCATTTTTTTATCTATATCTATCTGAATGCGTTTTTGTCCGGTGGCGTCGCCATTGTCCTGTCGAGCCTGCTGTCTAGCCTGTTCCTGGTGATGGCCGGCGTGGAAAAGTTCTCAACCCTGTGGGACACTTATTTGTCCTTCTTCCCGTTGATGTTTTTTCCTGAAGCCGTGCTCAATGGCTGGTTCATGACCCTGCTGGTCGGTTATCGACCGCACTGGGTCGGCTCCTTTCGAGATGAGGAATATCTGCAGGATAAATAACGGTTTTGTGCTGTCCGATGGTGGCATCAAGCGGGTTTGATGTAACAGCTAACAGGAGATGACAAAGTCATGAGTTGGTGGGGCAAACTGGTTGGCGGCGCGTTCGGTTTCATGATCGGTGGTCCGCTCGGCGCTATTCTCGGCGCCGCGCTGGGGCACAACTTTGATCGTGGTCTGTCCGGCCTGCCGCATGATGAAATTCCTGACCCCGGCGAGAAAGAGCGCGTCCAGACCGCTTTTTTCACCGCGACCTTTTCGGTCATGGGGGCCGTGGCCAAGGCCGATGGTCAGGTGACGTCAGACGAAATCCGCCTGGCCGAAGCGGTCATGAATGAAATGGACCTGAACGCGAGCCTGCGTAAAACCGCCCAGCGCCTGTTCAATGAAGGCAAGTCACCGGACTTTCCGCTGGATGATGTGATAGACCAGTTCCGCTATGAATGTCACCGGCGACAAACCCTGATGCAGATGTTTGTCGAAATCCAGTTGCAGGCGGCTTATGCCGATGGTCAGTTGCATGCGGCCGAATCGGCGCTGCTGAAGCGCATCTGCCAGCGGCTGGGTTTTTCCGAATTCGTGTTCCGTCAGCTGGAACAACGCATCCGCGCCGAGCGTCACTTTCATGGTGGTGGCCGACCGGGCGCGGCAGCGGAGAAGTTATCTCTCAAGGATGCCTATGCGTTGCTGAATCTTGCCGAGTCGGCCACGGATGTCGAGGTCAAGAAAGCCTACCGGCGTCTGATCAGCCAGCACCACCCCGACAAACTGGTGGCCAAAGGCTTGCCGGAGGAAATGATGAAGGTGGCGAGTCAGAAAACCCATGAAATCAAGCAGGCTTACGAACGGATCAAAAGTCATCGCGGCATGAAATAATCCCGTTTTTACTTGAGCGGCGCCCGAGCCTTTTCTATGCTTAGATATTGAGCCAAACACAAAAGCCCGATAAATATAACCAAAAAGGTGGAAAACACATGACCGATGTTATCGATCCAATTGTACTGAACTTCATTTATGCATTTATCGGCGGTGTCATGACGCTGTTTTTCATGTGGATGGGGTGTAAGGTGTTTGGCCACATCGTCAATTTCAGCATTCCCGACAAACTGGCGCAGGGCAATATGGCGGTCGGTTTGATGATGATGGGTATGTTTATTGGCATTGGTACAGCACTGGGGCTGGTCATCGGGCTGGGCCTGAATTGATGCAGGCATGGCGCCAATACGCAATTCTTTCGGTGCTGATGTGTTTGCCGGCGTTGCTGTATGCGTTTTCACTGCAAAACGACAAACACGTCAAGGATGATCACTGGACTGACGAGTTCGACGTTTACTTCAAGAAGTACGCCAAGCATTATTTCGGCCCGCATGTCGACTGGCACTGGTTCAAGGCCCAGGGTATCGCCGAATCCAATCTGAACCCGGATGCCAAAAGTGCTGTCGGGGCGCTCGGTATCATGCAGATCATGCCGGCGACCTATGAGGAAATCCTGGAAAAAAATCCGCACCTTCCCAAGACCAAGGACCCGCGCTGGAACATTGCGGCCGGCATTTTTTATGACCGCGAGCTGTATCGAAAATGGCGCAGGAAAAAAAGCATCTCAACGCGTGAGCGCCTGTCTTTCTCATTCGCATCCTATAACGCCGGACTCGGTACCGTGCTCAAGGCGTTCAATAAAGCGTCCATGAAGCACGGCGAGATCAAACAGTGGGGGCAGGTCGCTTCCTATGCGCCGGGCGAAACACGTTTTTACGTCAAGCGCATCAATAACCTGATGGCGAAAGCAGCCGGCGGAAAATAATCCCGTGACGCCCCAGGGCATGCATTTGCTGTATCTGCTACTCGCCTGGCTGGCCTATTTCCTGATTCATTCCATACTTGCCGGGCTGTGGCTCAAGCGCTGGGTGGCGAGCCGGTTCCCGGCCTTTATGCCCTGGTACCGCCTGGCATTTAATCTGGTCGCAGTGGTGTTGCTGGTGGTGCCGTTGTGGCTGACTTTCACCCATAACGGTCCCTACATTATCGAATGGCGCGGCCTGTTTGCCTGGCTGTCGTATGGGCTGACCGCTGTGGCGCTGGTGCTGTTTTTCCTGCCGACGCGTTATTACGATGGTGGTGAGTTTCTTGGCTTGCGGCAATTGCGTGACAACGAACGCGCCGTGCAGGATCAGGAGAACTTCCAGCTGTCGCCATTACATCGTTATGTGCGCCATCCCTGGTATTTTCTCAGCCTGGTGCTGGTATGGACGCGGGATATGGACAGCAACATGCTGCTGAGCGCCATTATGATCACGCTGTATTTTGTGATCGGCTCTCGCCTGGAGGAGAGAAAGCTGTTGCTGTATCACGGTTCCGCTTACGCCGAATACCGGCATCATGTTGCCGGCCTGATACCGTTGCCCTGGAAAATTCTCAGCAGCGCCCGGGCGCAGCAGTTGCTGGCGTCAGCTCGCCAGCACAAACAGCGGCCGGATCAGTAAGCGTAAGTCGGGTAAGGCGGCGGTACGCGGTAGAAAGGCGGGTAAGCCGGTGCGCGTGGCGGTGGCGGCGGTGCGAAGCGCGGATAGCCTGGCTGATATCGGCTGCCACTGTCATCGCTGCTGGGTACCGCATTGTCCTGCACCAGTTTGTTGATGCGCTGTTTGATGGATTGGCGCTGCTTTTCCAGTCGCTCTTCCATGGCCTTGCGTTTGTCGGCCGCTTCCCGGCGGTATTTGGCCAGTTGCTTCTGGTGCTGTTCCGCCGCAGTTTCCACGGCCGGTTGCTCCGCCGGTGGTTGTTCCATACCGGCCCAGGGTGGTGTGATCGGCATGATGTAACCAATCTGTGCAGCCCTTTTGCGCAGTTCTTCATACTGCTCATTGCGGTATTTGATTTTTTCCGCATAACTCATGTTACGCATCTTATCCATATGCTGTTGCTGTTCCTGCGGTGTCATCAGGACCGGCTCGCTGCTGTCTGCATCTGCTTCAGCGTCTGTGATAATAGGTGTGGCAATGCTGTTGCCGAGAAAGCCGAGTAAAAAAGCGGCCAACATGCGTAACTTGGTATTCATTGTCTCCTCCTGACAATGGAAATTTCCGACCGTGCGCGGAAATTTCTTGGCGTTATTCTAAAAAAACAAATTAGAGAATACTTATTCTAACGCTATTTGGGGCGTTGGATGCCAAGTTTTTTCATTTTGGACCTGAGTGTGCTGGCCGGCAGGTCCAGAATGTCGGCCGCACCGCCCTTGCCGGCGATGGTCCAGTGGCAGCGTTCCAGGATGCTGCGGATGTAACGGGCTTCATTTTCAGCCAGGGAAATAATTTCCTGCGAGGCGGGCGAAACGTTGGCAGGCGTGGGCTCGGCGGCGCTGCCTGTCGGCGCGGGCTGGCTGTCGCTGCTGATCAAGGACTGGTTGATGACCAGCTTTTTCGAGTCGCTGAGAATCGCGGCGCGCTCGATGACATTTTGCAATTCACGAATGTTGCCGGGCCAGTGGTAGTTGAGCAGCAGCTGCATACTGGCCGGGTCGATCTGTTCGAGCTGCTTGCCAAGCTGGCGGTTCTGGTCGGCCAGGAAACGGTTGGCCAGCAACGGAATGTCTTCCTTGCGCTGGCGCAGCGGCGGGATGGTAAGCGGGAAGACGTTGAGGCGGTAGAACAGGTCCATGCGGAAATCGCCGCTTTCCACCATGGCGGACAGGTTCTTGTTGGTGGCGGCAATCACGCGCACATCCACCTGAATGGTTTCTTCGCTGCCGACGCGGCTGAATTCCTGCTCCTGCAACACGCGCAGTAACTTGACCTGGGCGTCCGCTGGCAGTTCGCCGACTTCGTCGAGAAAGATGGTGCCGCCGTCGGCCAGCTCGAAGTGGCCGGTGCGCTGTTTCAAGGCGCCGGTGAACGAGCCTTTTTCATGGCCGAACAATTCGCTTTCGATCAGGTTCGGGCTGATGGCGCCGCAGTTGATCTTGATCAGCGGCCGCGACGAGCGAGTGCTGTGATCATGAATCGCTCGCGCAATCGCTTCCTTGCCGGTGCCGGATTCACCAAGGATCAGCACACTGCTGTTGGTCGGCGCGACCTGTTCAACCTGCGCCAGCAAATCTTGCAACACCTGACTCTGGCCGACGATGTTGGTGAATTTGCCTTCGTGGCGGATTTCATTCTGCAGATAGGAATTTTCAGCCTGCAGCTTTTCCTTGAGCTTCTCGACTTCACTGAGTGCCTGTTTGAGGATGCGTTCCTGGCGCTTGCGTTGGGTGATGTCCTGAAATGCCAGCACGGCGCCCTGGCTGTGGTTTTTCAGCGAGCAGGGCGCGCAGGTGTATTCGACGGCGAAATGGTCGCCGGCCTTGCGCCACATGACCTCAGCGTCGGAGTAAGCGCTCACGCCATTGCGGATGGTGTCGTAGATCAGACTATCCCGCCAGTTGTTGGTCGCGCCGTCCCAGCTGGCGAAGAAATGCAGTTCGTGCACGCGCTTGCCGAGCAGTTCGGTTTCGCTGTAACCGGTCAGGCGGGAGGCGGCCGGATTGGCGAATTTGATCACGCCGTCCTGGTCGAGACCGTAAATGCCTTCGGCAACGGCTTCCAGGATGTACTCATTGGTGGATTCCAGTTGCCGGTTGCGTTCCGCCAGTTCGCGCTTGAGTTTGCTGATGGTTAGGTGAGTCTCGACCCGGGCAAGTACCTCACGCGTCTGGAACGGCTTGGTGATGTAATCGACGGCGCCGAGCGACAGGCCCTTGATCTTGTATTCCAGGTCATCGAGTGCGGACAGGAAAATGATCGGCGTTTCGCGGTTTTCATCCTGCTGGCGCAGTTGCTGGAAGGTTTCGTAACCGTCCATTTCCGGCATCATGATGTCGAGCAGAATCAGCGCCGGACTGTGTTCACTGGCCAGCTGCAGCGCGCTTGCGCCGGAATCGGCCATGTAAAGCGGATAGTTGAGTTCTTCGAGGGTTTGTGTCAGAACCTGCAGATTCGTCGGGTTGTCATCGACGATCAGGATGGAATCAGGTTTCTGGTCAGGCATAAAGCTGTCGGAATAATTGTTATCTCAGCCAGGGTAGTCAGGACTATAGAAGATTTGCCTGCAACGGGCAAAAAAAAGCCCCGGTCAATGGCCGGGGCAAAGACATCACACGGAGGAGGAAAATTCAGTGTTGCAAGTGGCCATCGGCCTCATGCGCGTCCGACGACGCTTGATGGGCAGTCGGCTTGGGCATTGAAACCAGCGAAAACAGCACGGCCAGTGCCAGGCAGATATATACCGCCAGGGTGGCTTCCTGCATGTGCAGCGAACTGGTCAGTAGCGCCAGAGAAATCGCAACCAGCCAGAACAGTACGGCAAGCAGGCTGAAAAAGAAGGCCCGTTTTTGTTTTGGGTCGGTCAGGCTTTGCAAAAATTCATTGAAACTGGACATGTTGTTCCCGAGTTAAAACTTGTGTTGTCCTAATCGGTTACAAGTCCTGTGCCAAAATGATTAATACATTTAAATCAATAAGTTGGCTAAATCTGTTAATTCGGTCACAGCTTGACAGCGCGCCAGTTCGCGTCGGACGCGAAATATCGTGTCGAATCAGTGCGAGATGTAGTCGTCGCCGGCCATTTTGAACTGCAGCCATTGCAGCCACAGTTGCCAGGCCGGATGCTTTCTCAGGTTGGGGTGATCCAGCGTCATGATCTGGGTGGCGTAATCGAGTTCCCAGACATTGTCCCCGACGTGCCAGGGACTGCCGGGTATCACACCGGACATGGCGTCTTCATCGGGTGAAAACGGCTCAACATAACCGACCCCATCGTTGTGCGGCTGCAGTTTCGACGCCACTTTCCATTGCTGATTGGCGAACAGAATCAGAAACGGTGGTTCAGCGTCGTAGATGTCCTTGCTATTGATCAACATCACAACCCGGCCGGTTAAGCTATCCAGTTGAGCGAATTCTACAAGTTTACAAAGAGTTGCGTGATTGCGCTATGCAGGAAACTCATTCGCACATGGGGCTGGCCGAGTCGACATTTGTGATTTATTTGCCAGAATTGCAATGGGTGACACCAAATTGAGCGAGAGACCCTTGCAGCAGTGGATGATAACCGCTTTACTTGGGTTGTTGTCGAAACAGGAGTCTTGATTTTATGTTGGAATATATGGAAAAGCGCGACTACATGAGGATGGCTGTAGATTGCGCCGCAAATCTTCGCTTGTCCGGCGCTGATGAAAACCTGCCGGCGATTGTTAAGGATCTCAGCGCCACCGGTGTGCTGGTGTGGATTGACCAGGAAATTGAAGCCGGTACCTCTGGCACCATTTCCATTCTGCCGGGCAAGAACATCACACCGCCTTTATCGGCCGAGATTGAAATTATCCGCTGTGAGCCGCGCGAAGATGATCCAACCAGTTTCGCCGCCGCTTGCCACATCAAGGAAATTCTCAAGGTGGATGCGGCCTGAACCCAACAACGGCTGATTCGTCAGCCGTTTTTTTATTCATTACAGGCAGTGTTGAACACTGCCTGAATCTTTATCGCACTCCGTTATGTCACAAACCGCAATGACCAGAACGCTGGACATCATTCGTGCCGCGCCGCATTCCGCCACGGCGCTGACCTTGTATGCGCTGGTCAACACACTGGTTTACGAACAGGGCGGTTGTTTGTTCAAACTTACCAAGCTGCGCGATCTCGAACCGGCCGAACGCCAACTGGCCTATGAGTTGATGGAAATGATGGCGCTCGAACAAAACCGCAGCGAGGAATTTGAGCAAATCAAACAGGAAATGGATCAGTTGGTCAGGTCGGGCTGATCGTCTGTTTGCAATTGATCCGTGTCCGGCAGGCTGAATCTGGCGGGCGCACTATATTGCAGGATTTCCTTGCCCTCGGCGTCGATGGTAACGCTCAAGCCTTTGTCCGGATAAAAATACTGCACCGAATTTTCACTCAGGCGTAACCAGCTGGCGGGTTCACCGAGGCGCTGTTTGAAAAAATCCGCATCCAGGCCGGAATATTTCGGGATGAAGGTGATGCCGGTGATTTTCCTCTGTAACGCTGCTTCCTTGTCGGCGTGGGCCGGTTCAATCTTGGCGTCACTGCTGTTGGAACTGCTGCGTCCCCTGGCGCGCTCGAGCATGGTATTGATCTCATCCGGGTCGGTGGCCAGTGTGATCACCATCTTGGCTTCCAGCGGGCCAATGTTGATGGTGCCGAAATAGGCTTCCAGGCTGCTGGCCTGTTCACCAAAATACAGTGCGATGTCCTCGGGTTCATGGAAGCGATCTATCGCATCCTGCAGCGTGCTGTGCTCAAGCTTCAGGTGAAACACCTCACTGCTGCCGTCCTCGAATGTCTTTATGTTCCACGGCAGGTCGGCGGTTTCGAGTTCACGTTGCATTTCCGGTTTGGGAACAGCGAACAAAAACAGAACGCCGAACACAAACAGGCTGACGATGATAAAGCGGAAGCTGTTCATGGTTTTCAGTCCTGGTTGCCGTGATACATCTGTGGTTTGAGTTCGGGTGGCATTTGCAGATAAAAACCCTGATCGGCCAGGCTTTGCATGACCGTGGCCGTATTCGCCCGGGCCAGCTTGCGGCCGGCATCGAGTTCCAGTTGCATGACGAATTGCGGATTGCCGAAGCGCTGCATCAATGCTTCCGGCACGGCATCAAAGTCATCCTGCCGGCCGAGATACAAATACATCTCGTCCTTGCGCGAACTTTTATAAATCCAGCAGTTCAGGGTTTCGGGCATTTACAGGCTCCACACGAATCGAGCCTGTGATTTTAACCGGCGGCGGGTTGCAGGGACAGCAAAAAGCCGGCCTGATGGCCGGCTGGGTGACGTGAAGGTACAACCCTACAGGCCGATCAGCTCGGCATGTAATCCTGAATCCTGTACCTGATGAAGAATATCGACAGCATGTACCGATGCGGGGTCGTAATCGACCAGCATCAGATGGCGGGCTTTCTCGTTAACACAGGCGCTGTAGACACCATTCTCGAATGAGAGCTGCTTTTCCAGCTCATGAATGCGGTCATCATCGAGGGTTTCGCCGATGTGTATGAGGATATCCGACCGGAAATTTTCCATAACGGCCTCCGAATGATTGTTGTGACAGCACTATATGTAATAGCCCATCGCCAATGAATAGCAAGCACGGCCCAGGCAGTTAATTCCTATGGCTGCGGCCGGATATTTAGGCAGATGCTATTGGTCTTCGTCGAAGCTGATCTCGTTCAGACCGGAGCCGTCGAAGTCCTTGCCGTCGTTTTCATTGAGACGGATCTTGAGGGAGAGGTTGTTGCGGGAGTCGGCATTTTTCAGCGCTTCTTCCAGCGTGATCTTGCCGTCTGTATAAAGTTTGTACAGGGCCTGGTCAAACGTCTGCATGCCGACCTGGGTGCCCTGTTCCATGGCTTCCTTGATGGAATGCACGTCGCCTTTCTGGATCAGTTCGGAGATGAAACTGGTCAGCAGCAGGATTTCCACCGCCGGTGCGCGTTTGCCGTCAACGGTCTTCACCAGGCGTTGTGAGACCACCGCTTTCAGGTTCAGCGACAGGTCGTTGAACAACTGCTTGTGCGCCGAATCCGGGAAGAAGTTGACGATGCGGTCAATCGCCTGGTTGGCGTTGTTGGCGTGCAGGGTGGCCAGGCACAAATGGCCGGTTTCGGCATAAGCGGTGGCGTGCTGCATGGTGGCGGCGTCGCGGATTTCACCGATCAGGATCACATCGGGTGCTTCACGCAGCGCGTTGTGCAAGGCGTTTTCGAACGACAGCGTATCCAGACCGACCTCGCGCTGGTCGACCACGGATTTTTTGTGCGTGTGCAGGAATTCGATCGGGTCCTCGATGGTGAGGATGTGGCCGGTCATGTTGGTGTTGCGGTGATCAATCATCGACGCCAGTGAAGTTGATTTACCCGAACCGGTCGAGCCGACCATCAGCACCAGGCCGCGCGGTTCCATGATGAGTTCCCGCAGTTGCGACGGCAGCTGCAGTTCCTCCAGGCTGGGAATATTGCCCTTGATGTAACGCAGCACCATAGCGACGTCGCCACGCTGGCGGAACACGTTGACACGAAAACGGCCCAGGCCGCCCACGGAAATCGCCAGGTTGCACTCCATGGTGGCTTCAAATTCGGATTTCTGGTCATCCGTCATGATGGAGTAAGCCAGCTCGCGTACCTTGCCGGGTTCGAGGCGTTTTTCGCCAATTGGCATGGTGCGGCCTTCGGCTTTAAGATGAGGCGCGGCGCCGGTACTGAAAAACAGGTCAGAGCCGTTTTTCTGAACCATGAGCTTTAAATACGGTGCGATTTCCATCTTGTTCTCCTTCTTGGGTCCCCAAGTACATCGGCAGCGGGACGGTGGAGTTAAGGGGTTTTGCAATTTTTTTGCGGCACACTTCACAATCGTGAAGGCGCATGAGGGTATGTGATGTTGATGCAATTGACACAACTGCGGATCTATCCGGTCAAATCGTTACGCGGTATTTCGTTGACCGAAGCGGACATCGATGCGCGCGGCCTGCAATGGGACCGCCACTGGATGCTGGTCGACGGCGAGGGCAAGTTCATGAGCCAGCGGCGCCTGCCGGCGATGGCATTGATCTCCACGGCCTTTGCAGCAGATGGCGTGACCTTGTCAGCCAACGGCCATGCCGATTTGTTGCTGCCATTTGAAAACAGCAGCACACAACACATGCCGGTGGAAATCTGGCAAGACAAGCTTGATGCACCACTGGTCGGCCAGTATGCCGATGACTGGCTGCGTGCCGTGCTGGATGCCGATGTGCACCTGGTCAGTATGCCGACAGATCAGGTGCGCCCGGTTGATCCGGACTTTGCAGCAACCACTGACCAGACCGGCTTTTCCGACGGCTTTCCGTTCTTGCTGATTGGCCAGGCCTCGCTCGACGATCTCAACAACCGCCTTGACGAGCCATTGCCCATGACCAGGTTCCGGCCAAACCTGGTTGTCGATACCGCGGAAGCTTTTGCCGAAGACAACTGGCAGCTGATCCGCATCGGCGACGTCGAGTTTCGTGTCGTCAAACCCTGTTCGCGCTGCATCATCACTACGGTCAACCCGGATACCGGTGAACGCGGTGCCGAGCCGTTGAAGACACTCGGCCGTTACCGGCGGCACGACAACAAGGTCTTCTTCGGCCAGAACCTGATCCACAACTCAACCGGTCACCTGCGTGTCTGTGATGCAGTGCAGGTACTTGCATGACTGATGTTGCCGAGCAACGCACGCGTTGCTGGCTGGAACGCTGGGTGATTGGCCAGAACCTGTGTCCGTTTGCCGGTCATCCGTATCGCGAAGGCCGGGTACGATTGGCCTGTAGTGAAGCTGATGACAGCGATGCGCTGTTCCGGTTTGTACTCGATGAAATCGACCTGCTGCTGGATAAGTCCGCTGACGAAATTGAAACCAGTGTCTTGATCGTCGAAAACAGCCTGGTCAATTTCGATGATTACCTCGACTTTCTTGAACTGCTGCAGCGCGTCGTCGACGAAACCAACCTGACCGGTGTGCTGCAGATCGCCAGCTTCCATCCGGATTACTGCTTTGAAGACGTGCAAGCTGATGATGTCAGCAATTACACCAACCGCTCACCCTACCCGTTGTTTCACCTGATTCGAGAACAAAGCCTGGAACAGGCCTTGGCGCATTATCCGAACCCGGAACAGATTCCACAGCGCAACATCGAATTGCTGCGCGATATGGGCGTGCACAAGGTGCGTGAATATCTGGCCAATTGCGATTAATCGCTGACCGCCTGGCTGAGCTGTTCCAGCTGCTCACTGATTTCCAGCCAACGGTATTCGTTGTCTTCAAGCTGCTCATACAGCGCCTGTTTTTCCGCCAGCAGCTCGCGCAATTGCTCCTTGTTGGCTTCCTGATAAAGATCATTGTCGGCAAGCTGCTCTTCGAGCTGCTTGTGCTGCCGGGTCAGGTCGCTGATCAGCTGTTCCGTCTGACGCAATTTTTTCTGCAATGGTTGCAAGCGTTTGCGTTGCTCGGCCTCCTGGCGTTTGCGTTGTTTGCGCGCCGCGGCCGAGTTGTCGTTGTCAGTAAGTGATTGCTCACTGTTTTCCAGCGCGGCCAGCTGTTGCGCCAGCCAGCGCGGATAATCGTCGAGCGATTCGTTGAAGTCATCGACCTTGCCGTGCATGACAATCCACAACTGATCACAACTGACGCGCAGCAAGTGCCGATCGTGGGACACAATCAACATGGCGCCGTTGAACTCCTGCAGCGCCTGCGCCAGTGCCTGGCGCATTTCGATGTCGAGATGGTTGGTCGGTTCGTCGAGCAGCAGCAGGTTGGGACGCTGGTAAACAATCTGCGCCAGCGCCAGCCGCGCTTTTTCACCACCGGAAAATGGCGCGGTCGGCGCCAGTGCCTGGTCGTTGCTGAAACCAAAGCCACCAAGGAAATTGCGCAACTGCTGCTCGGTGGCCTGCGGATCGAGCTGTTGCAAATGTTGCAACGGGCTGAGTTGCGGCTGTAACTGATCGACCTGGTGCTGCGCAAAATAACCGATCTTCAAATCCTGCGCCGGTTGCATCTGGCCGCCAAGCAACGGCAGTTGCAGCGCCAGGCTTTTGATCAGCGTACTCTTGCCCGCACCGTTCGGGCCGAGCAGGCCGATGCGATCACCGGGGCGCAGACTCAACTCGACTTTTTTCAACACAGCATGCTGCGCGTAGCCAAGCTCGCCGTGTTCGATACTTAACAATGGATCGGGATATTTCTCGGCCTCGCGAAAACCGAAATGAAACGGTGAATCGACATGCGCCGGCGCGATGAGCTGCATTTTCTCCAGCGCCTTGATGCGGCTTTGCGCCTGGCGCGCTTTGGTCGCCTTGGCGCGAAAGCGGTTGATGTAACTCTGGATGTGATCGATCTCGCGCTGTTGCTTGACGTATTCGGCCTGCTGGTTGGCGAGCTTGGCGGCGCGCACTTTTTCAAACGCCGAGTAATTGCCGCCATACAGCGTGACCTGCTGGTGTTCGATGTGCGCAATCTGGCGGCACACCGAATCGAGAAAATCGCGGTCGTGCGAGATCAGCAACAGCGTGCCGGTGTAATTTTTCAGCCAGCCTTCCAGCCAGATCACCGCATCGAGATCGAGGTGGTTGGTCGGCTCGTCGAGCAATAGCAAATCGGAACGGCACATCAGCGCGCGCGCCAGGTTCAGGCGCATGCGCCAGCCGCCGGAAAAACTGTTAACCGGCAACTGCTCCTGGCCGGGCGCAAAACCGAGGCCGTGTAGCAGGCGCGCGGCACGGCTGTTGGCCTGGTAGCCGTGGATGTTGTCGAGCTGCGTGTGCAGCAACGCCAGTTGCTCACCATTGTCCTGTTGCTCGGCCTGCTGCATCTGCTGCTGGATGTGGCGTAGTTCGGCATCGCCGTCGAGCACGTATTCAATCGCCGCACGCTCATCGTCCGGCGTCTGCTGTGCGACGTGCGCAATCACCCAGCTTTCCGGCATACGAAATTCACCCTCATCGGCGCCAAGCTGGCCGAGAATCAGCGCAAACAGGCTCGACTTGCCGGTGCCGTTGGCGCCGGTGATACCGACCTTGTGACCGGGATGGATGTTGAAACTGGCATCGGCGAACAGCAGCTTGGCGCCGCGCCGGATACCGAGGTGATTGAATTGCAGCATGCGTGTGATTTTATCGCATGCACCGGGGTGTGGAGAATCTAACCGGCGAAATTTTTAAAGCCACCAATAAACTACCCCCTCTCCCCTCGGGGAGAGGGTTGGGGTGAGGGGGGGGCATAATCAGCGTGAGGGGGTGTATGTTGAGCAAAATTCAACCCTCACCCTGGCCCTCTCCCAAGCTTGGGAGAGGGGACAGATGGTGGAATCATCACTGCAACGGCAATCCTGCTGAGGAAGAGGCGGAATGCCTCTTCCTGTTTGGCCCGCTATCAAGCAAGCGCCGCCTCATCCGCCAGCGACGGATAATCGGTGTACCCGGTCTCATCGCCACCATAAAAGGTGGCCGGGTCCGGTTCGTTCAGCGCCGCGCCGACGCGGAAACGTTCGGCCAGGTCGGGATTGGAGATATACAGCCTGCCGAAAGCGATCAGGTCAGCATCACCCCGTTGCAACGCCTGGTTGGCGCCGGCCTGCAAATAACCGTTGTTGGCGATGTAGACGCCGCCGAAGCGCTGGCGCAAATTGACGTAATCAACCAGTCGTTCACCGGTGGTCATATCGCCTTCGAGCACATGCAGATAGGCCAGATCATGCTTGGCCAGCATATCGACCACCGCGCCGAAGGTTTGCTGCGGTTGTGAATCCTCGATGTCGTTGAAACGGTTTTCCGGCGACAGGCGCACGCCGATGCGCTGGCTCGGCAGCACTTCGGCAATCGCCGTGACCACCTGCTCCAGCAGGTGCATGCGGTTTTCCACGCTGCCACCATAGGCGTCGGCACGCTGGTTGGTTTTGTCGCGGATAAACTGGTCGAGCAGGTAACCGTTGGCGGCATGGATTTCCACGCCGTCGAATCCGGCTTCCTGCGCATGGTGGGCGGCATCGGCATAGTCGTGCACGATGCGGGCGATCTCGTCGGCCGTCAGGGCGCGCGGTGTCTCAAACGGCAGCACGCCTTCATAGGTGACCACTTCGCCCTGCGGACAAATGGCAGATGGCGCGACCGGCAGGGCATTGTCCGGCAACATCGACGAATGCGATATGCGCCCGGTATGCCATAGCTGGATAAATATCCTGCCGCCCTTGGCGTGCACGGCATCGGTCACCTTGCGCCAGCCGGCAATCTGTTCCTCGCTGTGAATGCCGGGCGTGGCCGGGTAGCCAAGTGCGCTGGCCGTGATCTGGCTGCCCTCAGTAATGATCAGCCCGGCGCTGGCGCGCTGCTCGTAGTGCTTTACGTTCAGGTCGGTCGGCACATTGCCATCACCGGCACGGTTGCGCGTCATCGGTGCCATGACGATGCGGTTTTGCAGCTCGAGGTCGCCCATGGT
Organism: Chromatiales bacterium; assembly: GCA_050049775.1. GTDB lineage: Bacteria > Pseudomonadota > Gammaproteobacteria > Chromatiales > Chromatiaceae > JABDQZ01. Next base: position 33,143 of record JASFVP010000015.1, read on the forward strand.
CAGGGGTGAGAAAAGGTCAATCGTGTAAGTCGTACTGGCGCTCATATTCGGGTTCCTTATTCTGTTCGCTCATCAAACGGTGGTAGGTGTCAGCAAGTCTAGAACCGCCAGCCTATTCAAGAAAGCACCAAAAAGGCGTATATATGTTTCCATTTGGGAAACAATGGACCGCCATGGATATCGCCACCCGCCTGATCCTGTTTGCCGATGTCATCGACAACGGCAGCTTCAGCAAAGCCGCCGAACGCCATGCGGTGAATCGATCCTACGTCAGCAAGCAGATCGCCAAACTCGAAGAACACCTCGGCGTGCGTCTGTTGCATCGCAGCACCCGCAGCCTCAGCCCGACCGATGCCGGCCATGCGGTCTACCAGCACGCCTGTATCCTGCGCGATCAGCTCAATGAAACCGATGCGCTGGTCAGTTCCCTGCGCGAGGACGTCAGTGGCCAGTTGCGCATTTCCAGCACCACCTTCTTCGGCCGCCTGCATGTGATGCCGGTGGTCGAGCAATTGCTGGAGGAATTTCCCGGCCTCAGCATCGACCTGCGCCTGGAAGACCGTTACGTCGATATTGTCGGTGAACGCTTTGATGTGGCGATCCGCATCACCGAACCGGACAACTCATCGCTGATTGCGCGCAAGCTCGCGGACAATCCGTTTTACCTAGTCGCGTCACCAGAATATTTAAAGCAGCAGGGCGCACCGCAATCGGTCGATGATCTCAAACAGCATCGCATGGTGGTGTACGGCAGTGACATCAATGTCACGAGAGGCTGGTCGTATCGTGACGGTTCGGAGATACGCACCTTCCCCTTGCAACCACGTTTGACCGTCAACGATGGCGAAGCCCTGCTGCAGGCCGCACAGGATGGTGTCGGTATTGCCCTGATCGCTTTGTTCGGCGGTTACCAGGAACTGAAACAGGGTTCGATTGTTCGTGTATTGCCGCAACTGGAACTGATGCCGTTCGCACCGCTTTACATCATGTATCCAAGCCGCGAGCATATGGCGAAAAAGACGCGATTGTTTATTGATCGCATGTTTGAGTATGTAGGCAGGACACCGTTCTGGTTGGGTAATTCTAGGGTCAGGTTATGATTTGACTTGTAGATGGGCTGGGGAATATGGTCGAGATGCCTGTGTTTCATGGAGTCGCTCGAGCTAAGGTGGTTGTGAAGCGTGTAAAATTAGAATGTTCTGATAGAAAATGTGGTCATTGATTAAATTTAGAAGATCTTTGATTTTAAATGTTTTGATTTCAATTTTATATGTTCATGTATAGCTATTAGGCGCTAATAGTATCCTCCATTCCTATAATAATTTGGGTAAGTGCTATGGAAACGGAAAACGTGCAAGAAATACTTCAGGGTTGGAAAGATGCTGATTTGAATGAAGCTGATACAAGACATCAGTTGATTGACGTAGTAATCCATGATGTCTTGAAATGGCCGAGATCTAGAACTAAGTGTGAGCAGCACATAAATAAAGGATTTGCAGACTATGTGCTTATGCATCGTTCTGGGGATCCGGCATTAATAATTGAAGCAAAAAGAACAGGCTATACATTTCAAATTCCGCTTGATCAGAATTCAGACAAACTTTCTAAGTATGTTCCGGTGTCTCAGCTAATGAGTGACTCTGCGTTGGCCGAGGTAATTGATCAAGTTCGTTCCTACTCGATTGATTTTGGTTGTGAGTTTGCAGGCGTTACTAATGGGCATCAATGGGTGTTTTTTAGGGCCTTTGCTAGAGGCAAGAACTGGCGTCAATTGAGAGCTTTTGTTGTTCAGTCACTTAATTGGTTTGATGATGAATATACTGAGGCTTCAAATTGTCTTTCGTTTGAAGCTGTGGAGCACTACCGCTCTCTCCAGGCTTTGCTTGTTCCAAGCACAAGGTCTAATCGAGAAATTTACTACCCAAAAGAAAGAATTGATCATTTTGCAGTTTCTGTAAGTACAAATCGCTTTGCTAGATATCTTAGGCCAATGGCAAGCCGCTATTTTCAAAACCTTGAGGATGCAGAAGAGGGTTTTTTTGAGAGTTGTTATGTGCGGCAAAGAGAATACGATGCTGCATTTGATGGGTTAAGTGATATTTTAAAAGATTCGTTGACGCCATATATGGAAGAATATGGAATACAGCAGACAGAGGATAATGAGCGTGGTGGTCGATTTGGGAATCGCATTGTAAGAAGTCTTCGCGACTCAAAAAGTGCAGATGTTGTTGTTCTTTTTGGTGGGAAGGGTATAGGTAAGTCAACATTTCTTCGTAGATTACTGGTAAATAATTCACCCCAATTTCTTGCAAAGCATGCAGTTGTTGCGAGGCTTGATCTTTTAAACGATCCAGATGATCCAGAAGTATTGAGGAAAAAAATCTGGCAAACTCTAGTTAAGGAGCTTGATGTAGATAATGTCCTAGATGGTTCTCGGGATGATCTCTTGGAATTGTTCAAAGATAGGTTTGATACGGCAAGAAAACAGACTCTGGTTGGAATTCCTGAGGACTCTTTAGATTACAATAAAGAACTTAATACGCTTGTAGCGAGTTGGAAGGAAGATAGCGAATACTGTGCGCTTAAATTGACAGAATATTGGAAGAGGCTGCATAGAGGTGTTGTGGTTGTTGTGGATAATACCGACCAGTTTAAAGGAGAAACGCAAGATTTTTGTTTTACACTTGCCCAGCAAATTGCAAGCCACCTTGATAGTTTGTCACTTATTTCTATGAGGGAGGAGCGTTTTCAAAGATCCAGAGTGCACGGAGTGCTCGATGCTTTTCAGAATGCTGGTTATCATCTAAGTGCGCCGCTCCCTCATCACGTCTTTCTGAGGCGTCTTTATTACGTTAAAGAGGTGCTAAATGATTCGAGCAAGCTGCAACACGCAATACCATTGCTTAATTACGAAAGTGCTGAGAGGGAGGATTTAATTCGGTTTGTAGAAATTCTTATCAATGAATTTAATAAGGGATCGACATCCCCGTTATACACATTCCTTGTTGCATGTGCACACGGTAATATCCGATTGGCATTAGAGTTGTTTAGAGGGTTTGTTATTTCGGGTTATACAAATGTTGGTGAAATGGTGGATGTTAAGAGGAATTTATGGACCTTGAAAATTCATCAAGTAGTTCGCCCTCTTATGACGCCCCATAGGTTTTTTTACGAAGAATCTGATAGTCCAATACCAAATCTGTTCCAACTGCGTTCAAAATCACGTGGTTCCCATTTTACCGCGTTAAGGCTATTGAGGCGTATAAGTGCAGGGGCGGACCCAAATAATGCACATTTTGTTGCAGTAACAGATCTGCGAGATATTTTCTGTTCAACTTATGAGTTGACCGATGACTTCAATAGATGTCTCGATATGCTATTAAAGTATTCATTGATTGAAGCAAATAATCGAATTGATGAATATTCCGATGATATTGATTCGATCCGTGTGACTCAATACGGACTCTACCTTATAGAGGAATTGGTGCATGAGTTTGCTTATTTGGATATGGCGTCAACAGATTGTGGATTTTTCTCTCAGACTACTGCTAATGAGATAGCGGATTACGGTAACGAAGACTACAGGCTGTTTCGAGCAAATCAAAAGATGGATCGCATTAATGCTCGGATTGCAAAAGTAAGAAGTTTTCTTGCGTACTTGAAGCAGCAAGAGGATTGGGAAATAGAAAACCTTGGTGTTGTCAGTGATGATATTGTAACCACATATATTTCTGACCAGTTTGAACTTGCTGTGCCAGAAATAGAACGTAGCGCTCAAAAAAATGTTGGAGGTCGATAGCTATATTCTGCGTATCATGGTAGGTGGTTCAGATAGAAATGAGAATGCTCTAAAATTTCTTATGATTTTGAATTCAAGTACATTACATCTACTTCATTTGTAAATGCACACAACCCAAAAACCCATAGGCTTCTGGTCCGCTGTTTCGATGGGCATTGGCGCCATGGTTGGTGCCGGTATCTTTGCGTTGCTTGGCGAGGCCAGTGCGATTGCCGGCAGTGCGGTTTATATATCCTTCATTGTTGGTGGTATTGTGGCTTTGTCCAGTGCCTATTCACTTGGCAAGCTCGGCGCGGCGTTTCCTTCTTCCGGCGGCATTATCGAATACCTGTCCCAGTCCTACGGTATAGGTTTTTTTACCGGTACGATGAGCATCATGCTGTATTTTGCAGCGCTGGTGTCGCTCAGCCTCATTGCCAAGGCTTTTGCCAACTACGCCATGACCTTTCTGCCGGATGGTGTGTCGTCGATCTGGCATGCGGTATTTTCATCCGCCATCATTATTCTGTTTGTTGTCATCAATCTTGAAGGCGCAAAGGATGTTGCTGTATGGGAGCGGTTGACGGTGGCGATCAAGTTTGCCGTGCTGTGTGTGTTATCGGTTGCGGGCATCTGGTTTTTGCAGCCGGACCTGCTTTCGCCGAGTCATTACCCGCCGACCAGCAGCATCTTTTACAGCCTCGCCGTGACCTTCTTTGCCTTTGAAGGTTTCAGGGTGATCACCAACACCGCAGAGGACATGCCTGACCCATCGAAAACCTTGCCAAGAGCCATGATGGCGGCGGTGTTGCTGGTGATGCTGATTTATGTCGGTATCTCGTTTGCCGTGTTCGGCAACCTGCCGGTCGACAAGGTGATCGATGCGAAGGACTTTGCTTTGGCGCAGGCGGCGTTGCCGGTGTTTGGTCATATCGGCTTTACCGTTGTCACGCTGACTGCGCTGATCGCCACCGCATCAGCTATCAATGCCAATCTTTATGCCGTGACCAACGTGACTTATCAACTGGCGAAAAACGGTGAATTGCCGCAGGCCTTCGGTGAACCGATCGCACACAGTCGCGAAGGTCTGCTGATCAGTGGTTTGTTCGTGATCATACTGTCACTGTCGTTCGATCTGACCGAGATCGCCGCCATCGGCTCGATCTCGGTGTTGTTTGTGCATGCGGTCACACACATCGGTCATTTCAGGGTTATTGGCAAGACGGGCGCATCATCGGTGCTGGTGCTGCTGGCCGCCGCGCTTTGTCTGGCGGCAATGATCCTGGCGCTGGTGTATGTCAGTGAAAAATCCAGCCAGATCGGCCTGACTCTGCTCGGCTTCCTGGCGGTTGCCGGAGGCATCGAGTTCTTTTTGCAAAAGCTTTATAAGCGCGAAATCAAACCGAGAATTTCCTGACCGTTGCGTCACCTCGTCACTAATCTGGACGAGACACCAGCTTCTATGTGAATTTGGCCATACAGCCAGCCCTGCTGGATGCTGCTACGCAACGCTACTGGCTTTAATCGTTAGTCATCCTGGCGTACCCACCAGCGATGCAAGGCTTCAAACATCTCCCTTAGGTCTTTTGCCTTTTGGGTCGCGGAGTATTCAACTCGAGGAGGGACTTCCGGATAAATTTTCCTGGATACAAGCCCGTCTTGCTCCAGCGCTCTTAATTGGTTGGTCAGCATTGCCTGAGTCACACCATCAATTTTTCGACGCAGTTCATTGAATCGATGAGTGCCATGGAAGATTAGTATCTGCAACACGATCAATTTCCATTTGCCGCCAATCAATTTTGCGATCTCTGGCATTGGGCACAGCGGTGTGTCGGCTGATGGCTGTTCAGGCTTTGAGTCTGGCGGCATAAAGTTGCCCCGTGTTGAAGGCGGTATTAAAAACAATACTATATATCAAAAAATTGCCTACTTATATTTATATACCAAAGTCGTTATGGTCCTGTCGTCAGTTTCAAACCATGAGGATGGGGTTATGAGAAATTACGAACATACGATTACAGTTAACCTTGCACCAAACATGATTTTTAATGCCATCACACAGGAAATGTCGAATTGGTGGACTGGGATGACATCTGTGGTGAAACACGTCGGAGACAAAACGACAGCAAAATTTGAAGATGGGACAAGCTGGTCATTTGAAGTTGTGACACTGCAGGAGAACAAGCTTATTGAGCTCCATTGCTATGCAGCCAATCATATCCATCCGGTTACAACACCGGAAATGCGGAATGAATGGGAAAATACAACGCTGCGGTTTGAAATCGTTCCGAGGGGCGTCGAAACGGATATCCACTTTACCCATGTCGGACTTACTCCCGAAGTCAATTGCTACGATATTTGTCATTCGGGTTGGGATCACTTTTTCGGGTCCGCCTTTAAGGCATACCTGGAGAAAAAGATTTATTAAAATCAATCATGGCTAACAAAGTCTTGCAGCATTATGTTCAAAATTCGCCGGGCAAAATCGATTTGCAGAATATGGCATGAAACACAAAACTCTCGATAAAAACAGCGCCGGGGAAGTGGCAAGGCTGTTTACGTCTGTTTTCACCTCGTCTGAGGGAGAGCAGGAAGGGCGATTGATTGGAAATCTTGCCTCGGAACTGTCTTCAGGAATCGACAATCAAAACATAATCTGTTTCGGTGCGTATGCAGAAGCATCAATCATTGGGGTGATCTTCTTTACTCGACTTCGATTTAATAAATCCGTTCGGGTTTACATGCTTGCTCCTGTTGCTGTGAGCACCAGGCATCAGGGGAAGGGCATCGGGCAGTCTCTGATCAAGTATGGGTTGAATGAATTGAAAAACCGGTCTGTGGCTGTCGTTGTTACATATGGCGATCCATCGTTCTACAGCAAGGTCGGGTTTCAGGTCCTGTCGGAAAATGTCATCCAGGCTCCGCTGAAGCTTTCCATGCCAGGAGGCTGGTTGGGCCAGTCCTTGACGGGAGAGCCAATTCCGGCAATCAAGGAACGTCCCGCCTGCATTAAGGAATTCAATGATCCTGTTTATTGGTGATTGCAGGATCATCACAATGCACGCCAGCAGTAGTATTTAAATTCTGCACGCAAATATTGTGACGACTGCGTTCAGCCAGTCGTGCTCTCGTCCGCCCCGGGCCGGCAACAGCCGCCAGGTCGTTGAGGGTTTCCACGTCGTCATTCCAGAACGAGTACTCAATTAAAAGTCGTTTTTGCGGAAATGTGATAGCCGCTGTTTTTTTCTGTGCATATGCTCCCTTTGAATGCTGTCGAGTTGTCCCGGGTGACCAAGACAAAAAATAATCAAAAGGGCCGCCATTATGAAAAATCTTTCTTCTGTCCTGCTTCTCAGGAAATCGCTTGTTGTTTTGAGTTTGTTTCTGGGCTTGTCGTCCCAGATTTTTGCTTATGAGTTTTATAAGGTTTCGCAGGGGAGTTGTACTCCGATACCGTGCCCGCCACCCTATTTATTGCCGACGCAGCCGTTGAAGACGATCGGGCTGCAGGCAACGGATCGAATTTTTGGCGATACGATTGCGCTGGGCCTGGACGGTTTCCCGGCATTGGCCGTGGGCGACAGGGTGGTGTTCAGCTTGAACGGTGGCGCCACTTTTATCGATAACAATTTTGGCCTGGAAGAATGGTCCGGGGGCGCGGGCACCGGAGTGACTGACTTTTCGGTTTTGCAGACCGCCGCGCCGAGCGGCTCTGCCAGGATTGAATTTCTCATGCAGGAATCAGCAGTACCCAGGCCATTGGCCGGCGTGCGAATGTTCATTTTGTCCGGCACCGAGCCAGGCGGCGCGATTACCGGTCAGTCGGTCAAGGTTAACCTGCCTCAGGTGCCGGGCCTGGATATCGTGCTTAAAGCCGAGGTGTTTGATGCCGGGAACAACCTGAAAGGCACTGCGTTAATCGTGATGTTCGAGAGCACATTGGAGCCCGGCCTGTCTGAACAACAAACCCGGCAAGCCATCGCCAACCAGATCGGTCAGCAGATGCAGCGCCGGGCCAGTTTCGGTCCCGGTCTGGCCGGTTTGCTGACGGGTCACGGTTTTGGTGGTCAGGGTCTCCAGGGTGTTGGTGGTGAGCTTGCGCCGTTGCTTGGCCGGCTCGAACAATCCTTGCTTGGTGGGTCCTTGCCGTTAAGTCTTTCCCTGGATCTTGATGGTGACCTGCAATCCGGTGAATTTGCCTTCAGCACCAACGCCTATCGGCAGTGGCAACAGCGTAGCAATGCCAATCAGCGTAGCGCTGTGGGTAGTGCCCAGTCAGGCAGTAACGATGCGGTGTTGGCGGACAGCACCAACCTGTGGATCAAGGGCCGCTTTGGCAAAAGCTCCGATAGCCGGCGCGATGATGAAGTCAAAAGCGATTTCGGTTTTGTTTACATCGGTGCTGATGTCCCCTATAGCACTAACACCAGGCTCGGGCTTATGGCCGAGGTCGACTGGTTTGAGGAAAAGGCCGCCGGGACCGGCGCCGATGGCGAAGGCCGGGGCTGGATGGTCGGGCCGTATCTGGTTTCGCGCCTGGCCGAGAATCTCATCGCAGATGTCAGGGGTGCTTACGGTCAGTCTGATAACAAAATCAGTCCCATTGGCACCTTTTCCGACAGCTATGATACACAGCGCTGGCTACTGGAGGCCAACCTGACCGGTCAATGGGAGGACGGCAACTGGGAAGTCCTGCCCGCTATTGGTCTTCAGTATCAGGAAGAAACACAGGAAGCCTATATCGATACCGTTGGTCAGCGCATTGGGGGCCAGACTGTCTCGCTCGGCAGTCTCAGTTTCGGGCCGACCGTTTATTACAACCTGGAGCGCAATGACGGCAGCATCATTCGACCCATGTTGGGCCTGAAAGGTATCTGGAACTTTGATAACCCGGATCTTTACAACATCAACCGCACTAGCGGTCTCAGCGGCCAGCCTTTCGGCGACGACAAGCTGCGGGCCCAGCTCAAACTGGGCATACAGGCCAGCCTGAGCAGCGGCGCTCACTGGCAAGGCAGCTATACCTACGACGGCATCGGTGTTTCCGGCCTGGATGCGCATGCTGTTGAGCTCAGTGTCAGTACATTGCTTGGCGAAAGTGGCCCGTTCAAAGGTGTAAAGCTCATTGGCGACTTCCGGATGAGTGACGCAAGCGATGAGCAACTGGATGTTAAATTGAGTGTGCCGTTGCCTTAGGCAAAGTTGTCTGCCATCAGAAAGCTATTTCAGCATCAGGATTTTTCCGAGCGGGTGCTTTTAGTGGGTGGCTGAACAAGCCGGCGTGTTTTGTTCTGGAATTTCCGGTCGTACATACGCTGGTCGGCAAAGTCCAGCAGTTGTTGGGCATCCTCGCCGTCATCCGGAAACAGTGCGCAGCCGATGCTGGCTCCCACGCTTAACTGGATATCATCGAGCACGATGGTCTCTTCAATCTGGCTCGCCAGTTGGCTGGCGATACGTTTAACATCTTCACTGGTGTTGACATCTTCCAGCACGATGACAAATTCATCGCCACCGATGCGCGCTACGGTGTCGCTGGCGCGCACTCCCTGATCAAGCTTGCCGGCAATGTGTTGCAGGACACGATCTCCCAGTGTGTGGCCGAAATGGTCGTTGATCGGTTTGAAGCCATCGAGGTCGAGCAGCATGACGGCCAGTATGCTGCGCTGGCGTTCCGCTCGTTTGATCGCGTGGACCAGGCGTTCCTCCAGCAAGGTGCGATTGGCCAGGCCGGTGAGTGTGTCGTAGTGGGCCAGTTTGTTGAGCTGTTTTTGTCGCAGCAGTAGTTGGTTGTTGAGGTCGACCAGCTTGCGAGTGCGCTCGGCCACCTGTTGTTCCAGCCATTGTTCTGTTTTCGCCAGGGTATCGACCAGTTTCTGGCGTGTTTGTACGGCTTCGTTTTCCGCCTGTTCTTTTTGCAGGCGCATGTCATTGATGCGTTCGGCCAGGGCAAAGGAAAGCAACAATGCTTCCAGGGCGCTGCCGATCTGCATTGCATACAGGGTGAAAAAGTTGGTTGGAACCAGGCCGAGGTTGCGCGCGCCCAGCGCGGCGGCGCCGAACAGCAGCAAGCTCCAGGCCAGCAGGAAATAGCGTGCCGAGCGAAACCCTTGCCACAGGCGTAGTACGCCACCGATCACGGCCAGCGATGCGAACATCACGCCGGTCATTGAAGTGCCGATGGCGTTCCATTGATAAGGTACAACGGGCAGGGTAATCAGCAGTAAGCCGAAGATAATGGCGCAGGCAACGATAGCGCGATCCAGCCAGGGCACCTGTTTGTGGGTCGACAGGAAAGTGCGAGAAAAGATAGCGCCGAACATGCCGGCGGCATCGAAGCCGGCAACGGCAGCGACATTGCCCCAGTCTGGCGAGTGCGGCCAGAAATATTCAAAAAAGAAACCATTCCAGCCACCTTGCCCGACAGCCATCGCACCAACGAACAACACGTAATAAAGGTAGGTGCGATCTCGCAACGAGAAAAACAATAACAGGTTGTAGGCGAACAGGGCCGACAGGATGCCGAAGTAAAGCGTGAAGATGATATAGGTGTCGCGTGAATACTGCAGAAACGCTGTCGGCGACCACAAATAGGCCGGCATGGTCAGGCTGCCGTCTGACTGGATGCGCAGATATAACTGCAAGGTTTCGTTGGCTGGTAACTGCAGTGGAAAGACAAAGTTACGGTGGCGATAGGGGCGCTCATTGAATGGCTGCTGGTCGCCGGTCTTCGCATGGTAGAGCAGTTGTCCGTCGCTGGTGTGCGTGAGAAATACCTCAACGTGGTCCAGGGTCGGGAAGGAGATTTCGAGCATGCGCGTTTCGGTCAGGTCCCCGGTTTGCTGCAGTTCGGTGTGTAACCAGAAGGCTGAAGCCGAGTAACCGAGATTGGGTTCGTTTGCCTGGCCCAACGGCTGGAACTGATCGTTCGCGGCGCGGACTGCTGTCAGGTCCATGTCGCCCTGTGGGTCTTCCAGATAACTGAAGGTGGGGCTTAGTGCGATTCGTTCGGTGTGCGGGTCAAGCGTGAAAGCCGATGCAGTTGATGCCCAACCCAGCATGATGGTTACCAACACAGACAGCCGGACAAGTTGCGTGAGGATGGGCAGGCGATTGAAGTTGTGCGGCTTTTTCACAGGTACAAATATTTATTTTTATTATTCAGGATAGTTAAGTGTAACGGCAGTTAGCCTCCCTGCTTGACCTTGTTTAACTTCAGGATAGCTGCATCTGGTTGAAAAACCAGAAATTTGTTTGGCATGAATCGCCTTCGGTCGGCTTAAACCGTCAATTTACCTGTCGGTCCAGCCTCCGATAGGCGATGGCTTCGGCGACATGTGCTTCGCCGATTTCTTGTTCACCGGCAAGATCAGCGATGGTGCGGCTGACCTTGAGGATGCGGTGATAGGCGCGCGCCGACAGGCCAAGTTTGTCGATGGCTTGCTGGATCAGGGCCAGCGTGGCCGGTTTGAGCTGGCAGTGCTGTTCGATCTGCCGGGTGCTCATTTCATTGTTGGCGCCGCCGTTGCGCTCCAGCTGTTTTTGCCGGGCGTTGATGACGCGTTCGCGCACTTCGGCGCTGCGGGTTTCCTGGCCGGCCGGTGCAGCGAGCAGGCTGGCAGGTACGGCCGGTACGTCGACATGCAGGTCGATGCGGTCGAGCACCGGGCCGGAGATCTTGCCCTGGTAACGTTTGATCTGTTCGCGTGTGCAGGTGCCGCAGGCGCGTTTGGCGTCGCCCAGGTAGCCGCACGGGCAGGGATTCATTGCCGCAATCAACTGAAAGCGTGCCGGGTACTCGGCCTGGTGGGCGACGCGTGAAATGGTGATGTAGCCGTTTTCCAAAGGCTCGCGCAGGAAGTCGAGCGTGCGGCGTTCGAACTCGGTGAGTTCGTCGAGAAACAACACGCCGTTGTGCGCGAGTGAAATTTCACCGGGTTTGGGCGAGCTGCCGCCACCGACCAGCGCTGCCGGTGACGCGCTGTGATGCGGTGCGCGAAACGGCGGTATGCGCCACTGGCCGGGCTGGTGTTTGAGTCCGCCGACCGAATGAATCGAAGCGGTTTGCAAGGCCTGTTCATCGGTCAGCAACGGCAGGATGCCGGGCAGGCGGCTGGCCAGCATGGACTTGCCGGTGCCGGGCGGGCCGATCATTAATAAGGAATGGCCGCCGGCGGCTGCGATCTCCAGCGCGCGCTTGGCCTGCGGCTGGCCGCGGATGTCAGACAGGTCGCGTGTTTCACTGTTGTCCGCTGTGAAAGCCTGCGGCTGTACTTCGGGCAAATGCTCGGTGTCGTTCAAATGTGCAGTGACGGCCAGTAAGTGATTCGCCGCATAGCTGGTCAGGTCGCTGACCAGACTGACTTCGTCCTGATTGCGGTCCGGACAGATCAGGCGCTTGCCGGCATCGTGACAGCCCAGCGCCACCGGCAGAATGCCGCGCACCGGCCGGATCGCGCCTGACAACGCCAGTTCGCCGACAAATTCATATTCATCCAGTGTCGTGCTGCCGACCTGTCCCGAAGCGGCGAGGATGCCGATGGCGATTGGCAGGTCAAAGCCGCCGCCTTCCTTGGGCAGGTCGGCCGGCGCCAGGTTCACGGTGATGCGTTTGGCCGGGAAATCGAACTGGCTGTTGTTGATGGCGCCGCGCACACGCTCGCGGCTTTCCTGTACGGCTTTTTCCGGTAAACCCACAATATTGAAAGCGGGCAGGCCGTTGGCCAGATGTACTTCCACCGTGACGGCTGGCGCCTGGATGCCGACGTGTACGCGGCTGTGGATGATGGACAAAGACATCGCGCGCCCTCCCTGGTGCTGCTTGTGTCGATGTTTTGTGATTGGGCAGGTTCCGTTGCCCGTTTGTTGTCAGCGTTGCTGTTCGAGTTCTGCGACCTGTTTTTCCAGCGCTTCGAGCTTGGCGCGCGTGCGCGCCAGCACTCGTGTCTGGGCGTCGAATTCCTCACGCGTGACCAGATTCAGGTGCGACAGGCTGGCCTCAATCGCAGAGCGAATGTTTTTCTTCAGGTCATCCTGCATCAGCTGTAATCCGGCCGGCAGATTGCCAGCGATGCGCTGGGAAATGTCATCAAACAGTTTGGCGTCAATCATGGCGTCAAGATAGCGATTTGTGTCTGTTGTGTCCAGTTGTGCGCTAAAGGTGTTCTGTCTACGCACAAAAAAGGTGCGCGCACGATTTTTGTGCACTCAATCTGAGCATAAGCGCTCTACCAAACGCTGATAAAGACCACCTTTGAAAAGTAATTGATTGAAAATTAATGGGAATTTCGAGTTGGCATTATCTGTGCAAAAAGGACGTCATCGCCAGATCAGGAAGATCGCAGAGCGTGAAAAAAATATTTGGACAGTACCTTAAACAAATTGAGTCGCAATACTCGGGAGATTACGAAATGAAAAAACAGTTAACAATTGCAATGGGCCTGGCTCTGGCTGGTATGGGCATGTCAGGAGTGGCCGCTGCTGAAGACAAAATTATGGGCCTGGAATTTTCTGCCAACGTGGCATTGACTTCCAACTATGTATTCAGGGGTATCTCTGAATCTGATGAGCATGCTTCCATTTCCGGTGGATTTGACGCTGCCCATTCCAGTGGTCTTTATGCTGGCGTCTGGGGTGCAAGCGTTGAAGGTTACAGCGATGCCTCTATGGAGCTGGATTATTATATTGGCTGGGGCGGTGATGTTGGTCCTGTCGGTCTTGACGTTGGTTACCTGCGTTACACCTATCCTGGTGAAAATCCAGGTACCTCCGATACTGATGAATTCCACATTGGTGTTTCCGGTGATGTCGGTCCAGTCAGTTTAGGTCTTACCTACAACTACAGTGATGATTTCTACAGTGCAGGTGATAACGATTACTGGGATCTTGGTGCAGAAATGCCTATTGGCTCGTTCACCCTGGCGGCTCACGCTGGTAGCACCGATCGTGATGACGGCACCGAGTACGAAGACTACAGCATTGGTATTTCCACAGAAGCGGGCGGTTTTGGTTTTGATCTGACCTTTACCGACACTGATGGTCTTGCCAACGATGAAGATTACGCGATCTTCACCATTTCCAAATCTTTGTAATCTTCATGCCTGGCCATTCGGCCAGGCCATCAAGCTTTAAATTAAAGAGGAATTGTAATTATGAAAATGGTGTCTGCAATCATTAAGCCTTTCAAGCTTGATGACGTGCGTGAAGCACTATCGGAAATTGGTGTTTCCGGTATCACGGTCGTCGAAGTGAAAGGTTTTGGCCGCCAGAAAGGGCACACCGAGTTGTATCGTGGTGCCGAATACGTGGTGGATTTTCTTCCCAAGATCAAGGTTGAGATAGCCGTTGACGACGACGTGCTGGATCAGGTGATTGAAGCGATCTCGACTGCCGCGAAAACCGGCAAAATCGGCGATGGCAAAATCTTTGTGTTTGACCTGGGTCAGGTCGTGCGTATCCGTACCGGTGAGTCCGGTTCGGAAGCACTGTAGTCTACGAGGTATCCAACGATGGAAAATCAAATTTTTGAATTACAGTATGCCATCGACACCTTTTACTTTCTGGTAATGGGTGCCCTGGTAATGTGGATGGCCGCAGGTTTCGCGATGCTCGAAGCCGGCCTGGTCCGTTCCAAGAATACAGCGGAAATTCTCACCAAGAACGTCACGCTGTTCGCAATTGCCTGTACCGCTTACCTGGTTGTCGGTTACGACATCATGTACGGCGGCGGTCTGTTCCTCAGTGGTATTGAAACTGAAGGCGCAGCTGATGCAGACGCCATGGTGGCTGCAGCTCTGGCAGCATCCGCGGAAGCCGGTTTCGGTGGTGATTCGGTTTATTCCGACGCGTCCGACTTCTTCTTCCAGGTGGTGTTTGTCGCAACAGCCATGTCAATTGTTTCCGGCGCGGTTGCTGAGCGCATGAAACTCTGGGCTTTCATGCTGTTTGCTGCTGTCATGACGGCCTTCATCTATCCGATGGAAGGTGGCTGGACCTGGGGCGGTAACGATGTCTTTGGCATGTACAATCTCGGCGACATGGGTTTCTCTGACTTTGCCGGTTCCGGTATCGTGCATCTGGCTGGTGCTTCTGCTGCCCTGGCCGGTGTCCTGCTGCTCGGCCCGCGTAAAGGCAAGTACAAAGCCGACGGTTCGATCAGCCCGATCCCGGGCGCCAATATGCCACTGGCGACACTGGGTACCTTCATCCTGTGGATGGGCTGGTTCGGCTTCAACGGTGGTTCCGTGCTGAAACTTGGCGATATCGCCAACGCCAACTCGGTTGCCATGGTGTTCCTGAACACCAACGCTGCAGCTGCCGGTGGTGTGATTGCTGCGATGATTGTTGCTCGCATCCTGTTTGGCAAGACTGATCTGACCATGGTGCTTAACGGTGCTCTGGCTGGTCTGGTTGCGATCACTGCCGAGCCTTCCACTCCGACTGCGCTGCAGGCTACCCTGATCGGTGCTGCCGGTGGTGCTCTGGTTGTGTTCTCGATCATCACACTCGACAAGCTGCGTATCGACGATCCGGTCGGTGCTATCTCGGTCCACGGTGTGGTCGGTATGCTGGGTCTGCTGGTTGTTCCGTTGACCAACGACGGCGCCAGCTTCTACGGACAGATCATGGGGCTGTTGACCATTCTGATCTGGGTCTTCGTAGTCAGCTTCATTGTCTGGATGATCATCAAGATGGTTATGGGCATCCGTGTCAGTGAAGAGGAAGAATACAGCGGTGTCGACCTCGTGGAATGTGGTCTGGAAGCTTATCCTGAATTCGTTGGTACACAGGGTTCAGGTAAATAAGTCACAAGGTTACTGTCTGTGACCTGGGCGTCCTGCGAAAGCAGGGCGCCTTTTTTATTTTCAGCTTCGGCTAAACTTCAGGATTCGGAATGTAAAAGGAGTTTGATATGAAGCACGCAGTGCTGAAAATTATTCTTGTTCTTGCCAGTTGTATGTCGTTTGGAGTTGTTCAGGCTGCTGCTGATGGAATTGCTGGAGCCGGTGGAGTTGGTGGATCGCATTTGACATCACGCAAGGCAAGCAGTCCGTTATTCAATAAAACTGAAAAGCATATCCTGGGTGAGTACCTGCGTTCCCATGCCGGGCAAGGAGAAAAACATGCTGGCAAGCATCCTGGTAAACAGAAGGCATTGCCGCCGGGTTTGCGTAAAAAACTTGAACGTGGTGGCAGCCTGCCACCGGGCTGGCAGAAAAAGCTGGCGCGTGGCGAAGTGCTGGATGCCGGTCTTTATGCGCAGTCAGAACCCTTGCCTCGCATGATTCTCGAACGTCTGCCGCCCGCACCGGATGGCACATCAATACGTCATATCGAAGACCGGGTCGTACGTATCCTCAATGCCACCGACGTGATTCTGGATGTATTGAGCGAGTGACTCGCCTATTCGTACATGCCACTCCAGAACAACATGGCATAGCTGCTGATCAGCAGGATGCCAAGCAAGTTGAACAGGAGTCCTCGCTTTAACAGATCTTTTGTGTGAACTACACCACTGCCCAGGGCGATGGCATTCGGCGGCGTGGCGATTGGCAGCATGAACGCATAGCTGGCACAAATGGTGGCGACCATGAGGAACAATCCGTGTGGCAGGCCGGCGTCCTGTGACATCTGGTAAATGACCGGCAGGATCATGGACACGAGTGCCGTGTTGCTGGTGATCTCGGTGGAGAAAGTTACAAACGCGGCAACCAGCAGAATCAGATAAAAGCGATCAAGCTGGGTGAACGCCGACAAAAGTCTGGCGATTTCACTGGCAAAGCCGGTGTCGATAAAGGCGGCGGCAATCGAAAAGCCGGCCCCGAACAGAAAAATGATTTCATACGGCAGCTTTTGCGTATCCTGCCAGTTCAGATAATTCAGGCCGGGTGCAAACATGAGCAGGCCAAAGCCGAGCAGGATGCCTTTTTCGCTCAGGCCCAGGCCGTCGTAGTAAGGTTTAATTGGTGAGTTGATCAGCAACAACAGCACCATGCCCAGCAGTATCCAGGCCAGCTGCTTTTGTTGGGCGGTCAATGTTGTCGGCAGGTTATGTTCGGTAACCGTGCAGTCCTGTGTGCCGCGTGACAGGATGAAGCCGGCCAGCAATAACATCATCGCCGCCAGCGGTACGGTCATACCCATCCACTGGATAAAGCCGACGCTCGGCAATGACATGCTTTCCATAAAGCCAAGCAGGATCAGGTTGGGCGGTGTACCGATCGGTGTGACGATGCCGCCGATGCTGGCACCGTAAGCCACGGCAATCACCAGCCGGGTTTGCAGGCGCGGTTCATCACTGAGAAACAGTGCGATGGATATCAACAGAATCGCCGTCGTGGTGTTGGACAGAAATGCGCTCAGCAAGGCCGAGCTGATGCACAATGAATAAATCATGCCGGTTGGCGTGGCTGGCATGAGTTTCAGAATGCGATGGGCGATGACTTTGTGCAGGCCGATTTTTTGCACCGCGATGGCGAGCATGAAGCCGCCAAGAAACAGAAAGATGATCGAGTTGGAATAATTGCTCGCGACCTGCTGGGTGGTTTGCAAGCCAAAAGCAGGAAACAGCAGGATCGGCAGCAACGACACCACGCCCAGCGGCAGCGCCTCATTGGTCCACAGCGTGACCAGCAGCACGATGATGGCGATCAGCTGTGCGTGTGCGGCGCTGAAAATTGACTGGCCGGCAAAATAGGTTGCGACACTCAGCCCGATACCCAGCAGTATTCCGCCGGTTTTGTTCATGGTCGTCAGCCGCCCATGCCCGGATTGGTCAAATCAATCCGGGATGCCATCAAAAAAATCCACCTGGCCGGTTTCCAGTGAATACTCGGCGCCGATCACCAGCAAACCCTCGTTCTGGATCATGTCCTCGATAATACGCGAACCGTTTTTCAACTGATTCACCGAAGCACGCACATTGGCGCGAATGGCTTCATGGCGCAAGGCATCGGGATGGTTGCGCAGGTCGGTATGCAGCAGGCTTTGTACCGCCGGTTTGACGCGATCGACAATCGACTTGATGTTGACCGACGGATTGGCGTCACCGCTGGTAAGTTCCTCAATGGTGGCATTGACCGCGCCGCAGTTGGAATGCCCGAGCACCACCACCAGGCGGGTCTTGAACTGGCAGGTGGCGAACTCGACGCTGCCGATTTGTGACGGCGCGACAATGTTGCCGGCGACGCGAATGACAAACAGGTCACCCAGGCCCTGGTCAAACACGATCTCGGCTGGCACGCGAGAGTCGGAGCAACCGAGGATCACTGCAAACGGCTCCTGCTTGTCACTGAGATTATTGTGTCGGGTCGGGGAATAACAGGGATCTTTTTCGCTGGAGCGGGCGGTAAAGCGTGCATTGCCTTCGCGCAACCGGTTCAGCGCTTGCTTGGCGTCGAGCATGGCTGGGTTCTCATCACTGCTTTAAAAATTACGCCGATACTAACATGTGAACACGCCGGTGCGCCCACCTGTGCTGAAGGGTTATACTCGGGTTTTGTTCGTTTAGCTCGAGTTCCCATGTCCGACAAGCCGCCTTTTATCCTGGTCGATGGTTCCTCCTACCTGTTTCGTGCTTACCACGCGCTGCCACCGTTGACCAATTCACGTGGCGAGCCGACCGGCGCCATCGTTGGTGTTATCAACATGCTGCGCAAACTCATTAATGACTATCACCCGGAATACATTGGTGTGGTGTTTGATGCACCCGGCAAGACCTTTCGCGATGACATCTACCCGGAATACAAGGCGCATCGCCCGCCGGCGCCGGAAGACCTGAAAGCCCAGATCGATCCTCTGTACGAAATCATTCGCACCATGGGGTTGCCGTTGCTGCTGATCGATGGCGTCGAGGCCGATGATGTCATCGGCACATTGGCGACCCAGGCGTCGAAGCTCGGCCTGCACACGCTGGTGTCGACCAGCGACAAGGACATGGCGCAACTGGTGGATGACCATGTCACGCTGGTCAATACCATGTCGGACACACGTCTCGATGAGCAGGGTGTGGTCGACAAGTTCGGTGTGCGCCCCGACCAGATCATCGATTTCCTGGCACTCATGGGCGACAACGTCGATAACATTCCGGGCGTCTACAAATGCGGACCGAAAACCGCTGCCAAATGGCTGCAGCAATACGACACGCTCGACGGTGTCGTGAGCCATGCCGATGAAATCAAGGGCAAGATCGGTGAGTACCTGCGCGACAGCCTCGAACAACTGCCGTTGTCGAAACAACTCACCACCATCAAGCACGATGTCGAGCTTGATGTGAAACCGCACGATCTCAAACCCGGCGAGGCCAATGTCGAGAAATTGCGTGATCTGTATGGCCGCATCGAAGCCAGTCGCCTGCTCGCCACACTGGACGAAGCCGAGGCGCCGGCCAGCACCGAAGTGGCGGTGGATGCGAATTACCAGATCGTTACCGATGCGGATGAATTCAAAAGCTGGCTCAAGCGGCTGAAGCAGTCCGGCCTGTTTGCGATCGATACCGAAACCACCAGCCTCAACTACATGCAGGCAGAAATCGTCGGCGTGTCGTTTGCGGTCGAAGCTGGCGAGGCGGCCTATGTGCCAGTGGCGCACGATTATCCAGGTGCTCCCGAACAGCTCGAGCGTGACGAAGTGCTGGCGCAACTCAAGCCGCTGCTTGAGGATCACAAGCTGAAAAAAGTCGGCCAGAATCTCAAATACGACATGAGCGTGCTGGCGCGTTACGACATTCATCTGCAGGGCATTGCGTTTGACACCATGCTCGAATCCTATGTCTATGATTCCACCGCGACGCGTCACAACATGGATGCGCTGGCGGAGAAATACCTGCTGCGCAAGACCGTGCATTTCGAGGACATTGCCGGCAAGGGCGCCAAGCAGCTCACCTTCAACCAGATCGAACTCGAACAGGCCGGCCCCTACGCCGCCGAAGATGCCGACATCACCCTGCAGCTGCACGAATATTTATGGCCGAAACTGCAAAAGCACAAAAGCCTGGCCGGGTTACTGACCGACCTGGAGGTGCCGTTGTTGTCGGTACTGTCGCGCATCGAACGCAATGGCGTGCGCATTGACAACAAGCTGCTGGGCAAGCAAAGCCGTGAACTGGCGCAACGCCTGCACGACCTGGAACAGCGCGCCTACGAACTGGCTGGCCATCCGTTCAATATGGGCTCGCCGAAACAGATCGGCCAGGTGTTTTTTGAGGAACTGGAACTGCCGGTGGTGTCCAAGACTTCCAAGGGTGCGCCGTCCACCGCCGAGCCGGTTTTGCAGGAACTGGCCGAGCAGGGCCACGAATTACCAGCCGTCATTCTCGAACATCGCGGTCTGGCCAAGCTCAAGTCGACCTACGTCGATACCCTGCCGAAAATGATCGATGTCGATGGTCGCGTGCATACCAGCTATCATCAGGCGGTCGCAGCCACCGGGCGGTTGTCGTCGTCAGATCCTAATCTGCAGAACATCCCGGTGCGCACCGAAGAGGGTCGCAAGATCCGCAAGGCGTTCATCCCGGCTGACGGTCACATCATGCTGGCGGCCGACTATTCGCAGATTGAGTTACGCATCATGGCGCACCTGTCGGCCGACAAGGGTTTGTTGCGCGCGTTTTCCGAAGGGCTGGACGTGCACCGCGCCACTGCCGCTGAAGTGTTCGGTGTCGACTCGCTCGACGAGGTCACCGACAACCAGCGCCGTTCGGCCAAGGCGGTCAACTTCGGCTTGATTTACGGTATGTCGGCGTTCGGTCTGGCCAAGCAGCTCGGCATCGGTCGCGCCGAGGCGCAGGGTTATGTGGACCTGTATTTCGAGCGTTATCCCGGGGTGCGCGAGTTCATGGATCGCACCCGCGAACTGGCGCACGAGCAGGGCTATGTCGAGACGTTGTTCGGCCGGCGCCTGTATCTGCCGGAAATCAACTCACGCAACGGCATGCGGCGCCAGGCCGCCGAGCGTACCGCGATCAATGCGCCGATGCAGGGCACTGCGGCCGATATCATCAAACGCGCCATGCTGGCGGTGGATCACTGGATCGAAACCGATCGGCCGGGCGCGAAAATGCTCATGCAGGTGCACGACGAGCTGGTGTTCGAGATCCAGGAAAAACAGCTGAAAAAATGCAGAGAGCACATCCGCCAGCTGATGCAGTCGGCTGCCGAGCTGTCGGTGCCGCTGGTGGTGGATGTGGGTACCGGGGGCAACTGGGAAGAGGCGCACTGATGCGCCCAGCGGACCTACGTCACATTTTGTGCAGATATTGAAAAAAATTTCTGCAACGGAAAACTTTTTCGAAATCCCCCGGTCATAGGGTTAAGCGTTGCGAAACGCTGGATCGTTTTCCCTCCCTTAACGGTCCATCCCTCGACGCAAAGCGAGGGAACCCCCATCTGCCCGGGTAGCCGAAAGGTTATCCGGGATTTTTTTTATGTGCCGGAAAAGCCGAACCAGGCATCGAGCTTGTCGTGGGCCTGGTCGATGCCCTGTTTCTTCAACGACGAAAACAGCTGCGCCGAAAATTGCGGGCTGATCGACTTGATGTGTTTTTTCACTTTCAGCAGGCTGCTGCTGGCCGGGCCTTTTTTGAGCTTGTCCGCCTTGGTCAACAAAATGTGCACCGGCAGGCCAATTTGCGCCGCCCATTCCAGCATTTGCTGATCGTTTTCCTTGAGCGGGTGGCGACAGTCCATCATCAGAAACAGGCCGTGCAGGCACTGGCGATGTTCCAGGTAATCGGCCAGCGTGCCCTGCCATTGGCGTTTGATGCTTTCGGCCACCTTGGCGAAACCGTAGCCGGGCAGGTCAACGATGCGGCGTTCATCGTCAATGCGGAAAAAATTCAGCAGCTGGGTACGCCCCGGTGTCTTGCTGGTGCGGGCCAGTGCGTTATGGTCGCATAACGTATTGATCGCGCTGGACTTGCCGGCATTGGAGCGACCGGCGAAAGCCACTTCGAAACCGCTGTCGGGAGGTGACTGGCTGAGTTTGGCGGCGCTTTTGAGAAATTCCGCCTGGCGGTAGATCTTGTTCATTCAGCCGGTTCGGCCTGCCAGTGCCCGGATTTGCCGCCGGATTTTTCCAGCAGGCGGATGTTCTGCAAGCACATGCCACGATCGACCGCTTTGCACATGTCGTAAATGGTCAGCAGGCAGATCTGCACGGCGGTCAGGGCTTCCATTTCGACACCGGTCGGTCCGGTGGTTTCGGCGCGCACGCGGCAGTTGACGCGGTTGTGCGCGGCGTCGGTATCGAGCTCGATGTCGATGTGGCTGAGACTCAGCGGATGGCACAGGGGAATCAGTTCGGCGGTTTTTTTGGCCGCCATGATGCCGGCGATCCGCGCAATGCCAAGCACATCGCCTTTTTTATGGTTGCCCTGTTCAATCAGCTGCAGAGTGGCCGCTTGCATGACGATTTCACCCGCGGCAATGGCGACCCGTTTTGTGTGCGCCTTATCGCCGACGTCCACCATGTGGACGTTGCCGGACTGGTTGAAATGGGTCAGGTCGCTCATGAGGCAGCCGCTGCGGTGTGTTCGATCGACTTCGGGATATCAAACACCTCGAACTGCATGCTGTCCAGGTCGGCCATGACATAGGTGGCCCGGTCGCGGCCGACACCGCCGATGGTGCCGGGGTTGACCAGGTGGGTGATGCCGCCCTGGCAGTTTTTCTTCTCTTCGATGCTGACCTTGTGAGTGTGGCCGCAGCATACCAGATCCCAGTCGCCGGTGGCGGCCATGGCTTTGGCGTAATGCGGGTAGTGCACGATGAAAATGCGTTTGCCGGCCAGTTCAATGCCGGCATCCATACCGTGGTAGTGGAAAATGCTGTCGGGTTCCGATGTGAGCTTGCCGAGACTGTACATATCCCCGGTATTGTTGCCGTGGATGACGTGTACCGGCAGGCCATGCTTGCGCAGGCATTCGAGTGTCGACGGTGCGACCACATCGCCACAGTGCAGCACCATTTCCGCACTCTGTTGCCTGGCTTCGGCGACTGCGGCGTCAAGCAGCGGGATATGGTCGTGGCTGTCGGATAGGATACAGACTTTCATACTGCTGTCCGGGGCAAGACTAGAAGTTCGGTTTTTCCGGCGCTTCCTGGAACAGTTTCACCGACGTGCGCAGTTCTTCCTTGGCGGCTTCGGCATCACCCCAGCCATCAACACGCACCCATTTGCCTTCGTCGAGATCCTTGTAGTGTTCGAAGAAGTGCGCGATCTGGTCGAGCAATTGCGGCGACATGTCTTCCGGGCCGCTGATTTTATCCCATTGCTTGCAGAGTTTGCTGACCGGTACGGCCAGGATCTTGGCATCGTCACCGGACTCATCGGTCATTTTCAATACGGCAACCGGGCGGCATCGGACTACACAACCGCTGATCAGCGGGATGGGTGTGATCACCAGCACGTCGGCCGGGTCACCGTCGAGCGACAGCGTGTGCGGTACGTAACCATAATTGCACGGGTAGTGCATGGCGGTGCCCATGAAACGGTCGACAAACATGGCGCCGGATTCCTTGTCGACTTCGTATTTGACGGGGTCGGAATGCGCAGGAATTTCGATGATGACGTTGATTTCGTCAGGAATGTTGCCTGAGGTGACGCGGTCCAGATTCATGTTGGCCTCTTGTGTGGGAAAGTGAGAGCGGTAAAAAAGTGCCGATTATAGCCCGATTTACACGACTTTCGAGAAATCCGTGCCGGGCGGCAGGTCAAAACGCGTTTCCAGGTCAAATTCGCGGATCAACTGGTCAGTAGCGCCCTGGCGGTGTTCACGTGTTTCACCCATAAAAAAAGGGGCGTTACGCCCCTTTTTTTGCCGTTGGCTTTAATGCTTAAAGATCAAACGCATCCAGCTTTTTCGGCACGGCTTCACCTTTCATGGTGACGTATTTCGGCATGCCGTTGTCGTCGTAGTCCGGATAGGCTTCACCCTTGATCAGCGGGTAGAGGTATTCCTTGCACTTGTCGGTGATGCCGAAGCCGTCTTCGGTGATGAAATCCATCGGCATCATTTTCTCGACATTGGCGACTTCGCTCAGTGGTGCTTCACCGATGCTCCATTTATAAGGAGTGCTGGATTCACGTACCACAGTCGGCATGATGGAGTTCTTGCCTTCCAGTGCTTTTTCGACCGCTGCCGCCCCCAAGGCGTACGCCTGTTCGACATCGGACTCGGACGCCAGGTGACGTGCAGCGCGCTGCAGGTAGTCAGCCACGGCCCAGTGGAATTTGTAACCGAGGGCGTCCTTGATCATGTTGGCGACCACCGGGGCGGCGCCGCCGAGCTGGGCGTGGCCAAAGGAGTCGCGCGTGCCCTGTTCGGCGAGGAACTTGCCGTCCGGCCAGTGGCAGCCTTCGGAAACCACGATGGTGCAGTAGCCGTGTTCCTTGACCTTGGCGTCAACCGAGGCGAGGAATTTGTCCTGGTCGAATTCGATTTCCGGGAACAGTGTGACCACGGGGATGCCGTAGTCTTCAACCAGGGCACCGGCGGCAGCGATCCAGCCGGCGTGACGGCCCATGACCTCGATGACGAAGATCTTGGTGGAAGTCGCTGCCATGGAGCGCACGTCGTACGAGGCTTCCAGCGTGGAAACCGCGATGTATTTGGCGACCGAGCCGAAACCCGGGCAGTTGTCGGTGATCGGCAGGTCGTTGTCGACGGTTTTCGGCACGTGAATCGCCTGTACCGGGAAACCCATTTTTTCCGACAGCTGCGAGACCTTGAAGCAGGTGTCGGCCGAGTCGCCGCCGCCGTTGTAGAAGAAATAACCGATGTTGTGTGCCTTGAACACTTCGATCAGACGCTCGTATTCGCGCTTGTTGTCCTCCAGGCTTTTCAGCTTGAAGCGGCAGGAGCCGAAGCCGCCGGATGGCGTCTTTTTCAACGCGGCGATGTCTTCGGCGGATTCCTTGCTCGTGTCGATCAGGTCTTCGGTCAGGGCGCCGATGATGCCGTTGCGACCGGCATAAACATTGGCGATTTTGTCCGGGTGCTTGCGGCAGGTTTCGATCACGCCACAGGCTGAAGAGTTGATGACAGCGGTGACACCACCGGATTGAGCATAGAATGCATTCTTAGCAGTCATAGGTCTTTCCTTATTTAATTGATTAGGCTTGAAAAAAGAGGGTTAACGTCGGGTTTTTTTACATCGCCGCGTTCCTGGGCGACGTGATCGGGCGGGGCCTGTAACAGCCCGACCGTACATTCGTTGAGGTCGTCGTACTCGTGTACGCCGGTGCCGTGTTGCTGATAGCCGTGGCAAAAGCACTGGCGCTGGCTTTGGCGGCAACAAAATGGCAGTCGTCGGCTTCCCGCAGCGCCATCGGGCAACTGCCGAGTTCGCGATCTGATGGCGACAGGCGGATTTCGGCGTCAGCGATCTGGTTTTCCATGTCCTTGCCGTAACGTTGTTTCAATGCGGTTTTGATAATCCACATTTCACTGTCTTTGATGTCTGCGATTTCGGCCATGATGCTTGCTTATGTCGGGTCAGTTAACTGCCAATAATACCGCGAAATGCAATTAACCCGCTAATTTTATTGACATTGCTGGGTTTCTGATATTAGCTATAGAAGGACGGCTGTAACTGAACCCGGGGTCTGGCTGCTGAAAAATTGCAGTGATTTTCCCCGATGATGCTGAAAATAACAACTAAATAAGCCGGTTCACGAAAATGCGTGGGCATTTTTGTGGATTTTAATAATTAAAACAACTGCCATGGAAACACTATGAGAATTGTCCTTCTTGGTCCACCGGGTTCCGGGAAAGAGGAGCTGGCCAGAAGTCTTGCTTATCATTACGGTGTCCCCAACCTCACGCTGCAGAGTACCCTGACCGAAATTGCGATTGAAAAAACAGCGATGGGACGTCTGGTCAAGGAAGCCGCGCTGCAGGGCAAATTTTCCGATGAGCTGATTATGGCGGCGTTACGCATCCGCCTGGCTCGCAAGGATGCGCAAAAAGGTTTCGTCATGGAGGATTTCCCGCAATCGCTGGGTCAGGCGGAAACTCTCGACATCCTGCTCAAGGGCTTGCGCCGGCCGCTCAACGCCGTGTTGCGCATCAAGATCGATAACGATGACCTGATGGAGCGTCTGGTCGGCCAGATCACCTGCCAGAAATGCGGCGCGAAATACAACGTTTACGACAACCCGCCTATTGTCGAAGGCATGTGTAATGTCTGCGGTGAGCGTATTCGCAGCAAGCCGGACGATTATGAGGAGAACATCGCCAATCGCCTGCGCGCCTGTGAAATGCAGGTGGCGCCGATCATCGACTATTACAAATCGCACGACATGCTGCACGAGGTTCCAGGCAACAAACCGACGGACAAAATCCTCAAGCTGGCGCTGAAACTGCTCGACAGCCTGCCCGAAGTGGTGCTGCCCGAAGAGGGTGAAGAAGGCAGTGGCATGCCGATGGACGAATCCCTGCTCAAGGCGCTGATTGCGCCGCGTGCGGAAGGTGATGCGCCACGGCGCAGGGGCAGGCCGCGCAAACAGGTGGCCGAGCCACCGGCAGAAAAAGCGGCAAAACCCGCCGAGACCAAGGCAAAGGCGGCAGCGGAAAAACCGGCTGCCGAAAAGAAAGCAGCCAAACCGGCCAAAAAAGCCGCAAAGAAAACAGTGACGAAAAAAGTGGCGGAAAAGGCGAGCGCCAAGAAGAGCAGCAAAAAAGCGGCGCCCAAAAAGAAAGCCGCAGCCAAGCCAACGACGACAAAGAAAAAGGCGGCCAGTAAAAAAGTGGTTAAAAAAGCCGCCAAGAAGGTCGCCAAAAAAGCAGTGACCAGAAAGGCCGCGGCCAAAAAGACGGTCAAGAAAGCACCGATCAGGAAAACCACGGCCAAGAAAAAAGTCGCGGTCAAAAAAGCCGCTGTCAGCAAAAAAGCGCCACTGAAGAAGAAAACAGTCAAAAAGGCCGTCGCGAAAAAAACCGTGGCCAAAAAAGTAGCCGCCAAGAAGAAGGTTGTGAAGAAGGCCCCGATCAAGAAGCTGGCCAAAAAAGCACCGAGCAAGAAAAAAGTGGTCGCCAAAAAGAAAGTCGTGAAGAAGAAGGTCGCGCCGAAAAAGACCGCCAAAAAGTCTGTCAGCAAAAAAACGGCCAAGAAAAAAGCGACCCGGCGCCGCTGAACCGGCGCGCTGACGCTATACAGGTAATTCGGGCAGTTTTTCCGCTAGCTAGGGCTGGCCTGACTGCCTGGCCTGGTTCTGGCGCGCTTGTTCAAAGCTCTGATGGGCGCTCCAGACCAGATACCCTCCCCACAATACCTTGACGTTGTTATAGCCAGCCAGCTGCAGAATAAACTGTGCCTTGGACGACAGCAGACCGGTTTCGCAATACAGCACCACCGTCCGATCTGTTGGTATCTCGTCTTTCCGGTTCAGAATCTGGCGCCATTCGATGTTGATGGCACCTTGAATGTGGCCGGCTTCATACTGACCGGCATTGCGCGTGTCAATGTAGACAATTTCACCAGCTTCAGCGGCTTCCAGTTGCTCGGTCGAGATGGAGCCAGCTGAATATTCCGCGAAATCGAGATATTCCTGAATGCGTTCGAGCACGATGCTGTCCGGGCTGCTGTCGGCCAGGCTAGCCAACGGCAGGCTGGACAGCAGTAACAGTGTTGCTGGCAGGATTACCTTGTGTGTTGTGCTCGGCATCCGGTCAGTCTCCGGCGATGGTCATGGCGTCGATCAGCCAGGAGCCGGTTTTGATGCTGCCCGGATTGTCGCGGTCGGTTGCAACCGCCTGCAGGCCCATGAACATGTCCTTGAGATTGCCGGCAATGGTGATTTCCTCGACCGGGTAACGGATTTCGCCATTTTCCACCCAGAAGCCAGCCGCGCCGCGTGAATAGTCGCCGGTTACCGGGTTGATGCCCTGTCCCATCATTTCCGTGACGATCAGGCCGGTACTCATTTGGCGCACCATG
>JASFVP010000016.1:0-60655 GCA_050049775.1 Chromatiales bacterium
GATGGCGGATGTGGATCATCTCCAGCAATACAACGACCACTATGGTCATGCCAAAGGCGATCAGGTGCTGCAGCAGATCGCCGACATCATGCAGCAATGCCTGCAGCGCCCAGGTGATCTGGTGGCGCGTTTGGATGGCGGGAAGTTTGTGGCGATTCTGCAGAACACCGATAGCGAAGGCGCCTGGTTGGTAGCTGAACAGTTTCGCAGCATGCTCGAAGAAGCCAATATCGAGCATCAACCTTCCTCGCTGGGTTGCTGTATCACTCTAAGCGCCGGCTGCGCCAGCGTGCTGCCGAGCGAAGACGAAAATGCCGCTGCCGAGTTACTGCAACAGGCCGAGGATTTGTTGCAACAGGCCAAGCAGGGTGGGCGTAATCAGGTGCGCAGTTGATGTAACTCCATTCCTCTGGTCAGTAGTTGTTGCCTGCAAATTTGCACTGATCAGATTTTTCTTCCCAGGATTTTCCCATCTCTAATATACCGCTGCATGCGGTATTACAGCTTTTTTACAATTTCATGGAATAAAAAACAGGGCTGCTGCATCTCTATCAGGGTAGTTGTGTTTCGTGCCGGTCACGGACGGGCTACAGGCGGTTTCATCAGGAACTGCTGTAGATAACAAAAATACAACACCCAGGTGGAGGATGTTCATGTTGAAAAACAAATTGACCTTGCCAATGCAAGGCGCGGCGCTGTGTGTGTCCGCAATATTGGCCGCACCGGCAGTGCAGTCAGCCAACTGGTTGATGCTGCAGGGTACGGAAAACCCCAAAGCCCCCAAGCATCGGATGTTTGGCTTTATCCAGCCATCCTATACGCATAATGTGGCTGACCCGATGACCGGTCTGAGTGGACCGTTGGTGGCCAATAATGGCAAGGTGGTGGCGCAGAATCTGATCTCGCCGAAATTTGATGACCAGACCGGCTTTCATGTGCGTCGTGCGCGGCTTGGCTTTCGTGGCAAACTGACCGATGAAATCAATTATTTCACCCTGTTTGAGGTGGCGCCCAACCTGCTGACCTATGATGCGTTTGGTGATCGTGCGCGCGACATCGCCCTGGATCATGTGAGTCTTACCTTTAACCAGATTCCCGGTGCGCGGGTGCGTCTGGGTCTGTTCAAGAACCCGGGCTCGGAAGAGTCGTATCAGGCCATACACGTGTTTGACTACATCGAATTCACCGATTTTACCGCGCGTGAAGTCCTGGAACGTTTCGTCACCGGTGTGCGCAGTCCGGCGGCCAGTGCGCAAGGCAATATCGGCACGATAACCTCAACGGCCTACGGTTTTAATGGCGTGCGCGACTGGGGTATCCAGGTATTTGATCATGTCAAAAAAGATAACTGGGATTTTTCCTATGCCGTGAAAGTGGGTCGCGGTGAAGACATCCAGAGCAGTGATGACAATAACTTCAATCCGGAACTCTATTTGTACGGTTCGGCGGAATACGATCTGCCGGGTGGCAAGGGTGCACGCAAGAATGGCGTCAAGTTATATGCCTGGCGTCAGCAGGGCAAACGTGATTTTGAAACCGATCCGCTTGAGCGGGAATACGACCGTGTGCGTCAGGGCATCGGTTTCAAGGCGCTCGGTAATCTGTTTGGCTCCAGTTACAAACATCGATTGTCCGGCGAGCTGATGTTTGCCGAAGGCGTTATCTTCCTTGCGCCAGCCGGCAACGTACCGGGCGGTGCATTGCAATACGCCGTGGATGATGACAACAAGGCGCGTGGCTTTTATCTGGATTACGGTTTTTATCTGGATAATCACTGGCAATTTGACGTGCGTTACGACCAGAACAATCTGCTTTACGAGACGGCGGCCGATGTTGATCCGGGCAATGAGCGCGAGATTCGTGCCTGGACCTTTGGTGTGAACTATCATTTCACCCCCAAACTCAGGCTGACCGCCAACTACATCAAGCGTGAGGCGGAGGCGCCGGTGGCATATGCCAATGCGGCACTGACAGCGGATGTGCGCACTACAGTGTCCAACCTGGATGACCGTCTGGCAGTACAACTGACCTGGCTGTTCTGATCGCAAGCAATAGTTTGAGGGAAATACTTATGCAGAAAAATACTTTTTACCGTTTTGTACTGGCTGCGTTGATCGTGCTGGCAAGCAGTGTTGTGTCGGCCGGGGAAGCCATGCATCGCCTGGTGATCCAGGTCAGCAGTGATAACCCGAAAGAGCAAGCTATTGCATTGAATAATGCCGTGAATGTGCAAAAGTACTATGGCATTGATAATGTCGAAATCGAGGTGGTTGCCTATGGGCCAGGCCTGTCTTTGCTGACGCGGCAGAGCAGTCAGAAGGATCGGGTGGCGAGTCTTGCGTTGCAAAACATGAACTTCAGCGCCTGTGGCAACACCATCAAAAAAGTTGCCCAAAAAACCGGCAAGATGCCGGAGCTGATCGCCGGCGTTAATGTGGTGCCGGCCGGGGTTGTGCGCATTATGGAGTTGCAGGAACAGGGCTGGTCCTATATTCGCCCCTGAAGCATGTTGACAATCACGGCAGGGTGAACTGCCGTGATTGGATTCGAGGTTGTCTGATTTGAGATACGAGGAACAACCCTATGAGTTTTTTTAATCTGTCTGGCAGTCGACGACAATTGCGAAACCGCCTGCAGCAGCAACGGGCATCCCTGTATCGCGTGGCCATGGCCTGGTGTGGCGATGCCATGCTGGCGGATGACCTGGCGCAGGAATCATTGACCAGAGCCCTGGCCAAATTGCATCAGTTACAGGATGAAGCACGCCTGGAACATTGGCTGTTTCGTATTTTGAATAATTGCTGGCGTGAACATCTGCGACGATCCAGGCCAGCGGTAGAGCTGGACGAGCTGGATGATCTGGTGCTGGTTGCCGGGCAGAGTCCGGAAAGTCACATGAATCGCCAGCAGGTGATTGAACGGGTGCGTCTGGCCGTGAGCCGACTGCCATTGGGTCAGCGCCAGGTAGTCACGCTGGTGGATTTGCAAAGCTTTAGTTATAAAGATGTGGCGGAAATTCTCGAAGTGCCGGCAGGCACGGTAATGAGTCGATTGTGTCGAGCGCGCAAGGCGCTGAAAAGCGATTTGCTGTCGTTTCAAATGGAACTGGGTCAGCATAAAAATCATTTAAGGAGTGTGAAATGAACGCGGAAGATCAGACCTCAAGAGAAGCCCGGCTGAATGCCCTGGCCGATGGTGAGTTGGATGCCACCGAAACGGAACTGCTGCTGGCACAACTGGAACAGGATCCGGCCATGCAAAAAGAGTTGTGTGATATTCATCGGGTCAAGGATATGTTGCGTTCCGCTTATCCGGAAGCAGACACGGATGCACCGCAGCGATCATCAGGCCGTCAGCCGATGGCCATGCTGGCAGCCGGTTTGGTGCTGTTTATCCTGGGTGGTCTGGGCGGCTATCTGCTGCTGCCTGGCATAGAGCAACCGTTCGCTCTCAATCAGGTAACAGCACAACACAACAAGGTTTTACTGTTTGTCGGTTCCTCTGATCGGGATCGTTTCATCAAGGTACTGGATAAGGCGGAAAACCTGATGCAGCGTCACCCGGGAGATGATGTTGAGGTCACAATTGTTGCGAGCGGTGGTGGCATTGATATGTTGCGCAACCGCGTATCGCCCTATCAGCAGCGTATTCATTCAATGGCGGACGAGTACGACAGGCTGAGCTTCGTGGCTTGCAACAGCACACTGGAACGCTTGCGCCGCAAGGGCAAGCCGGTGAATCTGGTGGATCAGGCTATTGTTGCGCCTTCGGCGGTTGAGTTTGTGGTTGACCGTCTGCGTGAAGGCTGGAGCTATGTGGCGATCTAACGGTACTCAAAGGAGGTGAGCTAACTCGAGCCTGAAACTTCAGGTAATTCTTTCTTCATTGATAGTCGATACGTATTTACCCCGGCACCTGTCGGGGTTTTTTTTGTTCCATGCCACAGGCTGATCGAAAAAAGTTGAAAATCGATGCGGTCTGTCTTGGTTGCAAAGGTGTTGCCGAAAGCGATGCTTGTGCTGGTGAGTGATTCTGAATAGACGAAATGCACCAGTAGTGTCTGAAATGAACCACAGTATTCAATAGAAACAACTGACAATGCGGAATCTGTGCCTGCGTTTGTTGAGGTTGCCTGTGTGTTAAAGCTGGCATGGCGAATGCAAAGTTATGAATACAACGCCCTGGTGACCGGTGCGTGGTTCATTTTTAACTTACTGGAGGAATGTGATATGTCAGAACATGATCAAACGAAAAATCAGGGTGAAGGCAACCGTGAAGCGGCTGAACGCTACAATGAGGCGACGAGGAAATTCGTCAAGTCCGGCAAGGTAAAAGAAGCTGCAGAGCGTGCTGCCGGTCAGCCGGAGGAGTCCGCACGCTGGGCTGAAGAACAAGGTAAATCACGCGCCAAGGAGTTTGATCCGGAAGTGACCCGGGATTCCGGCAAGTCATAAAAAGCCAAGTCATGGCTTAAGAACCAGCTTTGTTGCTGGTAAATATATGCAGAAAAACCTGCAGAAGACAATCTTCTGCAGGTTTTTTTGCAGATATTTTTGTAATAACCAGCGTACTTGTACCGATCAATTGCTGTATGAATTTTATCGCTTAAGCGTATTTAACAACTCAAAAAGATGCATAAAATAAAGCTGGCCTGAAGATTGCAAAGTCGTAATTGCCGGCGATGGGTTCGGCGTCACGGAGAAATACAATGATTGGATGGGCTTTAATGTTTTTAATTGTCGCGATTGTTGCGGGTCTTTTCGGATTCAGTGGTGTTGCTGGTGTTGCAACGAATATCGCCTGGATACTGTTCGTAGTAGGTCTGATTCTGGCCCTGGTGTTTTTTGTCATGGGCCGAAGACCGCCCGTGTAATACATGTTTGCTAAAATATTTACTGTCTAAAGAAGTCCAGGCCTGACTTTAATAACAATGCCGGCGCTATCTGATTTATTACCAGGTAGTGCCGGCATTGTTTTTTCTGGTGTCTCTCAGTGAGGTTGCAGTTGATGCATATCAACCAGAGGCTCCGGTCGATATGAAACAAATGTTTCCCTCAATATTTTGCTTGTACCGGCATGGTCATCTTTTAATGTGGAATTACAAGCCGTTACGTTATTGGCATCTGGATTGCAATGACAGGGGCGAGTCTTTAACAACAGGAGGAAATCATGAAGATGAAACACAAGACCGGTTTATTAATTGCCATGATGTCAGCGATGACAACTGTTAGTGCTGATTATCTGCAAGACAGCACAAGCAGTGTGGTGCGAAACAGTTCCGGTGGTTGCTGGCATACACCGTACACAGCCGATGATAAAGCCATGGCAGCGTGTGGTGATGAAATTCCTGCGAAGCCGGTCACAGTAGCAAAGCCGGTGCAGCCGGTACCTGTTGTTGCTTACGAAATCACCAGGCTGGAAAAAATCACACTGGATGACGAAACCTATTTCGGTTTTGACAAGGCTAGTCTGAAACCGGCTGCACAAAGCAAGCTGGATGATCTGGTAGTGAAGTTGCGCGATGCCGAGGATATTAATCGTGTGGTTATTACGGGTCATACGGACCAGATCGGTTCGAGTGAATACAATGAAAAACTGTCACAGCAGCGGGCAGACTCTGTACGCAACTATTTGCTGCAGCGTATTGATTCACCAGACAGGGTTCAGACCATTGCGATGGGTGAAAGCCAGCCGGTAGTAAGCTGTGAAGGCTCAACGGGCAATCAACTGGTTAGCTGCCTGGCGCCTAACCGCCGTGTCGAAATCGATGTTGAACTCAAGGTCGCTAAACAACTCAGTAGCCATTAATTAACTAACGAATATTGATCTGTAGAGGAGAAGTAAATGAAAATCATAGTATTACGTGTATTTGCCGCCGCTGCATTGCTCATGCCGCTGGTTGCTTGTGACAACATGGATGATGGTCCGGCAGAGAATGCGGGAGAAAAAATCGATGAAGCGGTAGAGCAAACCAGCGACAGTGTCAGTGATGCCGTCGAGGAGACCGGTGAGAAAATTGAAGAAGCCGGCGATGCCATTGAAGACAAGACCGACAACTGATTCTGCCATGATAGGTATCCCGGGATATGCATGTGGCGGCAGTACATGCCGTCACATGCTGTTTTCATCCACCGATCTGAGATGCCTGTCGGTTAAATGCAGATCAATACTGGCAAAGGCTGACTTCTCTGGCTGTCATGAATGACTGGATCACACAGATGTCTGGACTGACGATCCTGGGCTGGCCCGAGGTAATTCTACGTATTTTGCTGGCGGCAGGCCTGGCGCTGGTGCTTGGCCTGGAACGTGACAGCAAAAACAAGCCGATTGATTTTCGGGCGTTCATTATCATTTCCGCATCCAGCTGTGTGTTGGCGATCATGAGTCAGGAGATCTATGCGGATTTTTCCAATGCCGATGCAGTTGTCAGCCTGGATCTGGCGAAAATCATTGCCGGTGTGCTTACCGGGATCGGTTTTCTTGGTGCCGGCGCGATCATCAAACAAAGTGATGGCGCTGTTGTCGGTACGGCAACCGGCGCCAGTATCTGGGCTTCGGGAGCGCTGGGTTTGACCATCGGTTTTGGTTTTTATTTTCTGGCTGTTTTGCTGTTCCTGATGATTGCAGTTATTTTGCTCGGCGGCAGTTATCTGCGCATCCGTCATACAGACTGACTTTCATTTGCAATCTAAAACCGGTTTTCCGTTCTGGAGAAAAAGTATCAATGGCCCTTCTGCGTGAGGGACAGTAACTTTATATGACGCTGATGCACATCATCGAGATCGTATTGAGCAAACGGTTGTTTGCTGATTTCCTGCCAGATCATTTTACTGTGTGCAGCAAGTTCACGCAGTCGCTCCGGTCTTGCAGTGAGTTCCGCCAGGCGGCAAAGTGATTCAATCAGGCGGATTGCGACCGATACGTCGGACCTGGCGAACTGACGCAGAGGTGCGTAGATTGCTTTTAAAACACCGTTGAAATTACTCATACGCGCGAGCAGGCGTGCGCCATGGTCTTCGTTTGCGAACACACCGCCGGGAATGTCTTTATCAATGATTTTTGCCAGTGCCAGGCTGAACCAGTCGATGCAGGTGATCGCGCTGCCGGGGTCATTGACGCCAGGTGACAGGGCGCGCGCCGCCAGTTGATTGAGCTGGGTTATGGCGTATTCCGGATCCTGTATCGGGGTTCGAATCGGACCGATGACAAGATAGCCATTCAATGTCGAGGCAGATTCCTCCAGCTTTTTCTCATCACCACCGTAGGCCTTCATCAAGCAGCTGCCTACCACGATAAAGTCCCCGGCGCGCACCTGAACCTGTAGCCGGCAATCGTGCTCGATGCACCATTGCATGAGTTTGTCGTAGTCGACAGTTTGTACATAACCTTCGATTTGTGCAGCGACCTGCCGGGCTCGATGACTGCGTGCAGCTCGTCGCCATGGCAGTGTCTGGCTGTCCTGCGTGTATTCGGTTTTTGGCTGCGTCATCATGGATAAGGCGTTTTGCAGTTGCAGGCCGATGCGGTGCACGATGCGATCAGCCTGCAGGTCAGTGGCAGTGCGATGAATGAATTGGACGAAGGCCAGCAGAGTGATGGCGGCCATCACCAGACTGAAGATCAGACTGAAATGAGGTTTGTCTGTGGGCAGGTAACCACTCATGACAAACAGGGTGTAGATATAGGTGCCGAGAAACAGTCCCAGGCTGGTTTTGCTGGCATTATCTTCCAGGATGTTGCGGATGATTTTGGGGCCGTACTGCCCGGAGGTCAGTGTCAGGGAAACCATGGTCACTGAAAACGCGACGCCGCCGACACTGATAATGGATCCCGCGACTACCGCCAGGATCTGACGTGCCGCACTCAATGAAGTGCCTGTGCCGAATAACCACAGATTGGTAAGTCCGGCCTGGCGATCCAGCCACAACATAAAGCCAGCCAGCAAGGCGCTGACAATACACAGGCCGACCGGTATCAACCAGATACTGGTATCCAGGCGTTCTTTCAGATAAGCGAGTTTGCCAAGCATGTCGTTATTCTAGGTCATGTTGCTGACTGCTGTTGCATTGCTGTGAAAGATTGACGCGCATGGCTTATTTGAACCGATAACAAGGTGGATATGCGCCTGATGCGCCGAGCAGGCAACCCGTTCACGATTGCTGATATTGGTATCACGCAGTTTTCAGTCTTGTTTCAGGCTGGCACGTTAAATGCTCAGCTTAAGGTGCTTAACAAATACGGAGGAAAAGCATATGAATCTTGAACAGATCAAAGGTAACTGGAAGCAACTGAAAGGTGAGGTCCGTTCACGCTGGGGCGAACTCACGGATGACGATGTTGATGTCATCAATGGCGAGCTCGACAAGCTGGAGGGAAAAATTCAGGAACGTTACGGCATTACCAAAGAGGAAGCCAAACGCCAGGTCGATGAGTTTCAGCAACAAATGGATTCATGATCCGGCAGTGCTGATCAATTAACTGATGGGATAAGGAGGCGTTATGGGTTTCGAAGTTGGTGGAATACTGGGGCTGATTGTCCTGATTCTGGATATCTGGGCAATCGTGAAAATTCTTGGCAGTGGAGCCACGACCGGCAGTAAGGTGTTGTGGATTGTGGTTATTGTGCTGCTGCCGGTGCTTGGCTTGCTGCTGTGGCTTTTTTTGGGTCCGCGTAGCGCGATTGCCTAGAGTATCGGAGTAAGTAATGAGTAGTGATAATGTTGGAGATACGCGCATGGATGCGCATGGGTACCTGTTGGATGCAGGTGAATGGAGTGAGGAGCTGGCGTTTGAGATTTCAGCAAGCGCTGGTGTGAAACAATTGACTCCAGACCACTGGGCTGTAATTCGTGAATTACGGCATCAGTACATTGCCGGGAAGCCGGATCTGTTTCCACAGATGCAACATCTGTGTGGTGAATTGGACATGGCCGATGATTGTCTGGCCAATCTGTTTGGCGATCCGGTCGTGGCCTGGCGTATCGCCGGTCTGCCAAGGCCGGCCATTGATATGGCCGCCTATGTACCGAATAGTGAACTCGTCTAGCCGGCATCGTCAGCGAGGACCCGGGCGAAATCACCAGTATTGGCGGGCTTGATGAGCACATCGTCAAAACCGGCCTGTTTTGCCCGGGCATGTTGCTCGGGTTCTTCGAGCCCGGTATAGGCGATGAGGCGGCAGCCTTTGAGCACTTCATTCTCGCGTATGATGCGAGCCAGTTCGATACCGTCAATATCCGGCAGATTCATGTCGGTGACGATAGCCGACGGTTGTAACGCCCTGCAACGATCAATCGCGGCTGCGCCTGTGTGGGTAACTTCAACAATATAGCCAAGGGAAGCAAGCTGCCTGGCGGTGAGTTCCGCCAGTGCTTCGTGATCTTCAACCAGAAGCAGGTTTTTGCTTTCCTGTTGAATTTCGCGGCTGTCCGGTTCCAGTTGCAACATGCGCGCAACAGTCCGGAGTAACTGATCGCTGTCGAACGGTTTGGAAATGAAATCGTTAAAGCCCCACTGCAGGCAGCGTTGCCTTTCGCCTTTCATGGCGCTTGCGGTCAGGGCGATGACCGGCATGTTGTAACCGGCTTCACGCAGACGCAGCAGCGTCTCCTGACCATTCAGGTGCGGCATGTGCAGGTCCATCAATATCAGATCAAACATATGGCCGGTACGCGCGGCCGTTTCCAGCTGCTGCAGGGCCTGGATGCCATCCTCTGCAGTGGTCACCCTGGCGCCGGCTGTGCTGAGTTGTTTTTTCAACAACGCCTGGATCGGTTTGACGTCATCGACCACCAGGATGTCGCCGTCCAGTCGTATTTCCTGCAGTGAACGCTGTTTCTTTTCGGCCGCCTTTTGGCTGCGCGTCATTTGTTCCTGGCTGACTTTTGCATGCGGTAGCAGGAAGCTGAAACTGCTGCCCTGGCCGACCTTGCTTTGTACTTCAATACTACCGCCCAGGACTTCAGCCAGGCGCTGGCTGATGGCCAGCCCCAGTCCCAAACCGCCTTGCCTGCCGGAATCAGCTCCCGGCATCTGGACAAAAGGCTGAAACAGGCTGGCCAGTTTGTCGTCGTCAATGCCGGGGCCGGTATCATCGACCCGGAAAACGATACAGTCAGTATTGTTCCGCTTCCGGGTGCTGATGTTGAGAGTAACCCCGCCCTGCTGGGTGTAACGCACGGCATTGCCGCACAGGTTGGTCAGTATCTGGCGCACCCGTACCGGGTCAGACCAGGTGGTCTGTGCGACATCGCCCTCGATGTTCAGGGTGAAGTCGATATTTTTTTCCGCCGCCCGCATGTTCATGGTGGAGAGCAGTTCCTGCGCCAGCGTATGGACGCCTAGTACCGCCGACTCGGTGCTGACCTTGCCGGCGATGATTCTCGACAGGTCAAGCAAATCGTTGATGAGGCTGTGCAGGTAGCGGCTACTGTCGATGATTTCCGTCAGGTCCTTGCGATTCTGTGGCTCTTTGAGACGTGCGGCCAGCAATTCGGCATAACCGAGAATGGTCGTCAGTGGCGTGCGAATTTCATGACTGACCTTGGCCAGAAAACTGTCCTTGGCACGGTTGGCTTCTTCAAGCGCGGTTTTGGCCTGCATGACGGATTGTTCGACGCGCTTGCGTTCGGTGACATCAAAATGCACGCCCGACAACATGATCGGCTTGCCATTGTTATCACGAATGACGCCGCCGCGCATGGCCAGCCAGACCTCTTCCTGATCATGCGGGGTAAAGCGAAACTCGACATCGATGTCGACCTCATCTTCTTCTTTCCAGTCGAGCGCCTGCTGCAGGGCGCGTTGCAATGCGGGCAGATCATCCGGGTGTACCTGCTCAAACATATCAGTCGCCGAAAAGGTGCTTTCATCATCCCGGCCGGTGAGTGCCGCGAGAATCGAATCCGAGTGCAGGCGATTGCTGTCCAGGTTCCAGGTCCAGGAGCCAATACCGGCCAGTGCCGTGGCCCACAGGCGGTGCATGTGGTCGGTTTCGACCCGTTCCTTGATGGGTGAATTCAGGCTGATGGCAAGAAACAGAATCAGGTAACCGTTGGCGGATTGTTTCACCCGGATCAGGTAAGACTCGTGCCCGAGTTTCCAGATGAATTCACTGGTTGGCGTGTGCGTCGTGGTGGTCAGCAACTGCAGGCTGTGTTCCAGCATCTGGCTCAGGGAGGCATCGGAGAAGGCGCTTGCCAGCGGTACGGGGATTTGTTGTGTATGGATATCGGGCAGTTGTATGGCCGCCTGATTGGCGTAGATGATTTGCAGGTTTTTATCGAGCGCCAGCATCGGCTCGGCAAGCTCATCCAGGATGGCGTGCAAACTCACGTCGTTCGCACCTTCTGTTCTGCGGGCCTCGTCAGGCATGCCGTACTCGCTTGGCAGTCATTTTCCGCCATCGAAATCAATACCGCACCAGTCAATCCGGCTGCCGGTGGCTACTGTAGTTTGTCGGTATCGATATGATGCTTTTCGATCCGGTAACGCATTGTCTGCCTGCTTATGCCTAAAAGTCCAGCGGCTTTCGTCACATTTCCATGTTCTTTTCTCAATGCATTTTCAATCAGGAGACGCTCGACTTCATCCAGGGTGACGCTGCCATCCAGTGGCAGATAAAGTCCGTCTCTATCAGCTTGTGTTGGTTGCTCGGGGCTGTTGGCGTTCAGTTGCAGCCAGCGTGCCTCCAGTGATGAATCACCCGATAACAACACGCAACGCTCGATCACGTTACGTAATTCACGCACGTTGCCCGGCCAGTTGTAGCTTTTCAGTTGTTGCCAGACCTCGTCCGGGATTTCAGTGATGTGTCGATTGCCGCGTTCGTTGAATTCGGCAACAAATGCCCGCACCAGGTCCTCGATGTCTTCCGGACGATCGGCCAGTGCCGGTAACTGAATCTGGAATACGCTGAGACGGTGATACAAATCGCTGCGAAAACGGTTGGCGCCTACCTCGGCTTCCAGGTCGCGGTTGGTGGCGGCGATGATCTGCACATCGGTGTTGATCTCGCGGTTACCGCCGACACGGCGTATCTTGCGATCTTCCACGGCCTTGAGCAGCTTGGCTTGCAGGCCGAGTTCCATTTCACCGATTTCATCGAGAAACAGGGTGCCGCCATTCGCCTGTTCAAACAGACCTTCGCGGCGGCCCTTGGCGCCAGTGAAGGCACCGGCTTCGTGGCCGAACAGCTCGGATTCGAGCAACTCATCCGGCAGCGCCGCGCAGTTGACTTCCACCATGGGGCCATCCGTGCGTGGCCCGCAATAATGCAGGATGCGGGCAGCCAGGCCTTTGCCGGTGCCGGTTTCGCCGCGCAATACCAGGGCGCTGACGTCAGCTTCGGCGATTTGATGCAGCATGTGACGGGTTTCTGCTGCCAGTGTGCTGCGGCCGATGAAGCGTTCGGTGCCGTGCTTGGCGGCCTGGTTGGCGGATTCAATCGACAGACGGCGCTGGGCGCGTGCGCTGCGAGCGGCGCGCTGGACTGCCAGATCCAGGCGTGAATCCTGTGCCGGTTTTTCCAGAAAATCGTGTGCGCCCAGTTGCAGTGCGCGTACCGAATCCGGAATCGTGCCGTAGGCGGTCAGTAAAATCCATTCGCCGATCACGGCTTTGGTTTTTGACAGTTCCGCCAGCAGGTCCAGGCTGTTGCCGTCCGGCAGATTCATATCGGCGAGTACGACCAGCGGGCGCAGTTGTTCTTCCTGCAGCAGTTGCCGGGCGCTTTGTATGTCGTTGGCAAGAACCACGTCCCAGCCTTGCTTGGCAAAGCGACGTTGCATTTCCTTGCCGAGCAGGGTTTCGTCTTCAATGATTAACAGGGTATCAGACATGGTTGCACGGGAAGTCAAGAGTCAGGGTCAGGCTGTGGTCAGCGGTCATGCGAGACAGTTTGCCGCCATGATCGCGCGCAAAACGTTCGGCGACCAACAGCCCGATACCGGACGGCTCGACCGTGTTTTGCGTATAAGCCGCATCATGCGGCCCGGATGGTACAACAATGTTCAGGTGCGCACGATCTCCCTGTGACTCGACCTCGATACTGATATGGATGGTGCCTGCGCTACGACTGAGCTGGTCAAACAGGCTGAACAATGCGACCCGGAATTTCGTACGCGGCAGTTGGCACTTCGGCGGCTGTTGTTGAGTCAGTGATGCCGGATCAATGCGGATTGCGTGACCGAGCTGCATGATTGCGATGACCGCTTGTACTTCCTGCAACAAATCGACTGGTCCGGCTTTTTCAGACAGGTCATCCACGCTTTGCACGGTTGAGGTCACATGCGCCAGCATGCGGTCGACTTCGTGCAAGGTCAGTTCCAGGCGATCGAGATGATCCGGGTCGTCCAGTTCGGCATGCAAACCGCCACAGGCTGCCTTGACGGCAGCCAACGGGTTGCGCAACTGGTGTGCCAGTCGCCCGGCAAGCGCACGCAAGGCGGCTGTGCGTTCCAGGCGTGCCAGTTCTTGGTAGGACTCGAGATCAGTATTCCGGCCCGCTGATACGGGGGAATTGTCTGCCTTGTCCTCATTCTGCCCGGTAAATTCTTTAGCCATTCTGTTTCGTTCGTTAAGCATTTCGTGATTGATAAAGTGGATCAGCTATCGGTCTGTTAAGCAGCAATTATCGTACCACGCAGTGACTAACCCTCCTGAGCGGGATCATTGGCGTGTGGCTGGCTGATATCAGACAGCTTGTGGTTTATATCAACCGGCTGGAGGTGTCATGAATGCATTTCAGCCAGGTAACCGGTCTGTGCATGCTAATTGCTAGTCGACAGTCCAGACAATAATTTTTGCTTTGCAGTTTGCCGTATCGGTGGAGCTGGGTACAAGGGATTACGCATGACCAACATTAAACCGCAGCTGGAACGTCAGATGGACAAGATACTTGAACCGTTTCTGGCATTTATCCGGGCGCAGACAACCGCAAGCAGCTTCCTGTTGCTGGCATTATTGGCAGCGATTTTTCTGGTCAATTCCTCCTGGGAGAATTTATACGAGGCCATACAACATTTCCGGATGGGCGTATTGTTTGGTGACTACAAAGTCACCATGTCGCTGCAGCATCTGGTCAATGATGGTCTGATTGCCCTGTTCTTTTTTCTGATCGGTCTGGAGGTCAAGCGTGAACTGTTGGCGGGGGAGTTGCAGGCGGCCGACAAGGTGCGTTTGTTGCTGGCGGCAGCCTGTGGCGGGATGTTGTTGCCAGCAGGCATTTACCTGCTGATCAACACCGGTATGGCAGGCGGGGAGATTCATGGCTGGGGAATCCCGATGGCGACCGATACCGCAATTGCGATCGGTGTGCTCGCGGCACTGGCGGCGCGTGTGCCCAGAAGCGTGGTGGCATTCCTGGTCGGTGTGGCGATTATTGATGACATCGGTGCGATTCTGGTGATTGCGCTGGTTTATACCGAGCAATTGTTTTTACCGGCAATCTTCGTCGGCCTGGTGTTGTTGCTGGTGTTGCTGTTGTTTAACCAGGCGGGTCTGCGCCATCCCCTGTTTTATTTCTTTATTGGCGTGCTGTTATGGATTGCCATTGTGGAGTCCGGTATCCATGCCAGTATCGCCGGCGTCGTGGTGGCGGCGACCGTACCGGCGCGGCCGCGCCTGCGGCCTCGCGCCATGAAGCGCAAGGTGCGCGGCGTGGTGGCCAGTGTGCCGCCCGAGACCAGGTCGTCGGATGTCTTGGCACAAGCGCGTACTCACCGGCAGATCGCCAAGCTGGAACGGTTGGCACAGGATGCGACAACGCCGTTGCGGCGTTGGGAAGACGGCCTGGAAATGCCGGTGGCATTGCTGGTGCTGCCGTTGTTCGTATTTCTCAATGCCGGCATGCTGATCAATACCGATGCACTGGCCGGTATCATCGATAGTCCGGTTGCGCTCGGCATTCTGGCGGGACTGTTGTTGGGGAAGCCGTTGGGTATTTTTGCCGGTGTAAAGCTGGCTGAGCGTATTGGCTGGGCGCAGCGTGCGATAGAGCTGAACGACAAACGTTTGCTGGGTGTCGGCTTGCTGGCCGGTGTGGGATTCACCATGTCGACCTTCATTACTCACCTGGCGCTGGGACGCAATCCGGCGTCGCTGGAGACGGCGAAGCTGGCCATTGTTGCCGCTTCGGTAGTGGCGGCGATGTCCGGTTATGTCATGTTGCGACGGGCCGCAGATGTTGAAAAACAGAAATTATGATTGTTCTTGCAGGCCAGGTTCCGGCCGGCTAACGTCTGGCCTACCCATGGCCGACATGTAATGAGAATCCGTGCAGCCCGGCCAGTACTCGCAACCCTGTGGAGAAAGACCAGTGGTGAAATACTGGCAACTACGACAAGAACATCGATCGATTTCCAGCAGCTTTCTACAATCACTGCTGCCTGGTTTGCTGCTCTTCGCGCAAGCGGCTGGCGCCGAAAAGGCCGACGTTGATTATAACTCCCGCATTCAGCCGATTTTTGACCGTTATTGCGTTGCCTGCCATGCGTGTTTTGATGCGCCTTGCCAGTTGAACCTGGCCAGTGCCACCGGTGTAACACGTGGCGCCAGCAAGGCTGCCGTCTATGATGCGAACCGCCTGGAGCCAGCACAGCCGACCCGACTATTTATCGACGCACGGGATGAAACGTCCTGGCGTCAGCTGGGTTTTTTTGACGTGACCCATCCAGCGCAGGCATCGGTGCTGCAACAATTGCTGGAGCTGCATCACGAGCAGCCGCTCAAACCGGCCAGACCGGTACCGGAAGAGATTGATATCAGCCTGCAACGCAGCAACCAGTGCCTTACCCGGGATGAGCTTAATGAGCTGGATGGCGATATGCCACACATCGGTATGCCGTTTGCGTTGCCGCAAATCAGTTCGACCGAGCGGGAAACGTTGCTGGGTTGGCTGCAACAGGGTGCGCCGGTTGCTCAAGTAACACCGGTCGTCACAGCGGCCGAACAACAGCAGATCGAGCGCTGGGAAACCTGGCTGAATCGTGACGATGCGCGACAATCCCTGGTGGCGCGTTGGCTCTATGAGCATCTGGTGTTTGCCCACCTGTACTTTAATGACGGTAACAGCGGACATTTTTTTCGCCTGGTGCGTTCTCGTACCGCGCCCGGTGAAGCTGTGCAGGAGATCGCCAGTCGCTTGCCGAATGAAGATCCTGGCGGCCGTTTTTATTATCGTTTGCGTCGACTGCAGGGCAGTCTGGTGTACAAAACCCACATTACTTTTGCGTTGCGTGACGGCTTGCTGGAAAAACTGCAACAGGATTTTCTGGACAGCGACTGGCAGGTGCAGACTCTGCCGGGTTACAGCGACGCCGAACGCGGCAACCCCTTCGCCACGTTTGCCGCGATACCGGCGCGCGCGCGTTATCGATTCATGCTTGAACACGCGGAATATTTTGTGCGGTCCTTTATTCGCGGGCCGGTCTGCCGTGGCCAGCTGGCGACGGATGTGATTCGCGACCATTTCTGGGTGATGTTCCAGCACCCGGATGCCGACGCCTATGTAATCGATCCGGATTATCGGAAAAGCGTGACGGCATTGCTGGACCTGCCGAACGTCGAAGAGGATTTGTTTGGGGGTGCGCA
The DNA here is from genome assembly GCA_050049775.1 of Chromatiales bacterium. Lineage (GTDB taxonomy): Bacteria > Pseudomonadota > Gammaproteobacteria > Chromatiales > Chromatiaceae > JABDQZ01. The sequence continues at coordinate 16,591 of JASFVP010000016.1, forward strand.
GGCCTGGCTGGCTTCTATAAAGAACACGAACAAGTATCAGGACTTGCGCGGCCGGAAACTGTCAGCACTGGATCCGCACGGCGCGACGCTGGAGTCCATCTGGCATGGAGGCGGGACTGATCAGAATGCGTTGCTGACGGTGTTCCGGCATCACGACAGCGCCACGGTCAAGCGTGGCTGGCTGGGCCAGCACCCATTGACGCTGTGGTGGCTGGATTATCCGCTGTTTGAACAAAGCTATTACAACCTGGTGGTGAATTTTGATGTGTTCGGCAACCTGGCCCATCAAGCGCAGACGCGTCTGTATTTTGACCTGATTCGCAACAGTGCCGAGCAGAACTTCCTGCGTCTGTTGCCGGCCGACAAACGTCAACAGTATCTCGACAACTGGTACCGCGGCAGCGGCAAACTCAAGTTGTGGTTTAGTTATCAGGCCGTCGATGACAAGACACCGACGGCAGTGCCCTATAAAACAGAACAGGTATATGCTGAGTTGCTTGCCAGGCTGCTGCAACAATTTACCGCGATCAATGCAACGCTCGATCCGATAAACCGACCAGTCGCGGCAACAAATAATCGGCTTGATAGATTACTTTCCCAACTGACTACTGCCAGTGCAGAGCAGATGCCGGCGATTGCGCATCTGCCAGATGCCAGCCTGCTGCATATTGTGCAGGCGGATGGCCAGCGGCGTGTTTATACCCTGATCCGCAACCGTCGCCATTCCAACGTCGCTTTCATACTGGGTGAATCGCTGCGCTATGAGCCGGAAAAGGACAGCCTGAGTATCGTGCCGGGCATTGCCAGCAGTTATCCGAATTTTATTTTTCGCATCCCCTCGGATCAGCTCGAGGCGTTTGTTGCTACCCTGCGCGACAGCCGGTTGGCTGATGCGAAACGGTTCCGCCATTTGCTGGTTGATCGTTGGGGAGTGCGCCGCAGTGATCCGCGTATCTGGGATGAGTTGCAGGATATCCAGGCTTATCTGCGGGAAACCGACAGCGTCAATGCGGCCATTCTGGATATTTATCGTTACGCCAATTTGTAACCGGCAGGCACAGGCTGACTGGCTGAAATCGACCGGTGCCGGTGCAAACGCAACATTTTTGCAAACGGCTACCTGTTTGATATGCGCCAGCTAAGCGATTTTCCGGTTTGGCCCCTCACTTGCAACAGCTTCGTCACCCTAATCAGTAATGTAACGTTAATGGCGGTGAATGGATGGATGACCATGCAGCGAAACCAATGAAGCAGCAGGTGAACAATTCCGGGGAAATGCTGCAGCCGGGACACAATTGCTGGCGTATACAAAATGCCGAACGTGCCACAGTGATTATCGATACGGCGGATTATTTCAAGGCCTTTGCCGAAGCCTGCCGCAATGCTCGCCACCAGATACTGATTCTGGGCTGGGATTTTGACCGGCGTGAGCAATTGCATCGGGACAAGTCCGGCGATGCAGCTGATGAACTCGGTGCCTTCCTGGTCGATCTGGTCAAGCAGCGCAAACAGTTGAACGTTTATCTGCTGTCCTGGGATTTCAACATGATTTATGCCGCCGAGCGCGAGCTGTTGCCGGCGTTGCGCCTGCGTCTGCAAACACCGCCACGATTTCATTTCCGCCTCGACGGCAAACATCCGAAAGGCGCTTCGCATCACCAGAAAGTGGTGGTGATCGATGATCGCATCGCTTTTGTCGGTGGCATTGATTTGAGTCGCTGGCGCTGGGACACGCCGGAGCACAAACCCGATGATCCGCGCCGGCTGGATCCCAACGGCAAGCCTTATGCGCCGTTTCACGACATGATGATGCTAGTCGAAGGCGAGGTGGCGGCATCGCTTGGTGAGCTGGTGCGTCGACGTTGGCGTCGCTCGCGCGGCTGGAGAATTCCACGGCTGGCCAAAAGAAAAGATTCGCCCTGGCCGCAGTCTGTATCTGCCGGGATTGCTGACCATCCGGTTGCGATCGCGCGCACCGAGCCTTTGTATGGCCGACGTCGTGCAGTCGATGAAGTCAAGCAGCTCTACCTTGATGCGATCACCGCGGCAGAGCGCTTTATCTACATCGAAAACCAGTATTTCACCGCAACCAGCCTGGCCGATGCGATCAGTGAGCGTCTGGCCGAACCGGAAGGTCCGGAAGTGATCCTGGTGTTGCCCAAACAGACCGGCGGCTGGCTGGAACAGGTCACCATGGATGTGTTGCGTGGCCGGGTGGTCAGCAAGATGCAGCAGGCAGACAAACACCATCGATTGCGCATCTGGTATCCGCACCAGCCCGGTCTTGGCGACTTTTGTATCAGCGTGCATGCCAAACTGTTGATCGTCGATGACCGGTTGATACGGGTCGGTTCGTCCAACACCAGCAGTCGCTCCATGGGACTGGATACCGAATGCGATCTGGCGCTTGAAGCCGGGCACGATGATGGCGCTGCTGTCGAATTCATTCAGGATGTGCGCCATCGCTTGCTGACCGAACACCTGGATTGTGACAGGCAACAACTGATACAAGCAGAGACAGAACAGCCAGGCCTGATTGCCGCCATTGAACAGCTGCAAACCAATCAACGCAGCTTGCGGCCGCTGAATTGCTCTGTGCCGGAAGAAGTGGATGATATGGTGCCGGATACCGGCCTGATTGATCCGGCCGAGCCTTTCAGTGCCGATTATTTTGTGTCCGAATACGTGCCGAAGTCGGGCCGCTCGGTTGGGCGTAAACGCCTGTTATTGTTTGTGCTGGTGATCGCTGCATTGTTTGCGCTGGCTGCCGCCTGGCGCTGGACGCCATTGCAGGAATGGTTGTCACCGGAGCGTCTGCAAACTGTGCTGGATTCCTTTTCCTCGCCGGCAGTGCAGGCGGCCGTCGCAATTAGCGGCGTCACCCTGGCGAGTCTGTTGATGGTGCCGTTGACGCTGCTGGCCGTGGTGGCCGGTATCGCTTTTGCCGGCTGGCAGGCATTTGCCTATGTACTGGCGGGCTCTCTGGTCAGCTCCATGATTGCTTTCGGTGCCGGGCGTGTGCTCGGACAGAATCTGATCAAACGTGGTGACAGCGGCCGTTTGCAAAACCTCAGTCAGCGAATTGCCAAACGCGGAACTGTTGCGGTGGCGATTTTACGCATGGTGCCTATTGCACCTTTTACCGTGTTCAACCTGGTTTCCGGTGCTTCCCATCTGGGTGCACGGCAATTCCTGTTCGGCAGTCTGCTGGGGCTGGCCCCCGGACTCGGTGCGGTCACGTTGTTCTCCAGCAGCCTGTGGCAGGCGGTCACCGAGCCTACGGCGACGACCGTCGTCATGGCTGTTGGCGTCGGCTTCGTGCTGGTATTGCTGGCCTGGATGGCGAAGCGCTGGTTACGATCGGCCTGATCTCAATGAAGGTGGCGACCTACAATGTGCATGACTGCATTGGCCGGGATCGTCGCTTTGATCCCGCGCGCATCAGTGATGTATTAGTTGAGCTGGATGCTGATGTGATTGCGTTGCAGGAGGTCACACTGGATCATCCTGGCGCCTTGCTGAAACGTTTTGAAACCACAACCGGTATGCAGGCTATCGATGGCAGCCTGTTTGCGCGTGGTGTCGGACGTTACGGTAATCTGCTGTTGACGCGTTTACCGGTGATTGAATCGACCTTGCACGATATTTCTTTCCGGGGACGTGAGCCGCGCGGCGTGCTGGATGTTGTGTTGCAAGCCGCCGCGTTTCCGGTGCGCTTCTGTGCCACCCATCTTGGCCTGGCAAAAGCTGAACGTCTGAGCCAGCTGCAACAACTGGCGAAATTAGTCGACCAGGGTACAGACGCGGCCGTGATGCTCGGAGATTTTAATGTGTGGAAAGCAGCCGAGTTGTCAGCATTTACAGCAGCAGGATTCGAGCAACTACCGGTGCGCAGTTTCCCGAGCCGTTTACCACTGGTGGCGCTGGATCGCATCATGGTACGTCATCCACTAAAGATAGACAGTTGCCGGGCACATCGCAGCCAGACTGCAAGTCGGGCTTCCGATCATTTGCCGGTGCTGGCGCAGCTTCACCCGCTTGCCCACGAGCATCAGCAAGGCGTCAGCGTAACAGGCTGATCTATGCCATGCTGTAGTAACAACGATGCGCAGTCCCGGCTACTGTCAAAGGTGACTTGTTGTTACAGGGCAGTTAAGTGCAGAGGAATGGAATGCGCCATGCAGCGAAGCGAGACAGGCAATGACACAGCATACTGAGCAACCGGATCCATCCATCTGTTTGTATGGCGAACAGACGCGACTGGCACTTGAGAATTTCAACATCAGTGGACAACCTTTTCCGCCGGCTTTTATTCATGCGCTGGGGCTGATCAAGTCCTGCGCAGCGCAGGTCAATGCCGGGCTGGGTCTGCTGCGACCGGACATGGCCGACGCGATTGCCGACGCGGCCGATCAGGTGGCGGCTGGCCGGCATGATGAGCAATTCCCTCTGGATGTCTTCCAGACCGGTTCGGGAACCAGTACGAACATGAATGCCAACGAGGTCATCGCGACTCTGGCCGCACGATCACTCGGGCGTGAGGTACATGCCAATGACGATGTGAATCTCGGTCAAAGCAGTAACGATGTGATTCCGACGGCAATGCATGTCAGTGCCGTACTGCAGCTTGGTCCGCTAGTGAAGGCTTTGCAGCAGCTCGAAGCAGCCATCCTGATCAGGGCGGAACAGTTTGGCAAAACGGTCAAGACCGGCCGGACGCACCTGATGGATGCGGTGCCGATCACACTGGGTCAGGAATTGTCCGGCTGGGCGGCGCAGCTGGCTGCGAATCTGGCGCGTTTGAGTGAGGTGCAGCAGCGACTGCTGTTACTGGCACAGGGTGGCACGGCTGTCGGTACCGGGCTGAATACACATGCCGATTTTGCCACACGATTTGCTGCTTGTATGGCCGAGCGAACCGGTCTGGCATTCCGCTCGGCGCCGAACAAGTTTGCTGCGATATCGTCACAGGATACTGCGGTTGAACTGAGTGGCCAGCTGCGCGTCACGGCGCTCAGTCTGCTCAAGATGGCAACCGACTTGCGCTGGATGAACAGTGGTCCGACCGCCGGGCTGCATGAATTGCAGTTACCCGAAATGCAGGCGGGCAGCAGCATCATGCCCGGCAAGGTAAACCCGGTGATACCGGAAGCGGTGGGTATGGCCTGTGTTCAGGTGATCGGCCTGGATGCGGCTATTGTAACCGCGGCGCAGGACAACCGTTTTCAGCTGATGACCATGTTACCGCTGCTGGCAAACAATCTGTTGCAGCAGATCGGTTTGCTAAACGCAGCGGCACAGTCGCTGCAAACCCGGGTGATTGCGAGGTTTGAAGTTGACCAGGAGAAACTGCTGGAACGGGTACGGCACAATACCATGCTGGTGACGGCACTGAGTCCGCATATTGGCTACGACCTTGCGGCGCAGATTGCGCATGCTGCGATCGGGCAACAGCGCCCGGTCATTGATGTGGCGCGTGAGATGACCGCATTGTCCGACGATGAGCTCAAGCTGCTGCTGGATCCCGGCCGCATGGCGCGACCGCACAGCGAAGGCTGACCCGGGTGCGTTACTGAAAAGCCTGTCGCCCGCTTGAAACGGGACGGCACATGCCTTGCAGGCTATTTATCACAACTGCAATGTCAATACTGACTGGAGGTGTGATATGGATTTTCTGATCTGGCTTGGTCAAGTCTGGTTCTTTTTCGTGCCGTTAATGTTTGTCGCGATTGTGTTCTACATCTACCGTCCATCTGCGCGTAAAAAATATAAAAAGGCCAAAAAGATTCCTTTTGAGGACAGGGTGGCAAAACGCAATCCACCTGATTGAAGCTGCCTGCGGCGTGTCGGCGCTGCTGTATATCAACCACGTCTGGTGGATTTCAGACGCTGATATGCTGCACGGGCTGATTTATGTCCGGTTGCTTGCGGATGAATAGCCTTTCTTCGCTGGCACAAAGCTTGCTCCAGGGTGTATGTCATTTACATGATAAACATGAGGAGGTCGAAAATGGCAAAGTCAACAGCCAATAGTAAAGAGTCAACGCAATACAGTGAGCGCGCTACCGCGGCTGCACATGATGTGGTGGACCGCGTTGGTGAAAAGGCGGCGCACGTTGAAGAAAGAATTCATGAAGCCGCGGACGCTGCCCAGCGCAAAGCAGGTGATGCGCGCCATCGTGCCGAGGACTTCAGTGAAGAAGCGATGGCGACAACGCGTGGTTATGTGAACCAGCATCCGTTTGCTTCATTGGCGATGGCCTTTGGCGCAGGCATTGTGCTTTCAGCATTGTTTCGACGTTCATAATGAACACGACTGAAATCGATCCGGCTCATCAGCACGATGAGCCGGCCGGGGATCAAATCGGCGTAACATCCATGCTGCGGCAATGGTCGATGGCTTTGTCGGCCACGGCGCACAGTCTGCTGGCGTTGGCATCGGCAGAATTGCGACTTGCCGGCTTCAGCCTGGTATTGATGCTGGCCTGTACCGCCGGCCTGGCCGTGTTTGCCGCATCGGCCTGGACCGGCCTGGTTGCCGGCCTGGTATTGTTGTTGCTCGACGCCGAGCGTGTCTGGTGGCTGGCTATGTTTGGCGTGTTTGCCAGCAGCTTACTGGCAGGTCTGTTCTGCTGGATCTATATGCTGTATCTGAGTCGCAACCTGGAGTTTTCCCGCACACGTTCTGCGTTGTATGCAACAACATCTCCGCCGGATCGGGAGGACTGAGTCAATGTCCGTGTCCGCTTTCTTCAGCTTGCAACGGCAATGCCGTGACAAGGCGGTGCGTTTTGAATCTGACCGCTGCAGCTTGCAGCACAATCGACAGCAATTGATGCAGACAGTCAGGCAGAAAGCTGCGCAACCACGGACTCTGGCGCTGGCGTTTGGCGCCGGTTTCATAGCAAACCGGTTGTCGTGCAAACATGTGAGTCCAAAAAAGTCCGTACGTCCTGCATCGTTATTGTTGCTGGCCCGTGTCTTTCACTCCGTGAAACACCTGTTCATCTAGACAGTAAGTCTGCTGAGTTATTTTCTTTCCGGTTGTTTTCAGCCATGCGTTCTGGCTCATATCCGACAATCCAGAATCACGTCTGTCCTGAAAATCAATAAAACCAAAGCGGTTCAATGGCTTGGGGTTTTGGCATCCTGCTTGCTCTAAGTGTGGTGACCTGGAAGGAAATGACGCTTAGCCAAACAACCTGAACGATGCGGACAGGTTAATCAGACAGACAAGCCATGTTGGTTCCAGGCATGAGCTTTTTATTAAACCTTTTTGAATTTACATGGAGATAAACAAATGAAACTGACAATCATAAAAACAGTATTGGCGGGTATGTTGATGACCGGACTGATGGCCTGTGAACAACAGGGTCCTGCCGAGAAAGCCGGTGAGAAAATCGATGAGACCATTGAAAAGGCCGGTGAGCAACTGGAACAGGCCGGTGATGAAATCCGCGACAAGACAGACAGCTGATTCGTCTCGGCACGAACCTTGACTATCGGTATATAAGATAACCAGGCGATGAATGACATGGATTCAACAGTAGACAGACAAGATATGCCTGCAGCGGTTAATGTGCGAAAACATTTGCCGGTGGCCCGGCAACTGCTTTCCATCAAGGGCATGCTGACTGTCCTGCTGGTCATGGCAATACTGGCGCTGCTTTATATTGCACGTTCCGTTGTGTTGCCGTTGGCGGCAGCCTTTCTGTTGAGTCTGGTTTTTCGGCCGATCATCAGGCATCTGACTAACTGGCGCATACCGGCGCCGCTGGTGTCGTTGCTTCTGGTCAGTCTGCTGGGATTTACCCTGGGGTTTGCCATCTATCTGCTCAAGGAGCCGGCCAACCAATGGCTCGCGGAAGCGCCGCAGTCGCTGCGTTTGATTGATTATCGAATCCGTGAATTGAAACAGCCGATTTCGGATATGCAGGAAGCGACCGAGGAGCTCAGCAAACTCGGTGAAACATCGCCGGGCTACGAGCGAGAAGTGGTGTTGAAAGATACCAGCCTGAATGATGGCCTGCTGAGCAAAACCGGGGAGTCGCTGTTTGGTATCCTGATCACCCTGGTGGCACTGTTTTTTTATTCTTGGTTGGGGCGATCGCCTGTTTCGAAACGTCGTCAACGCTTTGCCGCATTTTCGTGAGCAGCGCCAGGCCGTGATCGTGGTGCGTGAAATCGAAAATTCAATCACTACCTACCTGGCCACAATCACGTTGATCAATATTGTGTTGGGTGGTGTGGTCGGCTTGCTGATGTATTTGCTGGGCATGCCCAACCCGGTGTTATGGGGTGTGCTGGCCGGCGTGTTGAATTACATCCCGTATGTGGGACCGGCTGCTACCACCGCCATTCTCGCTCTGGTGGCATTGCTGACGTTTCCCGAATTGTCCGATGCCTTGTTGCCGCCCGGGCTGTTTTTGCTGATCACCACCCTGGAGGGCTATGTTGTTACGCCGGCTGCGGTCGGCAACCGGCTGACCCTGAATCCACTGGTGATTTTTCTGACCTTGATTGTCTGGTTCTGGATGTGGGGTGTGGTCGGCGCATTACTGACCGTGCCATTGCTGGTCTGTGCGAAAGCCGTGCTGGAGCGCAGTCACTCCGGTACGGCCCTGGCCAGGATTCTCGACTGATCCTTGCCACCTGGATTTAATCAACTTTAAAGAGGTGAATTATGAACAAATTATCGATTGTGATTACGGGGGTATTGCTGTTGTTTGCCACGAATCTGAGTGCCGAAAGCAAGCCCGAACACAAAACCTATTCAAAAAACGAAATCCTGCAAAAAGCCGAAGCATTTTTCGGTGAAGGTGCTGAAGGCCTCGCCGAGGTGATCGAGAAAGCGTTTGACGATCACGGTGAACCGAATGCCTACATCGTCGGCGATGAAGTTTCGGCGGCATTGGGTATCGGTGTTCGCTATGGCAAGGGTACGCTGCAGACCAGCTCGGGTTTCCAGCAGGAACTGTACTGGCAGGGACCATCAATCGGTTTTGATGCCGGTGCCAATGCGGCCAAGACCTTCGTACTGATCTATCATTTGCCCGCTGCAAAAGCGATCTTCCAGCGCTACCCGGGAGTGGAAGGCAGCCTGTTTTTTGTCGGTGGAGTCGGTATGAATTACCTGCGCGTAGATGACACCGTGGTTGCGCCCATCCGTTTCGGTGCAGGCTGGCGTCAGGGTGTGAATGTCGGCTATATGGACTTTACCCGTGAAAAGAGTATCAACCCGTTTTAATCCGGTTGCGGATCTCCAGAAAATGAGTAGTAGTGGATGGCCCGCCCTGGAGGGTGAATGAATCGCTTATGCCGGTGGCATAAGGAAATTCATGAACGCCCGAAGGGCTGGAAATCCGACGTTGGGCGGCAATACACGTAGTGGATGGCCCGCCCTAGAGGATTCGAACCTCTGACCTCACCCTCCGGAGGGGTGCGCGCTATCCAGCTGCGCCAAGGGCGGTTTGAGCGCGCAATCATAGCATGAATCACCCCGGACTCTAGCGCGGCGTCACTCGACAACAAGAATCGCACAGCTCTGCTGTGCGATTCTTGTCCGGGCCATAGCCTAATAATTGAATTTCGCCGTTTCCTGTTTCAGTCCATCAATGAGCTGTGCCATTTGTTCGCTGGCTGTTTCGGTCTGCCGCGCGTCATCACTGGCGATGTTGATGGACTCGTTGGAAGAGGCGACGTTGCGGTTAATCTCCTCGGCCGTCACGCTTTGCTCTTCTGCCGCCGTGGCGATCTGGGTGGACATATCGGCAATGTGGGTGAAGGAAGTCGACAAGGCGTCGAAGGCTTCGCTGGCTTGCAACACCGTGGCGGTGCTGGTGTCGGCGTGACTCTGGCTTTGTTTCATGGATGCTGCCGCCTGCTGGGCGGAATGCTGCAGACTTTCGATGGTGGTCTGGATTTCCTGGGTCGATTCCTGGGTGCGGCTTGCTAGTGTGCGCACTTCATCGGCGACCACGGCAAAGCCGCGGCCCTGGTCACCGGCCCGGGCCGCTTCAATGGCGGCATTGAGCGCCAACAGGTTGGTCTGTTCAGCAATGCCGCGGATCACGTCCAGCACACTGCCGATGGATTGACTGTCAGCCGCCAGTTTGTCGACCACCTGGCTGGCCTGGTTGACGGTTTCGGCAAAGGTGTGAATGTTTTGCACACCCTGGCCGATGGTAGTGCGGCCGGTCTCGACCTGGTTATTGGCTTGTTTGGTGGCTTCCGCAGAGCTGGCGGCGTTACCGGCGATTTCACTGGCGGTGGCGGACATTTCCTGCATCGCGGTAGCGATCAGAGTCAATTGCTCCTTCTGCTGTGTGACGGCGTCATTGGTGCGCTCGGCGATGCTGTTGAGCGAATCCGAAGAGTTGTCGAGTTCATCGGCAGTGACGGTGATCGAACACAACAGGTCGCGAAGGCCGGTGGCAATGTTGTTGACGGCACCGGCCAGTTCGGCCAGTTCGTCTTTGGTGTTGATCGTCAAGGTCTGGGACAGGTCGCCGTTGGCCAGTGAATGCGCGGTGTGTTTGATCTGGTTGATGTTGCGGTTAATGCCATGGTACAGACCGGCAAACATGTAGGCGGCCAGCAATGGCAGCAGGATCACCAGCAGCATTTTCACCAGCATTTGCTGGTTCAGGGTTTGTCGATAGTCTGACAGATAGGCATCCATAATTTCCAGACAGGCGTCCTGCATGGCGTAGGTATCATTGATCGCTTTGGTGCCGATGCCGAAATACTCGGTTGGCTGCATGTCAATCTTGTCCGCCTTGAGCAGTTTGTCGGACAGCGTCTGCTGGAAGCTGGCAATGCTGGTCATGGCCTGTTTGACGGCATCGTTGAGCTGTTCGTCGAGGTCGGTATTTTCCGCCTGCAACTTTTCCCACAAGGTGGCGATGCGGTTTTTGCTGGCCTCGATGTGGGTGGCGTTGGTGCTGACGGCAGTAAACAATGCCGGCGTAAATTGACCGGCGGCGACCACGCCGGTGCCTCGGCCACGCGCCTGGCCCATGTTTTCGGTCAGCGGCGGCACGCCCTGTACCGCCATGCGGGTGATCAGGTAAACGGCATTGTCATCGGCTTTCATGAGGCCGGTGTCATCGGCGACGTCCTCAAGAATCTGCATCAATTGCTTGATCAGTGCGGTGTGCTCGGCAAACGAGGTTGGTGGTTCGTAGACGAATGCCTGTTGTTTGATGTGTTGCCAGGTGTCGGCGGTGCCGTCGATAAAGCTCGGCTGGTGCCAGACGGTCGTCAATTCCCGGTCTTTTTCTTCCAGTGCGAGCAAACCCTGATCGATTTTCTGCTGCAGCTCCTCGAGCTTGCCACGCAGTTCCGTTTTGCCTTTGAGAAAGCCCTGCGACAAACCACGGTGCTGGGGAATGTATTTGAGCAGCGGCATCACACTCTGCATGTATTCGATGCCTTGCTGTTGTCGGGTGATGAGATTTTTTCCGTCGCCCAGTGTGGATGTCATGTTGACCACAAAAGCGATTGCTGGCAGCAGGGTCAGCAGGAAAATCAGGGCGAATTTGAACGGAAAACGAAGTTGGCCGAGCAGGCTGGTTGCAGGATTCAGAAACATGGGTAGGGTTCCTTCCTTTATTGTTGATTCTCTCCTGGCTTATCGGAAATGAAAAAAAAGACTTTAAGTCTTTTTCAGGTCGGCGTTGGCCGGAAAGCTGTGGCGACAACGGGCGTACGCCAGGAACGACAAAAGCCGTTCCCGGCTGGTCTTACGGAAGTGAATGCAGTTAGCCGAGCAGGTATTTGCCGCCGGAGCCGATGGCCGCAGTGATCAGGCCGATGGCCATGTTGATACCGACCAGTTTGCGAATCTGTGCCAGCGCCTTGCCGCCGGCCGGCCAGTCCTGTGCGTCGACAGCGCGTTTGAGTCGTTTATACGGCGCAAAGAAGACGTGGAAAAAGATCAGCATCATAATGACGCCGAGTGTGAGCATCAGGTGGACGTGCATGGCGGCACCGCCAAAGCCGCCCATGACGGCAAAGATGATCCACAGGCCGCTGGCCAGAATCAGCACAATGCTGGCCCAGACGTAGGGGAAAAATTTATCGAATACGCCGACCCACAGGGTCAGCCTGACCGGTGGCTCGAGCTGCGCGGCGGCAACCGGGCGCAGATAGGCCCACGCGAACACCATACCGCCGACCCAGACAATGACAGCGACAATGTGCAATAAAAGAGCAATACCCATGTTTGCGTACCTCGTGGCGAATTCCCTACTTCTGACTGAGCGGCATTTTAACATCGCGTCCGTGCAGAAATCCCGCGATAGTTCAAAGTAAATTAGAAAACCGTTATACTGCGCCGCGAATTGTCGCCGGGCGGCGGCCAATAACCGATTTTTTGCAGAAGGAAGACAACAATGTTCAAGCGCACTCTGGCAATGACACTGGTGGGAGCCAATCTGGCGTTCTCGGGTTTGGTGATGGCTGAAGAAGACCGCTCAGCGGTTCTCGAACGCATCAAGCCGGTTGGTACGGTGAGTATTGTCGGCCAGGAACAACCGGCGGCAGCGGCGCCAGCAGAAGCAGCCGCCGCACCTGCAGTAGAAGCACCAGCGCCGGCTGCACCGGCGATGGCTGAAGCAGCTCCGGCAGCGGCTCCTGCGGCAGCAGCGGATGGCAAGGCCATTTACAGCACCGCCTGTTTTGCCTGTCACGGCACCGGCGCGGCGGGTGCGCCGAAACTGGGTGACCAGGCAGCCTGGGCGCCACGCGTCTCTCTGGGTAAGGATGCCCTGTTGCAGAGTGCGATCAACGGCAAGGGCGCTATGCCTCCCAAAGGCGGCCGCACAGATCTGTCTGATGCGGAAATCTCCGCGGCCATCGACTACATGCTCGACCAGCTGTGAGTCCCGACGCTACGCGGTGAAACAGCCGCGTAGCGTCGTCTGCTGACAGGCTTTAATCCGTCAGCAATGCCTTGATGTTGGCCAGATGGGCATTGCCGCGTTCTTTTTTACTGTCGTCGCTGATCTGGTGGCGGCCTTCCCAGTGCAAATCCTGCTCCGGCAGCTCGCCCAGAAAACGGCTGGGTTCACAGCTGACCAGTTCGCCGTAACGACGTCTCTTGCTGGCCAGGCTGATGGTCAGGGTCTGGCGTGCACGTGTGATGCCGACATACGCCAGGCGGCGTTCTTCCTCGATGTTGTCTTCCTCGATGCTGCTGTGATGAGGTAACAGTTCCTCTTCCATGCCAACCAGGAACACGTGCGGAAACTCCAGGCCCTTGGCGGCATGCAAGGTCATGAGGTGCACCTTGTCGCCGCCGGCTTCCTCGTCCTGGCGCTCCAGTACATCCATCAGCGTCAGGTGGCTGACCAGCGTGGCGAGTGATTCGCCCTTGTCTTCGTCCTGTTGCAGGCGCTCCAGCCATTGCAGCAATTCCTCGACGTTTTCATTCTTGCGCTCGGCGGCTTTTTCGCTGGACGACTGATCCTTGACCCAGGCTGCGTAATCGACTTCGTTCAGCAGTTTGCGAATGGCGTCGGTGGCCGATTCTCGCTGTGCCTGTTCGGCGTAAAAATCGATGAACTGCGCAAATGCCTGTAAGCGCTCACTACTGCTTTTTTGCAGCTGTTCATTCAGGCCGAGTTCCTTGCAGGCTCTGAGCAAGGGAATGTTGCGCTGGCTGGCGTAGGCGGCCAGCTTTTTCAACGTGGTCGCGCCGATGCCGCGCGCCGGCGTGTTGACGATGCGCAGAAAGGCGGCATCGTCATCCGGGTTGGCCAGCAGGCGCAGATACGCCATGCCGTCCTTGATTTCGGCCTTGTTGAAAAACGATTGACCGCCGCTGAGAAAATACGGGATGTTGTGTGTGCGCAGGGCTTTTTCAAAACCGCGTGACTGGTGATTGCCGCGATACAGAATCGCATAGTCGCCGTAATTGCCGCCCTTGCTGTAACGGTGATGAATGATCTCGGTGGCGACGCGTTCGATTTCATCGGTTTCATCGCGGCAGTTGAGCACGCGAATCATTTCACCGGGACCGATTTCACTCCACAGGCGTTTGTCGAACACATGCGGATTGTTGGCGATGAGCTGATTGGCGGCGCGCAGGATGCGGCTGGTGGAGCGATAATTCTGTTCCAGCTTGATGATTTTCAGGCGCGGGAAATCCTGTTGCAGGCGCGCCAGGTTTTCCGGTCGTGCACCGCGCCAGGCGTAGATCGACTGGTCGTCGTCGCCGACCACGGTGAGCGCCTGGCGCACGCCGACCAGTTGGCGCACCAGTTCGTACTGGGCGCCGTTGGTGTCCTGGTATTCATCCACCAGCAGGTAGCGGATGCGGTTCTGCCACTTGTCTAGAACCTCCTTGTGCTGGCGGAAGATTTCCACCGGCAGCAACAACAGGTCGTCGAAGTCGACGGCATTGTAGGCACGCTGCAATTCCTGGTAAGCGAGATACTGGCGCGCGTAGGTGGCTTCGAGGTCGTTGCCGGCCTGTGACAATGCCTGTTGCGGTGACACCAGGGCGTTTTTCCAGTGTGATATCTGCCACTGGATTTGCTGGGCCTGGTCTTCGCTGCGGTCTTTTTTCAGCAGCTCGCGCAGCATGTTGTTGCAGTCTTCCTGGTCGAGCAGGGTAAAGCCTGGCTTGAGTCCGGCCGCTGTATGTTCTGTACGCAGGATATTCAGGCCGAGTGTATGGAAGGTGGATATCTTCAGGCCCTTGGCGTTGTTGTCGGGAAACTCCTGGCGTACGCGGCTTTTCATTTCACGTGCGGCCTTGTTGGTGAAGGTGACGGCAGTGATATGACGCGGTGCGATACCGGCCTGTTCGATCAGCTGCACGATCTTTTTGGTGATGACCCGGGTCTTGCCGGAGCCGGCGCCGGCCAGCACCAGAAGCGGTCCATCCAGATAACGTACCGCTTCGAGCTGGCGGGGGTTGAGATCATGCATAAAGATTAAGGTCGATTTTTGGATAACAACAAAAGGTTCAGGTGAGACTGGTCTATGCTGAATCAGACCAGGGCTATGTTAACGAATAACAACACGATTGAGGTAGCAAAAAAATGACAGCAAATGACTCACGTAGCAACGTCAGGGAAATGGAAACCTATATGACGCGCGAGTCCTGGCGCATGTTCCAGATCATGTCCGAGTTTGTCGAAGGCTTTGAAGCGTTGGCGCAGATCAAACCGTCGGTGAGTTTTTTCGGTTCGGCGCGCACGCCGCCGGATGATCCCTATTACAAGCTGGCCGAAGAGATTGCGCTGTTGTTATCCAACAGCGGTTTTGCCGTGGTCAGTGGCGGCGGGCCGGGCATTATGGAAGCGGCCAACAAGGGCGCTTATGATGGCAAGGCGCCGAGCATCGGCCTGAACATTAAGCTGCCTATGGAGCAGCTCGGTAATCCATACCAGGATATTTCGCTGAGCTTCAAACACTTTTTTGCACGCAAGGTGATGTTCGTCAAATACGCTTCGGCCTATGTGGTATTGCCGGGTGGCTTTGGCACACTGGATGAGTTTGCCGAAATACTGACCCTGGTGCAGACCGGCAAGTCGCGCCGTATTCCGATCATCCTGGTGGGTTCGGATTTCTGGTCGGGTTTGCTGGACTGGTTCCGTACTTCGATGATCAAGGCGGGTACCATCAGCGCCGAGGACATGGAGTTGATCACGCTGATTGATGAGCCGCAGGGTGTGGTTGATGCTATCTTTTCTCATTATGAGTCACGCAGCATTGCGCCATCGCCGGCAGAAGAGGAAATTCTGCTCGAGTTGTAATAATATGACGTCATTACTGCGACGTTTGCAGACAAGGAATTATTCATGAAATTTACAGTTTTGATGGGTGCGTTGTTGCTGGCTATGCCGCTGTATGCCGAACCGGTTGATTCGCCACCGCCAGTAGCTCCGACGCCGTTGCCGAGCGTGCCGCCGCCACCGCCGGAAATCCAGAGTGGCCAGGTGCTGGAACCCGGCGTCACCATCATCCAGACAGAAAACGAAACCATTTATGAATACCGCGCCGGTTCGCGACTGTATATGGTCCGGGTCGTGCCACGCGTGGGGCCGCCATATTATTTCTTTGACCGCGATGGTGACGGTGAGCTCGATATCGACAAGGATGACCCTCACAGCAACGTGGTCAACCAGTGGATTCTGTTCCGCTGGTAAGGCATCTGCCGGCCTGCACAGGTTGGCGTGAGCTAAAGCCGGCATTGCCGGCTTTTTTGTGTCCTGCCGGGATGATATTGCAGACTTGATAACTGTCTCTATGGAAAAACTGATTCACACACTGGAACAGATCAATGAACGGGTCGGCCGCGCCGTTGCCTGGCTGACCCTGTTCATGGTGCTGGTGACGTTCATGGTGGTGTTGCTGCGTTACCTGTTTGATCTCGGCTGGATCGCCATGCAGGAATCCGTCGTCTACATGCACGGCATCGTCTTCATGCTGGGGGCGGCCTATACCCTGAAGCATCACGGCCATGTGCGCGTGGATATTTTTTACCAGAAAATGTCTGCGCGTGGACGCGCCTGGGTGGACCTGCTCGGTACCTTGTTTTTGCTGTTACCGGTGAGCCTGTTCATCGCCCTGATGAGCTGGGAATACGTTGCGGATTCCTGGGCGGTGCTGGAAGGTTCGCGCGAAGCCGGCGGCTTGCCTGGCGTATTTCTGCTCAAGTCACTGATCCTGCTGATGCCGCTGTTGATGTTGTTGCAGGGCGTCGTGTTGATGCTGCAGCAACTGCTGGTGTTGCGTAACGGCGAACCAGACCTTGCGGATGAAGACGCGGAGGAGCGGCTGTGACCGAAATCATGCCGCTGCTGTTGTTCCTGCTGGTCTGCCTGGTGTTGATGCTGGGTTATCCGGTGGCGTTTTCGCTGGGTGGCAGCGCACTGTTGTTTGCCTATATCGGCGAATACTTCGGCTACTTCGATGCCTCGTTTCTCGAGGCCTTGCCGAATCGCCTGTACGGCATCATGGTCAATGAAACGCTGATTGCGGTGCCGCTGTTTGTCTTTATGGGCGTTATGCTGGAACGGTCGCGTGTCGCCGAGACCCTGCTCGACACCATGGCCGAGCTGTTCGGGCCCTTGCGTGGCGGGCTGGGTATTTCGGTAACGCTGGTGGGTATGTTGCTGGCGGCCAGCACCGGTATTGTCGGCGCCACGGTGGTGACCATGGGGCTGCTGTCGCTGCCGACCATGCTCAGGCGCAACTACGACCCGGCGCTGGCGACCGGTGCGATCTGCGCGTCTGGCACACTGGGACAGATCATTCCGCCATCGATTGTGCTGGTGCTGTTGGGCGATGTGTTGTCGGCGGCCTATCAACAGGCGCAACTGGATATGGGCATCTGGTCGCCGGAAACGGTTTCGGTGGCCGACCTGTTTGTCGGCGCTTTGATACCCGGGCTACTGCTGGTGGCGCTGTACATCGTGTATGTGATTGGCGTGGCCTGGCTGAAGCCTCAGGTGGCGCCGGCGATTCCGCGTGAAGAGCTGGCGGCTTCGACGAACCTGTTCTGGCGGGTGCTGAAAAACCTGCTGCCACCGCTGCTGCTGATCGTCGCGGTACTGGGTTCGATACTTGGTGGTCTGGCGACGCCGACCGAGGCGGCTTCGGTCGGCGCCATGGGCGCGGTGTTGCTGGCCTTGCTGCAGAAAACCCTGACACTGGATACGCTCAGGACCGTCATGCGCCAGACGACTTTTGTCACCAGCATGGTGTTTTTGATTTTCATCGGCGCCTCCATCTTTTCACTGGTGTTTCGCGGCTTCGGCGGTGACGAGGTGGTCACCGAGCTGTTAACCGGCCTGCCGGGGGGTACGGTGGCCGCGGTGGTGCTGGTCATGCTGGTGATGTTTCTGCTCGGCTTTGTGCTCGATTTTATCGAAATCACTTTTGTCGTGGTGCCGATCGTCGGCCCGGTGCTACTGGCCATGGGGCTGGACCCGGTGTGGCTCGGCATCATGATCGCCATCAACCTGCAGACTTCCTTCCTGACGCCGCCGTTTGGCTTTGCCCTGTTTTATCTGCGTGGCGTAGCCCCGGCGGAGATCAAAACCTCACAGATCTACCGCGGCGTCGCACCATTCATCGTCATTCAGCTGTTGATGCTGGCGATGCTGGCCTACTGGCCGCAGCTGGCCACCTGGCTGCCAGCCTATCTTTACGATTGAGTCTGCGCCTGGCGTTGTCCGCGCAGCCGTTCTGCGACACATCCAAAATTGCCGCTCAAGTAGTTTAAATCTGCGCCGATAGCGTCTGTGCGGTGACGGAAAACTGCTTTTTAGTCTCTGGAATGACCCGTTCAACAAAAGAGGTTCTGCATATGCCCAGAATGACGATCAAACTCAAGATCGGCGGTGGTTTTCTATTGGCCGGCATCATGATGCTGGTTTCCGGCCTGGCCGGCCTGTATCTCGCATTTAGCCTGTCCGGCGCTTTGGGCACTTTCACCGGTCCGGTAATGCAGACCACGGCCAACGCCAATGCCGGTATGCTCAGTGTGCAGGCCCAGCTGGTGGCGGTGAAGGACATCCTGGCGTCCAATAGCCAGGAGGCGCGCAGCATCCTGCAGCAAGAGGAAGACAAGGCATTTCAGGCGCTGGAGCAGATCCAGCAGGCCGGACGTATTGGTGAAGAGCGCTTTACCGAACTCAAGACCAGCATGGAAAATTTCCGCACCGCCAAGGACCAGTTACTGCAGAACCACAGCAAATATGTTGCTTTGGAAAACCAGATCGACAAAACCGTTTCCTATCTTATGGACTACATCATCGATATCGAACGACTGGCCAGCCAGGCGCTGCTGGAAAGCCGTTTCCAGTTCGAAGATGAAGCCGTCGCCGATGCTGACAGTGCGACAGCCAGTGACGAAGAAAGAGCTGCCGATGAACAGGCCGCCAGTGACGCCGAAGAACTGGTCAATGCCAACAAGGACCTGGTCAACTCGGCCGGTGAAGCGCGCCTGGCTTTGTTGAACCGATTGAATCTGCTAAACCGTTTTCGCAAGCACCCGGCCGATGCCGACATCAAACAACGCCTGGCGCAGGTATATGAAGACCTGACCTATGCCGGCGAAGTGTTGGCGGACAATGACGTGATGCGCAACAAGACCATCGAAAACGGTGAGTTCCAGGGCGCCAGTTACGCCGATATGGTGACGCGCCTGATCAACGACCATGGCAATGAATTCACCGAAGCCATGCGCCTGTTCACCGTGCTCAAGACATCGCGTGAAGCCTACTCGAAAGAAGCCGATGCGCTGATCAATTTCGGTCGCAACCTGCTGGCCGATATCGATGTTTCCGTGACCGAGGAAAGAACGGCGCTCGACAGCGTGCTGGACAACGGCACCCAGACCATTCTCGGTGTGATGCTGGTTGGCCTGCTACTGGGCATCGCCATGGCGTATGTATTGATTCGCGCCATCATTCAGCCGATCCAGCAGGTACAGCGCCAGGTGGATGACATGGCGGCGGGTGAAGGTGATCTGACCATTCGCCTGCAGGTCAAGGGCGACGATGAGGTGGCGGACCTGGCCAATTCCTTCAATGCCTTTACTGACAAGCTGCGCGGCATTATCCAGACACTGCAGAATCACATCGACCAACTGGTGGATTCGACCTCGAGCATTAGCAGCGTGGCCGAAAAAACCCGTCAGCTGACGCAGCGGCAACAATCCGAACTCAGCGGCGTGGTGGTTGCGATCAACAACCTGTCATCGGGTTCGCAGCAGGTGGTGACCAATACCTCAGCCGCGGCCAATGGCGCCAGTCTCGCCAATGAGCAGGCGCAAAAAGGCCAGGTCATCATGCAAAAGACCATCGACCGCATCAAACACGTTGCTTCGGATGTCGATGGCGCCACCCTGTCGGTCAACGAGCTCGGTGCCAAAAGTGACCAGATCGGCGTGGTGCTGGAAGTGATTCGCACCATCTCCGAACAGACCAACCTGCTGGCGCTCAACGCGGCGATCGAAGCGGCGCGCGCCGGTGAGCAGGGACGTGGATTTGCCGTGGTGGCGGATGAGGTGCGTGGCCTGGCGGCGCGTACCCACGACTCGATCGGCGAAATTCAGGAGATCATCGACCAGCTGCAGTCCGGCACATCAAAGGTCATGCAGCAGATGGAAAGTGTCAAAGCCAATTCGAATGACAGCGTGCAACCGGTCACCGATGCTGGTGAGACACTGAATTCCATCAGTCAGGCGGTTGAAGAAATCACGCGGCTGAATGCGGAAATTGCCGGCACCGCCGAAACCCAGAGCCAGACCGCGTCGGACGTCGACAACAACATCGTCAACATCAACGACATGGCCGTGGAATCGGCCGAGAATGCCGAAACCCTGATGGAAGCAACCCATACGCTGTCACGTCTGGGCGATGAGCTGCAGCAACTGGCACGCCAGTTCAAGGTCAGCTGATCGGCTGTTGTCAGTAGCCCGATTCCACCAGTTTATCAGCCAGTTGCCTGAGCGCCTTGCCGCGATGGCTTAACGCGTTCTTGCGCGCCGCATCCAGCTCGGCCGCGCTGCAACCATCTTCCGGTACAAAGAACACCGGGTCATAGCCAAAACCATTTTCGCCCTGTGGCTGGCGCAGAATGCGGCCTTCCCAACTGCCCTGGCAGATCAGCGGTGTCGGGTCGTTGGCGTGGCGCAGGTAGACCATGACACACTGAAAGCGGGCACCGCGCTGCTCATCACCAACAGCCTGCATGGCATCGAGTAACTTGTTGACGTTATCGGCATCCGCGGCATTCTCGCCGGCATAGCGTGCCGAGTAGATGCCGGGCGCGCCGTCGAGCGCATCAACCTCAATACCGGAGTCGTCGGCAATCGCCGGCAGGCCACTGGCCGCGGCTGCGAAGCGGGCTTTCTTGATGGCGTTTTCGACAAAGCTGAGGCCGTCCTCGACCGCTTCTTCGGCGGTGAAATCCTTTTGCGGCAGTATCTCGAAATCGTGCTCCGTCAGCAGTGCATTGATTTCGCGGATTTTGCCGGCATTGTTGCTGGCCAGTACGATTTTGCGCTGATGCTGCGTCATGTTGCTGTGGTCCCGTGGCTTGGGAGAAAAAACTTTCTCATCTTGTTGATATGCTTTTTTCTGTTACTTTATGGTAACTTAGGCAGGATAAATTAATAAATTAAAGCAAGATTATATTTGCAAAGGAGGAGGGTATGGCAAAAAAATTGGGTTTGATCGGCGCTCTGGCGATCTTCATCGCCGGCATTGTTTTTACCGGCCTGTTCAATGTGGGCCTGTCGGCAACCAATGAAATGGAATTCTGCACATCCTGCCATTCGATGAAAGTCAACCTTGAGGAATACAAGGAGACGGTGCACTACAAAAACACTTCCGGTGTGCGGGCCACCTGTTCCGATTGCCACGTGCCCAAACCTTTTGTGCCCAAAATGGTCGCCAAGGTGCTGGCTGCCAAGGACGTCTATCACGAAGTCATGGGCACCATTGATACCGAGGAAAAGTACGAGGCTTATCGCTGGCAGATGGCCACTTCGGTGTGGCAGAAAATGAAAGCGTCCAATTCCCGCGAATGTCGCACCTGTCATAATTTTGATCAGATGGCGTTTGATGATCAGGGCCGCATGGCGCGCAAAAAACACAGTGCCGCGGCTGATCGTGGCGAGACCTGTATCGATTGTCACAAAGGCATCGCCCACGAGGAGCCGGATGAGCCGGATGGCTGGGATGAGGAAACCGCCGGCGAGCACTTTACCGTGACCATCGCCAACTGGTTTGCTGACATTGACAATTAATTGAGGGCGATAGCAATGACGAGATGTTTCTACAAAGCGATATCACCCTGGCTGTTGCTGGCGGCGCTGTTTTGGACCGTGCCGGTCTTTGCGGATCAGTCCTCTGAACTCAGGCAGGCGGCTGCGATTGACGATGTGGATACCGTCGAGCGCCTGCTCGATGCCGGTGTCAACGTCGATTCGCCCAGCAAATACGGTAAGACCGCGCTCATGTTTGCCGTGGAAAACGGTAACATTCTCACCGCTTCGGTGCTGCTGTCGCGCGGCGCCAACGTCAATGCGGTCACTGTGGCCGGCTGTACGCCGCTGACGTTTGCGGCGGAAAACGGTGAAGTGGAATTGTCCGCCCTGCTGCTGGAGCGTGGCGCGGATATGACGGCCAAAACACGCGCCGGCTGGAATTCGTTGATCGTCGCTTCGCGTTACGGGCTGACCGATATGGTGGAGCAATTGCTGTTCAAGGGCGCCGCCACCGAGGAAACCGACAAGGCCGGTGAAACGGCGCTGATTTCAGCGGCGCGTTATGGCCATACCAAGTCAGTGGAGCTGCTGCTCAAACACAAGGCTAACGTCAAGGCGGTCGACAGTCATGGCAAAACCGCACTGAGCCACGCGGCGGAAAATGGCCACGTGGCCGTGATGCGCACATTGATTGCAGCCGGTGCCGATGTCAATCATCGCGATGCCGATGGCGCCACCCCGCTGATCTGGGCGGCGACGCACGGCAATACCGAAGCTCTGCAATTGCTGCTGGCGCATGGCGCAGCGGTCAATGCCCAAGACAATGATGGCCTGGTGGCCTTGTCCGAAGCGGTGATGGTGCGTTCGGTCGACAGCGTCAAGCTGTTGCTGGAAGCTGGCGCTGACATAAAGATTCACGACAAAAGCGGCAAGTCACCGGAAAGCCTGGCGCACTCCAGCCGCAGTGCGGCAATCCGCAAACTGTTCCCTTGAGCGAGTTCCCTTCAGGGGCGTTGCTCATGTGGCCGCTGGGCCAGTCCGGGGATCTGATGACGCACGACGTGCGGGAAATCCGGATTGGTCCAGCCGTCGCTGGCCGCCTTGTCGGCCGGCAACGGCAGGTTGGCGGTGTAGGATAAAACCGCCACTTCTTCCTGCAGGTGGAAGTTGAGAATCTGTTTGGTCATTTTTTCGTCGGCATTGCGACGCTGACCGCTGCGAATCCATTCGAACTGGCGCAGCAGGTAGCTGTAATGCTGGCCATACAGGCTGGGTATCGCATCCGGAATGTCGCCTTCGCCGCGCTCGCCGTGGCATTCAGTGCAGTTGTCCTGGTAAAGCTTTTCGCCAAAACTGTTGTCCACCAGATGGGGGCCCTTGTCGTTATACGGCGTCATCGGCATGGCGGCAATGTAGCCGGCGACATCGGCAATGTCCTGTGCATCACTGAGCAGGCGACGTGAGGTGAAGGCGCGCATGATCGGGTTGTCGCGATTGCCGGCGCGGATGTCGGCGAGCTGCTTGATGATGACATTTTTCAGCTGGCCGGCAATCTGCGGATACGCGCCGGATGGCGTGCCCCAGCCCTCGGGGCCATGACAGGCGATGCAGTTGCGGTACAGTCGTTTGCCGTTTTCCAGATCGGGTTCCAGCTGGATAGCCTGATCAAATTCGACGGTGTGTTTACGATCGTCTGCCAATGCGCCAGGCGCGACGCCATACAGGGCAGTGATCAGTGCCAGACTCCAGAGGTGTTTGTGCTGTTTCATAGGCTTTGCATCCAGCATAATTATTTTGTTTGTCCCGGCATTGAGACATTAAATGCCTGATAAATCAATACGTAATAACCAGTAGGCAGCGTGCCTGGCCGGTCAAGAGCAGCTCGATACAAAACACCGTTACAGCTGAACGCCGCAGGCCACTGGTATTCTAGTCCACCATGTGAGGCCTGCCGGCGGAGTCATTAAGAGCTCGTCTGTACATATCATTGTTGCGCCTGTTGTGCGATGATTGCCGCGATTTACACAATAATAACGGGCATTTACTCACCATTTGGCCCGCTTCACGATTACAACCGAGATGCTGACTGTTTCTGAGCTTGAATGTGTGCGCGGCGATCGCCGCCTGTTTTCCGGGATCGGTTTTTCGCTCGAACCCGGCGAACTGCTGCATTTGCACGGCCATAACGGTAGTGGCAAAACCACCCTGTTGCGCACGTTGAGCAGCCTGGTGCTGCCGGCGTCCGGTGAAATCAACTGGAATGGTCAAAACATCCGCGACCTCGGCGAGGACTACACTCGCCACGTCATGTACATCGGCCATAAAAACGGCATCAAGGATGACCTCACGGCGCTGGAAAACCTGCAGGTGTCGAGTGTGCTCGACGGTGTTGATATCAGCGAGCAGGCTGCCTGGGAGGCGCTGGCCCGCATCGGCCTGAAGGGCTTTGAGGACCTGCCCACCAAGGTATTGTCGCAGGGGCAGAAACGGCGGGTGGCGATGGCGCGTCTGCTGGTGTGTGAAACGCGCTTGTGGATTCTCGATGAGCCTTTTGTCGCGCTCGACAAGGCGGCGGTGCAATTGCTGCAGGATGTCATTCGCCAACACATCGCCAACGGCGGCATGGCCATTTTGACCACACACCAGGATGTGCCGCTGACCACCGGCACGCTCAAGCAACTCGAACTCGGCTGGAAGCAGCAGGGCCATGTTTAAGACTTTCTGGATCATCCTCAAGCGCGACCTGGTGCTGGCGTTGCGGCGCAAGTCGGATGTCACCTCAAGCCTGTTCTTTTTTGTCGTGGTGGTGACGCTGTTTCCGCTGGCCATCGGCCCGGAGATGAACACGCTACGGCTGATCGCGCCCGGCATCGTCTGGGTGGCGGCGCTGCTGGCGTCGATGCTGGCGCTGGATCACATGTTTTCGGTGGACTACGCCGACGGCACGCTCGAGCAGATGCTGCTGACTCCGCAGCCGCTGTCGTTGCTGGTGCTGGCCAAGATCCTGGCGCATTGGCTGACCACCGGCGTGCCGCTGGTGCTGATCGCGCCGGTGCTGGGTCTGCAGTACGATTTGTCCGGCGAAGCCATCGGTATCTTGCTGTTGACCCTACTGCTCGGCACGCCGGCGCTGAGCCTGATCGGCGCGATCGGCGCGGCCTTGACGCTGGGTTTGCGCGGCGGCGGTGTGCTGGTCTCACTGCTGGTGCTGCCGCTGACCATCCCGGTGTTGATCTTTGGCGCCGGTGCGGTCGAAGCCAATATTTCCGGTCTCGGTGAAGCTGGCCACCTGTCGATGCTGGCGGCCATTCTGGTCGGGTCACTGGTGCTGGCGCCGCTGGCAACGGCCATCGCGCTGCGTGTGTCGTCCGAATAAGCCGCCGTGAAACAGAATTTTTACTCTGTACATCAGTAGCATAGGCGGTAATAATCAGGTTCCCTGATTAGTCGCAAGAACTAACCTGGTTGCAGACTGTCACATGACAAGCTGTACAGAATCACTACAAGATAAAAAATTGAAGACCTGTCAATGTCCAATCGCGTAATAAACTGG
Source organism: Chromatiales bacterium (assembly GCA_050049775.1). Taxonomy (GTDB): domain Bacteria; phylum Pseudomonadota; class Gammaproteobacteria; order Chromatiales; family Chromatiaceae; genus JABDQZ01. The sequence continues at coordinate 41,880 of JASFVP010000016.1, forward strand.
TTCAAGTTTTCCTCCCCGGCAACTTTCTATCCACTGGCCGGCAAAATGGCCCCCTGGTTCACCTGGACCGCGATTATTCTCATCGGCATTGGCCTGTACCTGAGTTTCTTTGTTGCTCCGACCGATTACAAACAGGGCGAAGGCTATCGCATCATTTTCGTGCATGTACCGGCGGCCTGGATGTCGATGATCATCTATCTGGCGATGGCGTTCTGGTCGGCGCTGGGGTTTGTCTATAACACCCGCCTGTCGGCCATGATGACCACGGCGCTGGCACCAACCGGGGCGATGTTCACCTTTCTGGCGCTTTGGACAGGCGCTTTCTGGGGCAAGCCGATGTGGGGCGCCTGGTGGGTGTGGGACGCACGCCTGACGTCCGAACTGATCCTGCTGTTTCTCTATCTGGGCTTTATGGCGCTGCAGTCGGCCACCGATGACGTGCGCCGTGCCGACCGCGCCGGCGCCATTCTGGTGCTGGTGGGCGTGATCAATATCCCGATCATTTATTTCTCCGTGAAATGGTGGAACACCCTGCATCAGGGGGCATCCGTGAGCATCACCCAGGCGCCGAGCATGGCCAAGGTCATGCTCAACACCATGCTGATCATGGCGCTGGGTTTCTGGGCCTATTCATTTGCCGTGGTGTTCAAGCGGGTGCGCAGCATCATTCTCGAACGTGAACGCGATGCCCAGTGGGTGAGCGAATTGCCCGAAGTCAAATCTCTGGGGCCGAGGTAAAGGTTATGATGGAATTTTTTGATATGGGCGGTTACGCCCTATACGTGTGGGGTTCTTTTGGCGCCACCGCCTTGTTGATGGCGGCCGAACCGGTGCTGCTGGCACGTCGACGCCAGGCAGCACTCAAGCGCATCGCCCGTATTATCAGAATGAAAAGTGAGGAACAAGCATGAAAGCCAGACACAAGAGATTCGGATTTTTGGCGGTAGGCCTGGTAGCGCTTGGCCTGGCCGGCTGGCTGGTGTTGAATGCGCTGGATAATAACCTGTCGTATTTCTTTTCGCCGACCGAAGTGGCGCAGAATCAGGCGCCGGAAAACCACGTATTCCGCCTGGGCGGTCTGGTTGAGGAAGGCAGCCTGAAACGCCTGCAGGGCGTCGACGTTGAATTTACCGTGACCGACAAAGCCAACAGCGTGCGCGTCGTTTATTCCGGCATCCTGCCCGACCTGTTCGAAGAAGGTCAGGGTGTGATTGCCCAGGGCCGCATGGGAACGAACGGTACTTTCAATGCCGAGGAAGTGCTGGCCAAGCACGACGAGAACTACATGCCGCCGGAAGTGGCTGACGCGCTCAACAAGGCGCATGTCGAAGGCGTACAGCAGGCCGCCGCCGAGGGACAAAAATTATGATCCCGGAGCTCGGTCATGTCGCGCTGATCCTGGCGCTGGTGCTGGCGTTTGTGCAGGCGACGATTCCGCTGATCGGTGCGCAAAAACGCATTTCCTCCTGGATTTTACTGGCGCGGCCGGTGGCGCGCGCGCAGTTCCTGTTCATGCTGCTGGCGTATCTGGCGCTGACCTATGCGTTTCTGACGCACGACTTTACGGTCAAATACGTGGCCAGCAATTCCAACACCCAGTTACCGACGCTGTACCAGGTTTCCGGTGTCTGGGGGGCGCACGAAGGTTCACTATTGTTGTGGGCGCTGGTGCTGTCAATCTGGACGCTCATGGTGACTTACTTCAGCCGCTCGGTGCCCGAGGTCATGGTGGCACGCGTGCTGGCGGTGCTCGGCATGATCAGTATCGGTTTCCTGTTATTCATGTTGCTGACGTCCAATCCGTTTGAACGGCTGGTGCCGTCACCCGTGGAAGGCCGCGACCTCAATCCATTGCTGCAGGATATCGGCCTGGCGATTCATCCGCCGATGCTGTACATGGGCTATGTCGGTTTTGCGATTCCGTTTGCGTTTGCCATTGCCGCCATGCTCGGTGGCCAGCTCGATGCCGCCTGGGCGCGCTGGTCGCGGCCCTGGACCAATGTCGCCTGGCTGTTCCTGACCATCGGTATTGCGTTGGGCAGCTGGTGGGCCTATTACGAACTTGGCTGGGGCGGCTGGTGGTTCTGGGACCCGGTGGAAAATGCCTCGTTCATGCCATGGCTGGTCGGCACCGCGTTGATGCATTCGCTGGCGGTGACCGAAAAGCGCGCCGCCTTCAAGGCATGGACGGTATTGCTGGCAATCTTCACGTTTTCCTTAAGTCTGCTCGGCACCTTCCTGGTGCGTTCCGGCGTGTTGACCTCGGTGCACGCCTTTGCTTCCGATCCGGAACGCGGCGTGTTCATTCTGATGTTCCTCGTGGTGGTGATCGGCGGTTCGCTGGCGCTGTACGCCTGGCGCGCCGCCGAGATTCGCAGCCGCGTGCATTTTGAAATCATGTCGCGTGAGACCGCCTTGCTGGTCAACAACGTCATTCTGGTGGTGGCTGCCGCCAGCGTGTTGCTCGGCACCTTGTACCCGCTGTTACTCGATGCGCTCGACCTGGGTAAGATTTCGGTGGGGCCGCCGTATTTCAACAGCGTGTTTGTGCCGTTGACCGCGCCACTGGTGGTGTTGCTTGGCGCCGGCATCATGGTGCGCTGGAAACAGGACAGCTTTGCCAATTTGTGGCCCAAACTGCAGTTGCCGCTGGTGTTGAGCCTGGTGGCCGGCGTGGTGTTTGTGTTCGCCATGATGCCGGAATTCAAACTGCAGGCCGCCATCGGTATGGTGCTGGCATTCTGGGTGGTGCTCAGCTCGGCGGTGGACCTGCGCGCCAAACTGGCCAACGGCCGGCGCTTCTGGTCATTGCCACGTGGTTATTTCGGCATGCTGTGCGGCCACATCGGCATTGCCGTGTTTGTCGTCGGCATTACGCTGGTGTCGCTGTACAGCACGGAAAAGGATGTGCGCCTGGCGCCCGGTGACAGTGTCGAACTTGGCGGTTACCAATTCACCTTCAAGGGTGCACGTGAGTTTCGCGGCCCCAATTACATTGCCAGCGAAGGTCTGGTCGAAGCCACCGAGCCGGGTGGCGATGTGATTGTGCTGGAACCGCAAAAGCGCGTTTACCTGGTGCAGAAAAATCCGATGACCGAGGCGGCGATCGATGCCGGCCTGACGCGTGACCTGTTTGTTGCACTCGGTGAAAAACTCGATGAACAGGGCGGCTGGAGCCTGCGCCTGTATCACAAGCCGTTCATCCGCTGGATCTGGCTGGGCGCATTGATCATGGCGTTTGGCGCCTTGCTGGCGGCTACCGATCCGCGCTATCGCAAACTGGCGCAACGGCGGGTGGCGGCCGATAGCGCGGCGCTGGCCGGAGCCAAATCATGAACAAGGCGGTCATCCCGCTGGCGGTGTTCCTGGTACTGGTCGGCCTGTTCTGGTTTGTGCTGAAAAAAATCGACGAGGGCGAATACGATCCGCGCGACATCCCGACCGAGTTCATCGGTAAGAGCGTGCCGGCGTTCAACCTGCCGAACCTGCTGGATGCGACCGATCAGGTCAAGGCGAGTGATTACCAGGGCAAGCCCTGGCTGCTGAATGTCTGGGGTACCTGGTGTGCCGAATGCTGGCGTGAGCATGAATACATGCTGAGCCTGTCGCGTCAGGGCGTGCCGATCGTCGGCATCAACTGGCGTGACGACGCCAATGAAGCCAAAGCCATGCTGCGGCAGAATGGCAACCCGTTTGCCGAAGTCGGTTTTGATCCGAAAAGCGATGCGGTGATCGATCTCGGCGTCTATGGCGCACCGGAAACTTTCCTGGTCGACGCCAACGGCATCATCCGCGAAAAGCACAAGGGCGCCATGCAGCCACAGGTCTGGAAGGAAAAATTCCAGCCATATTTCGCTCAGTAAAAACGACCATATGAAATATTTTATTTTTGTCCTCAGCTTGCTGCTCAGCAGTAGCAGTTTCGCCAGAATCTCGACGTACGAGTTCGACACGCCCGAGCAGGAGGCCGAATACAAAAGCCTGATCAGCGAATTGCGTTGCCTGGTGTGCCAGAACCAGAACATCGCCGATTCCAACGCCGAGCTGGCGCAGGACCTCAAACGCAAAACCTATGAAATGGTCATCAGCGGCAAAAGCAAACAGGAAGTCGCCGATTACATGACCGAGCGCTACGGCGACTTTGTGCTGTACCGACCACCGTTGACCAGCACCACCTTTTTTCTCTGGCTGGGACCTTTCCTGATTCTGGTGGTCGGCCTGTTTTTCCTGATGCGTGTGATTCTCAGCCGGCGCAAGCAGCCGGATACCGAACTGGCCGCCGAAGACCGCGCCAGGGCTGAAGACTTGTTAAAGAGCGATAAAAATTAATGATGTTCTGGATTCTCATGGCCGCCCTGATTGTGGTGGCGATTGTATTCGTCGCGCCGGCCTTGCTGCGCAAACGCCAACTGGCCGAGCTGGATCGCAACGCGCAAAATGTCAGCATTGCACGCGAACGCCTCGACGAAATCGCTGCCGAACACGCCTCCGGCGCCATGACCGACGAAGTGTTTGAGCAGAGCAAGCTGGAACTGGAAGCCAGTCTGATCGACGATGTCGGCAACGCCAGTCCGGCGGTCACCCTGCAAAGCAATGCCAGCTATGGCCGCAGTGCCTTTATCGCGGTGGCGATCCTGGTGCCGTTGGCGACTTATTTCCTGTACGACCATCTTGGTTCACCTCAATATCTGGAACTGGCCGGCGCCAATGCCGGAGCGGCAAACACGGCGCACCAGATGAACGGCGATGCCCCGGCGACGATGGAAGAGCTGGCCGAACGCCTGCGCGAGCGGCTGGAGAAAAATCCGGACGATGCTGAAGGCTGGTTCCTGCTGTCGAAAACCTATATGTCGCAGGAACAGTACCCGGATGCCCTGGCGGCGTTACAGAAAGCGCACGAACTTTTTGGTGATCACCCGACCATTCTGTTGGGTCTGGCCGATGCCGCGGCCATGGTCAAGGGCGGTGACTTGCGCGGTGAGCCGGCCGAATATGTTGAGAAAGCCTTGCAGATGGACCCCGAAAACACCACCGGTTTATGGCTGGGTGGTATGGCGGCGCAACAAAACGGTAATTACCAGCTCGCTGTGGACCGCTGGTCGAGTCTGTTGCCGAAACTGCAACCCGAACCGCAGTCGCAGCAGGAAGTGCAAAGCCTGATCGCGGAGGCACGGCGTCTTGCTGCCGAGGCCGGCGTTGAAATCACGGTCAGCGAACCAGCCATGCCGGCCGGTAAGGCGATTCAGGCCACGGTCAGCCTGGATGACAGCATTCGTGACCAGCTTGACCCGGGCGGCATTGTGTTTGTTTTTGTGCGCGCCGCTTCCGGACCACCGATGCCGCTGGCCGCGTTCAAGACCAACGTTGCCGAACTGCCATTGCAGATCAAACTGGATGACTCGATGGCGATGATGCCGCAGATGAAATTGTCGGCGTTTGACGAAGTCATCGTCAGCGCGCGTGTTTCCATGAGCGGCCAGCCGGTCGCCCAGGCGGGTGATTATTCGAGTGACCAGGTTAAACTGCAATTGCAGTCAGATAGCAGTGTGAATCTGAAGATCAGTCACAAGATCGAAGATCCGGCGGCCGTGCCACTGGTTGAGCAAACCGCTGCCGCTGCCGCGGCACCGCAGGTTGTAGAAGAGGAGTTGCCGCCGATTGCTACCGGTCCGGCCATCAAGGTCTGGGTATCACTGGCGAAAGAGCTGCAGGCGCAGGCTCGGCCGGACGATCGTCTGTTTGTGTTCGCTAAGGCGCGTTCGGGTCCACCGATGCCATTGGCTGCGTTTCGCGGCAAGGTGAGCGACCTGCCGATGGAAGTCACGTTGGATGACAGCATGGCGATGATGCCGCAGATGAAACTGTCGGGCTTTGAAGAGGTGGTCGTCAGCGCACGCATTGCGCGTTCCGGCCAGCCGACCGCGCAGCCGGGCGATTTCACCAGCCCTGCCGAAGCGGTACGATTGCAGGCCGGCGCTGTTGGTCTGGAACTGGTGATCTCGGACGTTGTGCAATAAAGGCAGATTCGCCGAGCAATAATTAATAGCAACGGGACGGCTGTTTTTGACCTGAATCCAGACACCATAGCCGGCCTTTGTGATAAAAAAACAGACTGATCGCAAACGACGGAGTCAATTATGGGACATGCCCAGGCAACCGAATTTTCACCCCTCAACATCGCCGTGCTGACGGTATCGGATTCACGCACGGCGGCAAACGACACCTCGGGCGATGCCTTGCAGCAGCGTCTGGAAGAAGTCGGCCACCATCTCGTCGACCGCACCATCGTGCCGGACAACATTTATCAGATGCGCGAAATCTTTTCCCGCTGGATTGCCGACAGCAATGTGCATGTGGTCATCAGCACTGGCGGTACCGGCCTGACCGGGCGTGACAGCACCCCCGAAGCCGTGACGCCGTTGTTTGATAAGGCCATCGAAGGTTTTGGCGAACTGTTCCGCGCTGTCTCACTCAAGGACATTGGCGCATCGACCATCCAGTCACGCGCCGTCGCCGGCCTGGCCAACAGCACGCTGATCTTCTGTCTGCCGGGCTCGACCGGTGCGTGCAAGACCGGCTGGGATGAAATCCTCAAGGAACAGCTCGACATTCGCACACGGCCATGTAACTTTGCCCAGATGTTTCCGCGCATGGACGAAAAATAATGGCGTGTGACGATTGCACCACCACGGAGCGGCAGCCGCTCAGGCCGGTTGATGAAGCGCTTGAGTTTCTGCTGACCCACGCCAAAGCGGTCGGTGAAACGGAAACGCTGCCGTGTCAGCAGGCGCTTGGGCGCGTGCTGGCCGAGCCGGTCAAATCCTGCGTCAACGTGCCGCCATGGAACAACAGCGCCATGGACGGTTATGCGATTCGCTTTGCCGATGTGGCGGAAGGCCAGCGCCTGCCGGTCAGTCAGCGCATCCCGGCCGGCAGCAATGGCACGCCTTTGCAAAGCGGAACTGCGGCGCGCATCTTTACCGGTGCGCCGATTCCGGCCGGTGCCGATACCGTCGTCATGCAGGAACACTGCGAAGCCGACGGCGATTTTGTTGTCATCAATCAGTTACCCAAAGACGGCGCCAATGTACGCATGGCTGGTGAAGACGTGCAGCTCGACGAAGTGGTGTTGCAGCCGGGCACACGGTTGCAGCCGCAGCATCTCGGCCTGGCCGCTTCGGTCGGTGTGGCGGAATTAACGGTTTACCGTCGCCTGCGTGTCGCGCTGTTTTCCAGCGGCGATGAACTGGTCATGCCGGGTGAATCCCTGCAGGCCGGCCAGATTTACAATTCCAACCAGTTCACACTGAGCGGCCTGCTCGAAGCGCTGGACTGTGATGTCATCAATCTCGGCATTGTTGAAGACACCTTTGATGCCACCTGCGATGCGTTGGCCAAGGCCGCCGAAAGCGCCGATCTGGTACTGGCGTCGGGCGGCGTGTCGGTTGGCGAGGAAGACCATGTTAAACCGGCGGTCGAAAAACTCGGTTCGCTGGCGTTGTGGAAAATCGCGATTCGTCCCGGCAAGCCGCTGGCATTCGGTCACATCGGTGATACGCCGTTCATCGGCGCACCCGGTAATCCGGTGTCGCTGTTCGTGACCTTCAGTGTGTTCGCTCGGCCGTTCATCAAGAAGATGCAGGGCATGTCGACCGACAGTAAACCGCTGGTGCTGCATGCCAAAGCCAACTTCGAGTGGACGCGTCCCGACAAGCGGCGCGAATACGCACGGGCGCGTTATTACATCAACGAACATGGCGAGCCACTGCTTGAGACCTATCCCAGTCGTTCCTCGGGTGTGCTCAGTTCCGTGACCTGGGCCAATGGCCTGGCGGTGATCGAAGCCGGCCAGATCATCGAGCGTGGTGACCTGGTCAATTTCATTCCGTTCAGTGATTTGCTGTCATGATCCGGGTGCTGTATTTCGCACGTTTCCGTGAATTGCTGGCCAGTGATGGCGAGACGTTCGAATACAGTGACGATATCAATACCATAGCTGCATTGATGCAACAGCTTGCCGCACGCGGTGAGCGCTGGGCCGATGTATTCGGTTCCGACCTGCGCGTCATGGTCGCGCTCAACCAGGAAATGACGCAGCCGGACACCCGTCTCAAGGATGGTGACGAGGTGGCGTTTTTCCCACCGGTGACCGGTGGCTGACTTGGACATCGTACGCGTACAGCAACAGCCACTCGACGCCACGGCCGAGATCGAACGCCTCAGCCAGGCGGACAAGGCGATGGGTGCGGTGGTCAGTTTCATCGGCACCATGCGCGACATCAACGATGGCGCCGCAGTTGAATCGATGACGCTGGAACACTATCCGGGCATGACCGAAAAAGCACTCATGAACATTGTCAGCGAGGCGCGGCAACGCTGGCAGCTTGGCCAGGTCAGCGTCGTGCATCGCGTCGGTCCGTTATTACCGGGCGATAACATCGTACTGGTGGCAGTCAGCAGTTCACACCGCGGCGAAGCCTTCGATGCCTGCGAATTCATCATCGATTATCTCAAGACGCGCGCGCCATTCTGGAAAAAGGAAATCACCGCCGATGGTGAACGCTGGGTCGACGAACGCACCTCCGACGAACACGCCGCCGACCAGTGGTGAATGCGGTCGCATGCGATCCGGACTCGTGCGCCGAACTTGCAAAATAAGGCAGAACCCTCTAACTTGACCGGGTACCTGCTTGCCGTCAGAGAAGCAGTCTGTGCCAATCAGAATAAAACCACCGTGCAAGAGGAATATTCATGGATCAGTCGCGCACCATGGTCACGATTGACGGTAACGAAGCGGTCGCTTACGTTGCCCATCAAACCAATGAAGTCATCGCCATTTATCCGATCACACCGGCCTCACCAATGGGTGAGCTGTCCGATGACCGCAGCGCCCGCGGCCTGCCGAATATCTGGGGCGTGGTACCCGATGTCATCGAAATGCAAAGCGAGGCCGGCGCTGCCGGGGCGGTGCATGGTTCGTTGCAGGCCGGTGCCCTGACCACCACTTTCACCGCCAGCCAGGGATTGCTGTTGATGATCCCGAACATGTACAAGATTGCCGGCGAGCTGACGCCGACCGTGATTCACGTTGCGGCGCGTTCACTGGCGGCACAGGCGTTGTCGATCTTTGGTGATCACCAGGACGTCATGGCCTGTCGCCAGACCGGCTTTGCCATGCTGGCATCGAATTCGGTACAGGAAGTCATGGACATGGCGATGATCTCCCAGGCGGCGACGCTGGAAGCGCGCATTCCGGTATTGCATTTCTTTGACGGCTTCCGCACCTCGCACGAGGTTTCCAAGATCGAACAGCTGGATGTGGAAGTGTTACGCCAGATGCTCGATGCCGAAAGTATTGAATTGCATCGCCAGCGTGCGCTGACACCGGATCGTCCGGTATTGCGCGGCAGCTCGCAGAACCCCGACGTGTATTTCCAGGGACGTGAAAGCGTCAATCCGTATTACCACAACATGCCGACTGTGGTGCAACAGGTCATGGACCGTTTTGCGCAACTGACCGGTCGCCAGTACAAGCTGTTCGATTATCACGGTGCCGAAGATGCCGAACGTCTCATCATTCTCATGGGTTCGGGTGCCGAGACGGTACACGAAACCGTCGATCACATGCTGGCGCAGGGCGAAAAAGTCGGCCTGCTCAAGGTACGCCTGTATCGCCCGCTGTCCGCCGAACACCTGCTGACGGCGATACCGCAAACGGTGACCGATATTGCTGTGCTGGACCGCACCAAGGAACCGGGTTGTGATGGTGAGCCGCTGTTCAAGGATATCTTCACCGCACTGGCACGTGACCAGCAACAGGCGCAGCCGGTGCTCAAACAGATGCCGTTGATCATCGGCGGACGTTTTGGCCTGTCATCAAAAGAGTTCACCCCCGGCATGATCAAGGCCATCTACGACGAGCTGGCCAGGTCAGAACCGAAACAGGATTTCACCATCGGCATCTACGACGATGTCAGCAACAGCAGTCTCGACTGGGATGCGTCCTACCGCACAGAAGCCAGCCGACAGAACATTAACTGTCTGTTTTACGGTCTTGGCAGTGATGGCACCGTGTCGGCCAACAAGAACTCGATCAAAATCATCGGCGAACAGCCGGATCGTTACGCCCAGGGTTATTTTGTTTACGACTCGAAGAAAGCCGGTGCGGTCACGGTATCGCATCTGCGCTTCGGCCCGCAGCCGATCCGTTCGGCTTATCTGATCGGCGAAAACGAAGCGCAGTTCATCGGCTGTCACCAGCCGGTGTTTGTCGAGAAATACGACATGCTCGACATGGCCGCCGATGGCGCGACCTTCCTGCTCAACACCAGTGCGTCACCCGATAAGGTGTGGGACACGCTGCCGCTGAAAATGCAGCAGCAGATCGTCGACAAGCAACTCGACTTCTGGGTCATCGACGCCTACAAGGTAGCCAGTGAAACCGGCATGGGCCGGCGCATCAATACAATTATGCAGACCTGTTTCTTCGCCATCTCCGGCGTATTGCCACAGGAACAGGCGATCGAGCAGATCAAGGCCGCGGTGGAAAAAACCTATGGCAAGAAAGGTCGCAAGATTGTCGCCAAGAACTTCGAGGCCATCGACGCCACGCTGGCGCAGTTGCATCAGGTCAGTGCGCGCGGCGAGCTGAACGGCTATGAGCGCAAACCGGTAGTGCCGGCCGATGCACCCGAGTTCGTGCGCGATGTCACCGCTACCCTGCTGGAAGGCAAGGGTGATTTGTTGCCGGTCTCCAAAATCCCGGCCGATGGCACCTGGCCGCTCGGTACGGCTGCGGTGGAAAAACGCAAGATCGCACTGGAGATTCCGATCTGGGATGAAGACCTCTGCATCCATTGCGGCAAGTGTCCGTTTGTGTGTCCGCATGCCGCGATCCGCAGCAAGATTTTCCCGCTGGAAGCGGCGGCGAATGCGCCGGCCAGCTTCAAGCACGTGCAGGTCAAGGGCAAGGAGTTCGGCGAAGGCTGGCGCATCAGTTACCAGGTGGCGCCCGAGGACTGCACCGGCTGCGGCCTGTGTGTCGAGGTCTGTCCGGCGCGCGACAAGAGCAATGTGTCGCACAAGTCGCTCAACATGGAACCGATCGAGCCGCACCTCGAGGCCGAAAAAGCCAACTGGGATTTCTTCCTCGAACTGCCCGAGTACGACCGGCGGACGCTCAACCTGACCACCATGAAACACGCCATGGCGGCGCAGCCGTTGTTTGAATTTTCCGGCGCCTGTTCCGGTTGTGGTGAAACGCCTTACATCAAGCTTGCCACGCAATTGTTTGGTGATCGCATGATTATCGGCAACGCCACCGGCTGTTCATCGATTTACGGCGGCAACCTGCCGACCACGCCGTATACCACGGATGAAAACGGCCGCGGCCCGGCCTGGTCGAATTCGCTGTTTGAGGACAATGCCGAGTTCGCGCTCGGTATGCGCCTGGCGGTGGATCACCAGACCGAGTACGCGCGCGAGTTACTGCAGCAACTGGCCGGCCATCTGGATGCCGGGCTGGTGAGTGGTTTGCTCGACAGCAAGCAGCAGGACGAAGCCGAGATATTTGAGCAACGCCTGCGTGTGGCGCAATTGAAAGAACGCCTGCAAGGTAACGATTCGGAACAGGCGCGTCACCTGCTCAGCGTGGCCGACTATCTGGTGAAAAAGAGCGTCTGGTCGATCGGCGGTGATGGCTGGGCTTACGATATCGGTTTTGGTGGCCTCGATCATGTCATGGCTTCCGGTCGCAACGTCAACATCCTGGTGCTGGATACCGAAGTGTATTCCAACACCGGAGGGCAGATGTCGAAAGCGACACCGACCGGTGCGGTCGCCAAGTTCGCCGCCGGCGGCAAGGTGGTCAACAAGAAAGACCTCAGCATGATCGCCATGGCCTACGAGCATGTGTATGTCGCACACGTCGCCTTCGGCGCCAAGGACGTGCACACCATTCGTGCGTTCCTGGAAGCCGAGTCCTATGACGGGCCGTCGGTGATCATTGCCTATAGCCCCTGCATCGCGCATGGCTTTGACATGCAATACAACCTGCATCAGCAGGATTTGGCGGTCAAATCCGGTCACTGGAATCTGTTCCGCTTTAATCCACGTTCACTGGCGGAAGGCAAGAACCCGCTGTCACTGGATTCCAAACAGCCGTCGGTGTCCTATGCCGAGTTCACCAACAGCGAAACACGTTTCAGTATGCTCAAGCGCAGCCATCCCGAAGCGGCCGAGAAGCTGTACCGGAAAGCACAACGTGAAGTCGAGGCGCGCTGGCAGCATTATGCGCAACTGGCCAACCTGACTTATGAACCTGAAGTGGATGCCGACTCATCTGCAAACGAACACGAAGAGGAAAAGTAACATGGATTTGTCAACCAAATACCTTGGCCTGGAGTTGAAGAATCCATTGGTGCCGTCGGCCTCGCCGTTGTCGAAAGATATCGACATGGCGCGTCGCCTCGAGGATGCCGGTGCTTCGGCGCTGGTGATGTATTCGCTGTTCGAGGAAGAGATCGAGGACGATGAAGACCTGTTTGATCGTACTTTGCATCAGGATATCGGCCATGGCGAGGCGTCCAGCTACTTGCCGGCCGATCTCAGCGCCAACTCGCATCTGGATCTGTACCTGACGCATCTGGCCAGTCTCAAGGACGCGCTCGATATTCCTGTGATCGCCAGCCTCAATGGCAACACTCTCGGTGGCTGGGTCGAGCACGCGATGCAGATGGAGCAGATGGGCGCGGATGCGCTGGAACTCAACGTCTATCATGTTGCCGCCAACATTGAGGAAAGCGGCACCGAAGTGGAACAGCGTTACATTGATATCCTCACTGAAGTGAAGAAGCACATCAAAATCCCGATCACCATGAAGCTGTCCGCGCAATTCAGCTCGCCGGGTTACATGGTCAAACAACTGCAACAGGCCGGCGCCGATGGTGTCTCTCTGTTCAATCGTTTCTACCAGCCGGACATCGATCTCGAAACCCTGTTTGTTGGTCACACGCTGAACCTGTCACGTTCCGAGGATGCGTTGCTGGCGATGCGCTGGATCGCGATCCTGTACGGCCGTGTGGATATGTCACTGGCGGCCACCGGCGGTATTCACACCCATGAAGACGTCATGAAAATGTTACTGGCCGGCGCTGATGTCTGTCACATGACAGCCGCGTTGCTCAAGCACGGGCCGGAACACATCAAGGAAGTACTCGCTGATATGCATGCCTGGATGGAGTTCAATGAGTACGATTCCGTCGAGCAGCTCAAGGGTAGTGTCAGCCAACAGCATGCCACACAGCCGGTGGCGTATGAGCGCGCCAATTACATCAGCCTGTTGCAAAGCTACCGTTAGTATCTAATAGCTGATATTAAGACTGTTTGTCAGGTGGCGTATATCTGCCGGCTGGCCGGTTTTGTTCCTGTGGCGTGTCACACGCCATGATCATGAGACGCACTCATGTCGTTATCCAGTGAAATCATCAATCTCGCACGCCTGGCCGTGCCGGTTGCGCTGGCGCAGTTGCTGACGGCGGCGGCCGGCCTGGTCGATACCGTCATGGCCGGCCGTGCCGGCGTTGTGGACCTGGCTGGTGTGGCGCTGGGTTCGGCGATGTGGCTGACGCTGGTGATTGGCGCCATGGGCCTGTTCATGGCGGTCAATCCGATTGTCGCGCACTACGCCGGTGCCGGGCAGTACCAGCGCATCGCACCGTTTATGCATGTGTCGGCGCGGGTTGCCTTGCTTGCATTACTGTTGCTGGTTGTGGTGATACGGCTGCATGTCTGGTATCTGCCGTTGATTATCGATGATCCACTCGTGGTGGCTGTCGCTGGTGATTACCTGGACGGCTTTTCCTGGGGTCTACCGGCCTTGCTCGGCATGCTCTTGCTGCGGCCTTACAGCGAAGGCTTGTCGTTTACCCAGCCGCATCTGGTGGCTTCACTGGTCAGCCTGCTGGTCAACATTCCGGCCAACTACATGCTGATCTTTGGTCACTGGGGTGCGCCAGCGCTTGGTGGCGCCGGTGCGGGCTGGGCCACAGCATTGGCATTCTGGGCAGCGTTTGCGGTCATGGTGTCATATACAATCATGCACAAGACTTATGTGCAGGCGTTCATCTGGCGGCGTCTGCTGCCGTATGAGGCCGATGAGTTACGGCATTTATTGCGTGTCGGGGCACCGATTGCGTTAATGCTGTTTGTTGAAGTCAGTATATTTTCGCTGATCGCCCTGTTTCTCGGTGTCCGACCAAGCAGTGAAATTGCGGCGCACCAGGTCGCCATGAATGTCGCCTATCTGGCGTTCACTTTGCCATTCAGTATCTCCATAGCAGCCAGTATTCGTGTGGGAAGGTTTCAGGGTGCGCAAGATCATCGCGGAGCATACAACGCCGCCCGTGCCGCGTTCCTGCTGGCGCTGGTCACGGCCGCCTTTAATATCAGCATACTGGTGTTGTTCGCCGACCAGATCGCGGCGTTTTATTCAAATGATGCTGTAGTGATACAGCAAGCCACTGAGTTGCTGGTGTTTGCCGCGCTGTTTCAACTGGCCGATGCTTTTGTGGTACCGGCGCAGGGGGCATTGCGCGGTTACAAGGATACGCGTGTGCCAATGCTGCTCGCGATTCTGGCTTACTGGGTGATCACCCTGCCATTGGGCTATGTGCTGGGGTTGACTGACATCCTCACTCCGGCCATGGGGGCGCCGGGTTTCTGGATATCGTTAGTGGTGGGGCTGACAACCAGTGGTATCTTCATGAGCAGTCGCTTGTGGCATATCAGTCGATATCAGCTGGTGTCATCAAATGTGCCTTGATCGGCGATTCGATAAGCGCTAATCGTCCGTGACGTTGAAGCTGTGCGGCGCAAACGAAGCGCAGCGTAGTTTGCGTCCGAACAAGCGCCTTGTTAGGGCAAAGGCATTTTAAATTCATTTTCAAGAATCTCTCTATGCCAAGGATCAGACACATATTCGTCTACTTTGTTAATAATAGCTGGATCGGTACAGCAATGTTTTGATGCCAGCACGGAACATAACACCATAAACTTTGAGTGTTGATATACATTTGGTTTGGCTGTAGGAAATAGGTATGCATTCAATCTAAATGACAAAGCACTAATTTCTGAAAACTGAGATAGTTGGTTTGCTATAGAGACAGCGGCGGGTACTCCAGACATAGCTTGATGATTAAGTAAGTCAAGTCGATTACTTATTCTATTACAGCCAAACCTTGACATCGATGCGGTGGCTTGACGCCTGAGGAACGAATTACCTTGCCAAAGATTTCTATAGCGCATCAAGAATTTATACAGTGAATCTTCCGATTCGTATTTACTTAGAAACCATAAAAGTGCGTAGAATGATTGTGCATCTTTTTTTGCGCTGGCGTGACCAGTTAAGAGTTTCTTGGCCTCAGCTATAAAATCCTTTCCCCACTTGTTTGTTGGTACGCACCACTGTGTTAGTAATTGGGAAATTTGAAAAAGTGACAGATCATCAAATGGATCTATGCTCTCAAGTATGTTCAATATTTGTGTAGCCGCTTTTCGGCTATACCCTCGAATGGCAAGGTAGATCAAATAATTTGGTCTGAGCCCCGGGTTTGCTATAAAATTTTTCGAGAAATTGGTTAATAATCTGTCGCTCTCTAGCTTCCCGAAAGTTGTGATATAGCGCTTAGCTATCTTATCCCACGCTTTTGGTGACTTGTCTTTGAAGTGGGCCTTATATTTCTGCCAGAGCTCCCGCTCTGCTTTGATTGCTTTTTTCGTGCCAGGCTTAATAGACTCGTATTTGTCTATTTCCAGATTTTTCTCTATTTGAAAATGAAAATACGCTTCTTTGGCAGAAAGTATTTGCGTTTTCGAGAGATTTAACGCAAGCCCTCTGCTCTTAAGAACATCAGATATATCGCTAAGGAGAGCAATGCCTTCCCGCTTATTATCAACTCCCGATGTTATATCATCCATCCATCTCGCAAAGTTGTCTTTTGTGCGTTCCTTCAGTATCTGGTCAACCTCGAACAGGAAACTATGTGCCAGTAGACGGATGGGCTCAACGTTTGCAGTTGGCAACCCACGCTGCGAATACGGAAGATAATCTGGCTTCCATGAAAGCCCTTCGACAACCTTAAATATTAAATCCACTATCACTTCGTCTGCTTCAACGTGTGAAACAAATACGCGTCTTAGTTCTCTGAGATCTATAGAGTCGAAATAATTTGTAAGGTCGGTAACAACGAGGTAGTTAAATGTGTCAGCAAAATTATAGATTTTCTTCTGTAGATTCTTCCATTGTTCTCTAAAGCTCAATCCATACTCAACAGCTTCATGGGGTTTTTTGACATTGTGCTTATCCCTCGAATAGAAAGCGTTTTTTGATGGCTGCTTCTTTAAAACAGATGGAGAAACTTGCTCAACAAGGCATTGCAGTATTAAAGCATCCGCTGGTTGCGGAATAACCATGTGACGGCAAATTCCATACTTTTTTTCAGTTTTGTATATGAGAGGCGTGCTTACATAGTAAGAGCCATCAAGCATTGAAGCCTTAATTGCCTGAATTCTATCTTCAATATTGAAATTAAAATCGTAGTGGTCGTATAAGTCTTTTATATCTAAACCACGTAACTGGTTACGTACTGTTGAGCGCCATATCTTTGTCGCAATAGTTTTATCAAAGACATCATTTAACGTCTTCTTTCTTAATCGCTGAAATCTCTCCGTGTGCATTTATTGCCCTAACGGTGAAATATATAGACGCTTCCAAATCTGGGATATAGAGACTCTCTATATCTCAGCGCCTTCTTTAGAAGTTTCAGGCGCCTTAAAGCACCAAGGTTAGAGGTCATGACGAAGCATTGAGGGTTGGTAGGAATGCTGAAAGCGATCGGCGAATTTGTGAGTATGTTTGGCATAAGCGACTGTCCTTGCTTGAAATATTCTCTGTCCATAAAACGGCTGGCGTTATTTTTTTATGGCTGTGATCAAAACATAGCTTGGTGCTGGAGAGGAAGTCAAATCAGCCTGCTTTTTGCTCGTCTGTGGGAAAGTATCTAAATGCAAAAGGAAGAATGGCCGGGAGGCTCTCGCAAGCATTGGGATAAATTGATCGGAATAAATGGTGGCTGGGTAATTTTATTCTGATAGCAGTGGTCGCCTATTTGAGGGATATTTCAATATATCCTACAGGTGCGAGTGTATATTCGGTGTCAACAGAACTGTATCCCTGGTTCGCGGCATAGATCGCTCCGCCGATAGCTCCGCCGAGTACGAGTCCTGCCATTGCTAAATAACCATTTCCAGAATCGCTTTCGCCAACAATTGGGAAGGTCATGCCAAGATAACGTTTTCTGGTATGAATCAGAATGTGGCTTGTACCGGGTGGAATATTAAAATTGTTGGTTAACGTTGAGCCCTTCATGTTTAATTCATATTCGGGTGTAAGTTCCTCAAATTTATTGGACGTGTCTGAGAAAGCGGTTATGGCTGGATAAAATAAAAATGGCTTTCCATCGTTATCAGCGACTACGTGACTTTTTATATCTAGTCGTATATTGCTGTCGTTATTTTCAATAAAAAAACAAGCCAGTTTTTCAGAAGATATCAATATTTTGCATTCTGAGCTGAAATCGATAGGTATTAAGCCTGTTGGTATTTTATCTAATGGTGTAGCCGAAATGTCCTTTACGGCATTCGTAAGCGATATAAATTTATGTCCTTCATGATCCGGGTATTTTTCTGCAGCTGACATTTTAACTGGCTTTACATATGTTTCATTACAGCCTGAAACCAGGACAACTATTAAAGCCGGTATTAATTTTATCCAGTGCATATATATTCCCTCAATTCTTTACGCATAACGGTGGGTGTAATGGTTGCTTCCTAATCTAACGATACAAGGGGCTTTGTATCCACTGTCCATAAGTTGGGATGGCTACTGTGTAAGGTCGTAAGAAACATGTCTTGGGCTTTGTTTAGAAGTCAAATTCCGGACGTTATTCTTTCGGCAGACGCTTCTCGATTTCCTTCACATCGTAAGTACAGGGAATGTATTTGTTGGACCACTCAATCAGGCTGCGCATGACCGGTTTCAGTTCCTTGCCTTTGTCGGTGAGGTGATAGCCGTAGCGTTTGGGACGTTCCTGATACAGCTCGCGGGTGATGATGTCTTGCGCTTCGAGGCGTTTGAGGCGGTCGGCGAGAATGTTGCTCGGAATTTTTTCGAGTGATGCCTGTAGTTCCTTGAAGGTGTGTTTGCCAAAGAACAGGTCGCGCACCACCAGCAACGTCCATTTGTCACCGAGAATATCCAGGAAGCTCGACACCGGGCAGCGTGAGCGCTGGCAGTCGTCTGTGGTTTGTTGGTCTTTTTTTGCTGGCATGAAACAAGTCTAGCTTTTTAACTTGCATTTTGAAAGTTACTCGCTTACGCTCTAGTTACTTTCAAAATAAAAGTTACTATCTGGAGAGATTTGATATGCAACTGACGCTGTATTACCAGCAAGGCAGCCGCGCCCAGCGTGTGCGCTGGATGCTGGAGGAACTCGGGCTGGATTACGCCCTGGAGCACATTGATCTGTATGGCGGCGAGGGCAACAGCGAGGCTTATCGGCGCATTCATCCGCTGGGTCAGTTACCAGCGCTGAAGATTGATGATGACGTCATGATCGAAAGCGGCGCCATTGTGCAGTGGCTGGCGGACTACGATGCCGAGTCGCGTTTTGCCCCATCGCTGGAGTCGCCGCTACGGCGTGACTTCAATCAATGGATAT